>NZ_BAABBE010000011.1:0-268592 GCF_039537795.1 Lentzea roselyniae
GCACCTGCTGGTTCGCGAGGTTGCCGACGCGCACCGGACGCGAACCCGCGTAGCCCGGCAGCGTGTCGATCACGGCCTCGGCGCCGAGCTGCGTGCCGTGCAACGTGTACAGCGGGTGCAGGCGCTCCGGGCCGGGGATGGTCTCCAGCACGCCGTGCAGCCACGCCAGGAAGCCGTCGGCCTCCGCGAAGGAGCCCACCGACACCAGTGCCGCCGCGGTCATCGCGCCGTCACGCAGCCAGCAGTAGCGGTAGTCCCAGTTGCGGACACCGCCCAGCTCCTCCGGCAGCGACGTGGTGGCCGCCGCCATGATCGAACCGGACTCCTTGTGCACCAGGCCGCGCAGCGTCAGCGCCGAGCGCAGCACCAGGTCCGTCTGCACGGGCGGGAGCTTGAGCCCTGCCGCCCAGTCCGACCAGTAGCCGGCCGCACGGTCACGCCGGACGGCTTCCGGCAACGCGTGCTCGGAGAGGTCGTCGGTGCCGCAACGCAGTTCCAGCAACACCGGCGCACCCTCGCGCGGCCGCACGACCGCACGTGCGGTCTCCTGCACGCCGTCGGAGGTGATCTCCCAGTCGACGCCCGGCGAACGCAGCACCATCGGGTCCGAGGTGCCGACCACGCGCAGACCGTCGCGTTCGCGCAGGAACCGCACCGGCACCTGGCCGAACTCGGGCCGCGGCGCGAACGTGATCACCGCGTTGGTCGAGCCGGAGATCCGGCGGATCAGGTCGGTGCGGTGCGAGGCGAGGTCGTGCTCCAGGTAGTCCGTCACCAGGAGTCGCGACCAGCGGGTCTCCACGATCATCGTGCCCGGCAGGTAGCGCTGGCCCAGTGGCAGCGACCCGTGCTCCGGCTTGATCGAGAAGTGGCCGGCCGCCGGTCCGCCCAGCAGGTCCGCGAAGATCGCGGCCGAGTCGGGCTCCGGGTGGCACAGCCAGTTGACCTTCGCGTCCGGCGTGACCAGCGCGACCGAACGCTCGTTGGCGAGCATGGTCAGCCGCTCGATTGGCACGGCCTGGTCGCCGTGCAGCCACGCCCGGCGCTCCTCCAGCAGGAACGCGAGCACCGTCGCGACGTCGGAGGGGTCGTTCACGTAATGCTGGGCGAGCGACTCACCGGCGCCGACCCGGATGCCCAGGTCGGGGCCGTGCAGGCGCGCGAAGGCCTTCTCGTCCGTCACGTCGTCGCCCAGGAAGATCGCCGCGGTGGCGCCGACCTGGTGACGAAGGATGTCGAGGGCGTGGCCCTTGTCGGTCTCGACGACCGCGAGCTCGATCACGGCCTTGCCCTCGGTGACCTGCACACCTTCCCAGGTGCACGGGCCGGAGCGGACGGCGTCCAGCACGGACTCGCCGACCGACGCTTCCGCGCGCCGCACGTGCACGGCGACGGAGGCGGGCTTGACCTCGAGGTGCACGCCCTCGTGGCCGTCGACGATCTCTTCGAGGTCGGCTTCGATGCGGCGCAGCAACGCCTTGGCGTTCGCGTCCAGCGCGTGGACGAAGCCGACGTCGAACTCGGAGCCGTGCGAGCCGACCAGGTGAACCTCTCCCGGCAGGCGGGAGAGTGTGGCGAGGTCGCGCAGCGCGCGACCGGAGATCACTGCTGAAGTGGTCTCGTGCAGGCTCGCGAGAGAACGCAGCGCGTTCACCGACTCCGGGAGCGGGCGGGCCTGCTCCGGGTCGCTCACGATCGGCGCGAGTGTTCCGTCGTAGTCGCTGGCGACCAGCAGTCGCGGGGTGCGGGCGAGCTGACAGATCGCTCGCCGCAGGTCGGCGGGGAGGGCCTCGGCGGTCAACGCCCCTCCTGGAGCACTCGATGGGTCATGGGATCTGAAAGGATTCAGACCGAGGTCTGCGTGCCCAACGCCTCCAGGAACGACCTTGCCCAGCGGTCAACGTCGTGGGTGAGGACTTGGCGGCGCAGCGCGCGCATCCTACGGCGGCCTTCAGCGGGATCGATGTCGAGGGCGGCCTGCAGTGCGTTCTTGACACCGTCCAGATCATGGGGGTTCACCAGGAACGCACTGGTCAGTTCTGCGGCAGCGCCGGCGAACTCGCTGAGCACCAGAGCTCCACCAAGATCATATCGGCAGGCCACGTACTCCTTGCACACGAGGTTCATACCGTCACGAACCGGCGTGACGACCATGACGTCCGCCGCGCTCATGAACGCGACGAGCTCCTCGCGGTTGACCGACTGGTGGAGGTAGTGCACGACGGGTTTGCCGACCCGTCCGAACTCGCCGTTGATCCGGCCGACCGACTGCTCGATGTCCTGGCGCATCGTCTTGTAGTGGTCGACCCGTTCCCTGCTCGGCGTCGCGAGCTGGACCATCGTGACGTCCTCCGGGTCCACGCGTCCGTCCGCGATCAGCTCGTACAGAGCGCGGATCCGGACGTCGATGCCCTTCGTGTAGTCGAGACGGTCCACACCGAGCAGGATGCGCTTGGGGTTGCCGAGATCCTCTCGAATCTGCCTCGCGCGGGCCTGCGTCTCCTTGCGCCGCGCCACCGCGTCGAGACCAGCGCTGTCGATCGAGATCGGGAACGCGCCGACGCGCACCGTGCGGTCGCCGACCTGCACGACACCTGGCCGGGTCCTGACACCGACGGTGCCGCGGCTGGGCTCCAGGCCGACGAGGCGGCGGGCCAGCCAGAGGAAGTTCTGCGCGCCGCCGGGCCGGTGGAAGCCCACGAGGTCGGCGCCGAGCAGGCCGCGGATGATCTCCGTGCGCCACGGGAGCTGCATGAACAGCTCGACCGGCGGGAACGGGATGTGCAGGAAGAAACCGATCTTCAGGTCGGGTCGCTGCTCGCGCAGCATCGCCGGGACGAGCTGCAGCTGGTAGTCCTGCACCCACACGGTCGCGCCCTGCGCGGCGATCTTCGCGGTCGCGTCGGCGAACCGCTGGTTGACCTGCCGGTAGGCGTTCCACCAGTGCCGGTGGAACGCGGGCTGCGCGACGACGTCGTGGTAGAGCGGCCAGAGCGTGCCGTTGGAGAAACCCTCGTAGTAGTCCTCGACGTCCTTCGCGGACAGCTGGACGGGGTGCAGCAGCAGGCCGTCGTCCTCGAACGGCGCCACGTCCGCGTCGGCCACACCGGGCCAGCCGACCCAGGCGCCGCTGTGTGAGCGGAGAAATGGTTCAAGCGCACTCACCAACCCGCCAGGGCTGTGCTTCCACCGTTCTGTCCCGTCGGGCAAGCGCTCCAGGTCAACCGGGAGCCGGTTGGCCACGACTACGAATTCCGCCCCGTTCTCGCCAATGTCCATGCTCACATTTCTGAGGCTAGTGCGGACACGTGTCCGAGGCGTGTCGTGTAACCCCCGTCACAGCCACGTTCACTCCAACCGACGCTTGGTGGGTTTGAGAGGCCCGGACATGCGCGGACCAGCGAACTTGCGCTCCAAACGGCCGAGTCCGGTGCGCACCGGTTGAGCCAGGTACTCGCCGAACACCACCCCTCCGGCCAGGGCGAGAGCAATACCACTCGCGAACACCAGCGTGCTCAGACCGGCCGGATCACCCTCCGCGGTGAGCTGGAACAACCCCCGGTAGGTGGTCCAGCCGGGCAGCAGCGGAACGACTCCCGCCTGCACGACGACGAGCGTCGGGATGCGGAGCCGGCGGGTCATCGTCGCGCCGCCGAACCCGGTGATCGCAGCGGCCACCGCGGACCCGAGCAGCACGTCGAGGCCGAAGCTCGTGACGAGGCCGTAGGAGGCGGTGCCGATCGCGCCGGAGATGGCGGCGGCGACGAGCGCGCGGGGCCGGGCGTAGCAGGCGAGTGCGAAGAACGCACTTGTCGCCGCGCCGGCCGCGAACTGCATCGGCACCGCGGAGATCAGCGGCGGCAACGGGTCGGTGAGCCGGATTTCCAGTCCGAAGTGGACGGCCGTGCGGATCGCGATCGCGACGCCCGCGATGAGGCCGGCGCTGAGCAGCACGGTCTCGACCGTGCGGCCGGCGGCGGTGACGTTGTAGCCGGAGATCGCGTCCTGGACGGTGCTCACCAGTGCGAGCCCGGACAGCAGGACGACGATCCCGACGGCGACGAGCAGGCTGGGCCGGACGTCGGGCAGCAGCTTCGTCGCGAAGACGGTCAGCGCAGCACCCGTGGCGAGTGCACCGCCGACGAGTTGCTGGAAGAAGAACGGCAGCGCACGGCGGTTGAGGATCCGGCCGACCCGGTCGATCAGGGCGGTGACGATCGCGGCGGTGAGCGCGAGCTGCAGCCCGCCGCCGACGAGGAACGCGACGGCCGCGGCCATGCCGGCCCAGGCGGCGGTGGCGACCCAGCGCGGGTACGGGTGCTTGGCGTTGGTGATGTCCTCGAGCTGCGCGTGCGCGTCCTCGATCGGCCCGAGATTGCGCACGAGGTGCTCGACGGCGGCCAGTCGCGTGTAGTCGAGACTGCGTTGCCGGACGACCCGTACCGCAGTGATCGGTGGAGCGTCAGTTCCGCGATGACAAGACACGCTGATTGAGGTGTAGATCACGTCGACTTCGGTGTGCGGAAGTCCATAGCTCTCGGTGACCGAGAGAATCGTCGCAGTTACGTCTGCCGCACCCGCTCCACTGGCCATTTGCACCTCGCCGATCTTCAGGGCGAGATCGAGTACCAGGTGAACAGTGGTGTCGTCGGGAAGCGAGGGGCCGTGCAGGTTGTTCGTGGAAATCTCGTGCACCTCCGTCGTGTGATCGTGCGGAGTCCTTCGACTGTTGCTGTGGCGTCTGCCACCTCCGATCGGGCGACCCGAAAAGGAGGACATGATCACTGTCCGTTGGTTACCCTCCTGACCTGGTCAAGGCGGCCCCTCCGGCGCTTTGATCCACTCAGTTGGTTGGCCTGACTCCGACCGGAGCAATCCGATCACACTGAGAGCAGACCGTTCGCCGCAGGTAGCAACCGCAACGGACGCTTACCATGTTCGCGAACACGAGCCAGGCCGGCGTAGCTCAATTGGCAGAGCACTCGCCTTGTAAGCGAAAGGTTAGGGGTTCGATTCCCCTCGCCGGCTCTTGTCCAACGAGGGTTCGCCCAGGTGGGCGGGCCCTCGTCTCATTCAGACGTGACAGTTCGTCAGCTTTTGCGGACGAGTCCGGTAAAGCCCGCGACACTCAGCGTGGCGAACGACCACCCCAGGATCTGCACCACCCACCCTGCTCCGGTCGCCCACTGCCCGGCTGGTCCGTTCGCCAGTTCGCACCTCGGTGAGCCGCCGAACTTGACGAGCGGGATCGCGAGATCCGCCGCAAGACTGATTCTGTTCACCGGTGAACAGGCGTCAGCTGGGCGATCTTTGGCCGGTGACAAGCCGTTGTGGGCGCCCGCTGTCCACACGAGACAGAGCGCGAGCAGGAACGTGGCGAGCAGTCCGGCGACCGCTCTGGAGGGTTTGTAGCCGTAGCCGAGCGTGACGCCGAGGAACCAGTGCCAGAGCTTGTTGCCGGGGTCGCCGCGGTGCCGCAGGTCCTTCTGTTGCGCGATCAGGACCTTGCGGGCGGTGTGTTCGTGTCCGGCGGCGCGGTGGACGGCGGCGAGCTGCTGGTACGGCTGGGCTTCGTACTGAAGCGTGTGCTCGCGCAGCATCGTGAGCCACACGTCGGTGTCCACCGGTGGGTTCGGATAGGTCAGCCCGTCCAGCGTCACGGTGAAGATCTCGGCCTTCATGAGCTTCGACTCGTAGATGAGGAGCGTGTTGGCCACCTTCGTGCCGGAGAGCTCGAGCTCGTCGCCGGTGCCGTGGTTGGTCAGCTTCTTGGGGCGGAAGAAGAACTCGCCGTGCACCACCGCGTCGGTGAGATCCACGGCGGCGCGCTGGTTGGTCGTCTCAATCTCGGCGTCGGTGATCGTGATGCTCGCACCGACCGCGGTCCGGTGCAGCACCAGGGCCTTGCCGTGGTCGGCGCGGGCCGAACCGCTGAGGATGAGCCCGGCACCGATGCGCGTGTCGACCATGCGAACCGCATCGCCGTCACCTCTCGCCCGAGCGTCGAAGCCGTCTTTGAGCTGCACCTCCTGCGTGAAGTGCGCGCCGTCGAGGCAGAGGGCCGAGCTCGTGGCGCTACGCAGCACCGCTCCGTTCATCTGCAGGCCGCGACCGGTGGCGTCGGTCAGCACCACCGCCCCGCCGTCGGCCTTGACGACGGCTCTGTTGAGCAGGAGGTCGCCACCGACCTTCGCGTTGGTGGCGATGAAGGCCATGCCCGACTCGGCCACGACGGCCGCCTCGGTCAGGTCCACGTGGCCGCCGACGTCGCACCCGTCGAGCCAGACGCGGCTGGCGAACAACCGGTCGGCCTCGACGTTGCCCCTCACGTGCAGACCGGAACCGAACAGCGGCATCGCGGTGGCGCCGGCTAGCAGCAGCGAGCCGTCGATGCGGGCGTTCTCCAGATCGAGGATCCCGGTGCAGCGGGCGTCTTCCAGCATGAGGTAGCGGGTGCGGAGGTTCTCGGCGTTCAGCTCCGGAAACGTGGACCCGTGGAGTGACAGGGCGGGAAGTTCGGTGTCGTGCATGGAGAGTGGTTCATCGAACACGCAATCGGCCAGTTGCAAGGGCGTCGAGGTGCTGATGAAGTTGAGGTTGAACGAGCCGGTGACGCGTGCGCCGACCACCAGGAGCCCGCGCGGATCGACGGTGCCCGAGCGCAACAGGTCACGGATCGACTTCGCGCTCAGCGTGTTGTCACCGCGCCGCGAGAGGTCGAAGACTTCGCCCGCCTCGGCGGCCCGTTTCATGTCCTGCTCTGTCTCACTAGGACGTGACATTGTGGGCACCATGTCCTACCTCGCGGATAGCGCGCGCTACGACCAGATGACGTACCGGCGGACGGGCCGCAGCGGTCTCAAGCTGCCTGCCATCTCGCTCGGTCTGTGGCACAACTTCGGCGGTGACCGGCCGTACGAGCTGGGCCGCGGCATCGCGCGGCGGGCGTTCGACCTCGGTGTCACGCACTTCGACCTCGCCAACAACTACGGCCCGCCGTACGGTTCGGCGGAGATCACGTTCGGGCAGATCCTGAAGGATGATCTCAGGCCGTACCGCGACGAGCTCGTCATTTCGACCAAGGCCGGCTACGACATGTGGCCGGGGCCGTACGGGGAGTGGGGCAGCCGCAAGTACCTGCTGAGCTCGCTCGACCAGTCGCTGACCCGGATGGGCCTCGACTACGTGGACATCTTCTACTCGCACCGGTTCGACCCGGAGACGCCGCTCGAGGAGACGATGGGTGCGCTCGTGTCCGCGGTGCAGCAGGGCAAGGCGCTCTACGTGGGCATCTCGTCCTACTCGCCGACCAAGACGCGTGAGGCGGCCGAGCTGCTGCGGAGCGCCGGTGTGCCGTTGCTGATCCACCAGCCGTCGTACTCGATGCTCAACCGCTGGATCGAGCCGGAGCTGCTGGACGCGCTGGAGGAGGTCGGCGCGGGCTGCATCGCGTTCTCGCCGCTCGCGCAGGGCATGCTGACGGACCGCTACCTCGACGGCGTGCCGGCGGGCTCCCGTGCGGCGCAGGGCAAGTCGCTGTCGACGAGCCTGCTGACCGAGGAGAACCTCAGCCGCATCCGTGCGCTGAACGACATCGCGAAGTCGCGTGGCCAGTCGCTGGCCCAGCTCGCGCTGACGTGGACGATCCGCGACCCGCGCGTCACGTCGGCGTTGATCGGCGCCTCGTCGGTCGGGCAGCTGGAGCAGAACCTCGCGGCACTGCAGGCGCCGCCGCTGACCGACGACGAGCTCGCCGAGATCGACAAGTACGCCGTCGAGTCCGGGATCGACCTCTGGGCGACGAGCTCGCAGGCGGAGTGACTACAGCCGCCGGGGGAGACGGATCGTGAACACCGTCGACCCCGGCCTGCTGGTCAGCTCGATCGTGCCTCCGTGGGCCTGCACCAGCGACTGCACCACGGCGAGACCGAGGCCGCTGCCACCGCGCTGGCGGGTTCGCGAGTCGTCCACGCGGTAGAACCTGTCGAAGATCCGCTCCTGGTCGGCGTCCGCGATGCCGGGCCCGGTGTCGCTCACCTTCACCACCGCCCAGCCGTCCGATGCCGTGACCTGCAACGACACCGACGTCCCGGCAGGCGTGTGCACCGCGGCGTTGGTCAGCAGGTTGTCGAGGACCTGCCGCAGCCGGGTTGCGTCCGCGCGCATGGTCACCGTGTCGGCGTCGACCTCCAACGAGTGCGATGGACGGGCCGCGCGGAACGCGTCTGCCGCGGCCTCGGCGATCACCGCCAGGTCCAGCTCCTCCGGACGCAGCGGCGGTTCGGACTCCGCGGAGTCCAGGCGTGCCAGCAACAGCAGGTCGTCGAGCAGCACGCTCATCCGCGCCGCCTCCGAGCGCAGCTTCTCCAGGTGCTTCTCGCGTTCGCCCGGCTCGTTGGCCGCCGCGTACCGGAAGAGGTCCGCGTAGCCGCGCAACGACGTCAACGGCGTGCGCAGCTCGTGCGACGCGTCGGCGATGAACCGCCGCAGCCGTTGCTCTGCCACCGTGCGTGCGGCCAGAGAGGTGTCGATGTGCGCGAGCATCTTGTTGAACGCCTCTCGCAGCTCGTCGACCTCGACGCCGCCGCCGTTGCTGTCCGCGCGCACCGCCAGGCGGGAAGAGTCGGTCAGGTCGTGCGAGGCGATGTCGTGCGCGGTGTTCGCCATGTCCGACAACGGGCGCAGGCCCTTGCGCAGCAGTGCCTTGCCGCCGACGACGAGGCCGACCAACGCGAGCACGAATGCGATCACGCAGACCGTGACGAGCTGCCGGAACGTGTTGTCGAGGTCCTGCATCGGGGCGGCGCTGACCAGCACGATCTCGTTGTTGACGATCGGGCACGCGCGCAGCCTGAACTTCCCCTCGTCGCGCAGGTAGTCGGTGCTCATCACCTCGGTGGTGAGCGCCTTCTTGGCCAGGTCGTCCATCTCCTCGCGGTCCTTCGGCGCTTCACCGCCCTTCGGCCGGAGCTCGCCGTTCTCGACCTTGTAGACGACCGAGTACCAGCCTTGCGGGATCTTGGTGACGTCCTCGTGGTACCGCACCTCGTCGGCGGCGTTCGTCTGGCTGATCTGCATCTGCTTGTCGAGCTGGGTGTCCAGGAACGACTGCATCGAGACGACCAGGATCGTGCCGACGACGAGGAACACCGCGAGGGCCAGTGCACCGAGACCGAGGGCGAGACGCGTACCCAGGCGCCATTGGCTGAGGGGCTTCATTCGGCTGCTCGGCGGAGCACGTACCCCACACCGCGCACGGTGTGGATCAACGGCTCGCGGCCGTCGTCGAGCTTGCGGCGCAGGTGGGAGATCACGAGCTCGACCACGTTCGAGCGGCCGCCGAAGTCGTACTCCCACACGTGGTCGAGGATCTGGGCCTTGGTCAGCACGGCCGGTGAGCGGCGCATCAGGTACCTGAGCAGCTCGTACTCCGTCGGCGTCAGCGTCACGAGCTTGCCGCCACGACGGACCTCTCGCGTGTCCTCGTCCATCACGAGGTCGGACACCTTCAACACGGAACGCTTCCACGACGGACCCGTCGAGCGGCGCAGCACGGCACGGAGCCGGGCCATCAGCTCCTCGACCGAGAACGGCTTCACGAGGTAGTCGTCGCCGCCGCGAGTGAGACCCGCCACACGGTCCGCGGTGCCGTCACGAGCCGTCAAAAACACCACCGGGACCATCGCGCCGGCCGCCCGCATCCGATCGAGAACGGTGAATCCGTCCAGGTCAGGCAGCATGAGGTCGAGCACGACGATGTCCGGCTGGAACTCGGCTGCCTCTCTGAGCGCGTCCTCGCCGTTGAGCGCTGTCGCGGCCTGCCAGCCCTCGTACCGGGCGACCGTCGCGACCAGGTCAGCGATGTGCGGCTCATCGTCCACGACGAGCAATCGAACCGAGTTCCCCTTGTCCACGTGCTCATGGTGCGTCACCTGATGGCCCCCTCGCTCGATCGACAGGAAGTCGACAGCCCGTGCAAAGCGGGTGCACAGCTCGGGAGCCAAGGATCGAGAACGACCGACCCGACCGCCTGACCGAGGAGCTCGCCGTGACGACCACCCTGCAGCAACCCGTGCGACCGGCCGCGGCCGGTCGTGCGACGCCGCACAAGGTGCTGGCCAAAGCCGGCCTCTACGTGTTCCTCCTGGCCAACGCGGCGTTCGTGACCTACCTGTTCAACGCTGCGGGTGTCGGGTCGAACAAGCTGGTCAACTTCGGCAGGCTGACCGGTCTCTACGGCGCGCTCGCGATGGCGTTCCAGCTGCTGCTCGTCGCGAGGCTGCCCTGGCTCGACCGCCGGCTGGGCATGGACAAGCTCACCTCGTGGCACCGCTGGGTCGGCTTCACGATCTTCTGGATGCTCGTCGGCCACCTGACCTTCATCGCGTTCGGCAACGCCGGCGCCGACGGGCCGGTCGCCGAGATCGTCCGCCAGGCCACCGAGCTGGAGGGCATCCTCCGCGCGCTGGTGGCGTGGGCGATCATCATGGTCGTCGGCGTGGTCTCCGCCCGGTTCGCGCGGCGCAAGCTGGCCTACGAGACCTGGCACTTCATCCACCTGTACACCTACATCGCGATCTTCCTCGCGTTCACGCACCAGATCGCGGTCGGCAGCACGTTCCGCAAGTCCGCGCTCGCCACCGGCTACTGGTGGGGTCTCTGGGCGTTCGCCATCGGGGCAGTCGTGATCGGACGGCTGGTGCTCCCGTTCTGGCGCAACTGGCGCCACCAGTTCCGGGTCGCCGCGGTCGTGCCGGAGGCGCACAACGTGGTCTCGGTCTACATCGAGGGCAGGGACCTCGACCGGCTGGGTGCCAAGGCCGGGCAGTTCTTCCTGTGGCGCTTCCTCACCAAGGACCGCTGGTGGCAGGCCAACCCGTTCTCGCTGTCCGCGGCACCGAACGGCAAGTACCTGCGGCTCACCGCGAAGGCTCTGGGCGAAGGCAGCGCGGACATCCGCAACATCGCGGTCGGCACCCGCGTGTTCGCCGAGGGTCCGTACGGCGCCTTCACGACCATGCACCAGATTAAGCCCAACGCGCTCCTCGTCGCGGGCGGTGTCGGCATCACGCCGATCCGCGCGCTGCTGGAGGAGATCAAGGGCCACGTCGTGGTGCTGTACCGGGTGACCGACCCGCGTGAAGCCGTGCTGCTGCACGAGATCGAAGGCCTCGCCAGGGCCAAGGGCGCGGTGCTGCGCCTGGTCACCGGCTCCTCGAAGACCATCACGGCGAACGGCCCGTTGCTCGGTCCGGACAACATCGTCGCGCTGGTGCCGGACGTGGAGGAGCGCGACGTCTTCATCTGCGGCCCGAACGGCATGACCAACGCCGTGGTGCAGAGCCTTTCCGAACTGGGAGTGCCCAGCAACCAGGTCCACGCCGAGCGCTTCGCGCTGGCCAACTGAGAGGGTTCGACGACGTGAAGAGGGCAATTCCCGTTCTGGCGCTGAGCGTGGCCGGCCTGGTGCCGGTGTGGCTGTACTCGCCGGGTGCCGCGCACGAGGGCGAGCTCACCGAGGTCGCCGCGCCGGAAACCCCGCAGCAGACCCAGGCCGCGCCCAAGACCACCGGTTCCGCGCCGAAGACGACAGGTTCCGCCCCCAAGGCGACCGGATCCGCGCCGGCCACCCAGCCGCAGCAACAGCAGCAGGTCCAGGCCAGGACCGTGTCCGGTCCGGCGGTGAACACCTCAGAAGGCACCGTGCAGGTCCAGGTCACGTTCCAGGGCACCAAGATCACCGACGTCAAGGCGTTGCGGGCACCGAACAGCAACCCGACCAGGATGGCGCTGCCGTTGCTGCGCGAGTCGGCGCTCAAGGCGCAGAGCGCGGACATCGACACGGTGTCCGGCGCGACCGCGACCTCCGAGGGCTACAAGCAGTCGCTGCAGGCCGCCATCGACGGGGCTCAGTAGATGTCCGCGCGGCGCGTCGAGCACGTCATGGGCCTGCCGATCTCGGTGGACCTGCGTGACGGGGACGCCGCACTGGCCGAGCGGGCGTTCGCGTGGTTGAGGGAGGCGGACGCCCAGTTCTCACCGTTCAAGCCGGACAGTGAAGTGTCCAGACTGGACCGGGGTGAGCTCACCAGGGATGAGCTCACCCCGGACCTGGTCGAGGTGCTCTCGCTGTGCGACTGGTACGAGGAGTCGACGGGCGGCGCGTTCACGGCCAACGTGCCGGGACGCGGCCTCGACCCGTGCGCGGTGGTGAAGGGCTGGGCCGTGCAGCGCGCCGCCGACATCCTGCGCGAGGGCGGCGCGTCGACGTACTGCGTGAACGCGGGCGGCGACGTCGTCACGGCCGGTGAGCCGGAACCGGGAAAGCCTTGGCGTGTGGGCGTTCGCCATCCCGACATCGCCGACCAGCTCTGCGTCGTGCTCGGTGTGCGGGACGGAGCCGTTGCCACGTCAGCGTTGTACGAACGCGGTCAGCACATCCTGGACGGCCGTACCGGTCAGCCCGTCACCGGAATTCTGTCGGTCACGGTTTTCGCCGAGGATCTCGCGATCGCCGATACCACTGCCACAGCAGCGTTTGCGCTGGGCAGGGACGGGATCGAGTGGGCGGCCGCACAGGAGGACTGCGAGGTCTTCATCGTCGATGAAGATCGTCGAGTGTTCTCCAGTCCTGGACTTCCGGTACACATCTGTTAACATGCCCGCCCAACGGAGCCTTGACTCCGGGGCACGGATTTCGTTGATCAAGAGCTGGATCGGAGCTCGCGCTCGGGGCAAGACCCGGCTTGCTGTCGACCAACTACTCGTGCGGAACAGCCCGCGGACGAGCGAATTCGGGAGCGCTCCCCGTGGGCTGTTCCTGTTCTCCCGCAACGGTGATCAGCGGCAGCGTGCTCATACGTACTTGCTCTCGTCGAACTCGAGGTTGACCGCGGACCGGCCGAGGTCGCGGCCCATCTCGTCGAGGACGTCCACCAGCTCGAGGCCGCTCAGCCAGTCGCGGGGCAGCGCTTCCGTGCCGTGCAGCGCGCCGAGCACGTTGCCCGTCAACGCCGCCGTCGCGTCGCTGCCACCGGAGTGGTTGGCAGCAGCCCGCATCGCGTCCACGAACTGCACCGGCTTCGGATGCGTCAGCACGGTGTAGACCGCTATCGCCAGCGCCTCCGGACCGGTCCAGCCGCTGCCGAGCCGATCGACGCGCACGGACGACTGGCCGTCGTGCTCCTCCGCCAGCACCACGGCGCGAGTGAGCACCGTGGCCGTGTACGTGTCGTCGCGCAGCACCCGGCCGATGACCTGGTCGATCGCCTCGCGCAACGGCCTGCCCTTCACCGCGAGCAGGTGGATCAGCAACGCCAGCGCACCGCCGGACACCCAGCCACCGGTGCCGCCGTGGGTGATCGCCGCGAACCGGCAGCCCAGGTCGTACGCGATCGCTGCGGACGGCGCGAAGCCGGCGGGCGCGGTGCGGGTGACACCGTTGCAGCCGGACGACTCGTTGTGCGGGTTCTGCGGTGTCGACATGGTTTCCGAGGCGAGTGCGCGCAGGCACGTCAAACCCGGCGAACGGCTCTCGTACAGCCGTTCGTCTGCGAGCAGTCCCACCGCGCCCCGCTCGGGGGCCGGTTGCTGCTGGGTGATCAACCAGCGCCGGTAGCTGTGCCACACCATCTCCGACGGCTCCCACTGGCCGGTGTGCTTCCCGCGCACCCAGGCGCGCAGGTAGCCGTCGGCGGTGAAGAGCGTCAGCTGGGTGTCGTCGGTGAAGAGCGCGGGCTTCGGTGGTGCGAGCACACCTTCGGCGCCGTGTTCGCGCTGGATGTCGGCCCAGCCGAGGTACTGCACCGGCGCGCCGAGCGCATCACCGAGAGCGCCGCCGAGGAGGCACCCGGCGCCGCGGTCAACCACGGAGTCACGATCTCGCGGCACGGATGAACAGTAGCGTCCCGCGAACTTGAACCGCACTTGTATCTGAGACCCCGGCTCGCACACCTGTTGAAGTGACGAGGTCAGCGGGCGTGAGGGAGGGGCATGCGGAGCAAAACCGGACTCGAGTTCGGCGTGCTCGGTCCACTCCAGGTGCTCGCGGACGGCCGGCTGATCCAGCTGGGCCGCCGCGGCATGCGCGGACTGCTGGCCATGCTGGTCGTCGAGGCGAACCGACCCGTCTCGATCGACCAGATCGTCGACGCGCTGTGGACGGACTCGCCGCCGGCCACAGCGCGAACGATCGTGCACGGTTACGTCTCGCGGTTGCGCAAGCTGCTGGAAGAGGCCGACCCGACGGGTTCGGCCGTCATCCGCACCACGCCGACCGGGTACCAGCTGACCGTGGACCCGTGGCGTCTCGACCTGCACCGCGCCCGGCAGCTCGTGGCGTCCTCCCGCGGCAAGCCCGCCGCCATCCGTGCGGGTCTGCTGCGCGAGGCGTTGGGTCTGTGGCGCGGGCCGGTGCTCGCTGACGTACCGGGTGACCCGATGACCTCAGATCTCGAAGAGCTGCGGCTGTCGGCGTTGGAGGAACGCATCGACGCCGAGCTCGAACTGGGCCGCCACCTGGAGCTCGTGGGGGAGCTGCGAGGGCTGTGCACCGAGTACCCGTACCGGGAACGCCTGGTCGCGCACAGCATGCGCGCGCTGTACCGGTCCGGGCAGCGTGCCGATGCTCTGGAGGTGTACCAACGGTTCCAGCGTCGTGCGAGCGAGGAGCTCGGCATCGACCCCGGCCCGCAGCTGAGGTTGCTGCAGGAGCAGGTGCTGCGCGACGACCCGGCGCTGAGCCTGATCGGAGCGGTCGAGTCACGTCCCGTCGCACCCCGTGCGGGGATCGTGGCGCCGGCACTTCTGCCCGCCGCAGCTTCGCGGTTGTTCGGCCGTGACGACGACAAGGCGTGGCTGGACAACGTCTGCGCGTCCAGGAACCTGCTGGGCACGACCGTGGCCGTGCTGACCGGCGCCCCCGGTGTCGGCAAGAGCGCGCTCGCGATCACGTGGGGTCACGAGAACTCCGAGCTGTTCCAGCACGGCGTGCTGTTCGCGTCGCTCGGCGACACCGAACCCGGCGAGGTGCTGACCAGGTTCCTGGTGGCGCTGGGCGTACCGGCGGACGGCGTGCCGGTCGCGGTGGAGGACCGCGTCGGGCTCTACCGGTCGCTGCTGAACCGCCGCCGCGTGCTGGTGGTGCTGGACGACGCGACGGGCTTCGAGCAGGTGCAGCCGTTGCTGCCGCCGGGGTCGGGCTCGGTGGTGCTGGTGACGTCGCGCCGCAAGATGGAACGGCTGGTCGTCACGAACAGCGCCCGCGTCCGCAAGCTCGGCCCGCTGGACGACGAGGCCGCGCGCGAGCTGGTGGACGACGTGCTGGGCAAGCCGTTGTCGTCGGAGGACCCGGCGGCGTCCCGCAAGCTCGCGGAGCTGTGCGGAGGGCTGCCGCTGGCGTTGCGGGTGGCCGCGGCCAAGCTCGTGATCAGTCCGGAGTGGACGATCGACGAGCTGGTGGGGGAGCTGGCCGACGACGGGCACCGGTTGCGTGGGTTGGACCTACCTGAGGCAGGCGTGGGGGTGTCGCGGGCGCTCGACCTGTCGACCCGCGTCCTGCCGTCCGAGCTCGGCGAGGTGTTCAAGTCCGTCGGCATGGCGCCCGGCCGCTGGATGTCCTCGCACGCCGTGGCCGCGCTGACCAGGACGCACGTCGACTCGGCCCGCGACCGGCTGACCCAGCTGGTCGGGGTGAACCTGCTGGCCGAGCCGTGGCCGGACGGCTTCACGATGCACGAGCTGGTGCGCCTGTACGTGCAGGAAGGGAGCCGCCCGGACCTGGACTCGTTGCGGCGCCTGGTGAACTACTACCTCGTCGCGTGCGACCACGTCCGCCGCGCCATCCGGCCTGCCAGGGACGGCCTGGACTTCGCGTTGGGGGACAACGGTTCCACCGCGCTGCCGGCGTTCGGCGACCCGATCGACTGGTTCGACCAGGAGTGGCCCAACATCGTGGCGGTCGTGCACGCGGCCGCCGAATCGGGCCTGCACGACCAGGTGTGGCAGCTGGTGAGGCTGTTGCACCACTACGCGACCGCGCGCGCACTCACGGGGGAGTGGGCCGCCCTGGTCGGGTTCGGCCTGGCCGCGGCCGAGGTGACGGGGAGCCGCCTCGGCCAGATCCTGATGCTGGACACGACCTACACGACGAACGCGAGACTGGGACGCCCTGTCCTGCTGCCCGACGCCCGCCGCGCGCACCGGCTCGCGACCGAGCTCGGTGAGCGCCAGTACCTGGTGCTGACACTCGCCCAGCTCGCGGACATCCTGTTCCGGCTCCAGCACCACGACGAGGCGTTGCTGCACTTCTGGGAGTCGGTGCAGCTCGCGCAGCAGTCCGGTGACGTCGTCGGCGAGGGCCACGGCCTGAACAACGTGGCGCAGGTCGAACAGGCCCGCGGACGTCTCGACGTGGCGCTGCAGCACCAGGCTCACGCCGTCGAGGTCTACCGGCGCTCCGGCGACCAGGTCGCGTTGATCCGCGGCCTGGCGAACCTGGCCGAGCTGCACCTGGAAGCCGGTTCACTGGACGAGGCGGAGTCGTTGGCACGCCAGGTCGTCGACCAGGCCGCCGTCGCCGAAGTGACCTACCTGGAGGGTTTCGGCCGGCAGGTGCTCGGCGGCGTGCTGCTCCGGCGGGCGGAATGGGTTGCTGCGGCAGCGGAATTGACCGAGGCACTGCGGCTGTACTCGCAGGTCAACTCGGCCCGCGCGGTCGAGGTGCGGGCCGCTTTGGACTCGCTGTCGTCCGAGGTTTAGCGGGTGTTTAGTCGTCTGGTCCCAAAACATGGGATGTTGGATGTGCAGGCCGCCGAGTGGGGGATTACCGAGGGGGTAAGGCGCCTGCGGTGAGAGGGCCCGACCGGCATTCGGGGGAGAGTGCCGGTCGGGCCGCTCTTGTCATTGGTAGTTCTCTTCGGTGCACCGCGCCAGCGGCAACAGCTCCGGCCGCTTCGGCGCCAGTCCGTCGCCCATCGACTCGCCCCGCAGCTGCCTGCCGATCCACGGCACCACGTGCTCGCGCGCCCATTTGAGGTCCGCCTTGCGCTGGGTGACCCAGTCCGCCTGCTCCAGCGTTGGCCACGGCTCGTTCCACGCGTCGTCGTCCGCCAGCCCGAGCACCTCGGCGGCCTTGAGCGCGACCCGCTGGTGGCCTTCCGGCGAGAGGTGCAGCCTGTCCTCGCTCCATGCGCGACGGTCGTGCAGCACGTGCATCGACCAGAGGTCGACCATGCGGCAGTGGTAGCGCTCGGCGATCGACCACAGGTGCGTGTTGTAGATGGCGACCTTGCCCCTGAGGCTCCTGAGGAGCGGCGTGGCCCGGGTGTCGAAGCCGGTGAAGATCACGACGTCGCAGCCCGCCGCCCTGAGATCGGCCACGGCCACCTCGTAGACCTCGGCCAGTGCGTCCGGGTCGCTGTTCGGGACCAGGATGTCGTTGCCGCCCCCGCAGAACGTCACCAGGTCCGGTTCGAGCGAGATCGCGAGCGGCACCTGCTCGTCGACGATCTCCTGCAGCATCTTGCCTCTGATCGCGAAGTTGGCGTACCTGAACTCCGGTGCCGTCTCGGCCATCATCGCGGCCAGGCGGTCTGCCCAGCCGACGTAGGTGTCTCCTGGGCCTGGATCGTCCATGCCCTCGGTGAAGCTGTCCCCCAGGGACACGAGACTGTTCCATCGCAGCAGCACAACATCCCCTCACCTAACGCGACTTCCCCTGCTTTGTCTGGCTCTGGCTCGGCCTGCCGGGGCCCTGCGCTGGTCTTGCCTGACTGGCTTCCGCTGCCTGCCTGGCTCGGCCTGGCGTCGGCCCCTGTGCTGGCCCGTGCCTGCCCTGCGTCGGCCCCTGTGCCGCCCTGCCTTGCCCTGGTTGCTTGCTTCGTCTGCGACTCCCGTTCGCAGGCGACTGGTTAGCATGCACAACCAACCGCTGGTTACGCCACCGCCGGTTACGGCATCGTAGGATTTGTTTGCTCTCGGTGACGATGCTTTTACCACTCGTTAGAGGGAAGCTTGAGGGCTATCGAGTGGCGCTGCAGGCGGATTCAGGGGATTCGTCTTGTTTGGTCGCTACCTTCTGGCGGGTGCGTTCTGGTTTGCCGCTTCCCTCCGTTTCGGTGGGTGTCGCGTTTGTCACAGTTGGGGTTCTTGCTGGGCTGGCGATGTCCACCGGGGTTGTGACGGTTCCTGGGCCGTCTGATGCTGCTCCGGTTGAGCCTGAGCTGGCTCAGATCGGTGGGGATCAGCCGCCCATGGAGTTCACCCCTGTGCCTTCCGCCGTTCGGGTGGCGCCGTCGGGGCGGCCGTCTGGGCGGCCTGTGGTTACTTCGCCGCCGCATTCGAATCCTGTTGTCACGCCGGAGGTTGAGCGGGAGGAACCTCGGGTGAGTGTGGTGGGGACGACTGTGGTGCCTTCGGTTTCGTTGCCTTCGTTGTCGTCTTCGGCTGTGTCTGGTTCGCCTTCGTCGTCTGTTGTGGTTGAGCCCTGATCTTGGGGGCCGCCGTTCCGGCGTTTGCGCGCCGGTTGGGTGGGTCGTCCCCCGGTTGCGTTGTCGGTTCCGGACCCCGCCAATCTGACCGCGCCCAACGCAACAGGCGTGCCATGCTCGGCTTCGCCTTCGCTTGAGCTCGCCTTCGGCCTCGCGGTCGGCTCGCCTTCGCGAGATGTGGCGCGTGCCGCGCGAGGACTTGTGTACCCCAAAGGAAAACCCCCGCAGCGACGTCGGCGCGTGACGTCGCTGCGGGGGCCGTGGGACCTTTCCGAAGGGGAGCGCCGCCGCCGATCAGCTCCCCCTCGGAAAGGGGTTGGGCCACTGCTCGGGACGCCGCCGCCTGTCTGCCCCGAGCAGTGGGGTTGGGACCGTCTCAGGGGGCGCCGCCGCCGATCTACCCCCTGAGACGGGGTCTGTCACCCGCTGGCCGCCACGTCCAGGGTGGACGTTGTGGCCGGCAGGTGGTCGTCGTAGGCCGAGCGCAGCCTCAGCTCTGCGCCCGGCGAGGCACCGATGGTGTCCAGGCCCAGCAGTGCGGCGCCTACCACTGGGGGGAGGTCGACCACCCGGACCTGGGCCAGAGGGGCCACGTCCAGGATTTGCCTGCGGACCGGGGCCAGGACTGTTTCGCCCGTGCCGGTCATCACGCCGCCGCCCAGTACGACGTCCACGGCCTCGTCCACCAGGTCGAGCTTGCGCAGTGACACCGTTGACAGGAGAACGATTTCCTCGATCAGGCGGTCGACGATGGACTGGGCCACCGGGTCGCCGTGGCCGGCGACCTTGAAGAGGATCGGGCAGAGGGCGTGCGGGTCGAACTTCACTTCTTCGAAGTGGAGTTTTTCGACCACGTCGGCGATTGAGGTCTCGCCGTAGTGTTCCAGGAGGGCTGGGAGGAGCTCGGTTGGCTTGCCTCGGCCGTCTTCGGCTCGGACTGCCAGCCAGAGGGCTTGTTCGCCCAGGTGGCCGCCGCCGCCCCAGTCGCCGGAGATCGGGCCCAGGGCCGGGAAGCGGTGGGTGCGGCCGTCTGCTGCCACGCCGACTGCGTTGATGCCCGCGCCGCACACCACGGCCACGCCTACACCGGAGGCTGTGCCGGAGCGGAGGAGGGCGAAGGTGTCGTTGCCGACCACTACGGAAGGGGACCAGCCTCGTTCGGAGATCGCTCGCGTCAGGTCCTCCTCCTCGCGGGGCAGGTCGGCCCCGGCCAGGTAGGCGGCTGTGTGCGTGGCGATCGGCTCGTCGGGGGACAGGCCCGCTTGTGCTGCGGCTTCGCGTGCCAGGCT
This sequence comes from Lentzea roselyniae, assembly GCF_039537795.1. NCBI lineage: Bacteria > Bacillati > Actinomycetota > Actinomycetes > Pseudonocardiales > Pseudonocardiaceae > Lentzea > Lentzea roselyniae. The sequence continues at coordinate 19,778 of NZ_BAABBE010000011.1, forward strand.
TTCGAACACGTCCAGTCCGCGCTTCATGCCCACGGTCTGCGGCGGGGCGCCGGGGCCGCGCACCTGCGCCAGCACCCTGCCGTCCGCGTCGACCAGCAGCACAGCGGTTTTGCTGTTCCCGCCGTCGATGGCTAGCACCCGGTCGGTCATCGGTTTCAGGCTCCCTTCACCCACGGAAGCAGATCGCGGTTCTGCGCGATCAGCTCGTCGGCCAGCTGGTCCGCGATGGCGTGCTGGCCGATCAGCGGGTGGGCGAGCAGCGCGTTCGCCACTCGGTCGCGGCCGCCGTGGAGTGCCGCCTCCAGTGCCAGGTACTCGTACGCGGTCACGTGCGAGATCAGGCCGGAGATGGACGGTTCCACGGGGCGGACCGGTAGCGGTGCGCCACCAGAAGAATCCACAGTGGACGAAACTTCGATCACGGCGTCGTCGGGCAGGAACGGGAGGGTGCCGTTGTTCTGCACGTTCACCACATGCTTTTCGGCGCCGGCGCCGCCTGTCAGCGCGTGCACCAGTTGTACGGCCGCCTCGGAGTAGTAGGCGCCGCCGCGCTGGCCGAGCTGTTCCGGCTTCGTCACGACCGACGGGTCGCCGTAGATGTCCAGCAGCTCCTTTTCGACCGCTGCCACGACTTCGGCGCGCGGTGGTTCGGTCTGCTGCTTCTTCACGACGGCGTCGTGGTTGTAGAAGTAGTTCAGGTAGTACGAGGGCACCATGTTCAGGCGTCGCATCAGCGCGCCGTCGATGCCGATGTGCTCGGCCAGTCCCTCGACGTGGTCGGAGAGGAGTTCGGGCAGGCGGTCGACGCCGTCGACGTAGACGCCGCGCTCCCACGTGAGGTGGTTCAGGCCGACGTGCTCCAGCTCCACTGTGGACGGATCGACGCCCAGCAGGGCGGAGGTCCAGCGCTGGAACGTGATCGCCACGTTGCACAGGCCGATCGCCTTGTGGCCGTGTTGCAGCAGCGCCCGCGTCACGATGCCGACCGGGTTCGTGAAGTTCACGATCCACGTGTCCTCGCCGGCCAGCCGGCGCACCTTGTCCGCGATGTCCAGGACCACCGGCACGGTGCGCAGGGCCTTGGCGAGGCCTCCGGCACCGGTGGTCTCCTGGCCGACGCAACCGCAGGTCAGCGGGAACGTCTCGTCCGAAGCGCGGGCCTTCTGGCCGCCCACGCGCAGCTGCAGCAGCACCGCGGACGCGCCCTCGACGCCATCCTCGAGCGACGTGGTGGTGCGCACCTTCGCCGGGTGACCCGCGTGCTCCAGCAGGCGCTGGCTGAACGGGCCGACGACGGAGAGGCGGTGCTCGTCCGGGTCGACCAGGACGATCTCGTCCACCGCCAGGCTGGTGCGGCGGCCGGCGATGCCGTCGATCAGCTCAGGTGTGTAGGTGGACCCGCCACCGACGACGGTGAGTTTCATCCCTTGACTCCCGTGAACGTGATTCCCTTGACGAACGACTTCTGGGCGAAGACGAAGAGGACGACGGCCGGGATCATCGTCAGGAACGTCACCGCCATCGACGAGTTCCACTGGACGATGTGCATGCCCTTGAACGTCGCCAGTGCCAGCGACAACGTCCACTGGTCCTTCACTTCGCCGGTGTAGAGCAACGGGCCGAAGTAGTCGTTCCAGGTGAAGAGGAAGCAGAACAGCGCGGTGGCAGCGATGCCGGGCTTCGCCATCGGCACGATGACCCGGACCAACGCCTGGAACTCCGAGCAGCCGTCCACCCTCGCCGCGTCCACATAGGACTGCGGGATGGTGAGCATGAACTGGCGCAGCAGGAAGATGCTGAACGCGTCGAACAAGAAGTAAGGAACGATCAACGGCCACAGCGTGCCCGTCAGGCCGAGTGAGGACCACGTGTCGTACAGGGGCACCGCCACGACCTGCGGCGGCAGCATCATCGCGCCGATGACCAGCAGGAAGGCCAGGTTCCGGCCGCGCCACTGGAGTTTCGCGAGCGCGTAGGCCGCGGGGATCGACGAGATCAGCATGCCGGCGGTCGCGAGCAGCGAGTACGTGAGGCTGTTGATCAGGTACTGGAACAGCGGGGCCTTGTCGAAGACCTCGACGAAGTTCTCCCAGTGCCACTCGCGCGGCCACAGGTCCGCAGTGAACGCCTGGTCGTCGGACATCACCGCGGTGAGGAAGACGAACACGACGGGGGTGGCGAACATCAGGCCGAGCGCGAGGCCGATCGCGTGCGTGGCGACCCAGTTCAGGAAGCCGCCGACGTCGCGCTTCCTGCGCGGCTGCTCCGGATCCGCGGGGACGTCGACCGGTGGTTTGGTCAGCGTGGCGGTCATGCTCCCGGACCCCCTTCCTCGGCGGTGGAGTTCTTGCGCATCCGCTGAACCAGCACGATGGTCACGGCGAACGAGATGATGAACAGGAGCGTGGCCATCGCGGCCGCGTAGCCCATGTCGAAGTAGCGGAAGCCCTGCGTGTACAGGTAAACCGGGAACGTCAGCGTCGAGTTGTCCGGGAAACCGAGATATTTGGTCGATCCCGTCGCGTCCGCGGCTCCCGAGCCGGCCGACCCCGCGACGACCGCCTGTGTGAAGAGCTGCAACGCGAGGATCACCGAGTTCACGATGCCGAAGAGCAGCACCGGCGAGATCGTCGGCAGCGTGACGTGCCACCAGCGCCGGATCGGGCCGGCGCCGTCGAGCTCCGCCGCCTCGTACTGCTCCTGCGGCACGTCGAGGATCGCCGCCAGGATGATGATCATCAGGTCGCCGGAGATCCACAGCATGATCGCGGTGATGCCGGGCTTGGCCCACGCCGGGTCGGAGAACCACAGCGGCGAGTCGATCCCGAAGACACCGAGCAGGTTGTCGACCGGACCACCGTTGGGGCGCAACACCATGAAGAACACGAGTGTCGCGGCCACCGGCGGTGCCAGCGAGGGCAGGTAGCAGAGCGTGCGGATCAACCCGACGCCCGACTTGAGACGAGCGATGACCGACGCCACACCCAGCGCGAACACCGTCCGCGCGATCGTGAGCACCAGGACGAACCACAGCGTGTTCGTGATCGCCTTGATCAGCAGGGGATCCTTGAACATGAACGTGTAGTTGTCGAGGCCGTTGAACTCCGGCGCGTTGATCAGGTCGTACTTCGTGAACGAGAAGACGACCGTGGCGACCAGCGGATAGCCGAAGAACAGGACGAAGCCGATGATTGCCGGGGCCATGAACCCGAGCACGGCGAGACGGTGGCGGGCACGTGCCCGCCCCCTGCCGGGGGCGGGCCGAGCGCCGAGCGTGGCGGTCATCGTGCGAATCCCTTACTTGCCGCTCTTGGCGATCTGGTCGTCGATGTTCTTGTCGACTTCCTTCAGACCGGCTGCGAGGTCCGGCACCTTGCCGGAGGTGTAGGACACCGCGAAGTCCGTGACGGCCTTGATGTGCGCGTCACCGATCGGGGTGACCGGGTTGCCCTTGAGCTTGTCGCTCCTGGCCAGGTCGATGAACGTCTTGAACTGCTCGTCCACCTGGAGCTTCGGGCTCTCCATCGCGGCCTTGGTGCTCGGCACGTTCTTGATGGCGTTGGAGAGGTCGACGATCGTGTCGGTGTCGAACGACAGGTGCTTGATCAGCTCCCACGCGGCGCCGGGGTTCTTGGCGCCCTTGGGAATGCCCATGATCGTGCCGGTGGTGAAGGCGGTGCCGTAGTCGGCGGGCTTCCAGGTCGGGAACGGAGCCGTGCCGAACTTGATCTGCGGCGCCTGGGCCTTGAGGAAGGCGGTGCGGTACTCGCCGTCCATCATGATCGCGATCTTGCCCTGGTGGAACGCGTGGTCGGCCGAGTACTCCTGGCCGAGACCCGCGCGGAAGCGCTCCAGCGCGTCGAAGCCGTAGAAGTCAACGAGCTTCTTCTGGAACGTCATCATCTCGGCGAAACCGGGCGAGGAGGCGAGCGCCGACTTGCCGTCCTTCTCCCACTCGGCACCGAACGACGGAGCCATGATGGTCGGGCGGTTGGCGTAGAAGCCCATCGTGGGCAGGTAACCCGCGACCAGGATGTCGCCGTTCGGCGCCTTCGTGGTCAGCTTCTTCGCCGCTTCGAACAGCTCGTCCAGCGTCTTCGGCGGGGCCGCGACACCGGCCTCCGCCATCATGCCGGTGTTGTAGTACATGGCGTAGACGTCGGTGAGCATGGGCATCGCGCAGCGGTTGCCCTTGTACTCGGTGTACTCGCGGACCGCGGGCGAGATCTGGTTCAGATCGACCTTGTCGCGCTCGATGTAGGACTTCAGCGGCTGGAACGCGCCGGAGGAGCAGAACTGGCCGATGTTGTCCGTGGTGAACGACATCGCGACGTCAGGCGTGTTGCCGGACCGGATGCCCGCGGTGATCTTGTCGTCGTCCTGCGAGCCCTCGTGCTTGATCTCGATGTTCGGGAACTTCTTGTTGAACGTCTTGAGGGCCTTGGTGACCTCTTCGTACTCGCGGTCGGAGTAGTTGCTCCAGACCGTGAGGGTGAGCTTGTCGTCCTTGCCAGGAGCAGCGGCGGCGTCGGAACTGGCGCCGCCACCCTTGCCCGCCGCACATGCGGTGAGGGTCAGCGCTGCGGCGACACAGAGCAAGGCAGCACGGGTGTGCTTGCGCATGTGCACTCCTTCTCGATCAACGTGGGGACCCGGCGACCACAGGGCCGCGGAATGGAGCCGTGGTGGCTGCCGGCAGGCCGAAGACCTGCTCGCGCGCGACGGCCAGTGCCGAGTGCAGTGCGCCGCTGCGCACCGGCTTCCCGGTCACCAGGGCCAGCTGGACCGGAGTCCTCGGCACCACCAGTTGCCGCAGTTCCGCGGCAACGAGATCGTTCAGCGTGGCTCCCCCTGCCTGGGCGATGTCGCCGGACAGGAGGATGAGTTCCGGGTCGAGCACCGCGACGACGCTGGCCACACCCGTGGCGATGCGCCTGGCGAGATCGACCATGAACTCCCTGCCCGCCGGCCCCGCGGCCAACGCCTTGCGCACGGCACCGTGGCCGTTGCGCGCGGCGAGCCCGTGAGCCCTGGCGAGCTTGCAGATCGATGCGTTGCTGAGCAGCTCACCGAACGTGCCGCCGGAGCGGTCGGTGTCGGTGTCGGCCGATGCGCGGTCGGGGATCATCAGCCCGTCGATCTCGCCCGCGCCACCGGAAGCGCCGCGCAGCAGCACCCCGTTGATCACGACAGCGGCACCGACGAGGTCCGCGGGCCAGATGACGACGAAGTCGCGCACCTTCGTGGCCCGTCCGGCGACCATCTCCTCCAGCGCGACGAGGTTGACGTCGTTCTCGACGCTCACCGATGTCGCGAGCTGCTCCCGCAACCGGCCGGGCATGTCGAAACCGCTCCAGCCGGGCAGATGTGGCGCGTAGGCGAGCTCGCCGTTCGCGGGGTTCACCGCGCCAGGGCAGCCCACCACGACGTGCAGCAACTGGTCGGGCGCGAGACCTGCCTGCCCGCACGCCTTGCCGACCGCGCTCACGAACGCCTCGAGCACACCGTGCTTCACGGGCATCGGCGCCTTGTGCTCGGTGAGCACGGCACCGGAGATGTCCGCGATCGCGATGTCGACCGTCTCGGGGGTGAGGTCGATTGCCGCGATGTGCGCGAGGGCCCCGTTGACCGACCACAGCTGGGCACGCGGCCCGCGTCCACCACCGCGCAGTCCGTTGCGGACCACGGTGTCGGCGGTTTCCAGCCGGGTGAGCAGCTGTGCGGTCGCCGGCTTGGAGAGGCCGATCAGGCCCTCCAACTCCGACCTGGTCAGCGGCCCGTTGCGCAGCAGAGCCTCGATGGCTGCGCGGTCGTTGATCTCCCGCAGCAGTCGTGGGCTTCCGGCACGCATTAGGTCCGCTCCTGTCTGTTAACTTTCCAGACGATTTCCGCAGACGGTAGTGACCTGGTTCACCGGGGTCAATCCCCGATATGGGTCCGTTACCTGACTTAGGTTCACCTAAGGCAGTCTGGAACCATGACCGACGTGCGCCAGGAGTCGCTCGCATCACTGCTCGGAGGCCGAGGCGGCGCCCTCGACGCCTCCCTGCCGCCTCTGGCGTTCGTCGCGGGCTGGCTGATCTGGGGCCACTCGATCGGCGCGGGCGCGGTGACGGCCGTGCTGTGCGGCGTCGTGATCGGCATCGTGCGCTTCGCACGCGGCGAGAAGCCCCGAGCGGTGATCCTCTCGGTGCTGCTGGTCGTGGCTGCCGCGCTGATCGCCCTCTACACGGGGCGCGTCGAGGACTTCTTCCTCATCCAGCTGCTGTCCAACGTGGCCTCGGCCCTCGCGTGGGCGGGTTCGATCGCGGTGCGCTGGCCGTTGCTGGGCGTCGTCGTCGGGACGCTGCTGGGACAGAAGGCGCGGTGGCGGCGGGATCCTGCCCTTTTGCGCGCTTACTCGGTCGCCTCATGGGCTTGGGTCGGGCAGTACGTCCTGCGGGTCGCGGTGTTCACGCCGTTGTGGCTCGACGCTCAGGTGTTCTGGCTGGCGACCTTGCGTGCGGCGTTGTCGTGGCCGTTGCAGATCGTGTGCATCTTGGCGTCGGGGTGGCTGCTTCGACGCGCGTTGCCCGCCGGGCATCCCGGGTTCCGGCACCCGCAGGTGCCGGAGCAGGCTTAGCCCTTCAGCTTTCCGACGACGAGCCCGGCGAGCTTCTCGCTGATGTCGCCTGCGATCAGGTACTCGGGGTTGCCGGAGAACACGCTGCCCATGCTCACCACAACGGCGTCCTGGCTCGTGACGCCGACCGTGGTGGTGCAGGTTCCTTCGCCATCCCCGAAATCGCTGGTGACGGCGGGACGTCTTGAGACGCTTCGTCTCCCAGATGCAGGTCGGTTCGTCGTACGGTTCCGGGGCTTTGAAGACGTCCTGAGTGTTGAGCTGGTGGGGTTCACAGGTCCCGTGGACGAGGGCGGCAGGGCAGCGGTTCCGTTGTCAGGCGAAACAGCTCAGCGGCCGGTCGTGAGCCTCAGAAAGGCCGACCACGCGTCCGCCGACACGGGGATGTGGGTGGCCGGCGCCTTGCTGTCCCTGATGCCGACGCTCCGGCCCACCTCCACGCAGTTGTCGCCGCTGCCGCTGTAGCTGCTCTTGCGCCAGGTGGTCATGAGAGGCCCTCCAGGATGTTGTCGATAACCTCCCGGGATTCTGCCTCGGTCAACGCGACGGCCGCGAGGGCCGTCAGGATGTCCTCGTGGACCTTGATGGTCTCCGCGTCGTCGAAGAACAAGCAGTAGTTGACGCTCTCGACGTAGACGACCGGCGGGTACTTCGGGAACTTCATCATCCGGAAGTCGCCGGACGTGCCCGAGTGCATGCCTGCTGAGCGAGGAACGATCCGGAAGCTGATGTACTTCCGCACCGACATCCTGAGCAGGTGGGCCAGCTGTTCCCGCCAGACCTCGACACCGCCAACCGGGAGCTCAAGCGCCTGTTCGTGCACGAGGAAGACGAACTTCCGGCCGGGCTGGAGGATGTTCGCCCTCGCAGCCCTCGTAGCGGCAACCGCAGGGACCTTCTCGGCCTCGATCACCTTTGAGTGCTCGGTGACGACGTAGCAGTATTCGGGTGTCTGCAACAGGCCAGGCACGAGGATCATCGACCAGCAGATGATCTCTTCGGCGTCCTGCTCGTGGTCGATCAACGTGCGCACCTGGTCAGGCACGCCGTCCTCGGGAATCTGGAGCCAGGCCTTGCCCGACTCCCGGAACAGCGCCAGCAGATGCTCACGTTCCTCGACCGTTGCCTGGCAGTAGGCGAGCAGCAGCAGAACGTCCGACTCGGTCACGCCGCCCTTGCCGAGCGTCAGGTCGGAGATCTTGGCTTCCTGCCAGCCGAGCAGTTCGGCGAGGCGGCGGTGGGTCAACCCGGTCCTGGCGATGATGGCGCGAACGCCGTTGCCGAACTCCCGTCCGACCACACTGGACGATCTTTTGGGCATGACGGGAAACGTAGGCCTGGTCCGGCTTCCCGCTCCATCGTTTCCGGTCAAATCTGCCTGAAGGTGGGAGCCATGGAGCAGCTCCATGTTTCACGATCTTGCTTCGAACCTATGGTTTCACATTCGCCACCACTGACGCCGCGACCATCTCGGCGACGTCGCAGTAGTCCGTGTTCTCAGCGGCCTTGGTGAACTCGCCGATGACGTTCACGACTATCGCGTCCTTGTGCGAAGAGTCCACAACGGTGTTGCACATGCCCTTGCCGTCGCCCGCGTCGTAGCTGAACGCCGGATATCCGGAGACCACCGTCTCGCGGTACTTCGTGGCGTCCTTGAACTTCTCCCTCAGTGACTCCATGGTCTGTCCTTTGGTCGCCAACGTGACGCTGTAGGCGGGCTTGGTGACTTTCTGCGGATCCCACCGGCATTGCGGCCCGAGTGGCGCCTGCCTGGGTTCCGGGGTCTTGAGGGTGCCGAGCCCGGCGACCTGGGCGGGCGTGAGCAGGGCGCACGGCTCGTTGGTGAACTTGCTGAGGTCGAGGTCTGGCAACGCTGTCGCAGTGCCCCGCACTTCGGTCGAGCATCCTGCGGCAACGGTTGTGAGGGCCACGGCAACCAGCAGGATCTGTGCGGCGGACGTCAACGGCGCTTTGTGGATCACCACCGCACCTTGACACATCCGAGCGGCTGCCGGTGGCAGAACGTCACAACTCGTGTGCCTTCCGCTGTGATGTGCCGATCGGTGCTTCTTCCGCTTCTCGCCGGAGCCAGGCACCGTGCCGACCCTCCATGAACTCGGCGAAGGGCAGCACAGGGATCCGGTTACCGAGCAATCCAGTTGACGTCAGCGAGATTTCGCCTTGAACGCGGCGGTGCGGGCCGCTTTCGCGATCTTCTTGTCCGGGTGTTCGTCGCCGATCATCGTGAGCACCTCACCAGCCTCGGGGTGCGGCAGCCGCCACATCGCGTCGAAGATCTCCTGCACCCTGTCGTGCGATGCCCCTGGCGGGAACGCTTCCTCGATGTCGCCCGTCGCCGCCACCACGTCCGTGAGGATCCACGCCAGGTCATTGACGTCCGGTTCCTCACCCATGACTTCTGTCTTCGCGTAGGGCCGCACTTCGGGCAGTTCAATGCCGACCGCCACAGCGCCTCGGTGCCCAGTTCGTTCGACCTGATCAGCTGGATGGCGAACATCCGCCCGGTGGCGTCACCGTCCGCCGCGGCGGACAGCAGTTCCTCGCCTGCTTGTTCGGTACCGCGCAACGCAAGCCAGGCCACGGACTCGGCGGCGAGTTCTTCCTCGCCGAGGCCGGGTGCGGCGGCGATCAACTGTGCCGCGGTCATCTGTTCGACGGGTGGCAGCACGGGAATGCTGACGCCCAGCACGGCATACCGTTCGCGCATGCCCCACAGCGCGAGCGGGGTCAGTGCGACGATGTCGTCCTCGATCTTCAGCGCGCCCAGCTCGTGCAGGCGCTTCAGCAGTGCCGGCGAGGGGTCGTCGATGTCCTGGCAGGGGTCGTCGTCGGACTCCTCGGTGAGCCCGGCCCGGACCATCTCACCCAGCTCGTCGGCCGGCAGGCCGTGTCCGCCCGCCAGGAAGAGAGCGAACATCATGGCGGGACCCGCCGGTCCGAGATCGGGATCGGTCTCGGGATCGCCGTCGTACCACACGGACTCGGTCAGCACGAACTCGAATGCGACGTCCCACAGTTCGACCGCGGCCTCGTCGGACCCGTCCGGCCAGTCACCGAGCCCTTCACCCGGCCGGGCGTCGTCGTCGGACAACTCGACGAACTCGACGTTCTCGGCGAGTTCCCACAGCAGCTCGAACTCGCTCTCCGAGCAACCGAGCGCGTCCGTCGCCGCGGCGACATCGGCGCTGAGCTCGTAGTCGTCGACCGCCACCTCGCGGCCATCGAGCCAGGTCGCCACCTCGCGTGCCCTGGTGAGGAGTGCGCTGGTGCGGGCCTGTTCCGCCAACGTCGAGAGGGCGGGCAGCCGGACTGGAGGCAGCTCGTCCGGCAGTCCGAGCTCGGCGGGATCCGGTCCGATCAGGAACTCGTCGTCCACCCTCCGCAACCTACCCGGGAGTGGCTGTTACGTTCGTCCGCATGCCTGCGACCAGTGTCCAGCTCGATGTGGGGGACGTCGAGGACGCCCTTGGCATGACGACCTTCGACCGAGGTGCCGCCTACGCGCGGCAGGGCCGTGTGAAGCGGATCGAGTGGGACGGTGAAGAGCCCGCACTGCACGCGAGCGTGATCGGGCGCGGAGACGTGTACGAGACGTCGGTGTACTTCGACTTCGTTGGCGGCAACGTCATTCAGTTCGCGCAGGGCGAGTGCAGCTGTCCGATGGGTTTCAACTGCAAGCACGTCGCAGCGGTGGTGGTCGCGGCCACGCAGACCGAGCAACCGCGCAAGAAGACCCCGAAGGTGACGTGGGACCAGTCGCTGGAGGCGTTGCTCGACGGCGGGCACGCGGTCGACGCGGACGTGCCGCTGGCGCTCGAGCTGACGTTGAATCAGGCGAACTCCCGTACGGGGCCGGGCTGTTCGCTGTCGGCGCGCATCGTGCGGCAGGGCAAGAACGGCGGCTGGGTCGGCAGCAACCTCAACTGGAACCAGCTGGGCTACTACACCCGTGACTACCGGCACGAGCATGTGCGGCTGTTGCGCGAGATGTACGCGATCTACCAGTCGAACAGCACCGGCTACGGGTACTACGCCGAGAAGACGATCAACCTGCAGTCGTACGAGTCGGACAAGCTGTGGGCGTTGCTCGACGAGGCACGGGAGATCGGCCTCGGTCTGGTCCACGCTCGCAAAGGTCTGGGTGACGTGGCTCGACCGGGTGTCGCGCGGGTGTGCCTGGACGTCACCAGCGCCGGAACGAAGCAGGTGGTCAGCCCGGTGATCACCGTCGACGGTGTCGCGGAGGAGATCGAACCGCTCGGTTTCATCGGCTCGCACGGGCACGGGCTGGTGTACGTCGATCGGGCTCAGGTTCAGGCGGACAGCGACTGCCGCCTCTGGCAGTTCCGGCTGGCGAGGTTCGCCAAACCGGTGCCGCCCCAGCTGCAACGGCTGATGCTGGAGAAGAAGCGGCTCGAGATTCCCAGGGCCGGGCGGACGCGGTTCCGCGAGGAGTTCTACCCGCGGCTACGCCATCTCGCACCGGTGATCTCGTCGGACGGCGCCTTCACACCGCCGGAGATCTCCGGTCCCACTCTGGTTCTGCGCGCGGCACACCGTGCCGAGCACAGGATGGACGTGGACTGGGAATGGACGTATCAGGTCGGCGGCTCCACGGTACGAGTGCCGCTGGACGGCCCGGATCACGACGGCTACCGCGATCCCGACGCCGAACGCGCCGTGCTGGCGTCGGTCGCGCAGTACGTGTCGAGGCCCGAACGCACGAACCTCACCGGCACCGACACGATGCGGTTCGTCACCGAGGTGCTGCCGCTGCTGGCCGGGCTCGACCAGGTGGAGGTCGAGAGCAGTGGCGAGCAGGTCGCCTACCGCGAGGTCAGCGACACGGTGTCGATCGGTGTGTCCACCGGTGAACTGACGGGGGAGACCGACTGGTTCGACCTCGGGATCACCATCAGCGCGGACGGCAGGACGGTCCCCTTCACCGACGTGTTCCTCGCCCTGAACAGAGGCGAGACGCACCTGCTGCTCGCCGACGGCGCGTACTTCTCGCTGGAGAAAGCGGAACTGCGGTCGTTGGCCGCGCTGATCGAGGAAGCGCGGGCACTGCAGGAGAGCTCTTCCGGCGACTCGATGCGGATCAGCCGCTTCCAGGCAGGGTTGTGGGAGGAACTCGCCTCGCTCGGTGTCGTGCAGAGCCAGGCGGAGGCCTGGCAGCGGCAGGTCGAGGGACTGCTGTCGGTCGAAGGCATCCGTGACGCCGAGGTGCCCGCGACGCTCGACGCCCGGCTCCGTCCGTACCAAATGGACGGTTTCGGCTGGCTTTCCTTCCTGTGGGAGGCTCAGCTCGGCGGCATCCTCGCCGACGACATGGGACTGGGCAAGACGGTGCAGTCGCTGGCGCTGATCTGTCACGCGAAGCAGACCGCGCCTGATTCCGCGCCGTTTCTCATCGTCGCGCCTACCAGCGTCGTGTCGAACTGGGCGACCGAGTCCCAGCGGTTCGCCCCAGGTCTGACCGTGAGGGCGATCTCGGAGACCTCGCGGAAGCTCGGCCTGACCCTGGACGAGGCCGTCGAGGGCGCGGACGTGGTCGTCACCTCGTACGCGTTGTTCCGCATCGACTTCGACGCCTACTCGGCGCTGCCGTGGTCAGGTCTCCTGCTGGACGAGGCCCAGTTCGCCAAGAACCACCAGTCGAAGATCCACCAGTGCGCGCGTCTGCTGCCGGCTCCCTTCAAGCTGGCGATCACCGGCACTCCGATGGAGAACAACCTCATGGAGCTGTGGTCGCTGCTGTCGATCACCGCACCGGGGTTGTTCCCGAGCCCGACCAGGTTCCGCGAGTTCTACGCGTTGCCGATCGAGAAGCACGGCGACACCGACCGGCTCGCCGCGCTGCGGAGGCGGATCAAGCCGCTGGTCAAGCGGCGCACCAAGGAGCAGGTCGTCGCCGACCTGCCCGCGAAGCAGGAGCAGGTGCTGGAGGTCGAGCTGCACCCGAAGCACCGCAAGCTCTATCAGACCCAGTTGCAGCGGGAACGGCAGAAGGTGCTGGGACTCGTCGACGACCTGAGCAAGAACAGGTTCACGATCCTGCGTTCGCTGACGCTGCTCCGTCAGCTCAGCCTGCACGCGGGTCTCGTCGACGACAAGCATCATGACCTGCCGTGCAGCAAGGTTGACGCGCTGCTGGAACAGCTGGGTGACGTGATCGAAGGCGGGCACCGCGCGCTGGTCTTCAGCCAGTTCACCGGGTTCCTGGACAGGGTACGGGCGGCGCTGGACGCGGCCGGGGTCGAGTACTGCTACCTCGACGGCAAGACTCGTGGCCGGGCGGCGGTGCTGAAGCGTTTCAAGGAAGGCAAGGCACCGGTCTTCCTCATCAGCCTGAAGGCAGGAGGCTTCGGGCTCAATCTGACCGAAGCCGACTACTGCTTCCTGCTCGACCCCTGGTGGAACCCGGCGACCGAGGAACAGGCGGTCGACCGGACGCACCGCATCGGGCAGACGCGCAGCGTCATGGTGTACCGCCTCGTCGCCAAGGACACCATCGAGGAGAAGGTGATGGCGCTCAAGGCGAAGAAGGCGGAGCTGTTCACGAACGTCATCGACGAGGGAAACGTGTTCGGAGCGAGCCTCGACGCCGATGACATCCGCGATCTGTTCACCTGATCGGTCGCCCTCACGGCCTGCTTGACAGGGTCGGCGGGGTTGGCGCGGGTCCGGCCAGAGTCACGCGAGGAAACTTGTGAAGCTCGGCGACCGGAGAAGGCATGTACGTCTCGCAGGTGAAGCTGGGGAACATCAAAGGGTTCCACGGCGCCCGTGAGGTGGACCTGAGACTCACCCGGCCGGACGGTTCACCTGCCGGATGGACTGTCATCGCAGGCAGAAACGGTTCGGGAAAGTCGACTCTGTTGCAGGCGATCGCCCTCACGCTCGGCGGCCCGCGCGGTTTTCGCAGTTGTGCAGGACTTTGACAACTGGATGACGCACGCGATCTGTAGCGCCTGGCGGTTCAGCTAAGCCGGCCGTGGCGCCGTCGGCCCCAGCACGTCAACGGCTGCCAGCCAGGCCGCGCCCGCCGCTCCCTCCGTCGCCATGATCACCTGGGCGTCGCTGCGCGTGAGCAGTTCCTGTTTCAGATGAGTGCCGACCGGCGTCTTGATCAGGCTGCCCACGAGCACGATCGGGGAGGTGTCGGACGGCTCGCGGACGGCGGAGGCCGTGTCGGCGAGCAACCGTGCCGCGGACGCGACGATCGTCAGGGCCTCTGGATCGCCGTGGTGGTAGGCGGCGCTGACGAGCGGGGCGAACTGCGCCATCGCGATGGGTGGCTGGGCGTTGACGGCGTTGATCAGCTGGCCGCGGCCGCGCGCGCCGGCCGCCGTCAGCACCGCGGTGGCGAGGCCTTCCAGAGGTGCGCCGAGGTCCAGCAGCCTCAACGTCGCGCGGACGGCTTCGCGGCCCAGCCAGAACGCCGAGCCGTCGTCGCCGATCAGCCAGCCGTAGCCGCCGGACTGGGCGACCATGCGGTGGTCCACCACGCGTCCTGCGATGGAACCCGTGCCCGCCACCAGGACCGTGCCGTCGGGGGACGACGTGCCGGTGGCGAAGGCGGCCTCGCAGTCGGTGATCACGCGCATCGGGCACTGCAGGCCCGCGCGTTCCCAGGCTTCCTGGAACAGCGCGGAGATGGCCGGGTCGGACAGTTTCGAGGCACCGGCCATGCCCAGGACGCCGGAGCGGACCTTGCGGGAGTCGAGGCCGTCCAGGGCTTCTGCCAGGGCCTCGCCTATGTGGGCGGCGGCCACCGATGGCGGGTGCGAGTTCGGGTTCGCGCCGCCCGCCACGCCCTGACCCAGGCGGGCGCCGTCGAGATCGAGCACCAGCGCCCTCGTTGACGTGCCACCCGCGTCGAGTCCGACCACCAGATCCATATCGACCGAGTATGCCGAGAGACGCGCGGCGAGGGCACGCCCAACCGGGTGTCACCTGGTCAGCGCGCGGTTACCGGTTGCGTTGTGGTGGAAGAACACCAGCGACCCGGCCGGAACCCGATCACCCGGATGGACCACAGTGGACAGTGACGGGACGACCACCTCGTAGGAGAACACGGCAGAAGGAGCAACGTCGATCAGCTCGTCGGAGTCCGCCGGCGCGATGTAGGGGCTGTCGACGCCGACGGTGTAGGTCACCGGGCCCGGCGGCAGCACCGAGCGCGACACCGGTAGTACGACGACGTCGCTGTCGAACACGTTCGTGTCGGAGGAGCCGTCCAGACCGTTCAGCGGCTGCTCGTCCACGACCTCCTCGGTGCCCGCGACGACGGTGCGCGCCAGCCAGATGTCGGCCGTCACCTCGTCATCGGCGTTGGTCGGCTTCACGGCCGTGGTCACGAAGTCCTTGCCGCCCACGGAGAACCGCACCTCCGGCTGGGTGTTGCTGCCGAGGTTGGTCCACGTGTCCCAGGTCGCGACGCCGAACGCCAGCAGCTCCGGAGTCGCCGTCGCGCCCACGTAACGCAGGTCGCCGCCACGGGCCGTGCGGTTGACGGCACAGTTGTCCTGGACGTCCTGGCCGCAGTCGGGTAGCCGGTCGGAGTGGGCACCGAGCCGCAGGACGGTCATGCGGGCGCGGTAGTCCTGCTGATCAAGACCCTTGCCGACGACCCGCCCGGCGATCACGGTCAGCCGCGACACCGGCTTCGGCGCCGCGTAGACCGGCACCCGCAGCGAACGGTCGCCCGAGAACGTCACCAAGCCGGACGCCTCCGCCAGGAACTGCCGTCCGTCGTCCAGTGCGACGGTGGGGTCTGGTGTCTTGCTCAACGCCGCCGGGTTCAAGATCCACAGCTGCACGCTGACCCGCGCCGACCCGCCCGGCGGCAGCGCCACGTGCGGCGGGATGACCTGGAACGACACGCCGGGAACCGACGTGATCGGCTCATACTGCGCACGCAGGCGGACAGGAGTCGTCCCCTTGTTCAGCAGTCGGATCGTTCGGTGGTTCAGCAGCGGGCCGCCCACCTCGACCGTGCCGAACGACGCATCGCCCACCGCCAGCACGTCGGCTGACAGAGCCGCGAGTCCGTCGACACGGCCGGCGCCGACTCGCATCGGTGCCTCGCGCACGCCGTCGGCAGACCGGACGACACCGGAAGCGGTGTTCATCAACGCTGCCTTGATCTCCGCGACGGTCCACTGCGGATGGGCCTCGCGCAGCAGCGCCGCGATCCCGGCGACGTGCGGTGAAGCCATCGACGTCCCGCCCAGCGAAACACCGCCGGAGGCAGTCCCCGCGGCGGCGGAGAAGACCGTGTCACCGGGCGCGGCCAGCGAGATCGACGAACGAGACCGCGAAGAAGACGGAGTGATCGTGTCCGCGATCGAGGGCTCCAACGACGGCACCGCGAGCTTCAACGCGGACGTCAGGTGCACCGTCAGCGTCCCGGCCTCCAACGCGGGACGCAAAGCGGTAGCGGCCGCCGCCGTCAGCTGAAACGCCGGAATGTGTGCATTACCGGCGATCGCGGCCGCGAACACCGGCAAGGAGGTCGGCAGCAGCACCCCGGCCGCCCCGGCTTTCCAGGCGTTGTCCGTCCGGACCGCGGTACCGCAGGCACGAGTGGCGTCGTTGTCGTCCCACTCCAGCCAGACGATCTTTCCTGCCAGCGGCTCTGCGATCGGCTTGCAGCCATCCACATCGGACGAAAGCCGCACCACCGGCAGCGTGAGGTCGAAGGCCTGCTTGAAACCGAGGCTGTACTGCCCCGGCCACCGCTTGCCGGCCACCTCCAGCCCGTCCAGCATCGAGAACGCGTCCCGGCTGTTCGCCACCGAGATCGCCTCGGGCGAGTTGCCCGGCGACCCTGCCACGTCGTAGGAGTCGCCACCGTTCCCGGCCGCCGCGACGACGACCACCCCGTGCTGCACCAGCTTGCGCACGAACAACGAGTCCGGGTCGTCGGAAGCACCGAAATCGCTGCCCAGCGACAGGTTCACCACGTCGAGCCGGTCGGAGAAGTCCCCGTCACCATTGGGATCGAGCGCCCAGTCCAGCGCCTGTGCGGTCAGGTTCGTCCCGCCCTTGCAGCCGAACACCTTCAGCGCGTAGAGCAACGCGAGAGGCGCCGTCCCCGGTCCGATCTTCAACGAGTCGAGGTCGACGGAGGAGTACGACCCGCGATAGGTGGAGCCGTCGCTGTTCACCCCGAACCCCGCCGCGGTCCCGGCGACGTGTGTGCCGTGCCCATCGCAGTCCATCGGATCCGCGTCCGGCTCCGGCAGCGACCCGGACGTCCCGGTGTACTCGTCACCCGCGAAGTCGTGCCCGCCGACCACCTTCGCGTTCGGGTACGAGCCGCCACCGAAGTCCGCGTGCCGGTAGTCGATCCCGGTGTCGATCACGCCGATGCGGACACCGTCGCCGAACCGCCCGAACGACTTCCACGCGTCGGCGGTCCGTGTGAGACGGACGGCGTGCGCGTTGGCGAGCTTCTTCGGCACCATCCGGTGGACGGCCCGCACCTCGGGCATGCGCGACAAAGCCGACAGGCGGGACTTTTCCGTCGCGAGAACCAGGCCGGGGACGGCGTTGGACGTTCGTGCAACCTCCTGGCCACCTGACCGGGAAACCACTCGAGAAGCCTGGGCCGACGTCCGCTCGCGGGCTGAACGCGCCTGTGTAACGGTCGCCGTGTCGACGGCGGCGACCGAGGTCAGCTCCACGAAAACGGTTACGCGCTCGGCTGGGCCGGATGGTGTGAGCAGTGCGCCCGCCAGGAGTGATGCGGCCACCAACTTCATGATCAACCCCTCCTATTCATCGGACGACTTCACGTCGAGACCTAGACGAACGTGCCCTCGCGGGGCTATACATCCGATGTATTTCGGCGGTGTGAGTAGAGGAGGAACGGCCGTGCAGCTTTTGCGCCTGGGGCCGGTCGGCGATGAACGTCCTGCGGTGAGGACTGACGACGGGGCCACATACGACCTCCTGCCGATCACGCCCGACATCGACGGCGCGTTCCTCGCGAACGACGGCGTCGCCCGCGTCCGAGCGGCCCTCGAAGCCGGTGAGCTGGAGGTGCTCGACGCCGAGGGGCTCCGCACCGGACCGCCGCTCGCGCATCCCGGCAAGGTCATCTGCATCGGCCTCAACTACCGCGACCACGCGGAGGAGACCGGCGCGGAGATCCCCGGCGAGCCGGTGATGTTCCTGAAGACGCCCGACACGATCGTGGGCCCGTACGACGAAGTGCTCGTCCCGCGCCGGTCGGTGAAGACCGACTGGGAGGTCGAGCTCGGCGTCGTCATCGGGCGCACCGCTCGCTACCTCGAGTCCGAAGAGGACGCTCTGGCCTGCGTCGGCGCGTACGTGCTCTCGCACGACGTCTCCGAGCGGGAGTTCCAGATCGAGCGCGGCGGGACGTGGGACAAGGGCAAGAACTGCGAGACGTTCAACCCGCTCGGTCCCTTCCTCGTGCCCGCCGACGAGATCTCCGATCCGCAGAGCCTGGAGATGCGGCTCTGGGTGAACGGCGAGATCAAGCAGAACTCGTCCACCAAGAACATGATCTTCCCGGTCGCGGAGATCGTGCGCTACCTGAGCCAGTTCCTCGTCCTTCGACCGGGTGACGTGATCAACACAGGTACACCCGCTGGAGTGGCGCTGGGCCAGCCGGAGCCCAAGCCGTACCTGCGCGCCGGTGACGTCGTCGAGCTGGAGATCGAGGGTCTCGGCAGGCAGAAGCAGACCCTCGGGCAGGCCTGACCCATGCCCAAGATCACCGCATTGGACGTCCTGGACATCAGGTTTCCCACGTCGCGCGAGCTCGACGGCTCCGACGCGATGAACCCGGACCCGGACTACAGCGCCGCGTACGTGGTGCTGCGGACCGACGACGGACCGGAGGGCCACGGGCTCGCGTTCACCATCGGCCGCGGCAACGACGTGCAGGCTGCCGCCATCAAGGCGCTCGCCCCGCACGTCGTCGGCAAGGACGTGCCGGAGAACGCGAAAGCGCTGGGAGAGCTGTACTTCGAGCTGATCGGCGACTCGCAGATCCGCTGGCTCGGCCCCGAGAAGGGCGTCGCGCACATGGCGATCGGCGCCGTCGTCAACGCCGCGTGGGACCTCGCCGCCCGCCGCGCCGGGTTACCGGTCTGGCGGTTCCTCGCCCAGATGACGCCGGAGGAGATCGTCAGCCTCGTCGACTTCCGCTACCTGAGCGACGCGCTGACGCCGGACGAAGCGCTGCAGATCCTGCGCAAGGTCGAGCGCGGCAAGGCCGAGCGCGCGGAAACGGTCGCCCGCGACGGATATCCGGCGTACACGACGTCACCCGGCTGGCTCGGCTACTCCGACGAGAAGCTCGCCGGCCTCGCCCGCCAGGCGCTCGCCGACGGCTTCGACATGATCAAGCTCAAGGTCGGCGGCAGCCTCGACGACGACGTGCGCCGGATGAAGCTCGCCCGTGAGGTCGTCGGCGACGAGGTGCGCGTGGCGGTCGACGCGAACCAGCGCTGGGACGTCGACACGGCGGTGCGCTGGATGCGTGAGCTGGCGCCGTACAACCCGTACTGGATCGAGGAGCCCACCTCGCCGGACGACGTGCTGGCACACCGCGCGATCGCCGACGCGCTGGCCCCGATCAGGGTCGCGACCGGTGAGCACGTGCAGAACCGCGTGGTGTTCAAGCAGTTCCTCCAGGCCGGGGCGATCGACGTGCTGCAGCTCGACGCGTGCCGGGTCGCGGGCGTGAACGAGAACATCGCGATCCTGTTGCTGGCCAAGAAGTTCGAGGTGCCGGTGTGCCCGCACGCGGGCGGCGTCGGCCTCTGCGAGCTGGTCAGGCACCTGTCGTTCTTCGACTACGTCGCGATCTCCGGCGAGATCGGCGAACGCGTGATCGAGTGGGTCGACCACCTGCACGAGCACTTCCTGGACCCGGCCGTCGTCGAGAACGGCCGCTACCTGGCACCCGCCGAGCCGGGATTCTCCGCTCAGCTCAAGGACGAGACGCTGTCCGACTACCTCTACCCAGAGGGTCCGGTGTGGACGGCACTGGAGGGCGAGAGTGACTGAGTTCGAAGGCCTTGTCGCCGTCGTCACCGGCGGCGCGTCCGGCATCGGCCTCGCCACGGCGAACCTGCTGTCGAGCAGGGGAGCGACGGTCGTGGCGCTGGACCTCAACCCGGACGTGAAGGACCCGCTCGTCGGCATCCGCGCGGACGTGTCCGACGACGACAGCGTGAAAGCCGCGATCGACGAGGTCGTGCAGCGGTTCGGCCGTCTCGACGTCGTCGTCAACAACGCGGGCATCGGCGCGCAGGGTGACGTCACGGCCAACACCGACGCTGAGTGGTCGAAAGTGCTGGACGTCAACGTGCTCGGCATGGTCCGCGTCTCGCGGGCCGCGTTGCCGCACCTGCGGAAGTCGCCGTCGGCGGCGATCGTCAACACCTGTTCCATCGCTGCCTGGGCCGGGCTCCCGCAGCGTGCTCTCTACTCGGCCAGCAAGGGTGCGGTGTACTCGCTGACGCTCGCGATGGCCGCCGACCACGTGCGCGAAGGCATTCGCGTCAACGCGGTCGCTCCCGGCACGGCGGACACCCCGTGGGTGGGCCGTCTGCTCGACTCGGCACCGGATCCGGCAGCCGAACGAGCCGCGTTGGAGGCACGCCAGCCGCACGGCCGTCTGGTCTCCGCCGATGAGGTCGCGGGCGCGATCGCCTACCTGGCGAGCCCGCTGTCCGGTTCCACCGCAGGCACGATCCTCGCCGTCGACGGTGGCATGTATGGCTTGCGCTTGCGTCCCAAGCAGTCATGAAAGGCAACACGACAATGAAGCGTCGCAACCTCACCGCCGCGGTATGCCTCGCGCTCGCCGGTGCACTGACACTGACCGCCTGTGGCGGTGGAGCCGCCGGAACAGGCGCTGGTGGCGTCGGCCCGATCGGTGCCGACCACCCGCGGGCCGACTCCGACTTCTGGAACTCGTACATCAAGTACTTCCCGGACAAGGCCAAGGAACTCGGCATCAACCTGCTGAACCCCACCAACTCGCAGAACAAGGTGGAGAACCTGGTCGCCAACGCGCAGTCGCTGCAGTCGCAGGGCGCCAAGGCGATCGTGATGGCCCCGCAGGACACCGGCGCGATCGCGTCCACCCTTGATCGGCTCGACAAGGCGAAGATCCCCGTGATCACCGTCGACACCCGCCCGGACAAGGGCAAGACGTACATGGTCGTGCGCGCGGACAACAAGGCGTACGGCGAGAAGGCCTGCAAGTTCCTCGGCGACAAGCTCGGTGGCAAGGGCAAGGTCATCGAGTTCCAGGGCGCGCTGTCGTCGGTCAACGGCCGTGACCGCTCCGAGGCGTTCGCCGCCTGCATGAAGCAGAACTACCCCGGCATCACGGTGTTCGAGGAGCCGACCGACTGGGAGGGCCCGAAGGCGTCCGCCGCCCTGCAGACCAGGCTCAACCAGCACCCGGACATCAACGGCATCTACATGCAGGCCGGTGGCGTGTTCCTCGCGCCGACGCTGCAGGTGCTGCGGCAGAAGAACCTGCTGGTCCCGCCGAGCGACCCCAAGCACATCTTCATCGTCTCCAACGACGGCATCCCGTCGGAGCTGGAGGCCATCCGCAAGGGTGAGATCGACGCGACCGTCTCGCAGCCGGCCGACCTCTACGCGCAGTGGGCGCTCTTCTACGCCAAGGCCGCGGTCGAGGGCAAGACGTTCCAGCCCGGCAAGACCGACCACGACTCCACCATCGTCGACGTCGGCGGCGGCCGCCTGGAGGACCAGCTCCCGGCACCGCTGATCACCAAGGAGAACGTCGACGACAAGGCCTTCTGGGGCAACCAGATCGCGAAATGAGTGAATTCGCAGCCACCGCGCGTGGCGTGACGAAGCGGTTCGGGCGGACGCTCGCGTTGGACGACGTGGGCATCGAGATCCGGGCCGGTGAGTCGCACGCGCTCGTCGGTCGCAACGGCGCGGGCAAGTCGACGCTGGTCTCGATCCTGACCGGCATGCAGGTGCCGGACGCGGGTGAGGTCAGCTTCTTCGGCGAACCCGCGCCGCCCGTCGCCGACCGCGCGGCGTGGCGCCGTCACGTCGCGTGCGTGTACCAGAAGTCGACGGTGGTGCCGGAGCTGTCGGTCGCCGAGAACCTGTTCATCAACCGGCAGGACCTCGGCGGCGGCCTGATCAGCTGGAAGAAGCTGCGGTACCAGGCTTCCGAGCTGCTGGAGACCTACGACGTCGCGGTCAACCCGGACGAGCTGGTGTCCGCGCTGACCGTCGAGCAGCGGCAGCTCGTCGAGATCGCGCGGGCGCTGTCGATCGGCTCCCGGTTCGTGATCCTCGACGAGCCGACCGCGCAGCTCGACGGCCCGGCGATCGAGCGGCTGTTCGACCGGATGAGGTCGTTGCAGGACAAGGGAGTGACGTTCCTCTTCATCTCCCACCACCTGCAGGAGGTCTACGAGGTCTGCCAGACGGTGACGGTCTACCGCGACGCGCGGCACATCGTCACCGCGCCGGTCGCCGAGATGTCCAAGCCGGACCTGATCGAGGCGATGACCGGTGAGGCGGGCGGGCTCAACGTGCCCAGCGGCGACGACCGGCCTTCTTCCTCCGATGAGGTGCTGAAGGTCTCGGCGTTGAGCGGGGAGTCCTTTTCGGACATCTCGCTGTCGGCGACGCGGGGCGAGGTCATCGGGCTCGCGGGCAGCGCGTCGTCCGGCAAGCACGAGTTCGCCGAGACCGTCTACGGGCTGCGCAAGCCGTCGTCCGGCTCGATCTCGGTGGACGGCTCCGCGGTGCGCGGCGGTGACGTCCCGGCTGCCTTGAAGGCAGGGATCGGTTGTGTGCCACGGGATCGCCACCACCAGGGGCTCGTGCTCGACCTGTCGATCGCGGAGAACGCGACGATGAGCACGGTGGGCTCCTTCGTGTGGCCGTCGGCGCAACGTTCCGCCGGCAGCACCGCGATCGCCTCGTACGACGTCAAGGCCGCCGGGCCGGACCAGCCCGTGTCCGACCTGTCCGGAGGCAACCAGCAGAAGGTCGTGATGGCGCGGGCACTCGCCAACGACCCGTCCGTGCTGGTGCTGATCAACCCGACCGCCGGTGTGGACGTGAAGTCCAAGGAGTCGCTGCTCGGGGTCGTCGACGCGCAGGCGCGCAGGGGCAAGGCGGCGATCGTCGTGTCCGACGAGCTCGACGACCTGCGCGTTTGCGACCGTGTTCTGGTGATGTTCCACGGCCAGGTGGTGCGCGAGTTCGCACGCGGCTGGCGCGACCAGGAACTCATCGCCGCCATTGAAGGAATGAGCTCGGAATGACGAAGGCCATGACACCACCGGTCTCGGCGCCTGCGCCGCCTCCCAGGCAGAAGTTCCAGTTCGCGCGCTACCAGGACCTGGCGCTCGTTCCTGTGATCATCATTCTGCTGATCATCGGGGCGGTCCTCTCGCCGATCTTCCTGACACCGGGCAACCTGATCGCGGTGCTGACCCAGCAGAGCGAGCTCTCGTTGCTGGTGCTGGGCCAGGCGATGATCCTGATCGTCGGCAAGATGGACCTGTCGCTCGAGTCCACGGTCGGTCTCGCGCCCGCGCTGGCGGTCGCGTTGATCATCCCGGCGTCGTCCGGCGGGCTGGACGTCGGGCTCGCCGCGTGGATGGCGCTGCCGTTGTGCCTGCTCATCGGTGTCGCGATCGGTGGCCTGAACGGGTTCTTGATCCTGAAGGTCGGGCTGTCCGGGTTCATGGTGACCCTGGGCATGCTGACCGCGCTGCGCGGCCTGCAGCTCGCGATCACCGAGGGCAAGTCGCTGATCGACGTGCCGGAGTCGTTCCTGTACCTGGGTTCCACGACCTGGCTCGGGCTGCCGGCGGCGGTGTGGATCTGCATCATCTGCTACGCCGCGGGCATCTTCGTGCTGAAGTACCTGCGCGCCGGCCGTTCGTTGTACGCGATCGGCGGCAACTCGGAGGCCGCGCGTGCCGCGGGCATCCGGGTGGACCGCGTGGTGTGGATCGTGCTGATCATCGGCTCGGTGCTGGCGGTGATCGCGGGCATCCTGATGACCGGGCGGCTCGGTTCGGTCGCCGCGACGCAGGGCGAGGGCATGATCTTCCAGGTCTTCGCGGCCGCGGTGATCGGCGGCATCTCGCTGCAGGGCGGCAAGGGCACGCTGTTCGGGGCGCTGTCCGGTGTGCTGATGCTCGGCCTGGTCGAGCAGATCCTGCGGCTGCAGGGCGTGTCCGGGTTCTACATCAAGGCCTCGTACGGCGCGGTGATCATCCTCGCGCTGATCGTGACCCGGTTCGCGACCGGCCAGAAGCAGGAGTGAGCCGTGGAGACCGTCGCACTGCACACCCGGCTTCGTGAGGGGCGGGAGGCCGACTACGACCGGATCCACGCGCGGATCCCTGCCGAGCTGGACGTCGCGCTGCGCGAGGCCGGGGTGCATTCGTGGCGGATCTGGCGGTCCGGCCGTGAGTTGTTCCATCTCGTCGAAGTGGACGACTACAAGGCCATGCGCGCCCATTTGGCCACCCACCCGGCCAACATTCCGTGGCAGGCTGAGATGGCTGAACTGCTGGAGGTCGAAGACGACTACTCCGGCGCCGAACCCGATGTGCGACTCGTGTGGGAGCTGCCGTGAAGGTTGCTGTTTCTCGTCTGGGCTTCGGCGCTGCGCCGATCGGCAATCTCTACCGGGAGGTCCCCGACGAGGTGGCCTTCGGTGCGGTCGAGGCGGCGTGGCAGACCGGCGTCCGATACTTCGACACCGCGCCGCACTACGGGCTCGGGCTGTCGGAGCGGCGGCTGGGCGTGGCGCTGGCCGGGCGGCCGCGCGACGAGTACGTGATCTCCACGAAGGTCGGCCGGCTGCTGGAGCCGTTCGACGGCGATGGCCTGGACGACGAGGGTTTCGCGGTGCCGCGGCACTTCCGCCGGGTGCGGGACTACTCGGCGGACAGGGTCCGCAGGTCGATCGAGTCCTCCTTGGAGCGTCTCGACACCGACCGGGTGGAGATCGTCTACATCCACGATCCCGACGACTACTGGGATGTGGCGTTCGGCGAGGCCTATCCGGCGCTGGAGGATCTGCGGTCGCAGGGCGTGGTCGGCGCCATCGGCGTGGGCATGAACCAGTGGGAGATGCCGGAGCGGTTCGTCCGCCAGACCGACATCGACGTGGTGATGCTGGCCGGGCGGTACACGTTGCTGGAGCAGCCGTCGCTGGTCTCGTTCCTGCCGCTGTGCGCGGAACGCGGTGTTTCGGTGGTGGCGTGCGGCGTGTTCAACTCCGGGTTGTTGTCGAAGCCCGAGGTGCCCTCCGACGCGAGGTACAACTACGAGACCGCGCCGCCCGAGCTGGTCACGCGGGCCCGGTCGATCGCCGAGGTGTGCGAGCGGCACGGTGTGACGCTGCCGCAGGCCGCGATCCAGTTTCCGCTGGGTCATCCCGCGGTGGTGTCGGTGGTGATCGGGTCGCGGACGGCGGAGCAGATGACGGCCAACGCGGCGAACTTCTCCGCTTCGATCCCCGCGGACCTGTGGAACGAGCTGAAGGCGTTGGACCTGCTCGACCCGGAGGTGCCGACGCCGTGATCGTCGACGCCCACCACCACCTGTGGGACCTGTCCGTCCGCGACCAGGACTGGATCACCGACCCGCCGATGGGCGTGATCCGGCGGTCGTTCCTGGAGCCGGACTTCGTCGCCGCGGCACCTGAGGTCTCGGCTTCGGTGCTGGTGCAGACGGTGTGCGTGCCGGAGGAGACGCCGGAGTTCCTGGCGGTGGCGGCGTCTTCGGACATCGTGGCCGCGGTGGTGGGCTGGACCGATCTGACTTCGCCTGCCGTGGGCGATGAGCTGGCGGCGTTGACGGACGGCTCGAACGGGGCGTGGCTGCGCGGGATCCGGCACCAGGTGCAGGGCGAGCCGGATCCGGAGTGGTTGTGCCGCAAGGACGTCTGGCGCGGGCTCGCGGCTGTCGGCTCGTACGGGCTGATCTACGAGCTGCTGACGTTGCCGCACCAGCTGCCGGCGGCGCGCAAGACCGTGGCGGCGTTGCCGAACGTGTCCTTCGTGCTGGACCACTGCTCGAAGCCCGCGATCGGGTCCGATGCGGGTGAGTGGGCCGAGCTGGTGCGGTCGCTGGCGGAGCACGAGAACGTGACGTGCAAGCTGTCGGGCCTGGTCACCGAGGCCGACTGGAAGTCGTGGGACGTGGCTGCTCTGCGGCCGTACTTCGAGGTTGTGCTCGACGCTTTCGGCGCCGACCGCCTGATGTTCGGCTCCGACTGGCCCGTCTGCCTGCTGGCAGCCACTTATGAGGAGTGGTTGGACGCGGCTCGGGAACTCGTGTCGGAGCTGTCACCCGACGAGCAGGCCGCGATCTTCTCTGGCACTGCTCGCCGGGTCTACGCGCTCTAGACGAACAGGGCCTTGAGCTCGTTGATCAGCTTCGGCGTGGCACCGGTCAGCGGCTCGCGGACCGGACCCGCCGGGAGACCGAGCAGGTTGAGCGCGGCCTTGACCGCCACCGCGCCGGGCTCGCGGGTCATGATCGCCGTGAACACCGGCAGCATGGCCTGGTGGCGGCGCAGTGCTTCCTTGTTGTCGCCCTCGTCGAAGGCGTCGAGCATCGCCTTGATCTCGTTGCCGACGACGTGGCCGACGGTGCTGACCGTGCCGACGCCACCGATCGAGTACAGCGGCAGGATCAGCTCGTCGTTGCCGGAGTAGTAGTCGAGCCCGGTCTCCGCGATCACGCGCGCGGTCGCCAGCAGGTCGACCTTGCAGTCCTTCACGCCGACGATCCGCGGGTGCTCGGCGAGCCGGAGCAGCGTCTCCGTCTCGATCGCCGTCGCCGTGCGGGCGGGGATGTCGTAGAGCAGGGCGGGCAGGCCGGACGCGTCGGCCACCTGCCTGAAGTGGTTCTCGACGCCCTCCTGCGTGGGCTTGCTGTAGTACGGCGTCACGACGAGCAGGCCGTGCGCGCCGTTCTCCTCTGCCTGGCGGGCGAGCTCGATGGTGTGGCGGGTGGAGTTGGTGCCGACGCCCGCGAGCACCTTGGCCCGGTCACCGACGGCCTCGGCGACAGCCTTGATGACCTGCGCCTTCTCCGCGTCGGTCGTGGTCGGCGCCTCGCCGGTCGTGCCGTTGACGACCAGCCCGTCCACGCGTTGTTTGTCCACGAGATGCGCCGCCAGCTCCTGCGCACCCTTGAGGTCCAGGTCACCGTCGGGGGTGAACGGGGTGACCATCGCTACCAGCACTCGTCCGAACATGACTCCAGGGTGACTTGAACGTATGCGAAGTTCCAGTTAGAAGTTCTGCCCGGAATGTTAAGCTGAGCTTTGTGTTGGACGTTCGGCGGTTGAGGTTGCTCCACGCTCTCTCGGTCCACGGCACGGTCACCGCCGCAGCCGAGGCCCTGCACGTCACGTCTCCCGCGGTCTCCCAGCAGCTGGCCGCCCTGGAACGCGAGGCAGGCGTCGCGCTGGTCGAACGCGAGGGCCGGCGGTTGACGCTGACCCGCGCCGGACACGTGCTGGCGGCGCACACGCAGCTGGTGCTGGATCAGCTCGCCGCCGCCGAGGCGGACCTGGCCTCGCTGCGGACCTCGGTCTCCGGCGTGGTGCGGATCGGCGCGTTCGTGTCGGTCGCGGCCTTGCTGCCGCGCGTGATCCAGGTGCTGCGCTCGGCGCACGGGTCCGATGTGGACCTTTTCGTGCACGAGATGGAACCGGAAGCCTCACTGCCGGCGTTGCGGCGTGGGGACATCGACATCGCGGTCATCCACTCGTACAACATCATGCCGCGCTCGCTGCCCGAGTCGTGCGAGTCGCACGAGCTGTTCGTGGAGCCGGTGAACGTGGCGCTGCCGTTGAGCGACCCATTGGTGCAGCAGGATTCTGTGGACCTGTCTTTGCTCGCGGACCGGCCGTGGATCATGCCGCGTACCGACGCGTCGTGCCACGAGCTGACGCAGCGGGCGTGTGGGGCCGCGGGGTTCGTGCCGCGGGCGCAGGCCTACTGCGACGACTTCGGTGTCATGTGCGGGCTCGTCGAGGCCGGGCTCGGGGTGGCGCTGGTGCCGTCCGTCGCGCGGCGGCCCGGGGTGGCGTTGCGGCCGTTGAAGCAGCAGGTGTTCCGGACGGTGTCTGCTGTTGTGCGGCATCGGGCGGACGGGCAACCCGCCGTGCGTGCGGTGCTGGAGCAGCTACGCCAGGTCTGAAAGCCACTGCTCGACGCCGGCCACGTGCACCGTCGACCAGCTCCGGGCGAGCTCCGGCTGATGAGCGGCCAGCGCGTCGACGATGGCGCGGTGCTCGGCCACCGTGCGATCCACTGCGTTCGACTGCGTGATGCCGCGCCAGATCCGCACCCGGACCGTCGGCCCGGCCAGCGTGTCGAGCAGCTGGGCCAGGTAGGCGTTGCCGGAGCACTGGGCGATGGCGCGGTGGAAGTCCAGGTCGTGCTCGACGAGCTCCTCGACGGACTTCGCGGACTCGGCGGCGTCGCACAGGGCGCGGAGCTTGATGACCTCGTCCGGGTCGATGCGCTGGGCGGCCATCGCGGCGGCAGCGGGTTCGAGGATGCGGCGGACCTGCAGAACTTCGAGGACCGAGTCCTCGCCGCGGTGCAGGTCGAGGACGAACGAGAGCGCGCCGAGCAGGTCGTCCGCGCGCAGTGACGAGACGTACGTGCCGTCGCCCTGGCGGACGTCGAGCACTCGGACGAGTGACAGTGCCTTCACGGCCTCGCGCAGGGAGTTGCGCGAGAGGCCGAGGCGTTCGGCCAGGTCAGCCTCACGCGGGAGGCGGTCGCCGGGCTTGAGCTCGCCCGAAACGATCATCTCCTTGACGCGCAGGATCGCATCGTCAGTGACTGCCACGGCACCCTCAACTCGTCGTAGACCTCGGATGTCTGAGGACCAGTATGCGCCACAGTTGGTCATCTTCGGCGCATCCCCGCACGAATGGCCGTGATTCACGGGTTGGGATGTGGGATGGTTATCTACTAACGATACGTGACGCGAACCCCCGTTGTCGCCATAATGGTCTGGACCATTCAAGGAGGGATCTTGGACGCCGTTGTCGCAGCACCGCGCGCTTTGCTCGGTCGCACGATCGTCGGTCCTGCCTCGGTGCGGATCAGGGACGGCCGCATCGTCGAGGTGACCACCGGTGAAGCACCACCCGGCGCGGAGGTTCTGTCCGACGGACTGCTCACACCCGGCCTCGTCGACGTCCAGGTGAACGGCGCCGTGGGCGTCGACTTCGCCGAGGTGGACGCCGCCGGGATGCGGTCGGTGGCCGAGGCTCTGCCTTCGACCGGTGTGACCCGGTTCTTGCCGACGTTGATCACCGCGCCCGTCGACGTGGTGCTGCGCCAGGCCCGTGCGGTGCTGGCCGCCTCGGCCGCGCTGCCGGACGGAGTGGGAGCGCGTCCCCTCGGCGTGCACCTCGAGGGCCCGTTTCTGTCGCCGAAACGGGCTGGTGTGCACGACCCGTCGTTCATGGTCGAGCCGGGACCGGACCAGATTTCGGCTCTGCTCAACGACGACACGCTCCGCCGCGCCCTGCGGATGGTGACGATGGCGCCGGAGCAGCCCGGCGGCCTGGAGGCCGTCCGGCGGCTCGTCGAGGCCGGGGTTCTGGTCGCTGTGGGCCACTCCGACGCCACTGGTGAGCAGACGCGTGCGGCGGCCGACGCCGGCGCGCGCATGGTCACGCACCTGTTCAACGCTCAGCGCCCGCTCGGCCACCGCGAACCCGGCGTGCCCGGTGTGGCGTTGGTGGACGAGCGTTTCACGCTCGGGTTGATCGCCGACCTCGCGCACGTGGGGCCGGACGTGTGCCGGTTGGTGTTCAACGCGGCCGGGGCGCGGGTCGCTCTGGTCACCGATGCCGTTGCGGCGGCCGGGATGCCGCCCGGTCGCTACCACCTCGGCGGCACCGACGTGCTGCTGACCGAGGACGGTGTGCCGCGTTCGCCGGAGGGGACGATCGCCGGGTCCGCCCTCACGCTCGACCGCGCGGTGCGGAACATCGTGTCCGTGGGTGTGCCGATGGCGGACGCGCTCGCTTCGGCCACGATCGTTCCGGCCGAGGTCATCGGGGAGTCCGGTCTCGGCCGTCTCGCGCCCGGTGCTGTCGCCGACCTGGTGTGGTGGGACGACGACCTGCGCCCGAAGAAGGTGTGGGTCGACGGCGAGGTCGTGTTCGACGCCGAGGTGCCCGTTCAGCCCGTCTCTGCCGGGTACGCGACCGCGGGTCAGTAGCGTTTCGTACGAACTCATTGCAACGAAGCTGAGTCGTGATCGTTGCATTGAAAACAGAGCCGTTGCAACAATATGGCGGCTCTGAACTGAATAGATGCTGATCGTTGGCCCCGTGCTCGTTGCCTTTGTCTGTGAACGCAACGTAGCGTTTTCGACATCGGAAACAATGAGCACTGGGGCTGATCACAATGCAGAACACCATCCAGGAGATCGTCGAGACCGGCTTCACCGGCCTGCAGGTCCGCGTGCACGACGAGCGCGGTGAGTGGGTCGGCTCCGCCGGGCTGAGCGAGCTCGGGAAGAGCGCGGCGCCGCCGCTCGACGGCAGGGTCCGGATCGGCAGCAACACCAAGACCTTCGTCGCGACCGCGGTGCTGCAACTGGTGGCCGAGGGCAGGATCGAGCTGGACGGCCCGGTGGACGACCACCTGCCCGAGTTCGGGATCGACCGGCGGATCACCGTGCGAATGCTGTTGCAGCACACCAGCGGGATCTTCAACTTCACCGGTGAGGTCCACGAAGACGGCACGGTCGTGCCCGGAATCCCTTGGCAGGGCGAGGAATGGGTGAACAACCGGTTCAGGACCCACCTGCCGGAGGAACTGGTGCGGCTGGCACTCGCCAAGCCCGCGCGGTTCGTGCCGGGCGCGGACTGGAGCTACTCCAACACCAGCTACGTGATCGCCAGGCTGCTGATCGAGAAGGTCACCGGCCGCTCACTCGCCGAGGAGATGCGGCGACTGATCTTCGAGCCGCTCGGGCTGGTGGACACCGTGGTGCCGACCACCGAGACGGAGATCGGCGAGCCGCACGCCCACGCCTACTACCGGTACGAGGTCGCCGGTGAGGAGAAGGCGATCGACGTCACCCGTCACAACCCGTCGTGGATCTCCAGCGGTGGCGACATGATCTCGACGACCGCCGACCTGCACACCTTCGTCATCGCGCTCGTGAGCGGCAAGCTCGTGCCGGCCCGCTGCTGACCGAGATGTTCGAGCCGCACACCAAGGTGCCCTGCGGCCTCGGCGTGTTCGTGCAGGAAACGGGCAGCGGCAAGGTCATCACCCACAACGGCGGCATCATGGGCCACGCGGCGTTGATGTACTGCACGGTCGACGGCAGCAAATCCCTGACCGCCGCGCTCAACTACGTGGACGACGCCGGCCTGTCCCTGGCCGTGCCGTTCCAGCAGGCGACGGCACGGCTCGTCGAGGAGATCTTCGGCTGAGCAGAGCGAAAGGGCCGCCCGGAGCAGATCCGGGCGGCCCTTTCGGCGTTTCACAGCGTCCGGGTGACCTTGTTCAGGCCCCGCGGGCTGTCCGGGTCGCCACCGCGCGCCAGAGCCAGGCCGTGCGCGAGGCGTTGCACCGGAAGGATTTCCAGCACCGGCGCCACTTCCTCTGCCGTCTCCGGGATGCCGATCGACAACGCGGAAGGCACCTTCTCGGAAGCGGAACCGACGGCCACGACGTCCGCGCCGCGCTGGTTCACCACCTCCAGCGCGTCCAGCAGCGAGTCGCCGCCCTTGCCCAGCGACGTGATCGCCAGCACGGCGGTTTCGCCGTCGACAGCAGCCACGGGACCGTGCAGCAGGTCCGCGCCGCTGTACGCCCGCGCCGCGAGGTACGACGTCTCGGCGAGCTTCAGCGACGCTTCCAGTGCCGTCGCGTATGAGTAGCCACGCCCGGTCGTCAGCACCCGGTCCACGAACCGGTAGCGCCGCACCGCTTCCTCGACCGTCGGAGCCGACGCGTCCAGCGTCACCTGGGCCAGGTCGCCCAGCGAGGCCGCCGCCGCGCCGTCGCCACCGCGCACGGCGTCGATCAGCAGGTACAGCGCCAGCAAGGTCGCGGAGTACGTCTTCGTGGCGGCGACCGCGTGCTCGACCCCCGCGGCGACGTCCACCGAGAGCTCGGCGGCGGCGTTGAGCGGGGACTCCGGCGTGTTCGTCACGGCCACGGTCAGGGCACCGCGGCGGCGGGCCGAGGCGGTGACCTCCAGCAGGTCGGGAGAGCCACCGGACTGCGAGACGGTGATCAGCAGGACGTCGCGCAGGTCGGGCTCGGCGCCGTAGAGGGTGGTCGTCGAGGCGGAGACCAGTCCGGCCGGGAGCTGCAGCAGGATCTCGGTCAGGTACTTCGCGTAGATAGCGGCGTGGTCGCTCGACCCGCGCGCGGCGAACAGCACGAAGCGCGGCGCCCGCTCGCGGATCACGGCGGCGACCTCGGCGATCGACGAACGTGACGCGTAGAGCGAGGAGAAGATCGACGGCTGCGCGGCGATCTCCGCTGCCATGTGCCGGCCTGGCTGGGGCGTGGTCATGTCGTGCCTTTCAGGATCAGCTCGGCCGCGGCTCGGAGGCTCACCCGAGAACCGCCGTGGGTGTCGATGCGGGCGACGCTGCCCAGGTCAGGACCCGGCACGCCGGTTTCGACGTGCACCACGTCCAGGCCCAGATTAGTTAAGTTTGTTACCAGTTGTCGAGCGCTGGTGTGGCGATGTGCGTCTCGCGTCACCACCACAATCGTCCGGTCGCCGGCGGCCCGCGCAACTTCTTCGGCGGAGACGTCGCGTGACGCGATCACCTCGGTGCCGGGAAGCACCTCGCGCAGATACGGCCCGAGCCCCCACGGGACGTCGCCCACCGCGATGGACGGGTCCACCACCAGGTCGACGACCACCGGAGACGTACCGGCATCAACCCGGCCGCGCACCTCGACAGCACGTCGAGCGGCCGTGAGACCTATCTCGGCGTCGTGGGCGTCGACGGTCGACGGCGGAAGCCCGAGGGCCAGTGACCGCGCGGCCGCCTGAGCCAGGCGTTCCTGGGAGAGCTCGCCGGACTTCACGGCGGCCACGATCGACTCGATCAGCCACTGGAGGTCGTCGTCGTCCAGCGCGATGCCGCCGAGGCACAGCGCGTCGACACCCGCGGCCAGCGCGCGCACGGCGCCGACGGCCAAGTCGCCACCAACGGCCTTCATGTCCAGGCCGTCGGTGATCACCGCGCCGGTGAAGCCCAGCTCGGAGCGCAGCAGGTTGATCGCGTGCTTGTTCAACGTCACCGGCGCGCTGCCCCACTCTGGCACGACGAGGTGGCCGGTCATGATCGACCGCACACCCGCGTGCACGGCGGCCTGGAACGGCACCAGCTCCACCGCGCGGAGTTGTTCCTCGGTGCGCGGCAGGACCGGAAGCTGCTCGTGGGAGTCCTCGGTGGACGCTCCGTGGCCGGGGAAGTGCTTGGCACACGCGGCAACGCCGACGGCCTGCAGTCCCTCGACCCACGCGGCGACGTGCCGCGCGGCCAGCACGGGGTCCGAACCGAACGAGCGGACGCCGATGATCGGGTCGTCCAGGGTGAGGACGAGGTCGGCGGACGGCGCGAGGTTCAGCGAGATGCCGCAATGCGCCAGCCGCGCGCCGATCGACGCGGCGACCGAGCGGGTGAGGTCCAGATCGTCCGCCGCGCCCAGGGCGTGGTTTCCCGGCACCTCGGAGCCGTGGCCCGCGTCGAGACGAGTGACGTCGCCGCCCTCCTCGTCGATGCCGATCACCACGTCCGGGCGCACCGAACGCAGTTCACCGCACAGCGCGGTCACCTGGGCGTCGTCGACGACGTTGCGGCCGAAGAGCACCACGCCGCCGAGACCGTCAGCGACCCGCCGCAGCAACCAGTCGGGGGCGGTCGTTCCGTGAAACCCAGGCAGCAGAACGGCAGCGGCCAACTGATCCACGTGTCATCCCTTCACTGCACCGGCGGTGACACCGGCGACCATCTTGCGCTGCACGATCAGGAAGAAAACGAGTGCCGGCACCGTGAAGAGCGCGGAGGCGGCCATCGCGCCACCCCAGTCGGTGCCGAACGCGGTCTGGAAGCCGGACAGCCACACCGGCAGGGTTTCCAGGTCCTGGCTGCGGATCAGCACCTTGGCGAACAGGAACTCGTTCCACGCGGTGATGAACGCGAACACCGACGTGGCGACCAGACCCGGTCCCAGCAACGGCAGCGTCACCTTCTGGAACGCGCCCCAGCGGCCGCACCCGTCGACCATCGCGGCCTCTTCGAGCTCCACCGGGATGCCGTTCACGAAGCCGCGCAACGTCCACGCGCAGAACGGCAGCGTCACCGCGAAGTAGACGAGCACCAGCGACGAAAGGTGTTCGTAGAGCTGAAGATCCCGCATCATCAGGAACATCGGAATCAGCAACGCCTCGAACGGCGCCATCTGCGCGACCAGCATCAGCAGCACGAAGCTCTTGCGGCCGCGGAACGCGAAGCGCGACATGGCCACGGCAGCGGTGATGCCGACGATGATCGCGGCGAGCACCGCGGTCAGCGTCACCATCAGGCTGTTGCCCAGTGCGGACAGGAAGCCCGGCTTGGTCCACGCGGTGATGAAGTTGGTGAACGTCACCGAGAACGGGATCAGGTCGTAGTCCGAGGTGATCGTCGAGCCCTTGGGCTTCAACGCGGACGTGATCATCCAGTACGTCGGGAACAGGAAGAACAACGCGAGCAGGAGGCCCGCGGCGTTCGCGGCAGACTTCTTGAGCATCAGATCTTGCCCTCCTCGGTCTGCAGCAGCCTGCGCAGGTACTGGAAGGTGATCAGGCCGAGGATGATCATCATCAGGACGCTGATCGCGGCGGCGACACCGAAGTGGCTCTTCGCGATGCCTTCCAGGTACTGCAGCACGGCGAGCGTCGTGCTCTCACCGCTCGGTCCGCCCTCGCGGAACACCCAGATCTGGGCGAAGACCTTGAAGTCCCACAGCGTCGACAGGAACGTCACCATCATCAGCAGCGACCGGATCTCCGGCCACGTGACCGCGCGGAACGTCTGCCAGCCCGTCGCGCCGTCGATGCCAGCGGCCTCGTAGAGGTCGCGGGGGATGCCGACGAGCCCCGCGTAGAGGGAGAAGGCGAGGAACGGGATCGCCTGCCACACGATCAGCAGACCGACGACCGACAACGTCGACGTGCCGGAGGAGAACCACGAGTAACCGGCGAAGGAGTCGAACCCGAGCTGCACCAGCGTCTTGTTCAAGATGCCGTAGTTCTGGTCGAACATCCACTGGTAGACGGTGGTGGACGCCAGGATCGGCATGGCCCACGCGCAGAGCATCGCGACCTGCAGTGCGATCCGCACCCATGGGGTGAGCACGCGCATCAGCAGTGCGATCAGCAGACCCGCGCCCACCGAGGCGCCGACGACGGCGATGGTGAACGTGACGGTGCGCAGGGTCACGGTCCAGAAGCGCTCGTCCTGGAGAACCGTCACGTAGTTGTCGATGCCGGTCCACACGATCTCGCCGCGGACCAGCTCGCCGAGGTTGAGCTGGCGGAAGCTCGTCACGAAGACCGAGACGACCGGGAACCCGATCAGCCAGAGGATCGCGATGAGCGCCGGAGCCAGCAGCAGGTAGGGCAGCGCCCGGTCGAAGGCGCCGCCCCGGTGGCGGCGCTTGGGCGCCCCACCCGTCACGGCAGGCGGCAGCGCCGGCGGGGTGATGTCCCCGGCCGGCGCTGCCGTTTCGGTCGTCTTGACGGCCGTCATCTCAGCTGGGCTAGCCCATGGCCTTGGTGACGGCTTCGCTCGCGTCCTTCGTCGCCTGGTCCAGCGACTTGGCGCCGGACAGGTACGCGGTCAGCGCGTCCTTCAGCGGATTCTGACCGGCCTCGACCGCCGCCCACTTCGGCGTGGTCGGGGTGACCTTGCCGTTCGGGGAGGAGTCGGCCAGCGCCTTGCCGACCGGGTTGGTGGCGAGCTTCGAGGTGTCCTTCGAGGTGCCCGGCACGGCGCCACCCTCGGCGAGCATGTCCTGGTACTTCTTGGACGACAGCAGCGCCAGGTACTTCTTCGCGGCAGCGGCGTTCTTGCTGGCCGCCGGGATCGCGAGGTTCGAGCCGCCGAGGAACACCGGCGCGGTCGAGCCGGCCTTCTTGGACGGGATCGGGAACGCCGCGGTCTTGTCCTTCAGCTCCGGCTTGTCCTTGGTCGCGCTGCCGAGCTCCCAGGGCAGGCCGATCATCATGCCGACGTTGCCGGTCTGGAACACCTCGTACTGCTGCGGCTTGGCCTCGTCCGTGTCAGCCGGTGCCTTCTTGGTGGCCGACGCGTCGTAGAGCTCCTTGTAGGCCTGGAAGCCCGCCTTGGCCTGCGGCGTGTCGAGCTTGCCGGTCCACTTGCCGCCGTCCTGCGTGGCGACGTCGCCACCCTCGTCCCACAGCAGCGAGAGCAGGAAGTACCAGGACTGACCAGGCAGGTAGAGAGCCTGGAAGTCAGGGTTGGACGCGTTCGCGGCCTTGAGCTTGTTGATCACGTCGATCCACTCGGCACGCGACGTCGGCGGCTTCGTGATGCCGGCCGCCTGGAACAGGTCGGTGCGGTAGATGACGGTGCGGTTCGCGGCGTAGAACGGCATGCCGAACTGCTTGCCGTTCAGCGTCAGCGAGTCCTTCAGACCGCCGAGCCACTCGCCGCTGTTGAACTGGCCAGCGTCCGCGGTGAGGTCCATCAGCGTGCCCTGGTCAGCGAAGCTCGCCGTCTGGGTGTTGCCGAGCTCGATGACGTCGGGCGGGGTGCTGCTGGCCAGCGCGGTGGTCAGCTTCTCCTGGATACCGGTCCACTTCTGGACCTCGTACTTGACCTTGATGCCGTTCGCGCTCTCGAACTCCTTGTTCAGAGCGTCGGTCAGGGTCGGCGCCGCGGAACCGTCCATGAGCCACACGGTGATCTCTTTGGTCTCCGTGCCGCTACCGCTGTTCGTGCTCGTGCCACATCCCGACACGGCCACTGCCAGTGCGGCGGCACCAGCAGCGAGTCCTCTCCAGCCCTTCACAGTCGCGCCCTTTCAGCAAGCCCGGCCCCACGGCCGGAACGCCCAAGTGGTGTAGACCAATGCGGAACAGCGTGTGCCGCGTCACTGCTCCTGTCAAGCGCGTTGCCAAAGCGTTGCGGAGTCATCGGACCAATTTCGTGTCGATTGACGGGGGTTCGAACGCACGAAACGACACGGACAAGGCATCCTTGTGATGCCTGACATGGAGTGCGAGGAGGAGGCCATGCTGGAGACGACGCCTGTATCAGGCGTGGACGCCAGGACGCGTGCGCAGCGCGAGCCGAAGTACTGGGGTCTCAAGCGGCACCTGCTCGACCTGTTGAGGGCGCTGCCGCCGGGTTCCCCGATCCCCACGGAACGCTCGCTCGCCGCCGAGTTCGACGTCTCCAGGACGACGGTCCGGCAAGCGCTTGCCGAGCTGACGGTCGAAGGCCGGCTGCTCCGTGTGCAGGGCAAGGGCACCTTCGCGGCCGAACCCAAGGTCGCCCAGAGGTTGCAGCTGTCTTCGTACACAGAGGACATGCGAGCCCAGGGCCGCGTGCCGTCGTCCAAGCTGATCGAGGCCTCCGAGATGCCCGCGGAAGCCGAGCTCGCCCGGCTCCTGGGCGTGCGGCCCGGCGCCAAGGTGCTGCGTCTGCACCGCCTGCGCCTCGCCGACAACGAGCCGATGGCGATCGAGACCACGCACCTGGCCCTCGGCCGGTTCCGCGGGCTTCGCCGCTACCTGGCTCCCGGCGCCTCGCTCTACCAGGTGCTGTCGGAGCGGTTCGGCGTCGAGATGGGACACGCGGAGGAGACCATCGAGACCGCGCTGGCCTCGCCTGAAGAGGCAGAGCTGCTCGGTGCCGACATCGGCCTGCCGATGCTGCTGCTGTCGCGGCACTCGTTCGACACCGAGGGCAACCCGATCGAATGGGTGCGCTCGGTGTACCGAGGTGACCGGTACAAGTTCGTGGCCACGCTGAACCGGCCGTCCTGATCGGCGGCGCATGATCACCTGGGGTACGCCGCGTGCCCGCGCGGTGCTGGCCACGACGATCCTCGGTTCGGGCATGGCGATGCTCGACGGGACGATCGTCAACGTGGCGCTGCCCCGGATCGGCGCGGAGCTGACCGCGTCGGTCACGGACCTGCAGTGGATCCTGAACGGGTACCTGCTCGCGCTCGCCTCGCTGATCCTGATCGCGGGGTCGCTGGGGGATCGGTTCGGGCGGCGCCGGGTCTACGTGATCGGGGTGATCTGGTTCGGCGTCGCCTCGCTGTTGTGCGGTGCGGCGTGGAGCGTGCCGGTGCTGGTGGCTGCTCGGGTGCTGCAGGGTGTGGGCGCGGCGCTGCTGACGCCAGGTGCGTTGGCGATCTTGCAGGCGTCGTTCAACCGGGAGGACCGGTCGCGGGCCATCGGCGCGTGGTCGGGGCTTTCCGGTGTCGCCACGGCCGTTGGGCCGCTCGTCGGCGGACTGCTGGTGCAGGCGTGGTCGTGGCGGCTCGCGTTCCTGGTGAACCTGCCGGTGGCCGCCTTGTGCGTGTGGATGGCGCTGCGGTTCGTGCCGGAGTCCCGTGACGACTCCGCCGGCCACCCCAACTACCTGTCGGCGCTGGTGGGCGCCGTGGGCCTCGCCTTGTTGACAGGTGGGATCGTTGAACAATCCTACATTGTGACAATCCTCGGCCTGGTCGCGCTGGTGGCGTTCGGCGTGCTGCAGAAGCGGTCGGCCGACCCGCTGGTCCCCCTAGAATTGTTCAACAATAGAACGTTCCTACTTTCCAACATCCTGACGTTCCTCGTCTACGCGGCCCTCGGCGGCGTCATGGTCCTGCTGGTCCTGCAGCTGCAGATCTCCCTCGGCTACTCGCCGACGGCGTCGGGCCTGGCCAGCGTGCCGATCACGATCATCATGCTGCTGGCGTCCTCGACGTCCGGCAAGATCGCCCAGCGCCACGGTCCGCGCCTGCAGCTGATCGTCGGCCCCCTCCTGGTGGGCCTCGGCATGCTGTTGCTGCGAGGAGCCGAGCCGGGCGCCTCTTACTTGTCCGGCGTACTGCCGGGCGTCCTGGTGTTCGGCATCGGCCTGGCAGTGGTGGTCGCCCCGGTGACGGCAACCGTGCTCGCCTCGGCCCCCGACCACCACGCGGGCGTCGCGTCCGGCGTGAACAACGCCGTGGCCCGCACCGGCAGCCTCCTCGCGATGGCCGTGCTGCCCGCGGCCGTCGGCCTGACGGGCGACGACTACGCCAACCCGGCGGTCATGACCGCCGGCTGGCAGATGGCCCTGGTGCTGTGCGCCGTCGCGTCGATCATCGGCGGACTGCTGGCCATCGGCATCGACAACCGAGTGCTGTCCGCGGCGCCGGAACAGCAGGACTGCCCGCACCCCGGCGAGTGCCTGCACTGCGGCGTGGAGGGCCCGCCGACGCACATCAGGTCAGGCGGCGAGCAGGTGCACCGCTGACCGGTTTCGCAGCGGGTGAGGACCGGTGGCGGGCCCGGCTGGGCACGCTCGGTCAGACCCGCGCTGTGAGAGCCGCGCTGTGAGAGCCGCCGCCAGCAGCTCGGGGTCGACGTTGCCGCCGGACACGACCGCAACCCCGCTACCGAACTTCGCCTGAGCCGCCACCGCGACCGCGCCACTGGGCTCGGCAACGAGCCGGGCACGGCGAGCCAGATCGGCCACCGAGGCCAGGATCTCGTCCTCGGACACGGTGATCACGTCGTCCACGAGCTCAGAGATGTGCTCCCACGTCAGCGCGGACGGCTCGTCCCGCAACGCGTCCGCCACCGTGCGCGCGCGGTCAACCGGGTCCCAGCGCACCAGCGAGCCCGCGCGCAGCGAGTCCGCGATGTCGGCGGCCAGCGCTGGCTCTGCGCCGATCACCCGGACGTCGGGGCTCAGGGTCTTGATCGCCGTGGCCACACCGGAGATCAGCCCGCCACCGGACATCGGCACCACGACGGCGTCGACGTCCGGCACGTCCGCCAGGATCTCCAGGCCGATGGTGCCCTGCCCGGCGATCACGTCGGGGTGGTCGAACGGCGGGATAAGTGCCGCGCCGCGTTCGGCGACCAGAGCCTCGGCGCGCTCGACGCGTTCGGTGATGCCGACGATGAAGACCTCGGCTCCCAGCGCCCGCGTGGCCTCGACCTTCACCGCCGGGGTGTTGGACGGCATCACGATCGCCGCGGGCGCGCCGTGCAGGCGGGCCGCGTAGGCGACGGCCTGGGCGTGGTTGCCGCTGGAGTAGGCGACCACGCCGCGCGAGCGGTTTTCCAGGCGCGCCAGGGCGTTCAGCGCGCCGCGGAGTTTGAACGCGCCGATCGGTTGCAGTGACTCCGGCTTGAGCCAGCGCCCGGCACCGAACGGCAGCAGCGGCGTGCGCACCACGTGGGGCGCGATCACCGTTGCCGCCGCGCGGATGTCGTCCAGCGAGATCACGGGTTGACCAGGGACGCGAACAGCGCGGGTTCGATGTTGCCGCCCGACACGACCGCCACGGCCGGGCCGGCGGGCAGCGAGCGGTTCAGGTACGCCGCAACGGGAACCGCGCCGCTCGTCTCGGACACGACGCGGGTGCGGCGGGCGATTTCCTTCACCGCGGCGCGGACTTCGTCCTCGGTCACGGTCACGATGTCGTCGACGTACTCGCGGATGTGCGCGAAGGTCAGCTCGGACGGTTCGGCGCGCAGGCCGTCGGCGATGGTGCGGGCACGGTCGTGGGCGTCCCAGCGGACCAGCGAACCCGCGGCGAACGAGGCGGCGGCGTCGGCGGCCAGTTCGGGTTCGACGCCGATCACACGGACGTTGGGGCGCAAGGACTTCACGGCCGTTGCCACGCCGGCGATCAGGCCACCGCCGCTCACCGGCACGAGGATCGTGGCCACGTCGGGGAGATCCGCGCAGATCTCCAGGCCGATGGTGCCCTGGCCGGCGATCACGTCGGGGTGGTCGAACGGCGGGATCAGCGTGGCGCCGCGTTCCTCGACCAGTTCGGCGGCGCGCGACTCGCGTTCGGTGATGCCCACGACGAACACCTCGGCGCCCCAGGCGCGCGTGGCGTCGATCTTCAGCTGTGGCGTGTTCGACGGGACGACGATCGCCGCGGGCATGCCCAGAAGTGAAGCGGCGTAAGCGACTGCTTGCGCGTGGTTACCGCTCGAGTACGCCACGACACCACGGGCGCGGTCCTCGGAAGGTATGCGGGACAACGCGTTCACCGCGCCGCGCTGCTTGAAGGCGCCGACCGGTTGCAGGCACTCGGGCTTGATCCACAGTCCGGAGTCGAACGACAGCAGCGGGGTGTGAACGACGTGCGGGGCAATCGTGGCGGCGGCCGCGTGGACGTCTTCGAGAGTCACCAAGCGCATGTGTCGATGATGCACGTCACCGGCGCACAACCGGTGAACTGTGCCCGACGTCCCACAAGTGTCATGGCTGAGAAGGAGAAGATCACCCCCGTCAAGCTCGTCGCGAGTGTGCTCGCCGCCGTCACCGCGGCTGTGCTGAGCCTTCGCCTCAACGTCGTCGGCACCATCATCGGCGCGGCTCTCGCGAGTGTGGTGACCACAGTGGGCGCCGTGCTCTATCAACGGTCGATGGAGCGCGAAAAGCGTTGGCAGGTAATCGCGGTCGGCGGCCTGCTCGCCTTCGTGGTGACCGTCCTCACCGTCACGAGCGTTCAGCTCGTCACCGGCAAACCGACGTCGGCGGACCCCGCGACACCAACGACGAGCACGAGCATCCACACCGAGACGCACACCGAGACGACGAAGACCGAAACGATCACCGTGACGGCCCCGCCGACCACGTCCGGTCAGTCGCCCACCGAAAGCACCACGACGACCGGACCGCCGACCTCGTCGACAGG
This sequence comes from Lentzea roselyniae, assembly GCF_039537795.1. Classification (NCBI taxonomy): domain Bacteria; kingdom Bacillati; phylum Actinomycetota; class Actinomycetes; order Pseudonocardiales; family Pseudonocardiaceae; genus Lentzea; species Lentzea roselyniae. The sequence continues at coordinate 61,415 of NZ_BAABBE010000011.1, forward strand.
ATCCCGACAGCCGACCGACAGCTCGATGCCGCCGTCAACTGTCGACCCCATTCGGTGATCACGTCACTACTTTGAGCGATAGTTAACTGTCAATTGCTACGCACCGCAGTTGATCTGTCGTGAGCTGTGACACACTTCGTCCACGGTCGAGGTTGGGCGTAATAGATAACAGGCCCATAACGTCACTCGATCGGGCGAAGGATCGGTCCGAAAGAGACCGGGAGGAGGGGCGCGATGAGGCTCGTGGCCGGACCACTTGAGCGCGGCGCCCCTGTCAGAACCAGGAGACAACCAAGGGTGGGAGGGGTGGGGCGACCCCTGCCGCCGCCCCACCACCCGTCCCCCTAGAGCCCCCGAGAGAGGTCCCTGCAACCGATCTCTCGGGTTCCCCTGCACCCGAAAGTGAGGGAGACGTCTGATGAACCGCACGAGTGCGGCCCGTATTACCGGTGCCGTTCTGCTCGCCACCGGAGTCGTGACTGCTCTCAGCGTACCGGCGTTTGGCGCCCCTGCCGCACCGGTCGCCCCAACCGGTTCCGACACGGAGAGCTACCCGGCCGAATTGCTCCAAGCGGTGGAACGTGATTTGGGCCTGAACGCTGACCAGGCACGCGTCCGGTTGGCCACTGACCAGAAGTCGAGCGAAATCGTCGAGCAAGCGAAGGCGTCGTTGGGCGACGCGTTCGGCGGAGCGTGGATCGACCAGGCGAGCGGCAAGCTGACCGTCGCGGTGACCAAGTCGGGACTCTCCGTGAGCGGCGCCGACGTCAAGGTCGTCAAGAACTCGCTCACCCAGCTCAACGGCACCAAGTCGGTGCTCGACCTCATGAGCGCTCCCCAGTCGGTCACCAGCTGGCGCGTGGACGAGAAGTCCAACGCCGTCGTGATCGAGGTCAACCGCAACACCCGTGACGCCGCGGCCGAGCAGTTCATCGCTACCGCGAAGTCCATCAACTCGGCCGTCACGGTCGAAGAGGTGACCGAGAACCCGACGCCGCTGTACGACCTGCGCGGCGGCGACGCCATCTACATGGGCGGCGGCCGCTGCTCACTGGGCTTCTCGGTGTCCGGCGGTTACGTGACCGCGGGCCACTGCGGCAGGGCCGGCACCGCTGTCTCCGGCTACAACCGGGTCGCGCAGGGCACGTTCGCGGGCTCGGTCTTCCCCGGCAGCGACATGGCGCACGTCCGCACCAACGCCAACTGGACCCCGCGGCCGTGGGTCAACCGCTACGGCGGCGCGAACATCATCGTCCGCGGTTCCACCGAAGCCGCTGTCGGCGCGCAGATCTGCCGCTCCGGCTCGACCACCGGCTGGCGCTGCGGCACCGTCCAGGCCAAGAACCAGACCGTGAACTACCCGCAGGGCACCGTCCGCGGCCTCACCCGCACCAACGCGTGCGCGGAGCCCGGTGACTCCGGTGGCTCGTGGGTGGCGGGCTCCGGCTTCGGCCAGGCCCAGGGCGTGACGTCCGGTGGATCGGGCAACTGCTCGTCCGGCGGCACCACGTTCTTCCAGCCGGTCAACCCGATCCTGTCGCGCTACGGCCTGACCCTCACGCGCGGCTAACTGAACTGCACCGACCGTTTCGAGAGCCCGTACCAGAAGCCTTCAACGCTGGTACGGGCTTTCTCGTCGCTCGCAGCGCCCAGTGCCACGAACAACGGCGCGAAGTGCTCAGTCCTCGGATGTGCGATTCCGGCGGCCGGAGCCTTCTGCTGGAAGTCCAGCAACGCGTCCACGTCGCCGGTGGAGAGCATCTGGTTGGCCCAGTCGTCGAACTCGGCAGACCACGACGGCGGCTCGTAGTCCGGTCCGGCGGGGAAGTTCACGCAGCTCAGGTTGTGCGTCATGAACCCGCTGCCGACGATCAGAACGTTCTTGTCCCGCAACGGCGCGAGCTTGCGGCCGATCTCGTGCAGCCGCCGCGGGTCGAGCGTGGGCAGCGACATCTGCAGCACCGGCACGTCGGCCGCGGGGAACATCTCCTTGAGCGGCACGTAGGCGCCGTGGTCGAGACCGCGTTCGGCGTCCTGCTCGACGTGCCCGCCGAGGAGCTTGCGGACGTCGTCGGCGAGCCCGGGCGCGCCCGGCGCCTCGTACGTGACCTCGTAGTACCGCTGCGGGAAACCCCAGAAGTCGTAGACCAGCGGCACGGTCTCGGTCGCACCGATGGTCGCCGGCGCCTCCTCCCAGTGCGCGGAGACCATGAGCACGGCCTCCGGGCGCGGGAGGGTGGCGGACCAGTCCTTGAGCTCTCTGGTCCACGTCTCGTCGTCAGCCAGCGGGGGTGCCCCGTGGCTCAGGTACAGCACAGGTGCGCTCACGTCATCGAGCGTACGCCTGTTTGTTCAAATTTCAACTACTAAGTTCAACTTTGAACGACTCGGCGGCGGCCTTGGGGTCCTCGGCGTCGGTGATGGCCCGCACGACGACCACGCGTGTGGCTCCCGCGGCCTTGACCTCGTGGAGGTTCTGCAGGTCGATGCCGCCGATCGCGAACCACGGCCGCCGCACGCCCTTCGTGGCACGGACGAGGTCGAGCCCCGGTGCGGGACGTCCCGGCTTGGTCGGCGTCGGCCAGCACGGACCCGTGCAGAAGTAGTCCACGCCGTGCTGCGTCGCCGCCGCCTGCATCTGGTCCACGTCGTGCGTGGAGCGCCCGATGACGACCTCCTCGCCGACGACGTGACGCGCGCACGAGACCGGCAGGTCGTCCTGGCCGAGGTGCAGCACGTCCGCCCTGACCGCGTACGCGATGTCCGCTCGGTCGTTCACGGCGAGGAGCTTGCCGTGCGCGGCACAGGCTTCCGCGAGCACCTCGAGGGCGGCGATTTCCTGCTTCGCCTCGAGTGACTTGTCCCGCAACTGGATGATGTCGACCCCGCCGGCGAGCGCCGCATCGGCGAACTCGGCCAGATCAGGCCGGTTCGGCGTACAGAGGTAGAGCGTCGCGTCGGCGAGTCGTTGCCTGATCAGGTTTCCGTCGAGTCCTGGCACGCTCGCACCGTAACCGTTATGTTGGTGTCGGTCCGCACGGGAGCCTGGAGAAGACCGGGCTGAGAGGGAGCGTGGTTCGCTCCGACCGTCGAACCTGATCCGGGTCATGCCGGCGCAGGGAGCGTGAATGCCTTGACTGTGGAAGTGTCCGTGCGGGGTGGCGGTGTCATCGGCCTGTCCGTCGCGTTGGCCGCGGCACGGGCCGGCTACTCGGTTTCCGTTTCCGACGAGGGCTCGCCGCACGCGGGCTCACGGGTCGCGGGCGGCATGCTCGCCCCGCTCACGGAGGCGTGGCCCGGCGAGGAAGCCGTGGTGGCGCAGGGTGTCGAGGCACTGGCGATGTGGCCTGCCTTCGCGTCGTCGATCGGTGTCGAACTGTTCACCGCGGGCACTCTCGCGGTCGGCACCCAGCCCGGTGATCTCGCCGACCTGCGGCACGCGGGGGAGTTGCTGACCTCACGGGAGATCCGCGCATTGGAACCGTCGCTGGGGCCTGCGGTCCGTGGCGGTGTGTACGCGTCGGGTGACCTCGCGGTCGACAACCGCGCGTTGCTTTCCGCTTTGTGGAAGGCATGCGTGGAAGCAGGTGTGCGGTCCGATGTGGACGGAAAGGTGCAGGTGATCGCCGCCGGCGCGTGGAGCGGCCGGCTGCACCCCGCGTTGCGCGACGTCATCCGCCCGGTGAAGGGCGAGATCCTCAGGCTCACGCATCGGCCAGGTGCCCTGCCGCCGCCGAAGCACACGATCCGCGCGCTGGTCTCCGGCCGGCCGGTGTACCTGGTTCCGCGCGACGACGGCCTGGTGGTCGGCGCCACCCAGTACGAGGCGGGCTTCGACACCGACGTGACGGTCGCCGGCGTGCGGGACCTGTTGCGGGACGCGGAAACCGTGCTGCCGGGCATCGCCGAATACGCGCTGACCGAGACCGCCGTCGGGTTCCGCGCGGGCAGCCCCGACAACGTCCCGGTCGTGCGCTGGCTCGAACCCGGCGTGATCGCCGCGACCGGCCACCACCGCAACGGTCTCCTGCTCGCCCCGCACACCGCTCGTCTCGTGGTCGAGCTGCTCAAGGGAGGAAGCTCGTGAAAGCACAGGTCAACGGCACTTCTCGGGACTTGGCCGACGGCACGTCGGTCGCCGCCGTGGTGTCGCTGGTGGGGGCACCCGAGAAGGGGGTTGCCGTCGCACTGGACGGCGCCGTGGTGCCGAGGGCGTTGTGGGACAAGACGATCGTGCCGGACGGCGGCGTGGTCGAGGTGCTGACCGCGGTCCAGGGAGGCTGACGTGGACGATCCGCTGATCATCGCGGGCCGGGAGTTCCGGTCCAGGCTCATCACCGGCACCGGCGGTGCCGCGAACCTCTCCGTGCTGGAGCGGGCTCTGGTGGCCTCGGGCACCGAGCTGACCACCGTGGCCATGCGCCGGGTCGACTCGGCGGGTCAGACCGGCGTGCTGGAGTTGTTGCGGCGACTGGGGATCGAGGTCCTGCCGAACACCGCGGGCTGCCGCACGTCCGCCGAGGCCGTGCTGACCGCGCAGCTCGCCCGTGAGGCGCTGGAGACGAACTGGGTGAAGCTGGAGGTCGTCCACGACGAGGAGACCCTGCTGCCGGACCCGGTCGAGCTCCTCGACGCGGCCGAGCGGCTCGTCGACGACGGCTTCGTGGTCCTGCCCTACACCAACGACGACCCGGTGCTCGCGCGCAAGCTCGAGGACATCGGCTGTGCGACGGTGATGCCGCTCGGCTCGCCGATCGGGACGGGCCTGGGCATCCGCAACCCGCACAACATCGAGCTGATCACGTCCCGCGCCTCGGTGCCGGTGGTGCTCGACGCCGGGATCGGAACGGCGTCCGACGCCGCGCTGGCGATGGAGCTGGGCTGCTCGGCGGTGTTGCTCGCGACCGCCGTGACCAGGGCCGATGATCCGGAACGGATGGCGGCGGCCATGCGGTGCGCGGTCGAGGGCGGGCGGCTCGCGCGGCTGGCAGGCCGGATTCCGCAACGGTTCTGGGCCCAGGCGTCCTCGCCCAGCCGGTAGGCGGAAAGAAGTCCGCGTTCTGCGGAATTCCGGTCAGCACCCGTCCGGGGTGGCCGGCTACGGCGACGAGGTGCATCGGGTTTCCTCCTTTGTGAGTGGGAAATTCACCATGGAGGCGCTGGATCCGTTCTGGCTCTTCGCCAGAACTCGACGACGAGGAGCCGCTACCTTGGGTACACACGTGCTGGGGGATGATTGACCATTACCTGAAATCCGCCGAGGAGGACGACTAGCCGTGACGGCCCCCATTGACGCCGAGGTCGAGGACGCGACCGCGCGTCTGTACCTGGCGATCGGCCGGCTGGCCCGGTTGCTGCGACGCACCGGTTCCCCCGGACTCGGCCCCGGCGCGGTCTCCGCGCTCGCCACGCTCGCGAGGTGCGGTCCCATGCGCCTCGGCGACCTGGCGAACAAGGAAGGCGTGGCGCCCCCGACGTTGTCCCGCATCGTCGCCGCACTGGTCGAGGCCGGGTACGTGAAGCGGGAACCCGACCCGCAGGACGGCCGCGCGTGGCTCGCGACGCCCACGCCGGAGGGCGAGACGATGGTCTCCGGTGTGCGGTCCGCGCGGGTGCGTGAGCTGCAACGGCGGATCGAGCAGCTCACGCCCGAGCACGTGGCGGCGCTCGTGAACGCGTTGGACGCGCTGGAGACCCTGGTCGGAGAAGAGTCGAAGTAGCCGAACCGGCCACCTGCCTCAGAGCAGTGGGGCGGCTTATTCGGCTGTTCGACCGAAGTCGGCGAGTGCGGCTCGGGCCACGCGGCGTACATCGACCGGAAGGCCGGTGGTGTCCTTCGCGATGATGGCCCGTTCCAGCTCCTTCAGGCCACTGCGCGTGGGTGGGACCTTCAGGTACCACGCGAATCCGCGCGGTCGTGGCGGAATGCCGGCCTCGGCAAGATAGTCGTTGACGGACTCTTCGATGACGTCCTGGTCTTCCTCGGTTCGCGGAACTGTTCGCTGTTCCGCGATGACGCGCGAATTCCCGGCACGTGTCCGTTCCACGACGTGGTAGGCGGACACGTCGTCGGCGATCCTGCCCGCGAGCTCAGGACCCGCCTCCCACGCGATCGTCGCTCCCCATCCGTTGTCCGGCAACAGGGCGTAATGCAGGGAGCCGACGTGGATCTCCTTCTTCGCGGGCTCGGTCCGGGCGGTGACGGGCTCAGTCGGGAGAACGGGGAAGTCGTCCCATGAGTGCATGTCACGCTCCTGAGGGATGCCGGGAGCCGGTGGCCCCCGACACCCTACGTCTCAACTCGTCGGCCTGTCGGAGAAGAGCCGAAGCAGCGCCTGGTTGAAGGCGTCGAACTCCGCGACGAGCACGTCACGGGTCTGCGCCAGCACGCCGGCGGCCATCGTGCCGGTGAACGACTCCGCGTTCACCAGGTGCGTGCCGCCGTCGACCTCCGTGAGCTCCCAGCGGTGGCGGCCGAAGAACGTCCCCTGCTCGCCACCCTGGGACGCCAGCGAGTAAGGATCCATCGAGGTGATCTCGCCCTCGAAGTCGCGTTCGAACGGCGTGCCCTTGGCCGCCTTCACCTTCGTCTTCATCCCGTCCACCTGCGTGTACTCCATGACGGGGTTCCAGTCGGCGTAGCCGGCGAAGTCCACCAGCACCCGCCACACGTCATCCACCGGCGCGGGGATGACCAGCTCTGTCCTGACCTCATTTTCCTGCATGGTTGTTCAGCTTAATGGTGGCGGCTACTCTTTTTCCCATCGTCGGGATCAAGGGACAGGTGCAGCAGCGCGGCGTCGAGCGACGTCGCGAGATCGTCGACGCCGCGATCGAGCTGTTCGGCGTCAACGGGTACGCGGGCACGGGCGTCGCGGCCATCGCGAAGAAGGCGGGCGTCACGCCGTCCGCGGTGATCCACCACTTCGGGTCGAAGGAGAACCTGCTCAAGGCGGTTCTGGACGAGTTCGACGCACGGGCCGCAGCGCGCGTCTCCTCGAAAGATCTCGTGACGGCGTTGCTCGAGGACGCCGAACACACCATGGCGCACAAGGGTTTGGCGACGCTGCACACAGTCCTGCAGGCCGAGCACCTGGCGCGCGACGACGAGATCACGCGGCGCTTCCGGGAACGCAACCGGCTCCTGCGCCGGCACTTCGCCGAAGTGCTCTCGGACGCAGGAGCCGTGGAGCTGATCGCGTTCCTGGAAGGTGCCCTGACGGTCTGGCTGCTCGATCCCGAGACGACCGACCTCAAGGCGATGTACGCCCGCTACCTGTCGAGCCTCCAGAGCGGCGACACCGGGCCCACACCGGCGCCCAGCGGGTAGGCGGCGGCGACCGACCGGACGATGAAGTCCTTGCCGAACCGCACGGCTTCCGGCACCGTCGCACCCTTCGCGAGCGCCGAGCTGATCGACGACGCGAGAGTGTCGCCGCTGCCGTGCGTGTGCTTGACGTCGTAGCGCGGGCCAGGCAGCTCGATGAACTCCCTGCCGTCGTACAGCAGGTCGAGGCACTCCGGGTCGTCCCACATGTGGCCGCCCTTCACGAGCACCCACTCCGGACCCATGGCGTGCAAGGCGACCGCGGCCTCACGCTGGTCCGCGCGGTCCTTCACCGCGAGACCGGTGATCAGCCGCACCTCGTCGAGGTTCGGCGTGACCAGCGTTGCGCGCGGGAAGAGCAGGCCCCGCAACGCGTCCAGCGCCGAGTCCGCCAGCAGCTGGTCGCCGTGCATCGACGCCGACACCGGGTCGACGACGAACGGGGTCTTCGCGCCCCGCCCGATCCCGACCCTGTCCAGCGCGGGCGTGATCGCCTCGATGATGGCAGCGGTTGCCAGCATGCCGGTCTTCGCGGCCTGCAGCCCGATGTCCTCGGCCACCGAAACGATCTGCGCCGCAACGGTTTCCGCCGGAATCTCGGCGACGCCCGTGACGCCGAGCGAGTTCTGGACCGTCACGGCGGTCAGTGCGACGCAGCCGTGCACTCCGCACGCGAAGAGCGTGCGGAGGTCGGCCTGGATGCCCGCACCACCGCCGGAATCGCTTCCGGCGATGGTGAGGACCCGAGGAGGTGTTGCTGTCACGTCGTTTCCACCACTGGCAGGTAGACCTTGTTCCCGGTGTCGGCGAACTCGTCGGACTTCTCCGCCATGCCCGCCTCGATCGCCTCCACAGTGGACAGTCCGCGTTCCTCGGCGTAGCGCCGCACGTCCTGCGTGATCTTCATGGAGCAGAACTTCGGCCCGCACATCGAGCAGAAGTGCGCCGTCTTCGCCGGTTCCGCGGGAAGCGTCTCGTCGTGGAACGAGCGCGCGGTGTCCGGGTCGAGCGACAGGTTGAACTGGTCCTCCCAGCGGAACTCGAAGCGCGCCTTGGACAGCGCGTCGTCCCAGTCCTGGACGCCGGGGTGACCCTTGGCGAGGTCGGCGGAGTGCGCCGCGATCTTGTACGTGATCACGCCGGTCTTCACGTCGTCCCGGTCCGGCAGGCCGAGGTGCTCCTTCGGCGTGACGTAGCAGAGCATCGCGGTGCCCAGCCAGCCGATCTGCGCCGCGCCGATCGCGGACGTGATGTGGTCGTACGCCGGCGCGATGTCCGTGGCCAGCGGGCCGAGGGTGTAGAACGGCGCCTCGCCGCACCACTCCTCTTCCAGCCGCACGTTCTCGGCGATCTTGTGCATCGGCACGTGGCCGGGGCCCTCGATCATGACCTGGACGTCCTTGGCGCGCGCGATGTGCGTGAGCTCGCCCAGGGTCCTCAGCTCGGCGAACTGCGCCTCGTCGTTGGCGTCCGCGATGGAACCCGGCCGCAGCCCGTCACCCAGCGAGAACGTCACGTCGTACTCGCGCAGGATGTCGCAAAGCTCCTCGAAGTGGGTGTAGAGGAAGCTCTCCTTGTGGTGCGCGAGGCACCACGCGGCCATGATCGAACCGCCGCGCGAGACGATGCCGGTGACGCGCTTGGCCGTGAGCGGCACGTACCGCAGCAGCACGCCCGCGTGCACCGTCATGTAGTCGACGCCCTGCTCGCACTGCTCGATCACCGTGTCGCGGTAGACCTCCCACGACAGCTTCGCCGGATCGCCGTTCACCTTCTCCAGCGCCTGGTAGATCGGCACGGTGCCCACGGGCACGGGGGAGTTGCGCAGGATCCACTCGCGCGTCTCGTGGATGCGCTTGCCGGTGGACAGGTCCATGATCGTGTCGGCACCCCAGCGGGTCGCCCACACCATCTTCTCGACCTCGTCCTCGATCGACGACGACACGGCGGAGTTGCCGATGTTGGCGTTGATCTTCACGAGGAACTTCTTGCCGATGATCATCGGCTCGGCCTCGGGGTGCTTGCGGTTCAACGGAATGACCGCACGCCCGATGGCCACCTCGTTGCGCACGAACTCCGCGTCGAGGTTCTCGCGCGCCGCGATGTAGCGCATCTCCGGGGTGATGATCCCGGCCTTCGCGTACGCGAGCTGGCTGACAGCTCCGTTGATCGGTTCCCGTGCGGCGATCCACTCCGCCCGTCCAGCTGGCAGTCCACTGTGGACGTCGATCACCGCGTTGTCGTCGGTATACGGACCGGAAGTGTCGTACAGATCGACATGTTCGCCGTTGGTCAGTTCCACCCTGCGGAAAGGCACCCGGATGTCAGGAGCGACTTCGCGGTACACCTTGCGGGAGCCCGAGATCGGGCCGGTGGTCACACTGGGTTTGACCGAACGGTCGTCAAGTGCCGTCACGACATTCCTCCCTACGCCGGCATTACCCGGTCAGGTTCAGGCGGTCGGTGACACCGGCACTACAGCCAGTCACCCTCTCAGCCCGCTCAGGCGCGAGCTCCCGCGTTGTGTTGAGTTGTCGAGACCCGACCATAGTCAGCGCGCGCCACAGCTGCCAAGGGCGCCCTTTGCCCCTAATCTCTTCCAGGTGGCGGATCATCAGCCGTTCCCGCCCGGCGCGCGTCGCGGTCAACGTCCCGCCGTGGTCTCCGCATGCCCTTCGTGCGGAGAACTCGCAGGTCGTGGCTATCCCGACTGCGGTTTCTGCGCCGAGCTGCTCGACCAGTTCTGGCTCGCGGACTGGGAGGCCCTGCGGATGTCGTCGCAGCTCGCCGACCGGGAACTGGCCGAGCTGGTGGTCTCCTCCGACGTCGGCGAGTACCCGTGGACGTGCGTGGACTGGGCGATGACGCTGCTGGCGTGTTCGAGGTGCGGTGCCGAGCTCGGCACCGGACCGGTCGAGTGCGTGCGGTGCGCCGTCACGGAGGAGCGCCGGTGGAGCTGGGACCACGCGGCGCATCCGAACACCATGAGCGCGAACGAGCACCTTTTACGGGTCGCCCGCGCGGCCATGCGCGCACCTCACCGGCGCCGGCCCGCGGTGGTCCAGGCCTGGCGGCTGGTGCTGCCGTTCCTCATCGCCGGCGAGGTGATCGAGTTCGGCCGTCTGGACCGGGTTCGCGCGCACGTGCTGGCCGGTGGCTACGCGTCGATGGCCGCGTGCCACACCATGGCTGAGCTGGCCGGACTGCCCGAGCTGTTCTGGCGCCGGGGCAACCCGATCTCAACGCGGGTCGAGTACCAGCCGGATTCCGAGCGCCAGCAGCACGCCGCCCGACAGCTTCTCGAGCGCGGGACGGACCCGCGGGCGGGCGAGCCAGCCGCGGATGGTGTGCAGGATCGACACGATGATCAGGTACCAGAAGGTGTCAATGACGACCCAGAACGCGGCGAGGAAGAGCAGAACCCCCTGGCCGGCCTGCCCAGCAGGCACGAACTGCGGTAGGAACGAGATCGCGAACACGCCGAGCTTCGGGTTGGCCAGGTTCACGACCAGTCCACTGCGGAAGGCGTGACTGGCGGGCGGAGGTTCCGCGGACGGCAGGCTCTTGCTGATCAGCGCCTTGACACCCAGGTAGATCAGGAACACCGCGCCGGCGATCCGAAGCCCGTGGTAGGCGATCTCGGACGCCGTGAGCAGCACCGAGATGCCCAGCGCCGCGGCGATCGCCCAGCACGCGACGCCGACCTCCATGCCGAACACCGTCGCCAGCGCGGCTTTTCGTCCGTGCACCGACTGTCGCAGGACCATGGCCGTACCGGGTCCTGGCGACAGTGCGATGAGGAACGAGGCCGCGATGAAGGCGACGAGGTTGTCCAGTGGCATGCCTTGATGGTCGCCGATGAGAGCAATTTTATTTTCCTGGAAGTGGGCTTGACCTGGAGCGCGCTCCAGGATGTTCGGTAGGACCCATGACAGAGCTGGACAACGTGAAGCTGGGTTTCGGAACGTGGGCCATGGGAGGGCCGTTCCTGGGGCCGGACGGATCGCAGGTCGGCTGGGGACCGGCCGACGACGCCGAGTCGGTGAAGGCGCTGCAGCGATCGTTCGAGCTGGGCGTGCGACTGTTCGACACGGCCGACGTCTACGGCTGCGGGCACTCGGAGACGCTGGTGGGGCAAGCGTTTGCGTCCGTGCGTGACGACGTGCTGATCGCGACCAAGTGGGGTTGCGGGTTCGACGCCGCCACCCGCCGGATGACCGGGAACGAAGGATCGGTCGAGTACCTGCGCCGCGCCGTCGAGGGGTCGTTGCGGCGACTGGGCACCGACCGGATCGACCTGTACCAGCTGCACATCGGGGACCTGCCGCTGGAGGACGCCGCGCTGCTGAGGGACGAGTGCGAGGCGCTGGTCGCCGCAGGCAAGATCCGCGCGTACGGCTGGAGCACCGACGACGTCGAGCGGGCGCGTTTCTTCGCGGCCGGAGAGCACGGGGTGGCCGCTCAGGCCGACATCAACGTGCTGTTCGACAACCCGGAGATGTACGCGGGGGAGTACGCCGTGCTGTGCCGTCGTCCGCTCGCGATGGGTCTGCTCGCGCGGGAGACGTTCTCGGCGTTGCCGGCCGACGACGTGCGCGTCACGAACCCGTCGTGGCTGCGCTTCTTCGTCGACGGGAAGCCTTCGCCGGAGTACTTCCAGGCGCGGGAGGCCGTGCGGGACGTGCTGACGTCAGGCGGCCGGACGCTGGTCCAGGGCGCGCTGGCGTGGTTCTGGGCGCGTTCCCCTCGCCTGATCCCGATTCCGGGCGTCCGGACGGTGGCTCAGGTCGAGGAGAACGCGGCTGCGCTGGAGTTCGGGCCGTTGACGGCCGAGGAGCTGGCCCAGGTGGAGTCGGTGCTCCGCCCCTAGTCCTCGTCGTCCACGAAGTTCGAGGGGTCGGCCGGGTCCCAGGAAAGGCCCGGCTGGCCCCACTCGTTGTCGCGCAGCATCCGCTTCGACTCCTTCTTGTACCGGCCGACGAGGCGGTCGATGTAGAGGTAGCCGTTGAGGTGGTCGGTCTCGTGCTGCAGGCAGCGCGCGAAGAACCCGGTGCCCTCGACCTCGAACGGCTGCCCGTCGACGTCCTGCCCGGTCACCTTCGCCCAATGGGCGCGTCCGGTCGGGTACGCCTCACCCGGCACCGACAGGCAGCCCTCGAAGTCGTCGTCCGGATCCGGCATGGTCTCCGGGATCTCGGAGGTCTCCAGCACGGGGTTGCAGATCACGCCGCGGTGCTGGTTGCCCTCGTCATCAGGGCAGTCGTAGACGAACACCCGCAGGTCGACACCGATCTGGTTGGCCGCGAGGCCGACTCCCTGAGCAGCTGCCATCGTCTCGAACATGTCGTCGACGAGCGTCTTCAGCTCGGTGTCGAACTCCGTGACCTCGCGCGTCGGGTTGTGGAGCACGGGGTCGCCAACGATGCAGATGCGGTGCACGGCCATGGTCAGACTTTAAGCCGTCCAAAACTGTCGGTGTCGCGCGGTAGGTTGGAACGATCACGTGATTGAATTGCCCACACCTGAGATGGTGTGGCGACCGTGGGGAGCCAGATGGATCACGCCGAGGCGCTTGCTACCGCTGATGGGCTGACCAGCCGCGAACGCACGATGCTCGCGTTCGAGCGTCAGTGGTGGAAGTACTCGGGGTCCAAGGAACAGGCCATCAGGGAACTGTTCGACATGTCGGCCACCCGCTACTACCAGCTGCTGAACGGCCTCATCGAGAAGGAAGCCGCACTGGCTGCCGACCCGATGCTGGTCAAGCGGCTGCGCGGCGTGCGGACAGGCCGCGCCAGGGTTCGTGCACGCGCCAGGAGCACCGAGGACTGATGACCTCCCCCGAGTCCGCAAGCCCGTCCCGTCCGGCAAAGGCCGCCGGCTTCGCTCTGCTGGGTGTAGCCGCGGTGGCTTTGATCATCGGTGTCGTCAGCCTCTTCGGTGGAGGGTCTGACACACCGCCCTCCGCTGAGGGGAGCTCCACCGCGCCTCCGGCTCAGACCGGGTCTGAGCCGCCTTCCACACCGTCGTCGGCGCCCGCGGGGACGACCACCACGGTTCCGCCGACCACCACTGTGCCGCCCACGTCTTCTGCCGCGGTGCCGCCGCCTCCCGTTACGCAGCCTGGGGCTGCGAAGGTGCCGGTTCGGGTTTACAACAACTCGACCATCACCGGTTTGGCGGTCAAGGCTGCGGACGATGTCCGGGCCAACGGGTGGAATGTCGAGGGGACCGGGAACTACTCGCAGGGCACGATTCCCACTACGACCGTGTACTTCCGGCCTGGGACTGAGGAAGAGGCTTCTGCGAAGGAGCTGGCTTCGGTGTTGCGGGCTCGGGTTGAGCCTCGGTTTGACGGGATTCAGTCGTCCGCGCCCGGGATCATTTTGATCGTCACCAATGACTATCAGGGCGCTTCTAAGAACAAGTAGACGTTGATGAGGGGAGCTTTCCTCAACCCGAGGTTGAGGAAAGCTCCCCTCATCAACGTCAGCGGGCCGCTGCATAGGCCGCAAGCGAGGCCAGCTGTACCGGGTCCAGCGACGGGCGGACCACCTCGCGGGCCTTCGCCAGGTGGGCCTGGGTTACCTCGGCTGCCTCCAGCGACTCCCGCATTGCCGTCAGCGCTGCTTCTCGCACCAAAGCCGCGCAGTCTGCGGCCGAGTACCCCTCCAGCTCGCCGGCCAGGGCGGCCAGGTCCACGTCGTCTGTGAGTGGCGTGTTGCGCGATGCGGCCTTGAGGATCTCGGTGCGTGCGTCGGTGTCTGGCGGTGGCACGTAGACGAGGCGCTCCAAGCGGCCAGGACGCAGCAGCGCCGGGTCCAGCAGGTCGGGGCGGTTCGTTGCGCCGATCACCACCACGTCGCGGAGTGGTTCCACGCCGTCGAGTTCGGTCAGCAGGGCTGCCACTACTCGGTCTGCTACACCGGCGTCGGACGACTGGCCTCGGCGTGGGGCCAGGGCGTCCACCTCGTCCAGGAACACCAGGGCGGGGGCGGCGTCGGCGGCGCGGCGGAACAGTTCGCGGACTGCTCGTTCTGACTCGCCCACGAACTTGTCCATCAGTTCGGCGCCCTTGACGGTCAGGACGTTGAGCTGGCCTGAGCCTGCCAGGGCGCGCACCAGGAAGGTCTTGCCGCAGCCGGGAGGGCCGTAGAGCAGGACACCGCGCGGGGGAGCCACGCCCAGGCGGGCGAAGGAGTCCGGGTAGCGGAGAGGCCAGAGGGCTGCTTCGGTCAGGGCCTGCTTCACCTCGGTCATGTCGCCCACGTCGTCGAGGGTCAGTCCGCCGGTCTGGACGGTGTCGGACGCGGACATCGAGATGGGGCGGACGGTGTTCAGGGCGCCCAGCAGATCTTCTTGGCTCACGCGAGGTTCTGCCACTTCGCGCTGGCGCAGGGCTGCCCGGACCGCTGCCTCGCGGCGCAGGGCGCAGAGGTCGGCGGCCACGAAGCCCGGGGCGCGTTCGGCCACCGCACCGAAGTCCACATCGGACTCCAGTGGGACGTCGCGGAGCAGGACGCGCAACAGTTCGGTGCGGGTGGCGCCGTCCGGGAGCGGGAGGGTCAGTTCGCGGTCGACCAGATCGGGGGCTCGCAGGCGGGAGTCGACCGACTCGGCTCGGGCCGAGGTGACCACCAGGGCCAGGTTCGGGCGGGACACGGCCGTGCGGAGGATGTCCAGGACCACAGTGGCCACCGGAGGGGGTGACGCCGGTAGCAGGGCGTCGATGTCGGTGATCAGCAGGACCGTCGGTTGTTCCGGGACGCCGGCGATGGCGTCGCCCAGTTGCTTGGCCATCGCGCCCGGTTCCAGCACGGAGATGCTCGGCGCGGCCAGCTCCACGATCGACGCGTCCACGGAGCGGGCCACGGCTCGGACGAGGGTTGCCTTGCCGACGCCTTCCGGGCCGCTGACCATGGCCGCCAGGCGGGCCGAGGCGCCCAGGCGGGTCAGCAGTTCGGGTTGGCGGAACATCAGTTCCAGCCATTCGGTCAGGCGGCGGGCCTGGTCCTTCTGACCCACCAGGTCCGTCACCGGGAGCGCCTCGTGCTTTTCCTGCACCACAACGGGAGTCACCTCGGCGGCCGGGGCTGAGGCGGAGCGCCAGCCCACCACGCTCGACGGTTGCACTGCCACCGGGCCCGCTGGATCGGTCGAGGTGATGGTGATCAGCTCGTTTGTCCACGTCATGCCGATGGCGTTGGAGAGCTTGCGACGCGTTTCGGAGACGTTGGCGCCGGGCGGCGGCGCGAGGTCCTGGGGGAGCAGCGAGACGTTGTCGCCCACCGTCAACACCTTGCCGGTCAACGCCAATCGAACGTGATCGGGAGTCAGGGCGGTGGTGGCCAGGCGGGAGCCGGCGACGGTGATCGAGCGCGCACCCGCCACCTGGACCGGCGCCACGACGACTTCGGAGCCTTCGACCACGCCCAGGTTGGTCAGGGTGACGTCGTCGACGAGGACCACACCAGGCGGTTGTTCACCGGCGGCGGCCAGGGCGGCACTCACGCGGGCGCCGGTCAGTTTCACGGCGTCCCAGGCGCGCAGGCCCAAGGCGTCGAGCACCTCCGGGTGGAGGCGGACAACGCCGCGACGGGTGTCCAGTGCGGACGGGGACAGGCGAGCCGTCAGCGTGATCACGCCACGACTCTAGTTCCTCACGATGATCGTGCCGGGTGGTTGAGCCACCGCGGGCCGATCTGGACCACTCACGGCAAGTCCGGTGTGATCTGCCGCACCAATGCTACTCACTGTAAGACCACGGTGGCGCTTCGTTACACCAGTCGGTCGATTGTTCCCGAGAGAGTGATGATCGAAGCTGGCTGTCGCTAAGGGGGATGTGTCCGATACGGGGGGACTTTTGAAGTGCCATAGATCGGCGCGCGTCATTGGCGTGCGCGCATTCACACTCGTGCTGGCTGTTTCGGCGGGTTTGATCACTCCTGTGGCGAACGCCGCGGTGGCGCCGGACGAGTTGCCAGACGAGGTGTCCGCGCTGGCAGCGGCGCGGAAGTTCGACAAGCCGGTGAAGGTTTCCGGTCTCACGACCGAAGCCTCGGAGGCCGTCGCAAACCCGAACGGCAAGATGACGTTCACCCAGTCACTCAAGCCGGAACGGGCAAAGCGCGGAAACAGGTGGGTGCCTGTAGACACCAAGCTGCGCAAGCACTCGGACGGACTGATCCGTCCTGAGGCGGCTGTGGTGGACCTCCAGTTCGCCGGAGCCGGCCAGGGCAAGCCGCTCGCACTGGTGGCCAAGGATGGCGCCGAGGTGGGCCTGACCTGGCTGGAGACGTTGCCGGAGCCGAAGGTCGATGGCTCGAAGACGACGTACCGAGACGTGTGGCCGGGGATCGACCTGACGGTCGAAGCGACCGCGACCGGGTTCAGCCAGCTGCTGGTGGTGAAGACCCCAGAGGCGGCGAAGTCGGAGAAGCTGCGCAAGATCACCTACGGCTCGCACGTCAAGGGTGGCAAGCTGAGTCAGCGCGACGGCTTGCTGGAGGTCAAGGACGACAAGGGGGTCGTGCGGTTCACCGGTGTCGCCTCACAGATGTGGGACGCAACCGGCCGCCCGGCCAAGATGGGCGTCGAGCTGACCGACAGCACCATCTCCGTGCTGCCCGACCAGGCGTTCCTGGCCTCGCCGGAGACGAAGTTCCCGGTGTCGATCGATCCGAAGTACTCCTGGCCCGGGTACAAGAACCATCACGTGGTCCTGCAGGAGAAGTTCAAGGACGCTCGCAACTACGACCGCACCGACGGCCAGCTGAGCGACCTCAAGGCGGGCTGGCACAGCAGCACCGACTTCTCGGTCTCCTTCATCGAGATGAACGTGGCTCCGCTCGCCGGCAAGAAGATCCACTCCGCGAAGTTCGCGATGAAGGTGATCCACTCCGCGCACTGCGATCTGGTCGAACAAACCGCCTTGTGGCACGCCGGAGGGATCGGCCCCGACACCACCTGGAACAGCGCGCCCACCTGGTACAGCAAGCAGTCGACGACCAACAAGAAGAACAACGCCGACTACTGCCCGACCGACGGACAAACCGAGTTCGACCTTCGCGGCCTCGTCGAGACCCACGCCCAAATGTCGTACCCGGCAATGACCCTGGGACTCATGGGTGAACCCGGAACGAGGAACGACAAGGCGTGGCGCCGGTTCGACCTCAACCCGGTACTGAGGGTCGAGTACAACTCGTATCCGAGGATGGCTGCCGACCTGAGCCTGGAGCGTGGTCTGCTGCCCTGCCGCGAGGGCGGCACCGAGAACAGGGTCTACGTGCCGACCAGGACGCCTCGCATGCGCGGCAAGCTGGAAGACCCAGATGGAGGCGTGCTCACCGCGCACTTCGCGTTGCACAAGGGGCCGTTGGGTGGCAGCCACTCCATCGCGGACTATTTCGTCGGGGACACGTCGTCGGGTTCGTATGCCGAGGTACAGGTCGCGCCAGACGTGATCAAGGAAGACGGTGTCTACAACTGGTCGGTGAACTCGGGTGACGGGGAGCTGACCTCTGGTTGGAAGGGCAACTGCGAGTTCGTCGTCGACACGGTCAAACCCGTTGTACCGCAGGCGAATTCTCGTGAGTATCTCCCATCGCAACCCGGCGGTGGCGTCGGTGTGACCGGCACGTTCGAGCTGGACTCGGTGCGATCGGCGAATACCGACGTGGTGAAGTTCATCTACTCGTTCACGTCGGATGGTGGTGAGTCTCTCAACAAGGAGATGCCCGCCGACGCGGAGGGCAAGGCGACGGTCCGGTGGACGCCGGGCACCGCAGGAACGCAGACGCTGTTCGTCAAGTCGGTGGACCGCGCCGGGAATCTCTCCGATGTCCAACGGTACGAGTTCATCGTGCTGGCCGGTGGGCATCCGGTGGCGTACTGGCCGCTGGACGGCACGTTGACCGACACCAACGGACGCAACGCTTTGACGGCGTCAGGCAATCCGAACCTCGCTGCGGCGGGCTATGCGGGCAAGGGCGCTTGGCTGACCGGGGTACAGGACCACCTCAGCGGTGGCCCAGTGATCGACACGTCGAAGAACTTCACGCTGTCGGCATGGGCGAAGCTGGACAGCGCCGCCTCCAGCGGGTCGGTTCTCTCCACGACGGACGCCGCCGTGCTCAGCTCCAGCCTGTACTACGACCAGGCACAGAGGCGCTGGACGTTCGGCATGACGCCCGCGACCAACAAGGCTGATCTCAAGACGGTGCACGCGCGGGACGAGACGCAGGCCGGTGTCTGGACCCACCTGACCGGTACCTACGAATCCACCACCAAGACCCTCTCCCTTCACGTCGATGGCATGAAGCAAGGCGCGGCCACTGGACTGGAAGGTTGGCAGGCCTCGCAACTGCTGGTCGGCCGGCACCGGTGGAACGGCCATGACCTCAGCGGTTTCGCCGGCTCGGTCGACGAGATCAAGGTGTACGACCGCACGCTGAACGAGGCGGAGATCAAGGCGCTGGCGAAGCAGGCCGGAATCCGCGCCCACTACAAGATCGGCGAGGGCACCGGCACCTCCACCAAGGACGAGGTGACAGGTCGGAACGCAACCCTTGGTGGGAAGATCGACTGGAAGACGGATGGCGACTTCACTTCGCTGCTCCTCAACGGACCTGACGCGGAGGGCAATCCCCAGGACGCCGAGGCATATGTCTCGGCGCCGGCGCCGGGCATCCGCACGGACCGCTCCTACACGGTCTCCGCGTGGGCGAAGCTGGATCTGAACACCCGTCAGGAGACTGCCCGCACGATCGTGAGTCTGGTGCACAACGGCACCTCGCAGCTCGACCTTCGCTACGGGGGCGCCTCGGGGAAGTGGGAGTTCGTGATGGGCGGCACCACCGTGGCAACCGCTTACCGCGCGGATCTGCAGAAGTGGGTGTACCTGACGGCCGTCCACGACACGACCAACTCCGAGATGCGGCTGTATCTCAACGGCGTTTACATCACCAGGACGCCGTTCAACGGCGGGTCGGCGCAGACCGAGTCCACTTTGGAGTTCGGCAGGCTTATGCCGGGCACCGTCACAGGTGCCTTCTGGAAGGGCGGCATCGACAACGTTCGGGTCTACGCCGGTGCGTTGTCTGACGAAGAGATCTTGGCTCAGCGAGTTCGCAGCTGATTCAGCACTCCACTCCTAACAGAGGAAGATCATGCGTGCCCACAGCAGGTGGTCGCGCGCTCTAGCCCTGTCGCTGGGCTGGGTCATGATCGCCGGCGTCGTCACCCCGACGCCGGCGCTTGCCCAGCCCACGGGCAGAGACGTGCGCAGACCCGACACCCAAACCGAAAAGAGCGTCCCCGGCGAGCCCGCGAAACTGCGGCAGGTCACCCAGATCGCGGCGAACAACCAGCCGGCCGAGAAGGTCACCTGGCCAGTGGCGAGCAAGTCGGAGGTCACCGCAGCCGGTGACTTCCGGCAGGCTGGTATCTCCCCGATCAAGGTCAGCAAGGCGGACGCGACCCCGCTGCGGGTCGAGACGTTCGGCCAGGACACGTCCGCGAAGGTCGGCGTGGCGGGTGTCGTGCTGAAGGTGTCCGACAAGGCCGGCAAGTCACCGGGCAAGACGTCGGTCCAGGTCGACTACGCGGGCTTCGACCGTGCTTACGGTGGTGACTACGGCTCGCGGCTGCGGCTCGTGCAGCTGCCGGAGTGCGTTCTGTCCACGCCGGACAAGACGGAGTGCAGGACGAGGACGCCGCTGCAGTCACGTAACGACGTCAAGACGAAGAAGCTGACCGCGACCGACGTCGCTGCCGCGGCGGGCGCGATGGTGCTCGCGGCCGAGCCTGCGGCGGGCGGCGCCGGCGGTTCGTTCCAGGCAACCACGTTGTCTCCCGCGGGCAGCTGGTCCGCGGGCGGCTCGAGCGGCGACTTCACCTACAACTACCCGATCAAGCTGCCGGGTTCGGTCGGCGGGAACGCGCCCCAGGTGACGCTGGGCTACTCGTCCAGCGGTGTCGACGGACGCACCAGTGCGACGAACAACCAGGCGTCGTCGGTCGGTGACGGCTGGGACCTCAGTGCGGGCGGGTTCATCGAGCGTCGCTACAAGAGCTGCGGCGAGCACGTCAACAGCTCGATCGGGCAGAAGAAGACGGCTGACCTGTGCTGGGCGACTGACAACGCCACCATCCAGCTCGCAGGCATCTCGTCGGAACTGGTGAACATCCCGAACACGAACCAGTGGCGGGCCAAGAACGACGACGGTTCCAAGATCGAGCGTCTCAACCGCACGCCGGTGCCGGGTGGTGACGAGAACGGTGAGTACTGGAAGGTCACGACGCCGAACGGCACCCAGTACTTCCTGGGCTCGCGCGAGGCCGAGTCGACGTGGACCGTGCCGGTGCTCGGCAATCACCCCGGTGAACCGTGCTGGGACGACAGAAAGCCGCTCAAGGAGCGGTTCTGCCGTCAGGCGTGGCGGTGGAGCGTCGACTACGTGGTGGATCCGAAGGGCAACGTCACCCGGTTCTATTACCAGACTGAAAAGAACCGGTACGGGCGCTATCTCGAGGCTTCTGCCGGAGTGGACTACGAGCGCGCTGGCCGGTTGCACCGGATCGACTACGGCCTGCACAGTTCGGACGACAACGCCTCGGCCCCGGCTCGGATCGAGTTTCACTACTCGGAGCGGTGCGTTCCCTCAAGTGGTTTCGACTGTGCTCCTGGCAAGTTGAACAAGGACAACGCGAGGCAGTGGCCGGACGTGCCGTTCGACCAGATCTGCGCACCCGGTGCGCAGTGCGAGAACCAGTACTCGCCGACGTTCTTCTCACAGTTGCGACTGACGAAGATCCTCACCCAGGTGCGCAAGGAGAACGTGGCCGCCGAGTGGCGTGACGTCGACCAGTGGGAACTCGGCCAGAGTTTCCCGCCCTCCAACGACGGCCTCGACCCCGCGCTGTGGCTCGACAGCATCAAGCACACCGGTCTGGTGGGCGAGGCGAAATCGTTGCCGTCGACGAAGTTCGAGCGCATCACGCTGGCGAACCGCGTGGACGGTGACAGCGATGTGTACCCCCGCTGCTGCGCGGGCGGATCAAGCGTGTTCAGCACGAAGCCGGTGGTATCACCGAGGTCGAGTACACCGACAAGGACTGCGTTCCGGGTCAACGCATGCCCAGCATCGCCACCGCCCATCTGAACACGCTGAGGTGCTTCCCGTCGTACTGGACGCCGGAAGGTGCCCTGGAACCGCAGTTGCACTGGTTCCACAAGTACGTGGTGCGCGCGGTGATCGCGGACGACCGCGTTCGTGAGCTGAGTGAGCAGACCAAGATCTACTACGAGTACGAGAGCATCGCGAACGCCCCGCTGTGGCACTACGACGAGAACGACTTCGGTGACCCGAAGTACCGGACGTGGTCGCAGTGGCGTGGTTACAACAAAGTCCGCACCATCTCCGGCGACACCAACGAGCCGGACCGCCCGGTCACAGAGAAGATCTACCTGCGAGGCATGGACGGCGACACCGTGCCGGGCGGGAAGCGCGATGCCTGGGTGGAGTACGACGGCGAGCGGATCGAGGACGCCGAGCGGCTCAAGGGCGTCGAGTGGAAGACGTTCGTCAAGAACGGCGACGCGGTGCACTCGAAGACCACGAGTGAACCGTGGATGTCACCACCCACCGCGGTGAACGGTGACGACAAGGCGCTGCTGCTCAACACCAAGACTGTGACCACGACGACCTATCTCGGTGGTGAACGCTGGTGGACCAAACGGGCGAGCACGACCTTCGACGACGCTCACGGACGTGCCCTCAACGTCCAGGACGAGGGTGACATCGGCGTCACCGGGGACGAACGGTGCACGACCACCACCTACGCGCCCAACGAGGCCGCGTGGATGTGGAACTACGCCAGCCGAATCCTCACCTACGCCGCGAAGTGCGATGTCGCGGCAACAGACGACAACACCATCAGCGACACGATCTCTGCGTACGACGGCAAGGCGTACGGCGACGCACCGACCACGGGCAACGTGACCACCGCGTCGCGGTGGAACGGTGAGCGCACGAGCCCGCGCGAGTACCAGGTGGTCACAACCACTGAGTACGACATCTACGGCCGCGTCAAGAAGACGACTGACGCCGCGCTCGGCCAGACGACGACGTCGCACGAGCCGGCGTTCGGGTTTCCGGTGCGCAAGGTGACCACCGCCAATGCCAAGGGCCACACGTCGACCGTCGAGTACGACCCGGCGCGAGGCCTGCCGGTCGCGCAGATAGGCGCGAACGGCGAGCGGGTCGACGCGAAGTACGACGCGCTCGGCCGGCTGACTCACACCTGGCTCCCACACAGGGAACGGGATCTGAGCGCGAGCGCAATGTACGAGTACATCTACGACGAGTCGACCGCGACCGTCATCGAGGTGTCCAAGAGCCTGCGTGAGCGTGACGAGGGCTACAACGTCTCGTACAAGATCTTCGATGGTCTGCTCCGCCCTCGTCAGACGCAGACGCCTGACGGTGAGCAGAAGGCAGGGGAGCTCGGACGGGTCATCACCGACACCTTCTACGACTCGCGCGGCCTGGTGACCAAGACCAACAACGCGTTCTTCAACAAGCAAGCGCCGGACGGCAAGTTGCTCGTGGTGCTGGACGCCCAGGTGCCTAATCAGGAGTTCACCAAGTACGACAAGCTGTCACGTCCGATCAGCGTTTCCTACCACAAGTTCGGCACGCCCCAGTGGAACACGACCACCGTTTACGCGGGCGACCGTGTGCACGTGACGCCACCGCCGGGACAGACCCCGACGACCGTCGTCACCGACGCACACGGCCGTGAGATCGAACGCATCCAGCGTGACGGCGACCAGACCGACACCACGAAGTCGACGTACAACTTCAAGGGCCAGCTGGAGCAGGTCACCGACCCCGCAGGCAACAAGTGGTCGTACGTGTACGACCTGCTGGGCCGCAAGTGGAAGGAAACCGACCCGGACCGGGGCACGACCACTGTCGAGTACAACGCCCTCGACCAGGTGGTGAAGACGACCGATAGCGAAAACCGGTCGTTGACGTTCAAGTACGACCAACTCGGCCGCAAGACAGAAATGCTCTCCGGCACCACACCGCTCGCAAAGTGGGAGTACGACGGCAAGAAGAAGGGCCTGCTCGACTCGTCCACCCGGTACTCCGGTGGCCACGCGTACGTCCAGCGGATCACGGAGTACGACGCCTACAGCCGCGTCCTCGAGACCCAGGTAGAGATCCCCACGGTGGAAGGGACGCTGGGCCGGACCTACATGTTCGCCCGCGACTACACGCCGGTCACCGGCGCGCTCCTCTTCACCGAGTCGCCGGCCGCTGGTGGCCTGGCCGCGGAAAGCGTGTCCACCGCCTACAACGACCAGGGCGCGCCGATCAAGACCGGTGGCCTGAACACCTACGTCAACGAGCACATCTACTCGAAGTTCGGAGAGACGCTGCGACTGACCCTCGGCGCCGACATGAGCCCCGACCAGCTGTGGCTGACGAACTACTTCGAGGAGGGCACCCGCCGGCTCGAGCAGTCCATCGTGGACCGTTCACGGGACACCGACTACCGGATCTCCAACCGCAAGTACTCGTACGACACCGGTGGCAACGTCGCGAGGATCGCGGATCAACCGAGTGACGCGACGGCATGGGACACCCAATGCTTCCGTTACGACAAACTGCGCAGGCTGACCAAGGCATTCACACCGCGGTCAGGTGACTGTGCGGGAGAGCCGACCGCTGCGTCTCTCGGCGGTGTGGCGTCGTACTTGTACGACTACGGCTACGACAAGATCGGCAACCGGACGCTGGAGCGCACGACCACGTCGTCCGGTGTGGTCAACCGCAAGTACAACTACGACCCGGCGAACCAGCCGCACGTGGTCCGCTCGATCGACGAGTCTGGTCCGTCCGGTATGGCGCATGACGAGTTCAGCTACGACCGGGCGGGAAACACCACCACTCGCAAGGTCGCGGGCAACACCCAGACCATCTCCTACGACGTCGAGGGCCGTACGTCCAAGGTCGTCGAGGCTTCCGGCAAGGAGTCGTCGTACCTCTACGACGCCGATGGCGGCCGACTGATCAAGCGTGAACCGGGCCGTACGACGTTGTATCTGCCCGAAGGAATGGAGTTGGTGAAGGATGACGCCACCAAGCAGGTCTCGGGCAAGCGGTACTACTCGCACGGCGGCACTGTGGTGGCGGTGCGTCACTCGAGTGGCCGGTTGTCTTATGAGGTAAGCGACCATCAGGGCACGCCGGTTGTCTCGGTCAAGGCCGGCGAACTGACGTATCAGCGTCAGTACTTCGATCCGTTCGGCAAGGCGCGTGGTCCGAACGGCGGCTCATGGCCAGACGACAAGGGCTTCGTGGGTGGCACGCGTGATGCTTCCGGCCTGACGCATTTGGGTGCTCGGGAATACGACCCGGCCATCGGTCGGTTCCTGTCGGACGACCCGATCATGAACACGGCGAATCCGCAGCAGGTCAACGGGTATTCGTACAGCAACAACAATCCGGTGACGTTCAGCGACCCGTCAGGTATGTACCTGGAAGGCGGCACCGGTTCCGACGGGCACAACTACGGCATCGACAAAGAACGCAACATCATCGTTGGTAACTGGCCGGGTGGTGACGAGGCGTCCGCGGCGGCGTACCCGGCGGCGACGAACAAGCGGCGTACGGCTCATGCCGCGTACAACAAGGCGCAGCAGGCTCGGTATGACGCCGCGGGTGGTAAGGACAAGTACGAGGAGTACTTGCGCGAGGCCAACAACTCGCAGTCGTGGTGGGACGTTGTTGTTGCGGAGTTGCCTGACCTGTTGATGGATCTCACGGGTATCAACGACATCAAGGACTGCTTCACCAGCTTCGACATTCTCGCGTGCGCAAGCCTGGTGCCGGCGGCGAAGGTCATCAAGCTCGTGCAGGCGGCTGAGCGGATCGTCAAAGCGATCATGAAGGCGAACCGGATCATCGACAAGATCGCGGATGCCGCCGCGAGGTTGCGCCGGGTCGAGGAGAAGGCCGAGGAAGTCGCCGAGGCGGCGACCAAGTGCCTGGTTAACAGTTTTGTGCCGGGCACGAGGGTGTTGATGGCCGACGGATCGTCGAAGCCGATCGAGCAGATCAAACTCGGCGAGCGAGTCCTCGCTACAGATCCGGAGACTGGTCAGAGCCAGGCTGAGGGCGTCGTGCGGACCATCGTCGGTGATGGCTCAAAGAACCTCGTGGAGCTGACGGTTGACGGTCAGTCGGAGAAGATCGTCGCCACTGATGGGCATCGGTTCTGGCTGCCGGAGCTCAAGGAATGGGTACGGGCGGACAAGCTCGTTGCCGGTGTCTGGTTGCAGACGTCTTCCGGGACCTGGGTGCAGGTCGTCCAGGTGCGGAGGTGGAGCGCTGAACAGCGCGTTCACAACCTGACAGTCAGCGGAGCCCACACCTACTATGTGCTTGCAGGCGCCACACCTGTGCTCGTTCACAATTGTGGGACGACTTCGATCTATCGGACCTCGCCAATCGAACGAGGAAGTTCGGAGCTCGATGGAGGACTGAATGCCGAACACTTCCCTCGCACCGATGATGGTTCCTTCGATGGTGCTGCTCACTTTGGAAATGAGAAGACTGCGACCGAGTGGGCGCGTGGATCCGTCGATACTCACGGTGTGGGATTCAGGATCGAAGTTCCCACGCCGTGGCTTCGGGATCACATCAACGCGGGTCGGATTGAGGAGTGGGAGGGAATGACTGATGAGTATATGGAGTATGTAATCCCGAGAGAGCTCTTCGGCGAGTTGAACTCATTCTCCAGGTTCCCTTGGAGTGGCAGATGACAACTGAGTTTCCCCGTTTGGAGAAGTGGCAGATAGTCTCAGCAGTGGTAGTCGAGCGGATGCCATATGGCCTCAGGGTTCGCGTGCCATCTGGAGAGGTAGGCGTCGTTGATCGCGCACTGATAAATGATCTTCCGCTGAGATTATCCGAGTGGCCTGAGCAAGGGGATGAACTGGAAGTGGTCTCAGGCGGGTACACGACCGGGGGGCAGTTGCGGTTGAGCGCCCGCAGGTCTGACCTGGACATTGCAAGAGTTCGCAGAAGTTGAGAGTTCTCTCTGAGGGTGGTGTGAGAATTACGAGCGCCACCAGATGCGAAATGCGATAGCCCAGAAGCCCTGTCAGATTCAGTTCTGGCGGGGCTTCAGGGCGTATGAGGGCAACGTCAGCGGATAGCCGCTGCGGCGGGTTTCGCCCTGGATCTACGAAGGGCTTGGGTCGGAGTGGAGCTCTCGCAGAACCGGGGGTGGTTCCGTGCCATCGAGCGACGGATAGCTTTTCATGATGTCGCACTAAGGGTGTCTGCTCATCGAGCGGAAAACTGCGGGCCGTGCACATTGTGGTGTCCGGCCCGCAGTCTGATCAGCGATCGATCACTGCTTGTGGTGGCGGCGAAGGCCCAGCTGACGCCAGGAACGGCGCCGTCCACCAGCGGCAGGCATCGTGCCGTCGGCCGCGGCAGCGGTCGAAGCGTCACGCCGAGGCCGACGCACCGCCCGCATGGCCGCACCGGCAACGCGACCGTGCAACGGCTGACGCAGCCCAAGACGACGAGCAGCCACGCCGTGGGCGCGCTTGATGGCGCGACGATCAGCCCCGGTGACGGTCCACGCCTCGGGGTGCTTCGACAGCCACATGTACCGGCGCACCGAGTACGGCAGGTGCGCGAGGTACGCGACCATCGCGATGATCAGCGCCACCAGTGGGAACGTGATGATCGCGGCGGCCAGCAGGCCGATCAGGACCAGCAGGGGGGCCACCGCGCGCGGTGGCACCTTCACCGTCTTCACGGACAGCGTCGGGATGCGTGACACCAGCAGCATCGCGACGATGACGGTCCACACGCCGACGACGACCGGGGAGTTCCACCAGCCGTCGCGGCGCACCTGCTCCTCGATGATCAGGGGGAGGAGCAGCAGCAGGCCGCCTGCCGGGGCCGGGACGCCCACGAAGAACTCCTTCGCGAACGGCGGCTGTTCCTTCTCCAGCAACGTGTTGAAGCGGGCCAGGCGGACCACCATGCAGACCGCGAAGATCAGCGCGATTACCCAGCCCGCGCGGCTGCCCTCGAACTTCCAGAGGTAGATCGCGAGGGCCGGGGCCACGCCGAAGGAGATCGCGTCGGCCAGTGAGTCGAGCTCCGCGCCCATCTTCGACGTGGCGTCCAGCAGGCGGGCGATGCGGCCGTCCAGGCCGTCGAAGACTGCGGCGGCGGCGATGGAGGCAATTGCGGCGCCCCACATGCCGACGTTCGCGAAGTGCACGGCGGACAGGCCCGCGCACATCGCCAGGACCGTGATCGCGTTCGGCAGGAGGCGAACGCCGGGCCCGCTGGGTGCCATCAGGGTCAGGCCTCCGGCAGTTCGGCGAGAACGGTCTCCCCGCCGATCGTGCGCTGGCCGGCCTCGACCAGGACGCGGCTGCCGCGCGGGACGTAGAGGTCCACGCGCGAGCCGAAGCGGATCAGGCCGTAGGTCTGGCCGGCGGCGACCTTCTCGCCCTCGGCGACCTCGCAGACGATGCGGCGCGCGACCAGGCCGGCGATCTGCACGACGACGAGGTCGTGGCCGTTGACGGTGCGCAGCCAGACGGTGTTGCGCTCGTTCTCCTCGGAGGCCTTGTCGAGGTCGGCCGAGAGGAACTTGCCGGGGTGGTACGAGACCTGGACGATCTCGCCGTCCGCGGGCACGCGCTGCACGTGCACGTCGAAGACGGACAGGAACACGCTGACGCGCGTCATCGGCTCGGAACCGAGGCCGAGCTCGGCGGGCGGGACGGCGTCGACCACGTGGGAGACGGTGCCGTCGGCCGGTGCGACCGCGATGTTCGGGCGGGTCGGCGTCACGCGCTTCGGCTCGCGGAAGAACCACGCGACCCACGCCGTGACCAGGCCGAGGACGACGCCGAGTCGCTTGAAGCGCAGGCGGACGAGGAGGGTCGCGATCGCCGCACCGGCGACGAACGGGCGTCCGGCCGGGTGCATCGGCGGCACCATGCCGCGCGCGAGTTCGAGGAAGTGGGAGACGGGCTTCTCGCTGCTCATCGTGTCTGTGGGTCCGTAGCTTCCGTGAGTTGTCGGGCGGCATCACGCTACGCCAACACACCAAACCGCCCAGCAGTACTGTCGAGAACGCAAGTGGCCGGTCGGCTCGTGCATCCCCCGACGAATGCACGCGCCGACCGGCACCTCCGTTCAGTGTAATCCCCGTCACATGGCGTGAACAACGCCGGTCGGTGAGCGTTCCGTCACAGTCCGTCGACGCCGATCGCCTGCAGACGAAGCCGCACTTCAGCGACGCGGGAAGCATCACGGACGGCGGGAGCAACGAGATCGTCCGGATAGACCGCAGCTCCGTCCGGCAGTCGCAGCGCGAACAGCCCGCCCCAGTTGATTTCCAGCACGGCGCGTCCCGCGGTCACGAGCTGGTCGGCGACCGCGCAGGCGAGGAGTTCCGTCACGGTGTCGACGGCAGCCTCGTGCACCTGCTCCGGCGTCAGTGAGGCGTCGACCGGCCTGCCGGTCAACCGGTGCAGTTCGCCGCGTTCGAGGCACGCCAGGACGGCGGCGAGGGTGTCGCCGACCTTGCTCACCCGGCCGGCGTGCCGCAACGCTTCCGCGTAGCGGCGGACCAGCACGTGACCGGTCAGCGGGGCGAGCTCCTCCCACGTGATCGGCAGGCCCTCGACCTCGATCAGCGCCGCCACGGCCTCGGGTGGCGTGCCGTCCAGCAACGTCCACGCCGGTCGTTCGTCGAGGCTCACGGCGGAGACGGAGGGCAGCAGCGCCATCGCGGCCACCCGCTCACGCACCGGCGGATGGCTGTCGAAGATCGACGTCGGCTCCTGCTCGGCCAGCACCGGCTCCAGCTCGCGCAGCTGGTGCACGCGCCGCGGGTGGTCCAGGTAGTGGCGGAAGCCCTCGACCAGCGGCGGGGTGCGGCCCGCGAGGACCGCGAGCGAGACGTACCAGCGCAGGTAGTCGCTCCACGCCTCGCCGACCGGACCGATCCGCAGCAACGCCCGCCGTGCCGCCTCCTGACCCGCCGCGGCCACTGCGACCTCGTCGGCGAACCGCTCGTGCTCCCGGCTCTCCGATGCTGCGACCAGCGCGTACAGCTTTGCCCACCCGTACAGCAGCCGCATGAAGTCGCCCTGGTTGACCGCGAGCTCCAGGGCGACCTTCGCGCGGAACGTCACCGCGGACACCTGCGTGTGCCCGCCGCCGTAGTGGCCGAGCTCGTGCGCGAGAACGGACCGCAGCTCGCCGATCGACAACCCGGCCACCAGCGGCAGGCCGAGCTGCAGGTAGCGGGTGCCACGGCGTTCCCAGACGCCCGCGTTCGCTTCCGGGATCAGCCGGACGTCGTCGGGGCTGCGGGTACCCGCGAGCGCCGCCAGCTCGTCGACGTGCCGCCACAGCTCGGGATGCGCCGCGCGGGTCATCGGGACCCCGGTCGGCGCCGGCCTGGCGAAGATCGCGCGCAGCACCGCCCACAGCATCGGCACGGCGACGCTCGCGGCGAAGAACGCCATCCAGCCGCCGCCCTGGAAGTCGCCGATCCGGAACCGCCAGACCGAGACCACGACCAGAAAGGCCGTGAGTGCGGCACCGAGCACGAAGAACCCGGCGAGCATCACCAGCGCGAGTACGGCTCGCATCCCCCAGCCGCCCTTCTACTGCAGGTATCTGACGGTGACCTCGGCTCCCGCCGCCAGCTCCGTCACGTCCTGCGGCACCTCGATCAGGCAGTTCGACAGCGCGAGCGCCGACAGCAGGTGCGACCCCGGGCCGCCGACCGGCGTCACGACCTGACCGGACGACGGGTCGTACAGGCCGCGCCGGAACTGCGTCTTACCAGCAGGAGACGTCAGCGTGGTCGTCACGGTTGCCCGCGCGGACGGCCGTTCGACCTGAGCGTGCCCCATCGACCTGAGCAGCGCGGGACGCACGAAGACCTCGAACGACACCTGCGCGCTCACCGGGTTGCCCGGCAGGGTCAGCACCGGCACGCCCTCGTAGGTGCCCGCACCCTGCGGCCCTCCTGGCTGCATGGCGACCTTCGTGAACCGCACGTCGTGGCTGACGAGGGCGTCCTTGACCACCTCGTACGCGCCCGCGCTGACCCCGCCGGACGTCACGATCACGTCCACGGAGCCGAGGTACGGCGCCAGTGCGCGGTGGAAGGCGTCCACGTCGTCGGGCACGAACCGCAGTTGCACGGCGATGCCTCCCGCTTCCCGCACGGAAGAGGCGAGCATCATGCCGTTCGACTCGTAGATCTGACCGGGCTGCAGCGGCCGGCCGGGTTCGACCAGCTCGGAGCCCGTGGACAGGATCAGCACCCGCGGACGGCGGCGCACCGGCAGCTCCGCGAGCCCGAGCGCCGACGCGAGACCGAGCTGGGCCGGGCGCAGCACGGTGCCGGCGACCAGCACCGGGTCACCCTTCTGCACGTCGTCGCCCGCGGTCCGGATGTTCGTGCCCTCCGCGACGGACGCGTTGATCGTCACCGTCTCGGTGCCGCCGTCGGTCAGCTCGACCTGGATCACCGCGTCCGCACCCGGCGGGACCGGGGCGCCGGTCATGATCCGCTGGACGGTGCCGGGCTCGAGCGGGTTGAGCTGCGTCCGGCCCGCGGGGATGTCGTCGGCCACGGGGAGGCGGACCGGGATCGTCCCCGCGAGGTCGGCGGCGCGGACGGCGTACCCGTCCATCGCGGAGTTGTCGAACGGCGGCAGGGAAACGGGCGCGATGACGTCGGCGGCGAGCACGAGCCCGAGGCACTCGTCGAGCGTGAGCTGCAGCACGGGCATCAGCCCGACGAGCTCCGCGACGCGCTGGCGGTGTTCGGCGACTGTGGTGGGGGACACGACTGCATACTGCCAAGACGAGGTGATCGTGACGATCGCCTGGACCAGTTCGTCCCCGGAGGTGTTGCTCGTGCAGGTCCGGACCCGGCACACACCGACGTTCGGCGTGGCGAGGCTCGTGCTCGCGCCCGGAGAGATGGTGCTGGTCGACCCGGTCACCGTGGTGGCCACGAGCTACGGCCTCTCGGTCGACGTGAAGGGCGCCGGTGCCAAGGCGGTCGCGCTGTGCACGGCGGGCGCGGAGGGCGGCTGGGTGGACACGGCGCCCGTGCTGCCCGGCGACCTGCACCTCGTCGAGCTCGACGGCACGCACGGCTGGTGCGTCTCCCGGCTCGGCTGGGTCGCGTCGAGCAGCACGGTGGCGATGAATCCAGAGGCGCCGCCGTTGCAGGCGCTCTTCGGCGGCCTCGAAGGTTTCCTGAACTACGCGCACGGCAAGGGCGGTGTGGTGCTCTCCTGTTACGGCGCGCTCGATCTCGTGACGCTGGAGGCGGGCGAGGCCGTGACGATCAGCAGCGACCACGTGATGGCGTTCGCGGACACCGTGCAATGCCGTCTTCGCCCGTCCGTACCCGATGCGGCGCAATCCATTCACACCGGTGAGGGCCTGGTGTTCGACTTCGCAGGTCCCGGTGCCGTGCTGACCCAGACGCGCGGACCCCGCCGGCTCACCACCTGGTTGCGCGCCAACGGAGTCAGCTTTCGTTCATGACTCCGTAAGGAGGTATCCGAGTGACTTTTCTTCTTTTAGCGTTGCGTTCTGCTCTTTGCGTGATCTGAAGGAGGACGCCTTGGCTCTCGGTACCGTCAAGTGGTTCAACTCCGAAAAGGGATACGGCTTCATCGCAACCGATGGCGGGCCCGACGTGTTCGTGCACTACTCGGCGATCCAGATGGAAGGCTTCCGGACCCTCAGCGAGGGCGACCGGGTGGAGTTCGAGGTGCAGGCCGGACGGGACGGACGCAGCCAGGCGTCGGACGTGCGAAAGGCGTGAGCATCACTCTTTGACCAACCCTCAGCACGGTGATCTGCGCGGGCGTTAGGCTGCCTCGCGTGTCAGAGGACCTGAGCGGACGGCGGATCGCGCACTACCGGATCGACGGCGTGCTCGGTCGCGGTGGCATGAGCGTGACCTACAAGGCCACTGACGTGAGACTTGGCAGGAAAGTCGCGCTCAAGGTCATCGGTGAGCACCTCGCACCCGACGCGGAGTTCCGCGAGCGGTTCGTCGACGAGGCGCGCAACACCTCCGCCATCGACCACGCGAACATCGTGCCGCTGTACGACTTCGACGAGGTCGACGGCCTGCTCTACATCGCGATGCGGCTGGTCGACGGCCAGGACCTCTCCGGGCACATCAAGGAGGGGCCGCTCACCCCTGCCCGCACGCTGACCCTGCTCGCCCAGGTCGCCGAAGCGCTCGACATGTTGCACGGCAAGGGCCTCGTGCACCTCGACGTGAAGCCGGCCAACGTCCTCGTGACGACCAAGGAAGGCGTGCGCGAGCACGTCTACGTCGCCGACTTCGGCCTCACCCGCCGCGGCGCCACCGGCCACCGCACTCGAACGGGTGATTTCCTCGGTTCGCCGACCTACGCGGCGCCGGAGCACCTGCGCGGCGAGCCCGTCGACGGCCGCACCGACCAGTACGCGCTGGCCTGCATGCTCTTCGCGTGCCTCTCCGGCCGTCCGCCGTTCCAGGGCGGCGTGCAGAAGGTCATCCAGGGCCACCTCGGCCAGACCGTTCCGCCGTTGTCCCAGCTCGTGGCGTTGCCGCCGGTCATCGACGACGTGATCCGCAAGGGCACCTCGAAGGACCCGTCGCAGCGGTACGCGAACTGCGCGGAGCTCATCGCCGCTGCGCGTGTGGCTCTCGCCGGGGTCGCGCAAAGCTCGGCTCCCACTCAACTCGGCCCCGCGTCCGGCTCGATTCCCGTGCAGTCGCCGGTGTCCGGGCCGACGCCCGTGCAACAGGGTCCGTACCAGGGCGCCTTCGGTCAGCAGCCGCTCGCCGACCCCGTCCGGTTGCGTCCGCCGAACCAGGTGGGCGTGAGCGCCTTCACGGCGTCGAAGAAGGAACGGCCGGTGTGGTTCGCGCCGGTCATCGCCGCTGCGGCGGCGATCGTGGTGATCGTCATCGTGGTGATCATCCTGTCGCCCGGTGACGAGCCCGCGCGCCAGCCCAAGACGAACTCCTCGCCGACGCTGCAGCTCGACGACGAGTCGACGTCGAAGAAGCCGCTGCCGACCTCTGTGCCGGTGCGCACGTCACGCTGACGTTCGCCGGGGTTCGCTTGCACTCGCCGTGCCCGAGTGCTAAACACGACTTAGCACTCGGCTCACCCGAGTGCCAAAGCAGTGAGGCTGGGACGGTGAGGCACCCTCGTGATCAACGGGGGAGTCGTCCGTCGCGGGCACCGAGCCTGGCCACTCGCACCGTGTTCCGCTGTGGGCGTGCGCCCGCAGTGGCCCAGAATCCACAAAGGCGGAGGAACACACCGCAATGGCCAAGATGATTGCGTTCGACGAGGAAGCCCGTCGCGGTCTCGAGCGCGGGATGAACATCCTCGCTGACGCCGTCAAGGTGACGCTCGGCCCCAAGGGCCGCAACGTCGTGCTCGAGAAGAAGTGGGGCGCGCCGACCATCACCAACGATGGTGTCTCCATCGCGAAGGAGATCGAGCTCGAGGACCCGTGGGAGAAGATCGGGGCCGAGCTCGTCAAGGAGGTCGCGAAGAAGACCGACGACGTCGCGGGTGACGGCACCACCACCGCGACGGTGCTGGCACAGGCTCTGGTCCGCGAGGGCCTGCGCAACGTGGCCGCGGGTGCGAACCCGCTCGGCCTCAAGCGCGGCATCGAGCAGGCCGTCGAGGCTGTCGCCGAGCAGCTCCTGAAGGCCGCCAAGGAGATCGAGACGAAGGAGCAGATCGCTGCTACCGCGTCCATCTCCGCCGCTGACCCCACGATCGGCGAGCTCATCGCCGAGGCGATGGACAAGGTCGGCAAGGAAGGCGTCATCACCGTCGAGGAGAGCAACACCCTCGGGCTCGAGCTGGAGCTCACCGAAGGTATGCGCTTCGACAAGGGTTACATCTCCGGTTACTTCGTGACCGACCCCGAGCGTCAGGAAGCGACCCTCGAGGACCCGTACATCCTGCTGTTCGGCTCCAAGATCTCCACGGTCAAGGACCTGCTCCCGCTGCTCGAGAAGGTCATGCAGTCCGGCAAGCCGCTGCTGATCATCTCCGAGGACGTCGAGGGCGAGGCCCTGGCCACGCTGGTCGTCAACAAGATCCGCGGCACGTTCAAGTCCGTCGCCGTCAAGGCGCCCGGATTCGGTGACCGCCGCAAGGCCATCCTCCAGGACATCGCCACCCTCACCGGTGGCCAGGTCATCACCGAGGACGTCGGCCTGAAGCTGGAGAACGCCGACATCTCGCTGCTGGGCAAGGCCCGCAAGGTCGTCGTCACCAAGGACGAGACGACCATCGTCGAGGGTGCCGGTGACGCCGACCAGATCCAGGGTCGCGTCAACCAGATCCGCGCCGAGATCGAGAAGTCGGACTCCGACTACGACCGCGAGAAGCTCCAGGAGCGCCTCGCCAAGCTCGCCGGCGGCGTCGCCGTCATCAAGGCGGGCGCGGCCACCGAGGTCGAGCTCAAGGAGCGCAAGCACCGCATCGAAGACGCGGTCCGCAACGCCAAGGCTGCGGTTGAAGAGGGCATCGTCGCCGGTGGTGGCGTTGCGCTGCTGCAGGCCGCCGAGGCTGCCTTCGCGGGCCTGCGCCTGACCGGCGACGAGGCCACCGGTGCCAACATCGTCAAGGTCGCCGTCGAGGCGCCGCTGAAGCAGATCGCCATCAACGCCGGCCTCGAAGGCGGCGTCGTGGTCGAGCGCGTCAAGTCCCTGCCTGCGGGCGAGGGCCTGGACGCCGCGACCGGCGAGTACAAGGACCTGGTCGCCGCGGGCATCATCGACCCGGCCAAGGTGACCCGTTCCGCGCTGCAGAACGCGGCCTCCATCGCGGCCCTGTTCCTGACGACCGAGGCTGTCGTCGCGGACAAGCCGGAGAAGAACGCTGCTCCGGCCGCGCCGGACGCCGGTGGCATGGACTTCTGAGTCCAGGCTTCAGGTCGACTGATTGGCCCGGTTCGCCTTTGGTGGGCCGGGCCTTTCGGTGTCCTCAGGGTTCTGTTCCAGCGTGGTTGCATGGGCCGTTTCGAGCCGGGTCACATTTCATCGCCGCTTCGCGACAATTGCGATTGGGGCTTGACTCCGGGGCCCTTGCGAGGCGCTCATCGGCCTATAAAGCCGGGCATAGGAGCGTCCGGCCGATCCGAAGACGGTAGAGCCTCGCATCCAAAGTCAAGCCCCAATCGCCAGCGTGCGTGGTTGCGTTTGTTGGGTCGGGTGCGGGAATTACCGGTTGGGCGGCGGTACATTGCCCTTTACGGCTCGCTTCGCTTCGCCACTAGGGTGGTATGCCGTGACCTGTTATTTTCTTGTGATCTTGCGGTAGATTAGAAAACGTGAGCGACACCGGACCCCTCTCCACCGACGAGCTGCTACGCGGCATCGTCGACGAGGTGACGGAAATCCGGATTCGCGAACATTCGGTCATGCAGAAGATCGCAGAGTTGGATCGGCGCGGGGCCCCGGCCGAACTCGGCTACAAGGATTTGCCGCACGTGTTGTGGCGCGCGGTCCGCTGGGACCGGAAAACCGCAAGGAAATGGTCATCCACGCCGCGCTGCTGAGTCGCGAGATCACGCCGACCCGAAAATCCCGCGCGCGGCAAAGGCAAAGGCGACGCCGAGGACAGGAAGCAGCCGCAAAGGTGAAGCTGGGCCCAGGAACCAACCGCAAGGCGAAGCCGTGGCGCCCCTCGAAAACAACCGCGATGGCGAAGCCGAGCCGGACAGGGCAATTCCACGCCGTGCAAGCGGTAATTACCGCACCCGACCGCCCTACGCGCCCACGTACGCTGGCGATTGAGGCTTGACTTTGGGTGCGAGGTGCTACCGTGTTCGGATCGGCCGGGCGCTTTACATGCCCGGCTTTTATAGGCCGATGAGCGCCTCGCAAGGGCCCCGAAGTCAAGCCCCAATCGCAATCGTCGCGAAGCGGCGATGAAATGACCCGGCTCGTCAATGCCCACGCAAGCACGCAGGAAGGCGCCGAACCTGCAGCAAGCCAACCCCCGCACGGTGCCGACCACGCCTACAAGCCCTACCGCCGCAAACCCCAGAAACCCCAGTCAACACCGCCACAAACTCACAGCATGATCGTCGGCGTGACCACGGTCCGCCCAGGCTCCCCGTGCGAATCCACCAGGTGCACCAGGATCTGGGTGGTTCCGGCCGGCACGTCGGGCAGCACGAACCGCCCGCCGTCGTCCGCACGAGTGCACGAGGACTTGTGATCGGCGACTCGGACCTCGACCGTGTGCTCCCCGGCGGGAACCAGCCATCCGTCGATCCGGTGGCGGGACCCGGTGGAGGTGAAGTTCACCATCAACGTCAGGTTGTCCACGGTGAACGTGATGGTGCCGGTCTGGCCGCCCCGCACCCCGGCGAACGACCCGGCACGCTCCCACCGGGCGACTTCCACGTCCAGGGATTCCAAAGCGATCGCGAACTTCACGCGGTCCACCAGGTCGGCCGGTGGCGGGTCCAGTTCGTCGACGAGCCTGTTCAACTCGGAGAGGACTGCGGTGTCCTCAAGGCCCCTGCGGTCGTCGCGCGGGTCGATCTCGTTCACCGCGATCCTCCTTCCGTCTCCAGGTAGTTGCGCAGCAGTGTCAGGCACCGTCCCCTGGTCGGACCGATGCTGCCGTGGGGCATGGCGAGGGCCTCGGCGACTGCCCGGTACTCGGCGCGCCCCGCGAGCACGGTGAGCCGGAGCAGTTCCTGGCACCTGGTGGTCAGCCGGCCGAACGCGAGCCACAGCCTGCGGTCGCGGTCGTCCATCAGCGTCACGTCCTCGGGCAGGCCGGTGTCGGACTCGAGCTGTTCGGCGTATTCGTCGGACAGGTGCGTCTCACGCTTGTTGGGTGTCCAGGTTCGGCGTGCTTCACGCCTCGTTGTGACCACCAGGTAGCCGACCAGGGCTTTGGGCTCGTTGATGTTCTCGATGTTCTTCAAGAACGCGAGCCACACGGTCTGCACGACGTCTTCCGCGGCGGCCCTGTCCAGGCCCTGGCCGCGGGCTACGTGCCACAGCAGTGGGGTCAGCTCGGTCACCAGGACGTCCAGTGCGTCGCGGTTGCCTTCGCGCGCGGCTGCCACACACACCGCGTGCCGTTCGGTGCCCTCAAGTCCGTCCCACGGCGGACGGTCATCCGCCGTGTGCAGCTCGTCCACGCCAGCACCTCCGATCGGCCGCCCTGTCAGCGCCGTCCGCCAACTCATGAAGGGCTAACTGAGCGGTAGATACAAAATTCACTCGATTGGACCAGTATCACCGCCGCAGCCGACCTCATCTTTCCCTGGGCACGCCAGCGGCCCGTGATTCCCCCTCCGCATCACGGGCCGCCATGGTGGGAGCCGCGCCAGCCGGCACCCCTCGAACCGGCTGACGCGAACTCCACGCCTGAACAAAGCGCTCACACAGAAAGAGCGGAACTCAGGCGACCAGATACAGCTTCTGACGCACGAACCGGCGGCGCGGCTCCGAATTCGCGAAAGCACATTCAGCAGCCGCGTTTCAGCGGCCGTTATGGTCTAGACCATGCCGATTCTCGAAGTGATCGCACTGAACGCGACGGACGCCGAGGCTGCCCAAGAGGGTGGCGCGCACCGGCTGGAGCTGGTCTCGGACATGGCCTCCGACGGCCTCACCCCGTCGATCGCCACCTTCAAAGAGGTGCGGAACAGCACCGACCTTCCCATTCGCGTGATGCTCAGGGACGCCAAGGGGTTCGCGCCCGGCAACCTCAAGCAGCTGCGCAGGCAGGCCTGGGAGCTGCGTGAAGCCGGCGCCACGGAGTTCGTCCTCGGCTTCCTCGACGCCGGGGGTGAGATCGACGAGGGCGTCACGCTGAACCTCGTCGCCGAGCTGGAGGGCTGCGCGTGGACGTTCCACCGCGCGCTCGACAACTCCAACGACGTCTTCCGTTCGTGGGGGATCGTGAAGACGCTCGGCTGCGACACGGTCCTCGCCGCCGGCAGTCCGAAGGGCGTCGAGGACGGTCTCGGGAACCTGAAGGAACTCGTCGCCCAGGCGCCTCCCGCACTGCTCGTCGGTGGTGGTCTCCAGCAGCACCACGTGCCGGAACTGCTGGCAGCGGGCGTGACGGGCTTCCACGTCGGCAGCGCTGTCCGCCCGGCGGGCTGGGAGTCGCCGGTCGAGATGGCATCGGTTCGGGAATGGGTCAACCGTCTGGTCTAGACCCTTGACCCAGACCGTTCTACAGTCACGTTGCTTCCTGTGAAATGGCCGTTGCAACATGTGCAATGCGGAGGGCGCGATGAGGCTGAAGACACTCGTGGCCGTGCTGGGCGTGGGCGCGGTGGTCGCCTGCGCACCGGTGCAGTCCGGACCGACGAACACCAGCACCGACGAGAAGACCGGGCAACTGCGGGTCTGGCTGTTCGACGAGGTCAACCGCGGTCCCAAGGAAGCCGTGGTCAAGGAGGCGATCTCCGAGTTCCAGGGCAAGCACAACGGCGTCACCGTCGACGTGCAGTACATCCAGGTGTCGAGCAGGGCGGAACGCTTCAAGGCCGCCTTCAGCGACCCGAAGAGCGCGCCGGACGTCGCCGAGTTCGGCAACACCGACCTCGCGGGCTACGTCTCCGCCGGCGGCTTCTCCGAGCTCGACCTCAACGGTTGGAGCGAGTCCAAGGACCTGGTCCCGACGATCCTCGACACGGCCAAGGTCGACGGCAAGACCTACGGTGTGCCGTGGTTCGTGGGCGTCCGCGCGCTCTACTACCGCACTGACGTCTTCGCCGAGCTCGGCCTCAAGCCGCCGGCGACGCTGGACGAGATCGCGCCGTTGGCCCGCCAGATCAGGCAGCGCAAGCCCGAGCTCATCGGCATCTCCGCCGGCGGCAAGTACCTGTTCGCCGCGCTGCCGTTCATCTGGGCCAACGGCGGCGAGATCGCCAAACAGGACGGCGGCAAGTTCACCGCCACCATCGACAGCGCCGAGGCCAAGGCCGGTGTCGCCAAGTACGCCGAGCTGATCAAGGACGACATCTGCCCGCCCGCCACCTGCGCGGGCAACGGCGGTGACGCGAGCGTCGAGGCGTTCCGCGCCGGCAAGGCCGCGATGACCATCGGCGGCGACTTCAACCGGAAGTCCGTGGACGCGTCGAGTGCGGCCGGCAAGTACGCGGTGGTGCCGCTGCCCGGCAAGACCGCGGGTTCGATCGCGCCCGCGTTCGCCGGCGGCAACCTGCTGGGCGTCATGAAGGGCACGCAGCGCAAGACGCTCGCGAACGAGTTCGTGCAGCTGCTCGCGTCGAAGAAGTACCAGCAGAAGATGTACACGGCGATGGGCAACCTGCCGACGTTCAGCGACGTGCAGAAGCAGGTCAGCGACTCCGACAAGTTCCTGGAGCCGTTCACGAAGACCCTGCAGTCCGGCACGAAGTTCGTTCCCGTCACCCCGGCGTGGGCGAAGATCGAGGCGCAGACCGTGCTGCCGACGATGATCCAGGAGGTCGTCACCGGCGCGAAGAACGTCGACGCGGCCGCCGCGAGCGCCGCCCAGACGATGAACGCGGCCTTCGCATCGTGAGCATGACGGCCAGAGGTCAGGGGCGGACCGCCTTCGCCTACCTGACCCCAGCGCTGCTGGTGCTGGCGGGCCTGCTGGCCTACCCGATCTACCAGTTGGTGCTCATCTCGCTCTACGACTACGGCCAGGAGCAGGTGAGCGGTGGCGCGCCGCTCACCTTCCTGGGCCTCGGCAACTACCAGAACCTGCTGGGGAACCAGCAGTTCTGGACGGTGCTCGGGCAGACCGTCGCCTTCGCGGCGGTCTGCGTGGTCGGCACGCTGATCGTGGGCGCTTTCCTCGCGATCCTGGCCACGAGGGTCAGGACGTGGGTGCGGATGACGTTGTTCCTGGCGGCGCTCGGCGCGTGGTCCACACCCGCCGTCGCCGGGTCGACGATCTGGCTCTTCCTGTTCGACGCGAACTTCGGGTTCGTCAACGAGGTCCTCGGCATCCAGGGCTTCTCCTGGACGTTCGACAAGTGGACCGCGTTCGGACTCGTTGCGGCACAGGTGATCTGGTGCTCGTTCCCGTTCGTCATGGTGACGCTCTACGCGGGCATCAAGGCGATCCCCGGCGAGGTGCTGGAGGCCGCGGCACTGGACGGCGCGTCGGCGTTCCGCACGGCGTGGAGCGTCACCCTGCCGTTGCTGCGGCCGATCATCCTCGTGGTGACGATCCAGTCGATCATCTGGGACTTCAAGGTGTTCACGCAGATCTACGTGATGACCAACGGCGGCGGCATCGCCGGGCGCAACCTCGTGCTCAACGTCTACGCCTACCAGCAGGCGTTCGCGGCGTCGGAGTACGGGCTGGGCGCGGCGATCGGTGTCGTGATGACCGTGCTGCTGCTGGTGATCACGCTGTTCTACCTCCGCGCGCTGCGGCGGTCGGGGGAGGCTCTGTGAAGCGCTGGCTGACCGAGGGGTTCGTCCTCGTCATCGCGGGAGTCGTGGCGTTTCCGCTGTTCTGGATGGTGCTGAGCGCGTTCAAGCCGGAGGACGAGATCATCTCGGCCGATCCGGTGCCGTGGACGACCCGGCCCACGCTGGACAGCTTCACGCGGGCGCTGACCGTCGCGAACTTCGGGCGCTACTTCCTGAACAGCGTGGTCGTCGCGTTGATCGTGGTGGCGCTGAGCATCCTGATCTCGTTCCTCGCCGCGACCGCGCTGACCCGCTTCCGGTTCCGCAGCCGCACCACGCTGCTGATCATGCTGCTGGTCGTGCAGATGGTGCCGGTCGAGGCGTTGACGGTGCCGCTGTTCTTCCTGATGCGGTCGGTCGGCGACTCCGTGCCGGCGTTCGGCCTCAACCACCTCGGCTCACTCGTGCTGGTGCACCTGGCGTTCAGCCTGCCGTTCGCGATCTGGATGCTGCGCGGGTTCGTCGCCGCGGTGCCGGTGGAGCTGGAGGAGGCCGCGACCCTGGACGGCGCCTCGCGGTTCCGGTTCCTCTGGCAGGTGCTGTTCCCGCTGGTGGCGCCGGGCCTGGTCGCGACGTCCGTGCTGTCGTTCATCCACGCCTGGAACGACTTCCTGTTCGCCAAGACGTTCATCATCTCGGCCGTGGAGAACCAGACCCTGCCGCTGGCTCTTCAGGTGTTCGTCAAACCCGACCAGAACGATTGGGGTGCGATCATGGCGGGCTCCACGCTGATGACGATCCCGGTGCTGATCTTCTTCATGCTGGTGCAGCGCCGCCTGGTGTCCGGACTGGCAGGGGCGGTGAAGGGATGAACCTCCTCCCGCGCCCGGTGTCCTATGTGGACGGCGGCAGGCTGTGCGAGTACCGGGGCTGGGAAACGGTTCTCGTCGACGGGCCACCCGGCGGCTATCGCCTGCTGTCGTCCGACGACGGCGTGCTGATCGAGGCGCACGACGCGGCCGGCGAGATGAACGCGCTGCAGACCCTGCGGCAGCTGCTGGGCGCGCAGGCGTTCCGGGCGGCGGGCGAGCGACCGTCCGTCATCCCGGCGTGCGAGATCGTCGACCACCCGCGGTTCGCCTGGCGTGGCGTGATGCTGGACGTGGCGCGGCACTTCCTGCCCAAACGGGAGGTGCTGCGGTACGTCGAGCTGCTGTCCGTGCACAAGCTCAACGTCCTGCACCTGCACCTCACCGACGACCAGGGCTGGCGCTTCGAGGTGAAGCGCTACCCGAAGCTCACGGAGGTCGGGGCGTGGCGGGAGGACTCGCGGTTCGGCGACCGGCGCTCCGGCGGGATGGCGGGCCGCCCGCACGGCGGTTTCTACACGCAGGACGACCTGCGGGAGATCGTCGAGTACGCACGGGCGCGGCACGTCGTCGTGATTCCCGAGATCGACATCCCCGGCCACTCGCAGGCGGCCATCGCGGCGTATCCCGAGCTGGGCCTGCACGGCGGCGGCGTGTGGACGGACTGGGGCATCAACGAACGCGTGCTGAACACCGAAGAGTCCACCGTGGACTTCTTTCGGACCGTGTTCGACGAGCTGATGGACGTGTTCCCCGGCGAGATCATCGGGCTCGGCGGCGACGAGGCTCCCGGCCACGACGGCGAGCTGGTGCGGGCGATCGCGCGGCACATCGTGCGCAGCGGGCGGCGGCCGTACGGGTGGGACGAGATCCTGGAGTCGGGTCCGCTGCCGGTCGGCACGATCGTCGCCTCGTGGCGCGGTGTCGAGGGCGGCGTCACGGCGATGCGCGAGGGCCACGACGTGGTGATGTGTCCGGAGCAGCACGTCTATCTGGACTACCGGCAGTCCGACTCACCGGACGAGCCGATTCCGGTGGGGACCGTGACCACGCTGGAGGACGTCTACGCGTGGGATCCGGTGCCTGCCGGGCTCACGGGTGAAGAACCCGGACGGTTGCTGGGGGCGCAGGCGAACATCTGGACCGAGCACCTGGACTCCGCCCGGCGGGTGGACTACGCGGCGTTCCCGAGGCTGGCCGCGTTCGCCGAGGTCATGTGGTCACCGGCGGAGAAGGATCCGGACTTCGTGGCACGGCTGGCGGAGCACCATCTGCCCAGGCTCGATGCCCTCGGGGTGGAGTACCGGCCCCTCAGCGGACCCCACCCCTGGCAACGACTCCCTGGTGTTCCCGGTTTTCCACGGTGATCACATCGCAGCGTCTTCCTCGGGCATGAGGATCCAGGCGGCGACGTAGAGGATCGCTCCGGTGCCGAACCCGAGCAGCGTCGCCGCCACCAGGATGATCCGCAGGATCGCGGCGTCCACCCCGATCATCTTGGCCACGCCACCGCAGACACCGGCGATCATCTTGTCGCTCCGGCTGCGGCGGAGCTTCTTGACCTGACTCGTCGCTTCGTTGAGCACGTTGTTCGTCATGGCTCAAGATTCGTCGAGACGAACGTCCCGCACATCGGTGACCACCCGGAACCCGACCCTGATTCCGGGCTCGGCTCTCAGGGCCCCGAAAGATGTGTCAGTCGAGACAGAACTCGTTGCCCTCGACGTCCTGCATGTTGAGGCACGACTCGTTCTCGCCATCGGCGAGCAGCAGCTGCCCACGCACCGCTCCGAGCGGGACCAGCCGTGCGCACTCGGCCTCGAGCGCGGCGAGACGCTCCTCGCCCACCAGCCCGGTGCCGACCCGCACGTCGAGGTGCACCCGGTTCTTGACGATCTTGCCCTCGGGCACGCGCTGGAAGTACAGCCGCGGACCCACCCCGGAGGGATCACTGGCCGCGTACCACGAGTCGTCGTGCTCATCCGGCCCGACGTACCCCAGCACCTCGCACCAGAACTTGCCGACGCGCACGGGTTCCGCGCAGTCG
This sequence comes from Lentzea roselyniae, assembly GCF_039537795.1. NCBI lineage: Bacteria > Bacillati > Actinomycetota > Actinomycetes > Pseudonocardiales > Pseudonocardiaceae > Lentzea > Lentzea roselyniae. The sequence continues at coordinate 105,180 of NZ_BAABBE010000011.1, forward strand.
AACGTGACCTGTACCTGCCTCACCGACCCCATGAGCCCACCTTAAAGGGCCTAATCTGAGTGGCATGGAGTCCCCTGAGGAACTGGCGTCAGGGCTCGACCGCGCGGGGTACCTGCCGGACGGCGGAATCGCCACGGCGGCGTTCCTCGCGGTCCGGATGGGGCGGCCGCTGTTCCTCGAAGGCGAACCCGGCACCGGCAAGACCTCGCTCGCGCTGGCACTGGCCAAGGCCATGGACATCCCGCTCATCCGGCTGCAGTGTCACGAGGGCATCGACGCCACCCAGGCGCTGTACGACTGGGACTACCCGCGCCAGCTCATGCACCTGCGCGTCCTCGAAACCCGCGGCGAGGTGGACGAGGCTTCCCTCTACACGCGACGGTTCCTGCTGGCCCGGCCGTTGCTCCAGGCGCTGGAGAACGCGCCGTGCGTGCTGCTCGTCGACGAGATCGACCGGGCGGACGACGAGTTCGAGGCGTTCCTCCTCGAAGTCCTCTCCGAGCACGCGGTCAGCATCCCGGAGTTCGGCGAGATCAGGGCCTCGACGCCGCCGCTGACCGTGCTGACCTCGAACCGGACCCGCGAGGTGCACGACGCGTTGAAGCGCCGCTGCCTCTACCACTGGCTGGAGCACCCGAGCGTCGAGCGCGAGGTCGCGATCCTGCGCCGCACCCTGCCCGGCCTCGACGAACGGCTCGCGCGGCAGGTCGCCGAGGCCGTCGGGCAGATGCGCGGGCTCGACCTGCTGAAGCCGCCCGGTGTCGCGGAGTCGCTGGACTGGGCACGGGCGCTGCAGGCGCTCGGGCGCACCGAACCGGATGTGACGACCCTCGGTGCCGTGCTGAAGTACCGGGAGGACGCGGAGCGGGTCATCGGGAGCACAATCGTGGGGTGACGGAAGCCTGCGTGGGGTTCACGCGCGTCCTGCGGGGCGCCGGGCTGCAGTGCGGGCCGGACCGCGTCCAGGCCTATCTGCGGGCCACCGCGCACGTCGACCTCTACTGGGCCGGTCGCCTCACCCTGTGCGCGGACCCGGACGACCTGCCGCGCTACGACGCCGCCTACCGCGCGTACTTCGGCGGCACCCCACCCCGGCCGCGCGGCACGATCGAACTCGACTCCGTCTCCGTCGGTGTCGCGGCCTCCGAGGTGGAAGTGCTGCGCCACAAGGACATCTCCGAGTTCAACGCGGCACCGTTGATCGCTCGCCTGAAGCCGCTCCCGCCACGCAGGCGGTCGCGGCGCCTCCGGAAAGCCCGCCGCGGCCCAATCGACCTGGCCAGAACCGTGCGCGCGATGATCGAGATCGGCGGCGAGATCGCGTTGCCACGGCACCGGCGCCGGGGTGTGAAGGCGCGCAGGCTCGTGCTGTTGATCGACGTCTCCGGCTCGATGGCCGCCTATTCCGACGCGTTGCTGCGGTTCGCGCACGTCGTCGCGCACGCCATGCCGGTCGAGGTCCGCACGATCGGCACCAGGCTCACCCGCGTGACCCGCCAGCTGAGGGAACGCGACCCCGAACGGGCGTTGAAAGCCGCCGGCCGGACCATCCAGGACTACGAGGGCGGCACGCGGCTCGGTGAGGCGCTGCGGCGGTTCAACCAGCAGTGGCGGCAACGAGGCGCGGTGGTCGTGCTGTTCAGCGACGGCTGGGAACGTGGTGACCCGACCCTGCTGGCGAACGAGATGGCGAGGATGAGACGGGTGAGTCACAAGGTCATCTGGGCCAACCCGCACGCGGGCAAGCCCGGCTACCGGCCGGTGCAGAGCGGCGTGGTGGCAGCGCTTCCGCACGTCGACACGATGATTGCCGGCCACAGCGTGCACGCGCTGGAAGAGCTGCTGAAGGAAGTGCGCCATGCGTGATGTCCTGTTCGACCTCGCGGACCGGGTGGGCAAGGGCGAGACGGTCGGCGTCGGCACGGTGGTCGCGACCTTCAGCTCGGCGCCACGACCGGCAGGTGCCGCGATGCTGGTGACGCAGGACGGGGAGGCGATCGGCAGCGTGTCCGGCGGCTGCGTCGAGGGCGCCGTCTACGACCTCGCGCAGTCCACCGGCACTCCGGTTCTGCAGCGCTACGGGGTGAGCGACGACGACGCGTTCTCGGTAGGGCTGACCTGCGGCGGGATCATCGACATCTTCGTAGAGAAGATCAATGCCGAGACGTTTCCACAGCTCGGCGAGGTGGTGGAGACGGTCAGGGCCGAGCAGCCGGTAGCGGTCGCGACCGTCATCGAACACCCGGACGGCATCGGCCGCCGCATGGTCGTCTGGCCGGACCGGCGCGCCGGATCCCTCGGCTCCAGCAGGGCGGACGACGCGGTCACCGACGACGCGCGCGGCATGCTCGCGAGCGGCCGCAGTGGAGTGCTGCGGTACGGCCCGGACGGCCAGCGGCGTGGCGAGGGCATGAGCGTGTTCGTGAACTCCTTCGAGCCACCCGCGCGCATGCTCGTGTTCGGCGCGATCGACTTCGCGGCCTCGATGGCGAGGCTCGGCGCGTTCCTCGGCTACCGCGTGACGGTCTGCGATGCGCGACCGGTGTTCGCCACGCGCAGCCGTTTCCCGGAGGCCGACGAGGTCGTAGTGGACTGGCCGCACCGGTATCTCGAACGAGAAGCGTCCACATTGGACGAACGCACGGTGATCGCGGTGCTGACCCATGATCCCAAGTTCGACGTGCCGCTGCTGGAGGTCGCGTTGCGGCTCAAGGTCGGCTACGTCGGCGCGATGGGATCCCGCCGGACGCACGAAGATCGGCTGCAACGGTTGCGGGAGGCGGGTTTGACCGAGAGCGAGCTGAAGGCTCTGGCCTCGCCGATCGGCCTGGATCTGGGTGCCAGGACGCCGGAGGAGACTGCGGTGTCGATCGCCGCCGAGATCATTTCCTTGCGGTGGAAGGGAACTGGCAAGCGGCTGGTTGACCTTGGTGAACCGATCCACCACTGATCGGGTTGTTGAACCCCCGAACAGGGAGGAGGCTGAAGTGACCCTCGTCACCAATGGCCCACCACCCCCTGGGAGGGTTCATGAAGATCTCGGTCAACGTCGACGGAGTGACTTACGCCGACGAGGTCGAACCCCGGCTGCTCCTCGTCCACTACCTGCGTGAGCGGCTGGGCAAGACCGGCACGGTCGTCGGCTGCGACACCGGCAACTGCGGGGCCTGCACGGTGCACCTCGACGGTCACAGCATCAAGTCGTGCCAGATGTTCGCCGTGCAGGCGAACGGGCACGAGATCACCACGATCGAAGGCCTCGCCCGCGACGGCAGGCTGCACCCGGTGCAGGAGGCGTTCCGCAACAACCACGCGCTCCAGTGCGGCTTCTGCACGCCCGGCATGATCATGCAGGCGATCGACCTGCTCGCCGACGAGTCGGATCCCGACGACGAGACCGTGCGGAAAGGACTGGAGGGCAACCTCTGCCGCTGCACGGGCTACCAGAACATCGTCCGCGCGGTCCAGGACGCCGCACACCGGATGCGTCCTGGCGCCGGTCCGAAGATGGAACAGCACAGCGATGAGCACGTGACCTCCAAACAACCGGTAGGTGGCGAATGACCGCCACCGCAGAACCGGAAGTCGGCAAGCCCCGGCTCCGCAAGGAAGACGCCCGCCTCATCACCGGTCAGACCAGGTGGACCGACAACATCCAGCTGACCGGCATGCTCCACATGGCAGTGCTGCGCAGCCCCGTCGCGCACGCCCGCATCCGCAACATCGACTGCAGCCGCGCCACCGCGATGCCCGGTGTGGCACTGGTGCTCACCGGTGAGGACTTCGCCGCCGAACAGGGCTCGCTGCCCTGCGCGTGGCCGATCACCGCGGACATGAAGTCGCCGCCGGCGCCCGCGATGGCCGTGGACCAGGTCAACTTCGCCGGCGAGGCCGTCGCGCTGGTGATCGCCGACAACGCGTATCGCGCCGCCGACGCGCTGGCCGCGATCGACGTCGACTACGACGAGCTGCCGGTCGTGCTCGACCTGGCGGAGGCCGTCGAGGACCACGACCTGGTGCACCCGGATCTCGGCACGAACAAGTGCGCCACCTGGGTTTACGACTCCGCGGAAGCGGGGAGCGGCACCAACGTCGAGGACGAGATCGCCAACGCCGAGGTCGTGCTGGAGCGGACGTTCCGGCAGCAGCGGCTGATCCCGTCGTTCATGGAACCGCGATCCGTCGTCGTGGACCCCAGCGCCGACATGTTCACCATCTGGTCCGCCACGCAGATCCCGCACATCCTGCGCTGGATGCTCTCGGCCGTCACGGACATCGCCGAGCACAAGATCCGCGTGATCGCCCCGGACGTCGGCGGCGGGTTCGGCGGCAAGCTCCAGGTCACCCCGGAAGAGGTGCTCTGCCTGCTGGCTGCGCGCAGGATGGGCCGTCCGGTGAAGTGGACCGAGACGCGCACCGAGTCGATGATGTCCGCGCACCACGGCCGCGACCAGATCCAGAAGATCACGCTGTCCGCCCGCCGCGATGGCACGGTCACCGGCCTGAAGGTCGAGCTGCTCGCCGACATGGGCGCGTACCTGCGGCTGGTCACGCCGGGCATCCCGATCCTCGGTGCGTTCATGTTCAACGCGATCTACAAGTTCGCGGCCTACCGGTTCGTGTGCACCAACGTGTTCACGAACAAGGTGCCCACGGACGCCTATCGCGGCGCGGGACGGCCGGAGGCCACGTTCGCGATCGAGCGGATGATGGACGAGCTCGCGGTCGAGCTGGGCATGGACCCGATGAAGATCCGCGAGATGAACTGGATCAAGCACGAGGAGTTCCCGTTCACCACGGTCGCCGGCATGACCTACGACTCCGGCAACTACGAGGCCGCGACCGCTCGTGCGATGGAGCTGTTCGGGTACGAGGAGCTGCGCGAGGAGCAGGAACGGCGGCGCGCTGACGGTTCCGCGGTGCAGCTCGGCATCGGAATCTCCACCTACACCGAGATGTGCGGCCTCGCGCCGTCCAGGGTGCTGGGCGCTTTGCGTTATGCCGCGGGCGGTTGGGAGACCGCGTCGATCCGCATGCTGCCCACCGGCAAGGTCGAGGTGATCACCGGAACCTCGCCGCACGGGCAGGGACACGAGACGGTGTGGTCGCAGATCGTCGCCGACCGGCTCGGTGTCCCGTTCGAGGACGTCGAGGTGCTGCACGGCGACACGGCCTCGTCGCACAAGGGCATGGACAGCTACGGCTCGCGCTCGTTGTCCGTCGGTGGCACGGCTTTGGTGCACGCGGCGGACAAGGTGCTCGCCAAGGCGCGCAAGCTGGCCGCGCACATGATGGAGTGCGACGAGGCGGACGTGGAGTTCGCTTCCGGGTCCTTCTCCGTACGTGGCACGTCGACCGCGCGCACGTTGGGCGATGTCGTGCTGGCCGCGCACGTGGCGCACGACCTGCCCGAGGGCATGGAACCCGGCATGGACGCCGATGCCACGTTCGACCCGGACAACTTCTCGTTCCCGCACGGAACCCACTTGTGCGCAACGGAAGTCGACACCGAGACCGGCATGGTCAAGATCCGGTCCTACGTGGCGGTCGACGACGTCGGCACCGTGGTGAACCCGTTGATCGTCGATGGTCAGGTGCACGGCGGACTGGCCCAAGGCATCGCGCAGGCGTTGTTCGAGGAGGCCATTCACGACGAGACGGGCACGCTGACGACGGCCACATTCGCGGATTACCTGGTGCCATCGGCGGCCGATCTGCCGTCGTTCATCACGACCCGCACTTCGACGCCGGCGACGACGAACCCGTTGGGCGTCAAGGGAGTCGGCGAGGCGGGCACGATCGCCTCGACACCCGCGGTGGTGAACAGCGTCCTGGACGCCGTGCGGCACCTGGGCGTGCGCGACATCGAGATGCCGCTGTCGCCGGAACGCGTCTGGACGGCGCTGCAGGGCGGGTCCGCGGACGCGTCCACGCCGGCCGCCGGCGGGCTCGGCTCCATCGATGCGCGAGGAGGGCAGCAATGATCCCGGCGGAGTTCAAGTACCTCTGTCCGTCCACTGTGGATGAAGCGGTGCGGATGCTTGCCGAGGAGGGTGAGGACGCCAAGATCATCGCGGGCGGGCAGTCGCTCGTGCCGGTGCTGCGCATGCGGCTGGCGGCGCCCACGGCGTTGATCGACATCAGCGGGCTGACCGAGCTGACGGGCGTGCACGACGACGGCGACTCGTTGCTCATCGGTGCCATGACCACGCACTACGAGGTGCAGCGCGACCACCTGATCCACGACCACGCGTTGCTCCTGAAGCTGGCCACGGACACGGTCGCCGATCCGCAGGTCCGTCACCGCGGCACGTTCGGCGGCTCGCTGTGCCACGCGGACCCGGCGGGTGACCTGCTCGCACCTGCCCTTGCCCTGGACGCGGTGATGATCATCGCCGGTCCGGACGGCCGTCGTGAGGTGCCCGCCTCCGAGTTCTTCGCAGGCTACTTCGAGACGGCGGTGGCTCCCGGCGAGATCCTGACCGACGTCCGGGTGCCGAAGTACACGGGCTGGGGCGCGCACTACGAGAAGCTCAACCGGGTGGCGCAGGCGTGGTCGATCGTCGCTGTCGCGGCGGCGGTGCAGGTGCGCGGCGGCACGATTGCCGCTGCTCGGGTCGGCCTGACGAACGTCGGTGCCGGACCGGTGCGTGCTGTCGACGTGGAATCCGCCCTGGTCGGCCAGCCGGCCACCGCCGAGGCGATCTCGGAGGCGGCTCTGCGGGCGTCGGCGGGCGACGGTTACAAGGACAACCTGGCTCGGGTGCTGACCGGGCGTGCGCTGACGGCGGCGGTAGCGGGATGAAGCTGACGCACTCGTTCGTGTCGCCTGCCCCGGCCGAGGAGGTCTGGGAGGCGTTGATCGACCCGGAACGCGTGGCCCCGTGCTTGCCGGGTGCCTCGCTGACCTCGGTCGACGGCAAGACGTTCAGCGGGGAGGTGAAGGTCAGGCTCGGCCCGGTGCAGCTGCTGTACCGGGGCAGCGGCGAGTTCGTGGAGATCGACCCGGTGCTGCGCCGCGCCGTTCTGAAAGCCGCGGGCAAGGACACCCGCGGCAACGGCACCGCCTCCGCCGTGGTGACGTTCCAGGTCGGCGAATCGGTCGAGATCGAAACCGAGCTGGCCGTCACCGGCCGTCCCGCCCAACTCGGTCGCGGCCTGATTTCCGAGGTCAGCGGCAAGCTCGTCGACCAGTTCGCGGAATGCCTGGCGAGCACGCTGGGTTCAGTGGATCCTGACGAGGTGGCGCAACAGCAGCATCTCCGAGTGGTCCCCGACGAGCCGATCGACCTGATCGACACCGCAGGCGTACCGGTACTGAAGCGCGTGCTGCCCGTCGCGGCCGCCGTGCTGGCGGTCGTGCTGTTCGTGGTCCTGCGACGCAGGCGGCAGCGCTGAGGCGTGTGGTCCGGTGGCCGGCCTTGGCGCTGGCCACCGGTTTTGCGCTGTCCGCGTGCACGGGCTCGCCGGTGGTCATCACCTCCGCACCGCTCACGCCCTCCTCGCCGACCTCGTCCGGCCCGCCACCGCCGCGGTCGTTCACGCTGACCGCGGGCGGCGACATCCTGATCCACCCCGCGCTGACCGACCAGGCAGTGGCCGACGGCGGTGCGGCAGGACGCGACTTCCTGCCGTTGTTCTCGGGCATCAAGGACACGTTGAAGGCCGACCTGTCGCTGTGCCACCTCGAGGTGCCGCTGGGGAAGAAGGAGGGGCCGTTCTTCGGCTATCCCTCGTTCCTCGCGCCGCCCGAGGTGGCGAAAGGCCTGGTCGACGTGGGTTACGACTCGTGCTCCACCGCCTCGAACCACACGCTCGACCGCGGTGTCTCGGCGATCCAGACGACGCTGGACGCGATGGACGCCGTCGGCCTGAAGCACACCGGCTCGTTCCGCACGCCTGAGGAAGCCGCCGCGCCGCTGATCCTCGACGCGGGCGGGGTGAAGGTGGCCCAGCTGTCGTTCACCTACGGCTTCAACGGCATCCCGCTGCCCCAGCCGTGGCGCGCGAACCAGATCAACGCTCAGAAGATCCTGGCCGACGCCCGCAAGGCGCGTGAGGCGGGCGCCGAGGTCGTCGTCCTGTCGGTGCAGTGGGGCAACGAGTACCAGCACGCGGCGACCGAGGAGCAGAAGGCGCTCGCTCGCCAGCTGCTCGCTGATCCGGCGCTGGACCTGATCATCGGCACGCACGTCCACGTGGTGCAGCCGTTCGAGAAGATCGGCAAGAAGTGGGTCGCGTACGGGCTCGGGAACGAGGTGGCCCGGCACGCCGAGCCGCGTGGCGTCACCGAGGAGGGGGTGATCGCGCGGTTCAAGTTCGAGCAGGGGCCTGAGGGGTGGAACGTGGTCGAGGCGTCCTACACACCGACGCTGGTCGAGCTGGGGCCGCCGATCCGGCTGGTGGATCTGACGCGGGTGCCTGCCACCGAGCGCCGGACTCAGGCGATCACCAGGACCGAGGGCATCGTGTTCAGCCTGGGAGCGAACGGCCAGGGCTTGACGAGGGGGAAGCCGTGAGCTTGGCCAGCACCCGCTCGTAACGCTCGGTCCAGGCCTGGTCGGCGCTCTCGAACTCCGCGACCCGGTCGGGCACGGGGGCCTTCGTGAGCACCGGTAGATACCCGTCGACCGGCACGAGCGAGTCACTCGTGACGTCGCCCTCGAACAACGACAGCGTCGCGAGGCCGCACGCGTGGTCGAGCTCCGGGAGTGCCGCGGCCAACGCGATCCCGGCCGCCATCCCGACCGACGTCTCCAGAGCCGACGACACCACGCACGGCAGCCCGCACGCCTCAGCGACCTCGAGTGCCTTCCGGACGCCGCCGAGTGGCGCCACCTTGATCACCGCGATGTCCGCGGCACCGGACACGGCCACCCTGAGCGGGTCCTCGGCCTTGCGGATGGACTCGTCCGCGGCGATCGGCACACCCACCTTCCGGCGGACCGCAGCCAGTTCCCCCAGCGTGTGACACGGCTGTTCCACGTACTGGAGCCCGCCCGCGGCCCTGTCCATGGCTTTGATCGCGGCGACGGCCGTGTCGACGTCCCACATCATGTTGGCGTCGACCCGCACGAACCCACCCGGCCCGAGCGCATCCCGCACCGCCTCAAGCCGTGCGCAGTCGTCCGCGAGCGTGGACTCGGCGACCTTGACCTTGGCGGTCGAGCAACCCGACCTGCTGACGATCTCGTGCGCCTTCCCGGGGCTGACGACCGGCACCGTGCAGTTGACCGGGACGTGGTCGCGAACAGGCGCCGGCCAGCCCTCGTTCGCGGCTTCGAGAGCGCAGGCCAGCCACGGCATGGACTCGTCGTCGTCGTACTCCTCGAACGGGCAGAACTCGCCCCACCCGGCCGGTCCCTCGAACAGCAGACCCGTGCGCTGCGTGATGCCGCGGAACCGGGAGCGCAGCGGTATGGAGTAGACGTGCACGACGCCGATTCAAGCGCACTTCTGGGACTCCAGCGAATGGCCGCCACCCCGCAGGTTCACGGTGCCGACGGCCTGGATGCCGAGCAACGTGCACACGATCTGCTGGACCGCGGTCCTGCTGAGCAGCGAGACGTCGGTGGACAGGTTGACGTCGAGGCCGCCTGCCACGCGGTCGACCGTCGCGGGTGCGGCGTCGAACGGGACCTCGGTGCTGAAGCCGCGGCTCTGTTCGGCGTTGGTGGGTCCCTGGGCGAGCAGGGCGACGACGTCGTACCCGCTCAGGCTGCCCTGCGGGCGGTTGACCGCGACGACCTTGCCCGCGGCCACCCAGTAGAGCGCGGGCGAGGTGTTCTCGACGGGACCGCTCGGCGCTTCGAGGCCGGGGATCGGGTCGGTCGGCCGGATGCCGCAGCCGGAGACGACGAGGAGAACGGCGACCGCAAGCTGACGCAGGGGTCCCCTCCAGGGGGTCCCCCTGTTTTCATTCTCCCAGGCAGCACCGACATCTTTCGTCGTCACCGCTCACCCTCCAGCGGCAGCCGCAGCGTGAACAACGCGCCGCCACCAGGCCGGTTCGCCGCGATCAGCGTGCCGCCGTGCAGCCGCGCGTTCTCCCACGCGATCGCCAGCCCGAGCCCGGACCCCTCCGACCGCCCGCGCGCCGAATCGGCCTTGTAGAACCGCGCGAACACGTGCGGCAACACGTCCTCCGGCAGCCCCGGCCCGGAGTCCGCGACCTCGATCACCAGCGACGACTCCACCACCGACAGCCGCACCGACACCGGCGGCGCTCCGTGCCGCAGGGCGTTCCCGACCAGGTTCGCCACGATCACGTCCAGCCGGCGCGGATCCAGCCGCGCCCGCACCCCGGAAGGCAGCGTCGCCGTCACCTCGAACCCGCGCATCCGCAGCGTCCGCGACACCACCTCGGCCACGTCGACGTCGTCCAGCGCCAGCGCCGCCGTCCCCGAGTCGAACCGCGTCACCTCGATCAGGTCGTTGACCAGCCGGGTGAGGTTCTGCGTCTCGCGGTTCACCAGCCGGGCCGCCTGGCCCGCGACGCCCGGCAGTGCGGCCGTCTCGGCGTCCAGCACGTCGGTCACCGCGGTCATCGCGGCCAGCGGCGTGCGCAGCTCGTGCGACACGTCGGCCACGAACCGCCGCGCGTCGGCCTCCATCCGCCGCAGCTCACCGACGTGGTGTTCCAGCGAGGCGGCCGTGCTGTTGAACGTCGTGGCCACCGACGCCAGCTCGTCCCTTCCCCGCACCGGCACCCGCGCGGTCAGGTCGCCCTGACCGAGCCGCCACGCCGCCATCCTCAGGTCCCTGACCGGCCGCAGCACCCCGCGTGCCGCCAGGAACCCCATCGCCAGCGCCAGCACCAGCCCCGCGCCGCCGATCAGCCACGCGTTGCGCGCGAGTTCGCCGACGACCTGGATCTCAGAGGTGAACGGCCGCAGCACGTACACCTCGATACCGGACGACCCACCGCCGGAGACCCGCATCTGCATGCCCACGACGAGCCACACGCCGCCCCCGTACGGCACCCGTTGCCAGCCCACCCGCCCGGCCGACACCAGGGACCGCAGTTCGGGGGTGATCACCGAAGAGTCCATCGAGCCCGCGGAGACACCGTTGGCTTGAGCGAGGGCCGACCCCTCACGCCCGGAGACCTTCCCGGCGATGCGTTCCAGCGCCAGAGCGTCGGGTGGCCGGGCGGGCAGCGGGTACAGCTGCTCGATCCGGGTCGTGGTCTCGATGACCGCGTTGTCCTGGGCGCGCTGCACGATCGCGTCGCGCGCCCGCACGTAGCCGGCGCCCGCCACCGCCACCGCGGTCACGACGCTCAGGAAGGCGAAAGCGAGCAGCAGCCGCAGACGCAGCGTCACAGCGGCCCGAAGCGGTAGCCGAAGCCGCGCACGGTCTGGACGTAGAGCGGCGCCGCCGGGTCGTCCTCGATCTTCGACCGCAGCCGCTGCACGCACGCGTCGACCAGCCGCGAGTCGCCGAGGTAACCCTGGTCCCACACCGACTCCAGCAGCTGCTGCCGCGACATCACCCGGCCCGGCGACGACGACAGCTCCAGCAGCAACCGCAGCTCCGTCGGCGCCAGCGACACCGGCCGGCCGAGCCGCGTCACCACGAGCCCTTCGCGGTCGATCGTCAGGTCGCCGTAGCGTTCGGCCACGACCTCGGGTGCCGTCACGGACGACCGCCGCAGCACGGCGCGGATCCGGGCCTCCAGCACGCGTGCCTGCGCGGGCTTGGCCACGTAGTCGTCGGCGCCGGCCTCAAGACCAGCCACCACGTCGATGTCGTCGTTGCGCGCGGTCAGCATGATGATCGGCAGATCGCCGGACGCGCGGATACGCCGGCACACCTCGAACCCGTCCACGCCGGGCAGCATCAGATCGAGCACCACGACGTCGGGTGCGACGCTCATCAGCAGTTCGAGACCCTCCTCGCCCGTGCGCACCGCGTCCACGGTGTGTCCCTGGTAGGTCAGGGCGAGCGACAGGCCCTCCCGGACCGCCTCGTCGTCCTCGATCAGCAGTACGCGCGGCATGACCTCCAGCTTTCCCGACGGGTCTCATGAGGACGTCCTTGCCGCGTCATCGTTGCGTAACGGACGTCCGTGCGCAGTTGTTGCCCAGCCATCACCCAGCGCGCACACGGGACCGAAACCCTCTGTGGCATGCGAAGAGTGCTACTGATGATGAGCATCGCGGCCATCGCGATGATCACCACCGTCACCCCTGCGTCCGCCATTCGCGGCGGCGTCGAAGCCACAGCGCCCTACCCGTTCTCCGGCTCGCTGCAGCGGCCCGACTCACCGCGCGAGGACGGCCACACCTGCGGCGTCACCCTCGTCGCGCCGAGCTGGGCCGTCACCGCGGGGCACTGCACCAGGAACAACCCCAGCCTCGCCCAGGTCGGCAGGCCGAAGGACTGGACGGTCCGGCTCGGCACGACGGACGCGGGCAGCGGCGGCGAGGTGATCGAGGTCGAGCGGTTCATCACCTACGCGCAGTACCCGGTCCAGGACGGCGACATCGGGTTGCTGAAGCTGAAGAGGCCCGCGAAGACCGCGCCCGTCACGCTGCCTTCTGCCAGGCCGGCGGAAGGCACGCCGACGCGGATCCTCGGCTGGGGCATGACGTGCGACCGCCGCGCGCCCGAGTGCTACCCGAAGAAGCTGCGTGAGGCGGACACCGTGATCCAGCCCGCGCAGGCCTGCGACGGCATGCACGTCGATCGTGAGCTCTGCATCGGAGCGCTGGACGGCAGTGTCGCCGCCACGAACATGGACTCCGGTGGCCCCGCACTCGTCCGCGACGGCGACCGCTGGGTGATCGCCGGGCTGGTGAGCGGGTCGGGCGGTGACGACCGGCCGGTCATGTACACCGACGTCCACCACTTCAAGGGCTGGATCGACGACGTCGTCACCGGCAGGGTCAACCCGCCCGACACCCCGGTGCCGAACCTCGAAGGCGCCGCGTCACTGGCCGGTTTCTGCTCCGCGTCCGTGGTCAGGACCGATCACACGAGGCTCGGCGACCCGGCGCTCCTGCTGACCAACGGCCACTGCGTCCCGGAACGCCCGGCTCCAGGTCAGACGCTGAAGGACGTCGCGATCGAGATCCCGGTGACCATCGGCGACCGCCAGGGCTACATCCAGGCCAAGGCGAAGACGACCACCCTCGTCCGCGCGACCATGTCCGGCACCGACACCGCGCTGTACCGGCTCGACCGGACCTACGCCCAGCTCTACGCGAAGGGCGTGAAGATCTTCAGGCTCGCGGACCGGTCGGCGCGTCCTGGCGAGAAGGTCGACATCATCTCGTCGGGCAACGGCAACCGCTTCAAGTGCACGATCGAAGCCGTCGTCCCGCATCTGCGCGAAGAGGGCTACACGCAGGACAACGCCTACCGCTACGACCCCGCGTGCAAGCCGTTGCACGGCGGTTCGGGCTCGCCGTTGGTGCTGCGCGACGGCGTCACGGTCGTCGGCGTGCACAGCACCGGCAACGACAACGGTGAGCAGTGCACGGCCGACAACCCCTGCGAGGTCGCGGCGGACGGCACGGTGACTGTGCGCCAGGGTGCCCGCTACGGCCAGCAGGTCAAGCACCTGGTCGCTTGCGCGCGAACGCAGAAGCCTGGTCGACCACAACCACGAGAAGAAGCACCACGAGGATGTGCGTGACCATCTCGTCGAACCGGAACAGGTTGATCAGAAAGCCGATCCCGCCCGCACCGACCAGCCGGTAGAGCAGAAGTCCGGCGAGAGAAGGCATGACGGTCGGGAGCACCACGTGCAGCGCGATCTGCGGGCCGGACGAACCGGTCACCCGCAACGCATAGCGCGGCCGCGGTCGCTCCCGTCCACCGCCTCAGCCCACAGCTCGCCAACACCCGGTGTCGTGGAACACCAGCGCCAGCACGCCCGCGGAGGAACTGGGCTCGGTCCGGCACACGCACCTGCCGCCCGGCGTCGCCGAGATCCCGGCCCTACTCCAGGGCGGCGGTGTGGCGTAGCTGCTCCGGCGTCGGGTCGGCGACCAGCACGTTCAACGCCGCCGCGAACCGGTCGAACCGCCGGTCGAACTCGGCCAGCTCGCGCGACGGCTCGGCCACCAGCGCCGCCCGCCCCGCCTTGGGCACCGCGGTCGCCAGCGCGTCCCTCAACGGCTGAGCCCGGCGCAGCGCCACGAGCAGCGTCCAGAGCCGCTGCTCCACCAGGGCCACCTGCACCGGATCACCGGTCACCCGCAGGAAGTCCTCCCGCACGGCCGTGGCGCGCCGGCGTTGCGCGGGGCAGGTGAAGTCGGTCGACCGGACCACCTGCGTGTCCGGTGCCGACCGGGCCAGCGACTCCTCCGACCGGAACCGGCGCACCGGCACGGTCCCCGCCGGGTCCCACATCCACCAGAAGGTCATCCGACCAGGTCGTCCGCGTCGACGATCTTGTACGCGTAGCCCTGCTCGGCCAGGAACCGCTGGCGGTGAGCGGCGTACTCGGTGTCGAGCGTGTCGCGGGCGACGACCGAGTAGAAGTGCGCCTGCCTGCCGTCGCCCTTGGGCCGCAGGATCCGGCCGAGGCGCTGGGCCTCCTCCTGCCGCGACCCGAACGTGCCCGACACCTGGACGGCGACCGAGGCCTCCGGCAGGTCGATGGAGAAGTTGGCGACCTTCGACACCACGAGCGTGCGCAGCTCTCCCCTGCGGAACTTGTCGAACAGTTCCTCGCGCTCCTTGTTCTTCGTCGATCCCTTGATCACCGGTGCGTCCAGCTCCTCACCCAGCTCGTCGAGCTGGTCCAGGTAAGCACCGATCACCAGGGCAGGCTCGTCCGGATGCTGGTCGAGCACCCGCCGGACCACCGGGATCTTCGTCCTGGCGGTCGAGCAGAGCTTGTAGCGCTCCTCGGGCTCGGCTGTCGCGTACTGCAGCCGCTCGTTGTCCGTGAGGGTCACGCGGACCTCGGTGCACTCGGCGGGAGCGATCCACCCCTGCGCCTCGATGTCGCGCCACGGCACGTCGTACCGCTTCGGCCCGATCAACGAGAAGACGTCGCCTTCCTGCCCGTCCTCGCGCACCAGGGTCGCGGTCAGCCCGAGGCGGCGACGCGACTGCAGGTCGGCGGTCATCCGGAACACCGGTGCCGGCAGCAGGTGGACCTCGTCGTAGACGATCAGGCCCCAGTCGCGCGAGTCGAACAGCTCCAGGTGCTTGTACTCGCCCTTCGACTTGCGGGTGATCACCTGGTACGTCGCGATCGTGACCGGCCGGATCTCCTTGCGCTCACCCGAGTACTCGCCGATCTCCTCCTCGGTGAGCGACGTCCGTGCGATCAGCTCGCGCTTCCACTGCCGCCCGGCCACGGTGTTCGTGACCAGGATCAGCGTGGTCGCCTGCGCCTCCGCCATCGCCGCCGCGCCGACCAGCGTCTTGCCCGCGCCGCACGGCAGCACGACGACGCCGGAGCCGCCCGCCCAGAACGCCTGGGCCGCGAGCCGCTGGTAGTCGCGCAGCTTCCAGCCGTTCTCGTCCAGCTCGATCGGGTGCGCCTCGCCGTCGACGTACCCGGCGTGGTCCTCGGCCGGCCAGCCGACCTTGAGCAGCAGCTGCTTGAGCCGCCCGCGCTCGCTCGGATGCACGACGACCGTGTCGTCGTCGATCCGCGCACCGAACATCGGGGCGATCTTCTTGTTCCGCAGGACCTCTTCGAGCACCGCGCGGTCGTTCGTGCTGAGCACCAGCCCGTGCGCCGGGTTGTTGCTCAGCACCAGCCGCCCGAACCGGCTCATCGTGTCGACCACGTCGACCAGCAACGGCTGCGGCACCGGGTAGCGGCTGAACCGCACCAGCGCGTCCACCACCTGCTCGGCGTCGTGGCCTGCCGCGCGGGCGTTCCACAAGGCCAGCGGCGTCACGCGATACGTGTGCACGTGCTCGGGCGCGCGCTCCAGCTCGGCGAACGGCGCGATGGAGGTGCGCGCGTCGTCGGCGAGCGGGTGGTCGACCTCGAGCAGCAGCGTTTTGTCCGACTGGACGATCAGTGGGCCATCGGTCACGCGTACAAGTCTCCCTGACGACGCCAAATACGTTCGACCTGCGTCAACTGGCGACGACAAGTGTGAGGCGACACACGCAGCCAACACGACGTGTCGTACTTTCTCGGCCATGAGCACCGAGTCGACTGATCCCGTCGAGCCACCGGCCACGGTGGCACCGGCTCCCGTGGAGACCGAGACCGACGAGTCGCCCAAGAAGAACAACTGGCTGAAGTTCGTCATCGTCGGCGTGCTGGCGGTGGTCCTGGTCGGCGGTGGTGTCTGGGCGTTCACGGCGCTCAACAGCACCAAGGTCGGCGACTGCGTCAGCGCGTCGCCGAAGGACGTCGACAAACCCGACGGCGACTGGAACCTCGCGTCGAAGAGCTGCGGCGACACGAACGCCACGCACCGGGTTGCCAAGGTGCTGAACAGCGCCGACGACTCGTGCCCAGAGGGCATCTACGAGATGATCAAGGCCGACGGCGACACGATGTGCCTGATGCCGAACCTCGCGGAGGGCAACTGCTACACGTCCCGTGACGACGGCGCCTTCGTGAAGGAGAACTGCACGACCGAGTCGCCGGTGAAGATCGTGAAGAAGGTCGACGGCCTGCCCGAGGAGGGCACGGTGTGTCCGGAGGGTTCGAGCGAGCTGCGGTTCAGCGAGCCGGCCTCGGTCTACTGCATGGGTGTGCACGAGGGGAGTTGATCCCCTCCTGCAGTCCTGATCGGGTGAACTCGGTTGAGTTGATCACCGCCCGGCGCCGATACCCAGGCCATGAAGAAGGCCGGCCTGGGTATCGCCGTTGTCCTCGCGCTCGTTCTGCTCGGCGGCTTCGTGCTGAACCAGCTCGGCGACGTGGCGAAGGCGGCTCGGGTGGGCGACTGCGCGCGCATCTCCGGCTCGGCCGACAACCCGAAGTACCAGGCGCTCGACTGCGCCTCGGAGCAGGCCACCGTCAAGATCGCCAAGATCCTGCAGTGGAACGAGGACAAGTGCCCGACCGGTGGCATGGACTACTCGACGTACACGGGTGAGTCCACGCTCTGCCTCATGCCGAACTTCGTCGAGGGCGCCTGCTACGGCCAGGACCCAGACAGCGGCATCACCAAGGTCGACTGCTCCACGAAGGACTCGGTGAAGGTCGGCAAGGTGCTGAGCGGCAAGGCCGACCGCGCCGCCTGCGGAGACGCGCGTGCGGCGGTCTTCCCGGAACCCGCCGTCACCTTCTGCCTGGAGCGCGGCGACCGCCAGCAGTGATCTTCGGGTAAAGCGCGCCGCTCGCGTCCGTCCACGTGGGAGCCTCTGCGGCGTGATGAACGAGGAGGCCGCGCCCGAGGCGAGCCCGTGGAAGCAGATCCTCACCTACTCGGCCACGCTTCTCGTCGCCGCCGTCGTGATCTACGGGATCTCCGAGTTCCTGACCCCGGTCCAGCCGCCGAAGCAGGGCGACTGCGCCCATCTCACGGGCCACACCGGCCAGGGCCGCTACCACGCCGTCGACTGCTCGGAGTCCAGCGCGAACTACATGGCCGCGAGCACCGTGGCCACGTCGCAGGCCTGCCCCAACAGCGAGGACCTGAGCTGGGTGCCCGTGCGGGCAATGGATCCGGAGATCCGGTTCTGCCTCGTCCCGCTCTACGCCGAGGGCGAGTGCTACCCGGGCGCGCAGCCGGCCTACGACATCGAGGTCGTCGACTGCGGTGACCAGAACGCCTTCAAGGTCACGAGGGTCAGCAGGGACGTGCCGGCGCCGTCGTGCGCGGCCGGTGAACAGACCAGGAAATACCCCGAGGTCAAGCTGACGTACTGCCTCCGCCGGAGCCGGTGACGAACCGGCCGTAACGTTTCCGCAAAGCGCGAGCGGATCCCATCCCCGCATGGCAACCTCTCCTCCGGCCGTTGTCGGGGGGCATGGGCCACTTGGGGTAATCGGAAGCAGGAATCAATGAGCACTGAGCCAGTCGCGCCCGCACCTGCCCAGGAGCAGGCACCCGCGCCCAAGAAGGCGAGCATCGGGAAGCGCGTCCTGACCTACATCGTCGGCCTGATCGTCGTCGGTGCGGGTATCTACGCGTTCAACTACTTCACCAGCGATGTCGCCCAGGCCAAGGTCGGCGACTGCGCGAGCGTGACCGGGACGACGAGCAGCCCGCAGTACAAGGCCGTCGACTGCGCGTCCGCCGAGGCGACCTACACCATCGGCAAGTCCCTGGCTCTCAACGAGAGCTGTGGCAACGACTCCTACTCGGAGCTCACCCAGAGCGCGCGCCGCGGTCCCAAGACCAAGCTGTGCATCGCTCCGGTGTACGCCGAGGGCAAGTGCTACAGCGACTCGACGACCGCCATGGACGTCAAGGCCGTCGAGTGCTCGGGCGGCAAGGTGTTCAAGGTGAGCAAGGTCGTCAAGGACGCCGCCGCGCCGCAGTGTGCCGAGGGCGAGCAGGCGCTGACGTATCCCGAGCTGAAGCTGAACTACTGCGTCGGTCTTCCCGCGTAACAGACCTGCGCGAGTGTTCGACCTAGTGGAACCGGAGTCGTGGCATGCGGCTCCGGTTTCGTTGTTCTTCGCTTGACCCATCGGAGAGGAAACCAGTGACCACCCCCAACTACCCGCAGCAGCCAGGGCCCTACGGTCCGCCTCCCGGTGGCCAGCCGCAGCAGCCCTACGGTCAGCCGCAGCCGTACACGCCGCCGATGGGTCAGCCGAATCCGTACGGCCCGCCTCCCGGCCAGATGCCGCCGGGCCAGCCCATGGGCCAGCCGATGCCGTACGGCCCGCCGCCGCCCAAGAAAAGCGCCGCCGGCAAGATCATCGGTTCGATCGTCGCGTTCGTGCTGGTCGCGGGCGGTGTCATCCTCGTGAAGTCGCTCATCAGCGGTGGCCTCGGCAGCATCACCGAGCCGTCGGCCAAGGCGGGTGACTGCGCGAGCGTCACGGGCACCACGATCAGCCCGAAGTACAAGAAGGTCGACTGCACCTCGCCCGAGGCGAACTACTTCATCGCCAAGGCCATGAACAGCACCTCCGAAGCCTGCCCGAGCGAGGACTACGCCGAGTACACCGAGTCCGGCCGGCGCCGCTCCTCGTTGAAGCTCTGCCTGGTCGAGAAGCTCGAAGAGGGCAAGTGCTACGAGGAAGAGCTCGTGAAGATGAACATGGAGGGCATGAAGGTCGTCGACTGCTCGAAGGGCGGCAACGAGTTCGCCGTCCAGAAGGTCTTCAAGGTCGAAAAGGTGGTCAAGGCGGCGACCGCGGAATGCAGTGGGGTCGCCAAGCCCATCTCGTACACCGAGCCCGCGCCGGGAATCACCTACTGCGTGAGTGCGGCGGGCGGGAACTGAAAAGGCGGGCCGCCGAAACGGCCCGCCTTTTTCATGTCCAGTAGCAACTAATTCGTCGTGCCCGGCGGCAAAAGCTGCTGCACGTCCAGACGACCGGACAGCACGTCCTCGGTGTCCATCATGTCGGCGACCCGCTGGAGCCGGATCGGGTTCAGCGACAGCGGGAACGTTCCCACGGACACGAGCGCCGCGGTGGGCTGGTCGACGTCCGCGTAGCTGGTCAGCGAGTCCTGCACGGCGAGCTTGTTGGCCTGCGCGCGCTGCTGGGCCTGGCGCAGCACGTCCCGGAAGACCTTGAGGGTCTTCGGGTTCGCCTCGGCGAACTTCTTCGACGACGCGTAGCCGGACATTGGGAAGTCCAGTGTCGGGCCGCGCGCGGTGTCGGTGAGGATCTTCGCGCCGATGTTGCGCTGCGACTTCGTGATGAAGGGCTCGATCATGAACGCCGCGTCGACCTGGCCGGCCTTCAGCGCGTTCTCCATCTCGGCGAACGGCATCGACCGGAACTTGATGCGCTGCTTCTCGACCGCGGCGGTGTCCAGCACGGCACGCGTGGTCAGCGCGCCGATGTCGGTCTCGCTGTTCACCGCGATGGTCGGCGCCGCCTTCTTGCCGGGGTCGTCGTAGTCCGACCCGGCATTCGTGACCAGAGCCATCGAGTTCGGACCCGCTTGGTAGGCCTCGCCCTGGAGCTGGAGTTCGGTGCCTTCGGCGACCGAGCGGAAGAGGCTGACGTGAGTGGCCCACGTGATGTCGAGCGTGGTGTCCAGCTGCTTGATGGCCTCGGCCTCGCTGGGCTGGGTGACCAGGCTGACCTGCAGACCGGCCTTCTCGAACAGCTTCTCGTTCAGCGCGATCCGCAGCGGGGCCACGTCGACGACAGGCAGCACGCCGATGCGCAGGGTGTTGCGTTCCACGTCCGATGCGCCGTTGTTCGACGAACTTCCGAACAGGCTGCAGCTCGCGGTCAGAACGCACGTGATGAGCACTGCGGCAAGCCGCAGAGCTTTGGCTCGGGTAGCCATGGCACCTCTCGCCGGTAGGCCTTGAGTAGCATCAAATGATCAGTGAGTGTCGCCACAGACCAGGTCGTCCGCAGCCCCAACTGGGCGTTCGGACGGACATGAGGCATGCCGACGACCGGGGATGTTAACCACCTGAACGTATGAAAGGACACCCCGTCTCGATACGGTGAGTGCTTCTGGAGACTTCCCCCGAGGAGGGGGTGGCCATTACGCTCCCCGCCGGGTGGCACAGGTCGCAGTAGACCGACGTGTCTTCAGAACGAGGTAGGGCGCCTCACCGGGCGAACGACCTCTGTGCTGCAATTCGGCCCGTTTGACGAGTCCATGCTCGGTCCTGGGGAGAGACCGGGACACTGCTGCTGGAAGAGGAAGCCCAGAGTGGCCCGACGTGAGAGAGGTCCCAGCCAGTTTGGCGTGGGTGACACCACACGCTCCGAAAGGCCCGAATCGGGTGACGGACTGGCTGCGCTGGGTAACGGCACCGTGACGGCGACACCGGACGTGGTGAAGGCCGACACCGGAGCCGGCCCCGGATCAGGACCTGCCCGATCCGCGGGGTGGCGGCTGCGCAACTGGCGGTTGCGCACGAAGCTGCTCGCCGTTCTGCTCATCCCGACGGTCTGTGCGCTCGCCCTGGGTGGTCTGCGGGTGCGCAGTGACCTCCAGGCAGCGACGGAGTTCAACAACCTCGCGAACCAGATCCGCCTGGAAACAGCCGTCGCGGACCTGGTGCAGCAGCTGCAGCGCGAACGAGACCTGTCGGTCAGCTACGTCGCGTCGAACAAGAAGGTCGACCGCGTCGTCCTCGAGCGCCAGCTGCGCCGCGTCAACGACACCAGCGAGGCGTTCAGCAACAAGATCGCCGAGCTCAGCTCCGACCTGAACCCGGCTGCCGTCGAGCGCTTCCAGGTCGCGTTCAACCAGCTCAACCGTCTGAACAGCCTCCGCAACTCGGTGCGCGACACGCAGTATCCCGCCGAGGCGGTCCAGCGCACCTACTCGGAGTCCATCGAGACGCTCATCGGCCTCGGTGAGCAGACGATCTCCGAGATCAACGACCCCGAGCTGGTGCGACTGCACCTGACGACGAACGCCATCGCGCGCATCAAGGAGCAGGAGTCGCTCAAGCGGGCGATTCTCCTCGACGTCTTCCAGCGCAAGGCGTTCACGCCGTCCCAGCTGCGTGCCCTGCAGGCGGCGGACGCCGAGCTCGAAGCGGCCCGCAACGACTTCCGCAAGTCCGCGACGCCGGAACAGGCCAAGATCTACGACGACACCGTCACCGGCCTCATCGTCGACACCGCGAACGACATGCAGGAATCGGCGATCAACCAGCAGGCCGCCACCGGCAAGAAGGACTTCAGCCAGCTGACGTCCGAGAAGTGGGACATCGCCGCCACGCTGACGGTCAACCTGACCCGCGACGTCGAGAACCTGCTGGTCGAGCAGCTGCAGAACCAGACGGACGTGGCCGCCGGCGATGCCCGCCGCAGTGCCTACATCCAGTCCGGCATCGTGCTCGCGGTCCTCGCGCTCGCCTTGCTCATGGCGCTGTTCGTCGCCCGCTCGATCCTCAACCCGCTGCGCACGCTGCGCCGCGCCGCTCTGGACGTGGCCGACCACGGTCTGCCGGACGCGGTCGAGCGCATCCTCGCGGACCCGAACCCGGAGGACGCGGCCAAGACCGCCGTCGAGCCGGTGCCGGTGCACACGCGTGAAGAGGTCGGTCAGGTGGCGCGCGCGTTCGACGCGGTGCACGGTGAAGCGGTGCGACTGGCCGCCCAGCAGGCCCTCCTGCGTGACAACGTCAACGCGATGTTCGTCAACCTGTCGCGCCGTTCGCAGGCGCTGGTCGAACGCCAGCTGAACCTGATCGACCGGCTGGAGCAGGACGAGCAGGACCCGGACCAGCTGGCCTCGCTGTTCGAGCTGGACCACCTCGCGACCCGCATGCGCCGCAACTCGGAGAACCTGCTGGTTCTCTCGGGCACGGACCTCTCGCGGCGCCTGACCCGGCCCGTCCCGGCCGCCGAGGTCCTCGGCGCCGCGGTCTCCGAGGTCGAGCAGTACGCCCGCGTGCAGGTCGGCCAGACCCCGGACCTCACCGTCCAGGGCCGCGCGGTCAACGACCTCGTGCACCTCATCGCCGAGCTGCTGGACAACGCCACGGCGTTCTCCGACCCGGTCACCAAGGTCACCGTTCGCACGGCCAGGACCCGCAAGGGCGAGCTGGCGATCGAGATCCAGGACCGCGGCGTGGGCATGGGCGACCAGGAGATTCTCGACGCCAACGAGCGTCTGGCCGACCCGCCGGACGTCGACGTCGCGGTCTCCCGCCGAATGGGCCTGTACGTGGTCGCGCGGCTCGCCAAGCGCCACGACATCAAGGTCCGCCTGCGCGGCAACGAGGACATCGAGGGCGGCACGACGGCACTGGTGATCGTGCCGGAGACGCTCATCGCGACGCCTGGCTCCGCTCCGTCGACCCCGCCGTCCGGTTCCGGTATCGCGGGCGCGTTCGGCATGCAGCCGCCCTCGGCGCCCTCAGCGTCCGAGCACACCACCGAGATCGGCACCACGGCCACCAGGGCCAGCGGTATCGCGGGTGCCTTCGGCGGTGCCACCGGCTCCGTGCCGAGGATCGACGAGTCGAGCCCGAGCATCCCGGTCAGCTTCGTCCCGAGCGCGCTCACCGACACCGGTGCGGGCGCGACGGCGGTGCCCGTCTACAGCGAGACGCCGATCGAGGACTCGACGCCGTCCGAGCGCTGGCGGCGCGACCAGCTGGCGGCCGTGGAGCCCGAGGGCTCCTTCGGCGAGCCGACCCTCTTCACGGCCTACGAGGACCGTCAGGAGGAAGAAGGGGAGATCTCCTTCGAGCCCGGCTACGAGACCACCCAGTTCGTACCCATCCCTCCGATCGACGACGAACCGGCCTCGAGCAACGGCGTGTCGCGCGCCTCGGTCGACCAGGGCCACGTCGAGCTGGGCATGGCTCACCGCAACGGCACCTCGGAAGCCTCGCGCAAGCAGATCGAGCACGATCTGGACGCCCCGACGGAGCGCCTGCCGATCTACGAGGCGGTCCTGTCGCAGTGGTTCCAGGCCGTCGGCAGCGAGACGTCCGCCTCCGCGGCTCAGCCGGTCCCCGCGGCCGCTGAGAACGACGCTCCCGCCGAAACCAACGGACGCGTCGAGCCCACTCCCGGCAGCGTCGACAAGGGCGAGAAGGGCGCGGTCGAGTACATCGACGAGCCGCCCACGACCCCTCCGTTGTCGGACGGGCCGGAGCCGGAGCTCCCGACCCGTACCCGCAAGCCTGTCCCGGCGGTGGCACCCACCACCACGTCGGCCGCTGGTCTTCCCGTGCGCAAGCCGCGCGCGAAGGTCCAGCCGGCGGTCGAGGAAGAAGTGATCGCACCCGCCGAGCAGGAGCGAGTTGTGGAACCGGAGCCCGTTGTGGAGGAGACTCCAGCGGCGGCACCCACTTCCGAGTCGGCTTGGCAATCGCCTGCCGACGAGGGATGGCAGGCGGCTCAGGCGTTGTTGAACAAGACGCCGGAGTCGAAGACAGCGGCAGGATTGCCGAAACGGACACCAAAGGCTCAACTCGTGCCAGGATCTGCAGCACCCAAGCCGCAGGCCGTGACACAAACAGCGCAGCGGCCCCCGCTGCCGCCCCGCTCCGCTGACGCGGTGCGCGGACGGATGTCGAGCCTTCAGAGCGGTGTCCGGCGAGGCCGGCACGCATTGATCGAGGCATACGCTGGTGACCAGTCGAGCCGGCAGAACGAGGAGCAGGAGTGACGACCGCAGCGCAGCCAGGCAGCTTTGGTTGGCTTATCACCGACTTCGTGCGGAGGGTGCCCGGCGTGGCACATTCCGTCGTGGTGTCCGCGGACGGGCTGTTGCTCGCGGGGTCCCAGGGCCTGCCCCGGGACCGTGCAGAGCAGCTCTCCGCCGTCGCGTCCGGGCTGGTCAGCCTCACACAGGGTGCTGCCCGCTGCTTCGAGGCAGGCGGGGTCAACCAGACCGTCGTCGAGATGGAGCGGGGTTACCTGTTCCTCATGTCGATCAGCGACGGCTCGTGCCTCGCTGTCCTCGCGGCACCAAACTGTGACATCGGTCTGGTGGCCTACGAGATGACGCTTTTGGTGGAGAGAGTCGGTCAACAACTCACCCCTGAGCTGCGCGCGCAGCTTCAGGGTGTGGTCCGTCGCTAGACCTCACTTGAAGTTCAGGGGTGAGAAGAGATGGCTGGAAGATCTGGCGCTAGAGGCCGAGGCTTCGGTAGGAACTTCAACTACCAGGAGTGGGCCGCTGGTGGGTTCCAGTTCGACGAGCCTGATGCGATACCCCAAGAACCAGAGGAAGCCGAGGACGCACCCCACGATGAGCGGGTTACAGGGCAAGGGCTAGGCGATATGTCTCAGCGTGAGGTGGATGACTCGTCGTCGTATCCGTACGACGACGTGCCGAACCGGTTCGACATAGACGGCGGGTACGGCACCGGGTTGTTCGGTGGCCCCGGTGCGGACCTCTTCGGCCAGCACGAGATGCCGGACGCGGTGCCGGAGCAACTGCCGTACACCACCGGGCCGCAGCCGGTGTACAGCACCGGCGCGCAGCCTGCTGTGCGTCCGGAGGAAACTTCTTCTGCGGACTCGGGTTCACTGGTGCGGCCGTACACGCGCACCGGTGGACGCACACGACCCGACTACGACCTGGCGATCGAGGCGTTGATCTCAACCAGCGAGCGTGGCCTCGAACGGGACGCCGCGGTGCTTCCCGAGCACAGGTCGATCTGCGGGCTGTGTGTGGACACGCGGTCGGTGGCCGAGGTCGCGGCACTCCTACGCTTGCCTCTTGGCGTCGTGCGGGTGTTGATCGGCGACATGGCAAGCATGGGATTGGTTTTGATTCACCAGGGCGGTCTGGTCGTGGGGGACCGGCCTTCCATGGAATTCCTGGAGAGGGTGCTCAGTGGGCTTCGCAGGCTCTAGTCCCCAGGGCGCCGAGGGCGCACGGAAGCCGACGACGTCTGCCAAGATCGTGGTGGCGGGTGGCTTCGGTGTGGGCAAGACGACGTTCGTCGGCTCGGTGTCCGAGATCGTCCCGTTGACCACCGAGGCGGTGATGACCGAGGCCAGCGCGGGGGTGGACGACCTCTCCGCCACGCCGAACAAGGTCACCACGACGGTCGCGATGGACTTCGGCCGCGTGTCGCTCGACAGCGACCTGATCCTGTACCTCTTCGGTACACCGGGTCAGCACCGGTTCTGGTTCATGTGGGACGACCTCGTGCGTGGTGCCATCGGCGCCATCGTGCTGGTCGACACCCGCCGCCTGGCCGACGCGTTCGCCTCGATCGACTTCTTCGACGACCGGCAGCTGCCGTACGTCGTCGGCGTCAACTGCTTCGACGGCCTCCTCCACCACAGGCTGGAGGACGTGCGTGAGGCGTTGACGATCGACGAGTCCGTGCCGATCGTGACGTGCGACGCGCGCAACCGGCAGTCGACGAAGCAGACGCTCATCACACTGGTCGAGCACGCCATGCGCCAGTGGATGTCCGTCCGCGCCGGCTGATCTCCCTCACCGGGACAACTGCAGAGACGTGAACGACGAGGCGAGCGCCACCTTCGGGTGCGGCGCTCGCCTCGTCGTTGCGGTCTGATCAGGTGTCGAGTGTTGTCGTCGTGGCCTCCTCCGGCATCACGGCGTCAGCTTCGGATCAGATGTGCAGCTGGACCAGGTTCGGCAACAGGCAGACGCTGAGGATTCCCAGCGCGGTGATGTTGGGTCAGCCCGACAGTTCGACTTCCTCGGGGCTGTCCTCTTCCTCGTCACCCTTGGGCTGGTCGGCCGCTGTGGCCGTGTCGTCCGCCAGGACCGTGTCGTCGGTGATCGTGACGGCGGATTCGAACGCCGGTGCCGCCTCGGGCGCCGGAGGTGCTGCCACCTCGGCCTGCGGCGCTGCGACGGCCACTGCCGGTGCGTCGACCGCCGCCGCGATGTTCGTGAACGGAACGTCGACCCCCGCATCAGCCCAGACCGGCGCGTGGGCGATGTCCAGCGCGAGCTGGATGCCCTCGTTGGTGCCGAGGGGGATACCGCTGCCGGTGTTGAGGCTCACGCCCGCACCCAGGCTGACCGGGATCGAGTTCACGTTGTTGTTGTAGGCACCAACGGCCACGTTGACGTTGTTGTCCCCGAGGGCCTCGATGATCGGGTCGGCCTGTGCTGTTCCTGTTGAGAACGGCAAGGTGAACGCCAACGCCGTTGCGGTGAGGACCGCTCTGCGCGCCCACCGTGTGATGGCCATTTGCGCTGCTCCTCCTTCGTCGACGGAGCGTCGTGAAACGCTCACGCCACTCGACGCTAGGTCGCGGCGGGCACACGCAAGGGTGGACGTGCGGTTCGTCCGGGGATGACCGACCGTCAGTCCTCGTCCACCAATGCTGCGGATGTGACGCGATGAAGCGGGAACCTGAGCACCTCTCCGTAGCTGTGGTCGTAGCCCTCGAGGACGCCTCCGCCGACCACGTGCGGCTCGATGACGCGCTGTGCGGCCGTGCCGTGGGAGTCGACGAACCCGACGAGCACTCTCCGTTGCGCCCGTGCTGCCTGCTGGAGCAACGACAGGGTGGCGGACGGCCCGGCGCCGAGGTGCCCTGGGACCGCCACCCGTTCACCCCGTGGTGTCGCGGCGGCACGATCACCCGCCCGCACCAGCCGGACGAGTTCCCCCAACCGCTCGTCGGCGGGCACGGTGGGTGACACGACTTTGCGCGCTGACCGCTGCCGCGGCGTGGTCCTGCGTCCGCCTGGCCGCAGGTCGAGGACCTGGCCGTCTGGTCCCTCCGCCGCCGGGGCGAACCCGGCGGAGCGCAGCCCGTCCAGCACGTCGGCCAGCGGCAACGGGCTGACCAGCACGGTCGGTGCGATCCGGCGCAGTTCCAGCCGTGTGGCTTCCGGGTGCGCGAGGACCTCGCTGATCAGGACGGAGTCGTCGCACCGCAGGAACGAGCCGGCGGAACCGCCGCGCAGCCGCCCGTGGCGCCGCGCGGCGTCGTCGATCAGGTAGGTCAACGACTGCGGTACGGGAGTGCGCGAGCGGATCTTGAAGAGTTCGTGCAGCTCGTCGGCGGTGCGTCCGGAGTCGAGCGCACGGCGGACCGTGGTCTCGCTGATCCGGTAGACCGTCGCGCTGCCAGCCGACTCGACGTCCGCGACGAGTGCCATCTCGTCCGCGAGCTCGGGTTCGAGCCTGCCGGGCGCGATGACGGTGAGGTCGGCCTGCACCAGCACGTGGTCGAGCGGCGCCGGCAACGCGTCCCCGAGCGACTTGGCCGCGTGGCCGGGGCCCTCGTCGAGCAGCACGCGGCCCGCGCTGGTGATTGCGCCGAGGGCGAGCACACCGACCGCGGTGCCTTCCTCGACGGTCCAGCGCACCAGCTCGTCGCGCTGCCGCCCGCCGCGGCGCGGGGCCCGCCAGCCGAGCAACGCGGCGAGGTCGGCCGGGTCCGTGACGGCCGTGCCCTTGGGGAACGCGGCGAGCGTCTCGAGGACCCACCGGCGGTCGCGGGGCGCCTGGACGCGGCGGATCTCGTCCGCGAGCGGCGTGAAGAGCCTGTCCTTCTCGTCGCGGCGGCCGACCAGCGCCGGCAGCCTCGGCAGCTCCAGCCAGGCGTGCGCGATGGTGGCCCAGCGGACCTCGGCGGTCGCGGCGAGCCACACGTCGGCCTTGGTCGTCGGCACCCACTCCGGTTCGGCGGCCTCGGTGTTCGCGGCCAGGTCGGCGCCGACCACCAGCTCGATCAGCAGGGCGGCACGGCGTTCGTCGACGTCGAGGTCCTTGGCGACCTTGCGGAGCTCGCGCACGCCCAGCCCGCCGGTCCGCAGCACGGGTGGCGGCTCGGCCGACCAGCCCGCGATCAGGTTCTCCACGTGCCGGACGAGCTCGAGCGCCTCGCCGCCGCCCGTCGCGTCGATGCCGGTCTGCTGGAGGGTGCTCGTCTTCGGCTTCGGCTCGGTGACCTGGATCGGGCCGAGTGGGCGTTCACCGCGCAGTTGCAGCGCGATCTCTCGTGGCAGCTCAACGGTGCCAGGATCGCGTCGCAGCAGCAGGTTGCGTGCGAGGAGCCGTTGCACGGGCGTCTCCGCCTTCTCCAGCGGCACGACGCGTGAGGCGTCCTTGGTGTCGCCGATGGGCGGCCCGGCGGCGAGCTTCTGCAGGACCCGCTGCTCGCCCTCGGTGATGCCCTGGATGTCGTACGTCCGCCCGGTCGCCCGGCCCAGGCCGCCGGGATACGTGCCGAACGCCTCCCGCGTGACCGGAGGGACCGACAAACCGTCGTCCTCGCCCCACACGAGCGCGAGGGACTTCAGCTTGGCCACGGCCTGCTTGAGCGGCTTGGGCTTCACGTCCGGCCCGAGCAGCCCGGCGAGTGTGGCCAACGCCACGGGCTCGGTGTCCGCGCCCTGCACCACCAGGCCTTCGAGCACGGCGAGCGTGAACGTGTCGAGGTCCTCGCAGGCACGCGCGATCGACGCCCTGGTGCCGACCCGTGTCGCGAGCACGGACATATCGGCAGGTGGGGGCGTTGCCAGGTCAGGACGCGCGCGCAGCAGTGCCACCAGAGCGGCGTCGTCCTGAGCGCGCAGCCAGTCGGCGAGAGTGATGCCGGACATTCTCACCACGGTATATGGGTCGGTTGAGCTGCGATCGTGCTCTGTCACACTTGTGCGCGTCACTGGTACCACCGAGGAGGAGAACGTGGCGAAAGGACGCCCTGGACGGGTCGACCCGCACTGGCCGGAAGGGCCCGACGGCGGCCACCCCGTCACCGAACTGACCAGCGACGTGCAGGGTGCGCTCTCCCCGTTCGGCACGGTGACGTTCCCGCTGCCGGTGGAGGACCTCGGCTACACCCACCCGGTGACCGAGATCAACAAGTCCTGATCCGCGGACTGTCAGAGCGGTCTTAACTCTGTCGAGTCGCGTGAGTACCGCAATGGGGCCGGGGATAGGCTCGCTTCCCGCTTGAGCTGCACTTCGTGGGAGGATGCGATGCCGGTCCCCGGCCCTGGTTACTCGATCACCGTTCGCCTGGAGGCGCCGCCGTCAGCGAGCGCCGCGGGTGACCTCACGACGGCCGTCGGCCGCGCGGGCGGGGTGATCACGGCGTTCGACGTCGTGGAGTCGCACAACGACCGCGTCGTCATCGACCTCACCTGCAACGCCCTCTCCGCGAACCACGCGAAGGACATCACCGACACGCTGGAGACGCTGCCCGGCATCGTCGTCCGCAAGGTGTCGGACCGCACGTTCCTCGTGCACCTCGGTGGCAAGATCGAGATCTCGTCGAAGGTGCCGCTGAGGAACCGCGACGACCTCTCCCGCGCGTACACGCCGGGTGTGGCTCGTGTGTGTGAGGCGATCGCCAAGAACCCGGACGACGCGCGCCGCCTGACGATCAAGCGCAACACCGTCGCCGTCGTCACCGACGGTTCGGCCGTGCTGGGCCTGGGCAACCTCGGCCCCGCCGCCGCTCTGCCGGTGATGGAGGGCAAGGCGGCCCTGTTCAAGAAGTTCGCCGGCGTCGACGCCTGGCCGGTCTGCCTGGACACCCAGGACACCGAGGAGATCATCCGCGCGGTCGAGCTCATCGCTCCCGTGTACGGCGGCATCAACCTCGAGGACATCTCCGCGCCGCGCTGCTTCGAGATCGAGGCCCGCCTGCGCGAGAAGCTCGACATCCCGGTCTTCCACGACGACCAGCACGGCACCGCGATCGTCGTGGTCGCGGCTCTGCGCAACGCTCTGCGCGTCGTCGGCAAGGACATCAAGAACTGCCGCATCACGGTCTGCGGCGTCGGTGCCGCCGGTTCCGCGATCATCCGCCTGCTGCAGGCCCAGGAGCCGGGCGACATCATCGCGGTGGACGTCGACGGCATCGTGCACCGCGACCGTCCCGGCCTGGACTCGAACCTGAAGTCCATCGCGGCCTCCACGAACAAGGAGAACCTGTCCGGCCGTCTGCACGACGCGCTGGTCGGTTCGGACGTGTTCATCGGTGTCTCGGCCCCGAACCTCTTCGGTGCCGACCAGGTCGCGACCATGGCCAAGGACGCCATCGTCTTCGCACTGGCCAACCCGGACCCGGAGATCGACCCGATGGAGGCCCAGCAGCACGCCGCCGTCGTGGCGACGGGCCGCTCGGACTTCCCGAACCAGATCAACAACGTGCTGGCGTTCCCCGGCGTGTTCCGCGGCCTGCTGGACGCCCACGCCAGGACCATCACCGACGCGATGCTCCTGGCCGCCGCGCAGGCCATCGCCGACGTGGTGGACGGCGACCGCCTCAACGCGTCGTTCATCGTCCCGTCGGTCTTCGACAACACGGTGGCCCCCGCCGTCGCCGAAGCCGTCCGCAAGGCCGCGACCTCGTAGGGAGTTGGCACGGGCTGTTGCGCGGGGCCAGGCATACGATCGCGGTATGACCAAGCAGTTCACCCACCTGGACTCCCACGGCGCGGCCCGCATGGTCGACGTCTCGGGCAAGGAGCAGACCACCCGAACGGCCGTGGCCACCGGGATCCTGCGCACGACCGCCGAGGTGGTTGCGCTGCTCGGCACCGACGGCCTGCCCAAGGGCGACGCCCTCGCCACCGCCAGGATCGCGGGCATCATGGCCGCGAAGCGCACCTGGGAACTGGTCCCCCTGTGCCACCCGATCGCCCTGTCGTCGGTGGTCGTGGACCTGGCTCTGGCCGACACCTCCGTGTTGATCACAGCCACGGTCCGCACCACCGACCGCACGGGCGTGGAGATGGAAGCCCTGACCGCCGTCTCGGTGGCCGGCCTCACCCTGCACGACATGGTGAAGTCCGTCGACCCGGCCGCCTCCCTGGACGCCGTCCGGGTCGAACGCAAGGAAGGCGGCAAGTCAGGCCTGTGGGAGCGCCCGTGAAGGCAGTGGTGATCACCGCCTCGAACCGCGCCGCCGCGGGCGTGTACGCCGACCGCAGCGGCCCGCTGATCGTCGAGTGGCTGTCCGCGCGCGGTTTCTCGGTCGCCTCACCGGTCGTGGTGCCTGACGGCGACCCGGTCCAGCAGGCGCTCACCGAGGCGGTGTCCGGCGGCGCCGACCTCGTCCTGACCACCGGCGGGACCGGCATCAACCCGACCGACCGCACGCCGGAGGCCACCCGTGCCGTGCTGGACTACGAGGTGCCCGGCATCGCCGACGCGATCAGGATGTCCGGCTGGCCGCGCGTGCCGGGTTCGGTGCTGTCGCGCGGCGTGGCCGGCGTGGCGGGCCGGACGTTGATCGTGAACCTGCCTGGTTCGACCGGCGGGGTGCGGGACGGGCTGGACGTGCTCGGCAACGTCGTGGAGCATGCGCTCGACCAACTGCGCGGAGGTGACCACTGATGGGTGTCGTGCTGCGGGCTGTCGTGACCGAGGAGCCCTTGTCGGTAGAGGAACACGCCGCCCTGGTCGGTTCCGACCGCGCCGGCGCGGTGGTGACGTTCTCCGGCGTCGTGCGCGACCACGACGGCGGCCGCTCGGTGCTGGAGCTCGAGTACCACTCGCACCCGTCGGCAGGCGACGTCGTGGCCGAGGTCGTCGCCTCGCTGGCCGACCGCTACGCCGGCGTGCACGGGATCGCCGTGTCGCACCGGGTCGGGCCGTTGAAGATCGGTGACGTGGCGCTGGCCTGCGCGGTGGCGGCCGAGCACCGCAAGGAGGCGTTCTCGCTGTGCGCCGACCTCGTGGACGAGGTCAAGGCCCGGCTGCCGGTGTGGAAGCGGCAGGTCTTCTCCGACGGCAACGACGAGTGGGTCAACTGCCCCTGAAACGCAGGCAGGGACCTCACCGCCGGGGGGTAACGGTGAGATCCCTGGTCCTGCATCAGTCCGCGTCAACGGGACTGCCGATTCGAACGGCCAGACGTCCTGCTCAGATCAGGATCTTGTGGCCCGGGAAGATCAGGTCCGGGTTCGTGATGAAGCCCTTGTTCTTCTCCACGATGGCCTGGTAGCCGCCGGCGACCTTGTTGGCCTCGGCGATCTTCGACAGAGTGTCGCCGACCTTGATCTCGTAGTTGCCGTTCGGGTTGCTCTTCGAACCCTCGACAACGACGACCGGAGCCTGCTGCACCGGAGCGGCCTGGCGCTGCTGCGGCTGCGCCTTGCGCTGCGGCTGGGCCTGCTTCGGGGCCGGGGCGGTCTTCTTGCCCACGTAGGCGCCGATGCGCTTGCTGCACGACGGCCACGCGTTCTGGACGCCCTGGCCGGCAGCGACCCGCTCGGCGACGGCGATCTGCTGCTCGCGGGAGGCGTTGGCGGGGTTGCCCTGGCCGCCGTAGGCCCTCCACGTCTGCGGATTGAACTGCAGGCCGCCGTAGTAACCGTTACCGGTGTTGGCGGCCCAGTTGCCGCTGGCCTCGCACTGCGCGAGTGCGTCCCAGTCGACAGGGGCGGCGTTGGCGGTGCCAACGGCCAGGCCCAGAGGGGCGCCGGCGATGATGCCGACAGCCGCGACCTTGGCGATAGTGCGAGCGGCGGAACCCTGCTTGCCCTGCTTGCCTCGGTTGAAAGCCATGTGCCTCTCGGTCCACCGCACCTGCGGTCAGGGACTCGGGTTCGGGGCCCGGTGCGTCCCTGCGTCCCAGTCCGGCGGTTTCTCTCGCTCGGGGTTGTTCCGGAGAACCCTCGGACTGGGTTCGGTGCTGGTCCTCCGGTCTTGCTCGTGGCTGGTCGGGGCCAGCCGAGGAGCGACGGTACGTAACCGACGGCAGCCCACCAAACGTATCAGGCTGTGATGCGCATCACAGTAACGTTTTGGAACGTTGTTCTGAGGCTACAAAACAGCAGCTCAAAGGTGTCGTTATCGGTTCGTTTCCATCCTGAGATCGGCCGAGATCTATTACGGAAAGTGAGGCGTGGCTCACGCCTGTTCGGCCGATCGGAGACACGCCGCGATCGGGGGCGACACGATGGACACATGAGGATCGAAGCGCTCCGGAAGGCGTTGGCGGCCAGGCCGGGCCAGCCCGTGCCGTTCGACGAATTGATCGACTCGATCTGGGGCGCCGGGAAGCCCGCGAACCCGAAGGCGGCGTTGCGGAAACTCGTGCAGCGCCTGCGCGTCACCGATCAGGTCGTCACCGAGCCGTACGGCTATCGGCTGGTGCCGCGCAAGCCAGGACCGCGACAGCTCCCCGCGGACCTGCCCGACTTCGTCGGTCGCGCCGACGGCATCCGGGTCGCACTGGGGTCCACGGCGCGGGTGCTCGCGATCACCGGTTCGCCCGGCGTTGGAAAGACGTCGCTCGCCGTCCATCTCGCGCAACGGATGAGTGACCGGTTCGCGGACGGTCAGTTGTACGTGAACCTTCGCGCGTTCTCGGAAGGTGAACCTGTGACGGCGGAGCAGGCGCTGTCGCGATTCCTGCGCGCGCTCGGCGCCGAGCAGATTCCGGTCGGCCTCGATGCGCAAATCGCACTGTACGAGCAGATGACGGCGGATCGCGCAGTGCTCGTGGTGATCGACAACGCCGGTCGGGACCAGATCTGCCCGCTGCGGCCGGCCGGTGACAGGTCTGTGCTGATCGTCACCAGCCGCATCGACCTGCCGGAGCACTTCCAGGTCAGGCTCGGCGTCTTCGACGACGACGAGGCCCACGCGTTGCTCGACAACATGCGTGTCCGTGGCGGGCACCACGAGCGCTCCGAGCTGATCCGGTTGTGCGGCAACCTTCCGCTCGCCCTGCGCATCGCCGCGGCGCACCTGGTCGACCGGCACATCAGCGACTACCTGGCCGATCTGCGGGGTGAGGGCAGGCTGGACGCGCTGGAGATCGAGGGCGACGCTGCCGTCCGTGCCACGTTCGAGGTGTCCTACCAGGCTCAGCCCGAACGTTCCCAGCGTTTGTTCCGGCTGCTCGGACAGGTGCCCGGCCCGGACTTCTCGATCGACGGCGCAACGGCGCTGCTCGGCGAGGACGCGGCCCTTCCGCTCGATCAGCTCGTCACCGCCAACCTCGTGCAACACTCCGGCGACAGGTACAGCCTGCACGACCTGTTGCGGGTCTACGCCCTCCAGCTCGGTGCGCCCGCACCCGTCCGGCTGTACGAGTACTACTTGATCAATGCCCACGCGGCCGGCCGGATGCTGAATCCGGAACTGCACAGGCTGGGACTGCCGGAGGTCTCTGCCGGGCTGCCCTCGCACGGCGTGAGTGACATGTCGCGTGCACTCGCATGGCTCGACACGGAACGTGCCAACCTCGTGGCCGCCGTGCTCGCGGCGGGCGACCGGCCGATCACCTGGCAGCTGGCCGACGCGATGCGCGCGTACTTCCTCTACCACGCCGCGAACGTGGTCGACTGGAGCATGACCGCCCGTGAAGGGCTGCGGGCCGCACAGCGCCTAGGTGACGTGGGCGCCGAGGCGAACATGCACGGCTCGCTCGGACTTGCGCACTGGCGGTCCGGCCGGTTCCTCGATGCGCTGCCCGCCTACGAGCGGGCGGTGGCGCTCGCCCGGCAGAGCGACGACCTCGGCCCGTTGGCGTCGTACGTCGGCAACCTGGGGATCATCCACTGGGAACTCGGCAACCTGGCCGAAGCGGCCGGCGCGATGCACGAGGCGCTGGCCATCACCCGGAAGCCGACCACCCTGTTCAACCTGAGTTGCGTCCTGACCGATCTCGGTCCGTTGGATGAGGCGGTGTCCTACTGCGAGGAGGCGCTGCGGACGTCGGTCGAGCGGAATCTGACTGCCGGCAAGGCGTTCTGCCTGCACGGTCTCGCCATCGCACACCTCTTCATCGGCGACTTCGACGAGGTGGCGAGGTGCCTCGACGAGGTGGAGCCGCTGGTGGCACCTGAGCTCGGTCCGACGTTCGAGTCCCGTGTCCTCGACGCGCGTGCCTTTCTCCTGTTCGAACAGGACCGGACAATCGAAGCCGAGGTCATCTGCCGACGTGCTGTCGACGTCGCGACCGGTTCCGAGAAGGACATGGCCGAGGTGGACGCCCGAGCCACTCTCGGCGCGGTGCTGCGGCGGCTCCAGCGGCTCGACGAGGCCGTCGAGCAGCACGAACGGGCGCTGGCGATCTGTCGGAACGCGGCGTTCGCGCGCGGCGAGGTCCAGTCGCTCACCGGTTTGGCGGCCGACCACCGCGCACTGGGGAACCTGCGGCAGGCACTCCTGTGCGCCACGGAGGCGGACGAGATCGCCGAACGCGGCGGGCTGCGAGTCCGTCAGGTGCAGGTCGTGGCCGAACTCGCGGAGATCCACCTGGCGATGGGCTCCGTGGAGGAAGCGGAACGACACCGGCTCCGTGCGCTGGGGCTGGCAGGCGAAACCGGGCGGCGAGTCTGGGTGGAAAGGCTGCGTCAGCCGCCCGCGAACGGCGGCAGCACGTCCAGCTGAGCACCGGCGGGCACGCGCGTCGACGTGTCCCGCACCGCGACGCCGTCGAGCAGGAAGCTGGACGCGGCCAGCACCTTGCCGAGCTGGTCGCCGTGCCGTTCACCGATGGTGCTCACGACGAGAGCCACGGTGGGGTCGGA
This sequence comes from Lentzea roselyniae, assembly GCF_039537795.1. NCBI lineage: Bacteria > Bacillati > Actinomycetota > Actinomycetes > Pseudonocardiales > Pseudonocardiaceae > Lentzea > Lentzea roselyniae. Next base: position 141,137 of record NZ_BAABBE010000011.1, read on the forward strand.
GGTGTCGAGCACGAGATCCTCGTCGGCAACCCCGGCCGCAGCGCGTGCGCCCGCGAAGTAGCGGATCTTCACCGAGGTCACCTGTCATCCTCCGATGGCGCTCATGGGCCGGTCGGGCTGGGAGAAGCCCGCGTCGTTGATGCCGTGACCGGCCGCCTTGGCCCACATGTTGGCACGCCAGGCGTCGGCGATCGCGGAGTCGGGGGAGCCGTCGCGCAGCAGCGCGCGCAGATCGGTCTCGCCCTGGCTGAACAGGCAGTTGCGGATCTGGCCGTCCGAGGTGAGCCGGGTGCGGTCGCAGGCGGCGCAGAACGGCCTCGTCACCGACGCGATCACGCCGACCACCGAGGGGCCGCCGTCGACCAGCCAGCGCTCGGCGGGGGCACCACCGCGCGGGGTCTCTTCAGGCGTCAACGTGTAGGCGGTCGACAGCATCGTGAGGATCTCGTCGGCCGTGACCATGTCCGTGCGGGTCCAGCCGTGCTGCGCGTCCAGCGGCATCTGCTCGATGAACCGCAGCTGGTAGCCGTTCTCGACGCAGAACCGCAGCAGCGGGACGGCCTCGTCCTCGTTCACGCCGCGCATCAGCACGGAGTTGACCTTCACCGGCTCCAGCCCGGCCGCACGGGCGGCGTCGAGGCCGTCCAGCACGTCGGTGATGCGGTCGCGCCTGGTCAGGGTGGCGAAGCGGTCGGGGTCGAGGGTGTCGAGCGAGATGTTGATCCGGTTCAGGCCGGAGTCCTTCAGCGACTGGGCGCGCCGGGCGAGGCCGATGCCGTTCGAGGTCATCGACATGCGCGGGCGGGGCTCCAGCCCGGCCGTCGCGGCGATGACCTGCTCCAGGCCGCGCCGCAGCAACGGCTCGCCGCCGGTGAAGCGGATGTCCGTGATGCCCAGGTCGACCACCGCGATTCGCATGAGCCGGATGAGCTCGTCGTCGGTGAGCAGCTCGTCCTTCTTCAGCCAGTCGAGGCCCTCAGCCGGCATGCAGTAGGTGCAGCGCAGGTTGCAGCGGTCGGTGAGGCTCACCCGGAGGTCCTTCCCGACCCGCCCGAACCTGTCCACGAGCAGTGGCGTGTCCGGTCGTGCGGACGCGTCCGGCGTACTGCGCACGACGGGTAGTCCCAACTCCACTGCTGTCACCTTATTTAGCTTAATGAACAACCCCTTGTAGGTGACTCCAAGAACGAGGTTTCTCACGTTCCGCCCGTTTGGAGCACTGTCACAAGGAATTGTCTTAGCGGCTAAGATGTTCAACATGGAACCTGAGGTGCTGGAGAGGTTCACCTGGTACATGCGGGAGCAGAGCGCGCTCACGATCATGTTCCACACGAAGGTCGCCGAGCAGATGGGTCTGTCCGCGACCGACGAGAAGTGCCTCGATCTCGCCATGCGGGCGGACGGGCCGCTCACCGCGGGACGCATCGCCGAGCTCTCCGGCCTCTCCACCGGCGCCGTCACCGGCGTGATCGACCGCCTGGAACGTGCCGGATTCGTCCGCCGGGTCCGCGATCCGCACGACCGCCGCAAGGTGCTCGTCGAGGTCACAGCAGGTGACCTGGCCAAGTTCGCGCACCTCTTCGAGAAGGCGCAGCAGAGCCTCGTCCAGGTCCTGAGCCGCTTCGACCCCGACGAGATCGAAGTTATCGAGCGTTATCTCCAGCTTCAGATCGAGACGTTCCGCAAGGCCGTGATCAATACTTAGGCCATGTGGCACTACTTGATGGACATGGACGGTGTTCTGGTTCACGAAGAGCACCTGATCCCCGGCGCTGACGAGTTCGTCGCGGAGCTGCGCGCTTCAGACACCCCGTTCCTCGTGCTCACCAACAACTCCATCTACACGCCACGAGACCTGCGCGCGCGGTTGCAGCGCACGGGCCTGGACATCCCGGAGAAGTCCATCTGGACGTCCGCCCTGGCCACGGCCAAGTTCCTCGACTCGCAACGCCCCAACGGCTCGGCGTTCGTGATCGGCGAGGCCGGCCTCACCACAGCGCTGCACGAGATCGGCTACGTGCTGACCGACCGCGACCCGGACTACGTGGTGCTCGGCGAGACCCGCACCTACAGCTTCACCGCGATCACCAAGGCCATCCGCCTGGTCGAGGAGGGCGCGAAGTTCATCGCGACCAACCCGGACGCGACGGGCCCGTCCCGCGAGGGCTCGCTGCCCGCGACCGGCGCCGTGGCGGCGTTGATCGAGCGCGCCACCGGCCGTGAGCCCTATTACGTCGGCAAGCCGAACCCGTTGATGATGAGGTCGGCCCTGCGCGCTCTGGGCTCGCACTCCGAGAACGCTCTCATGATCGGTGACCGGATGGACACCGACGTGCGCTCCGGCCTGGAAGCCGGGCTCTCCACCATCCTCGTGCTGTCCGGGATCTTCACCTCCGAGCACGCCGAGATGTACCCGTACCGGCCCACACGGGTGCTGAAGTCGATCGCGGAGCTGGTCGGTCACTCACAGGACCCGTTCGGTGACTGGGCTGGCCACTGACGCGCGAGGGTCAATCACCTATCGTCGCGGACGTGGACACGGATCGACGCTCGATGTACGTCGTGGGCGACGTGCACGGGCACCTCGCCGAACTGACCAGAGCCCTGCACGTCGCCGAGCTGTGCGACGAGGAGGGGCACTGGACGGGCGGTGAGGCCGAGCTGTGGTTCCTCGGCGACTTCGTGGACCGCGGGCCTGACGGTGTCGGCGTGATCGACCTGGTCATGCGCCTGAGCGAGGAGGCCGTGCAGGCGGGTGGCGTGGTCAACTCGTTGATCGGCAACCACGAGGTGCTGCTGCTCGGCATGCACCGGTTCGGCGACGAGCAGGTGCCCGACAGCGCGGGGCCGCGGTCGTTCGCGCGGAGCTGGCTGCTCAACGGCGGGCTGCGCAGCGACCAGGACCGGTTGACCGACGAGCACGTCGAGTGGCTCACCAGCAGACCGGTGCTGAAGCTGCGCGACGACCACCTGCTGATGCACTCCGACACGGCGGCCTACCTCGAATGGGGGTCCTCGATCGAGGAGGTCAACGAAGCCGTCCGCCAGGTGCTCAAGGGCGACGATCTCGTCGACTGGTGGGAGTGCTGGCGCAAGATGACGACGCGCTACGCGTTCCGCGGCCCGCAGGGTCCCGAAATCGCGGACGAGCTGCTCGGGACCCTCGGCGGTAGCACGATCGTGCACGGGCACAGCGTCATCGCCGACCAGCTCGGGGTGCCGCCGGACCAGATCGACGGGCCGCTCGTGTACGCCGACGACAAGGTGCTGGCGATCGACGCGGGCCTCTACAGCGGCGGCCCGTGCCTGGTCGTCCCCTTGCCCTACACCGAAGCCTGACCGCGGTCGGGGAGATGACCCGCGCCGGCGTTCGAGCACGACGAGGCGCGGTGCGTTGACGGAGCGAAATCGCCGCGCGAATCAACAATCCCCGCAGGTCACGAAGGGGTGAAAGGCCTCTTGCGGATGCGGTGTGACGCGCGCAACATCGTGGGATTCCGTCGAAGGAGGCGCGCATGCTCACCGCCACCAGAACCACGACGATGCTGCCCGTAGAAGACCCAGACCGGGCTGGGCGCTTCTACGCGGACAAGCTCGGCCTCAAGGCCCTCGCCACCGCGCCGGACGGTACGCGGATCTTCGCGCTCGGCCAGGGCGACGCGCTGGGGCTGATGCCTGCGGAAAAGGGCGCGCAGACCGCACACACGGTGCTCAGCTTCGAGGTGCCCGACCTCGAGGGCGAGATCCGCGAGCTCGAGGACAAGGGTGTCCACTTCGAGGACTACGACATGCCCGACCTCAAGACCACCAACCACATCGCGGTCATGGGCAACGAGCGCGCGGCGTGGTTCACGGACACCGAGGGCAACATCCTGTGCCTGCACGAGCTGTCGGGCGACGAAGCCTGACGGTGCGTGCCTGATGAGAGGTCTTCCGCTCCTCGCCCCCGACGAGGAGCGGGAGACCCTCACGGGACCTCGACGATCTCCTTGCCCAGCGGCACCAGCGAGACCTTCACCAGCTTGAAGTTGGCGACGCCGAGCGGGATGCCGATGATCGTCACGCACAGCGCGATGCCGGTGAGGATGTGGCCGATGGCGAGCCACAGACCGGCGACGATGATCCAGATGATGTTGCCCAGCAACGACCCGGTGCCCGCGCCGGGCTTGTCGACCACCTCGCGCCCGAACGGCCAGAGCGCGTAGTTGGCGATGCGGAACGACGCGATGCCCCACGGGATCGTGATGATCAGGATGCAGCAGATGAGACCGGCGACCGCGTAGCCGACGGCCATCCAGAACCCGGCGAGCACCAGCCAGATCACGTTCAGGATGAGGCGCATACCTTCAATCTAAGCTCACTTCATGAAGTGGGGTGTGATCGCAACAGGCGGAATCGCGCAGACCGTGACCGCCGACATGCTGAAGGTCGAGGGCGTCACCGTTCTCGCGGTGTCTTCACGCGACAAGAGCCGCGCCGAGGCGTTCGCCGAGCGGTTCGGCATCGAGCGCGCGTACGGCGACTACCGCGACCTGCTGGCTGATCCCGATGTCGAGGTCGTCTACGTCGCGACCCCGCACGGGCAGCACCGGGAGGTCACGCTCGCCGCGCTCGACGCCGGCAAGCACGTGCTGTGCGAGAAGGCCTTCGCGCTCACGGTCGCCGACGCGGAGGAAATGATCGAAAGGGCGAAGTCGAAGAACCTCTTCCTGATGGAAGCCATGTGGACGCGGTTCAACCCGTTGATCCGCAAGGTGCACGAGGCCGTGCGCAGCGGGGAGATCGGTGAGGTCCGCTCCCTCCGCGCGACTTTCGGTTTCGCGCTCGCCTTCGATCCGGACCACCGGCTCTGGGCGAAGGAAGCCGGCGGTGGGGCGCTGCTCGATCTCGGCGTCTACCCGGTCGCGCTCGCGCACCTGCTGCTCGGGGTTCCCTCGGAAGTCCGCGCGTGGGGTGGCAGGGCACCATCCGATGTGGACTCCGACGCCGGACTGCTGCTCGGGTATCCCGATGGCGCCCACGCGTTGCTGAGCTGCTCGCTCGTCGCGAACCTCGGCTGCACGGCGGACATCGTCGGCACCTCGGGGCGGATCGACCTGGCCGAGCCGATGTTCGCCGCGACGAAGGCGACGATCAACGGTGTCGAGCACACCATCGAGGACGAGGGCTACCAGCACCAGATCCGCGCGGTCGAGGAGTGCATCGCCGCGGGCCTCGTGGAAAGCCCGCTGATGACCTGGCAGAACACGATCGACGTCATGCGCACGCTGGAAGAGGCGTTGCGCCAGCTCGGTGTCGACTACGGGGACATCGTCAGGTAGATCAACGCCACGTTCAGCACGACCACCGCGAACGCCACGCAGGAAGCGGCAACGGTGACCGTGCGCCGGTTCGTGAACGAACCCATCAACGGACGGCGCGCGGTCAGCCACACCAGCGGCACCAGTGCGAACGGGATGCCGAACGACAGCACGACCTGCGACAGCACCAACGCGAACGTCGGGTCGACCCCGAGCGCCAGGATCACCAAAGCCGGCACCAGGGTGACGATTCGCCTTGCCGGCAACGGAACCCGCACCCGCAGCAGCCCGTCCATCACCACCGCGCCCGCGTAGCAACCGACCGCCGTGGACGCGAAACCCGAAGCCAGCAGACCAAGAGCGAACAACAGCGCGATGCCGCCGCCCAGCGTGGCGCCGACCGCCGCGTGCGCTCCTTCGAGCGTGTCCACGCCGTCCTCGCCCTGCAAGGCCGAGGCCGCGAGCAGCAGCATCGCCAGGTTCACCGCACCGGCCAGCATCATCGCGACCACCACGTCGACCTTGGTCGTGCCGAGCAACGCCGGATTCCTGCCGTGCCGGTCCCGGGCCAGCGCCGAGTGCAGGTAGACGGCGTGCGGCATCACGGTCGCGCCGAGCATGCCCGCCGCGAGCAGCACGCTGTCCGCGCCGTCGAACCTCGGCAGCAGACCGGAGACGGCACCGGAAACGGACGGCGGTGACACGAACAGCCCCGCCACGAACCCGATCGCGATCACGGCCAGCATCGTGGTGATCACCCGCTCGAACGGCCGCTGCCCGCGCTTGTCCTGCACCAGCAGCAACACCGTCGACACGACACCGGTGATCACCCCGCCGAGCAGCAGCGGGAGGTCGAAGAGCAACGACAGCGCGATGGCGCCACCGAGCACCTCGGCGAGATCGGTCGCCATCGCGACCACCTCCGCCTGGCCCCAGTACGCGAGCCGTGCCGGACGTGGCAGGTGATCTCGCACCGCCTCCGGCAACGACTGCCCGGTGACCAGGCCCAGCTTCGCCGACAGGTACTGCACGAGCCCCGCCATGACGTTCGCGACGACGAGCACCCACACCAGCAGGTACCCGTACTTCGCGCCCGCCGCGGTGTTGGTGGCCACGTTGCCGGGATCGACGTACGCGATCGCGGCGACGAACGCCGGACCGAGCAACGCCGCACCGGCCCGCAAACGCGTCCCGACAGCAACCACCGGACACCTCCCCTTGTTGCCAGATTATTGCAACAAGGGGAGGTGTTCAGGCCTCCAACGTGGCCTTGGCGACTCTGACCACGGCGTCGACAGCGCTTTCCAGGTCGCCGCTCGGCATCAGCAGGTGGCTCAGCGCGAGCCGCACCGTCGTCTCCGCCGCGAGCCGCACGTGCCTGCCGGGGAAGTGCTCGGTGAGGTGCTGCTCGACGACCTCGGTCGCGTGGAACAGCACGGGATGGCCCCTGGTCGTGAGGAACGGCAACAGGTCCTCGGCGTCCTGCCCGGTCAGCATGGCGGAGACCAGCCGGTCCTTCTCGGTCTGCTCGAAGGTGAACCGGAACGCCGATCGCATCGCCTCCCACGGATCGGGGTCCTGGCCGAGCCGGCTGGCGATCCCGGTGAGGTACTCCTCGGTCCGATGCGCCGCGACGGCTTGGACGAGCCCTTCCTTGTTGCCGAACTCGTTGTAGACGGTCTGCCTGCTCACCCCGGCGCGGCTGGCGACCTCGATCATGCGCAGTCCGTGGAACCCGTGGACGGCGAGCAGGTCCGCAGCCGCATCCAGCAAGAGCTCGGTGATGTCGCTCACGCTGCCAGCTTTACACAGATACAGTTTTTGTACAGACGTAGAGTTGGGTTCTGTGCCGTTCACCGTGGGCTTCGACCTCGACATGACCCTCATCGACCCCAGACCGGGCATGGCGGCGGTGATGAACGAAGTCGGCGCCCGCACCGGACACCAGCTGGACGGCGAGCACTTCGCGTCGAACCTCGGCCCGCCCCTCGACATGATCTACCGCGAGATGGGCGTGCCGGAGGAGGAGATCCCGGACCTGGTCACGCTCTTCCGCGCGCTGTACCCCGAGGTCGTGATCCCGGCGACGGTCGCGCTGCCCGGTGCTTCTCACGCCCTGCAGGCCGTCCGGGAGCTGGGTGGCCAGACCATGGTCGTGACGGGCAAGTACCGCAAGAACGCCGCGCTGCACCTCGAAGCTCTCGGCTGGGAGGTCGACCACCTCTACGGCGAGCTGTGGTCGACGGGCAAGGCGGAGTCGCTCAAGCTGCACGGCGCGGCCGTTTACGTCGGTGATCACGTCGGCGACATGCGGGGTGCCGAGGCCGCCGGTGCGCTGGCCGTCGGCGTGGTGACGGGGCCCTGTTCACGCGCTGAGCTGGCAGAAGCGGGCGCCGCGGTCGTGCTGGAGGACCTGCGCGAGTTCCCGGAGTGGCTCAGGACTTCTTCTGGCGTGCTTTCCTGATCACCGCGATGATCCCGAGCGCCAGGCCGATCGCCGGCAGGTAGGTGGCGGCGACGTTCAGCCAGAGCGGCAGGTCGCTGTGGCCCGTGGCGAAGAGCACGAAGACCGCGATGATCGCCAGTACGCCGATGGCGAACAGGCCGATGGCCAGCGGCATCAACTTCGGAGCGGTCATGCGGGCAGCGTAGTCGCGCTAACGGAGGTGCCTTCCGCCTGGTCTTCTGGCTACTCTGGTGAGACGCGTCCTGGGTACGCCTGGGGCGCGTTCGTTGTGCGACAAGCTTGGGAATGGTGAGCGCGGTGCCGACCGGCAAGGTCAAGTGGTACGACACGGAGAAGGGCTTTGGGTTCGTCACCCAGGACGGTGGCGAGGACGTCTACGTCCGCAAAGCCGCGTTGCCTCCGGGTGTCACCGGTTTGAAGGCCGGCCAGCGCATCGAGTTCGGCATGGCGGAGGGCCGGCGCGGCCCGCAGGCGCTGTCGGTGCGCCTGATCGACCCGCAGCCGTCCGTCGCCGAGGCGCGCCGCCGTCCCGCGGAGGAGCTGCACGGCCTGATCGAGGACATGATCAAGCTGCTGGAGAACAAGGTGCAGCCCGACCTGCGCCGCGGCCGCTACCCGTCCGACAAGAAGAGCATGAAGCTCGTCGCCGAGGTCGTCCGGGCGGTGGCGCGGGACCTCGATCCGTAAAAAGATCGGCCGCATGTCCGAAGCTGACAAGATCGTCGAATTCGTCTACGAGGTCGGCCAGCTCAAACGCCTGCCCAGAGCGGGGTGGCTCTTCGCCGGGGTGCAGAACCCCGAGTCGGTGGCCGCCCACTCGTTCCGGGTGGGCGTGCTGGCGTACGCGATCGCCGTCCAGGAGGGTGCGAACCCGGACCGGGCGGCGACGCTGGGCCTCTTCCACGACGTGCCCGAAGCGCGGATCGGCGACATCCCGTACGTCGGCAAGCTCTACCTCGACGTGAAGGTGCCGCCCGAGGAAGTGGCCAGGGACCAGGTGAAGAACCTGCCCGCGCCTCTTGCCGCGCACATCGAGGCGTTGGTCGCCGAGCACGAGTCCGCGAAGGGCGACGACCACACGCCCGAAGCGCGCTGCTCCCGTGACGCCGACAAGCTGGAACTTCTGCTGCAGGCACGGGAGTACCAGGCCGCAGGCGTCACGAAGATGGAGCGCTTCATCCAGACCATGCAGGGATCGGTGGTCACCGACACCGGCAAGGCGCTGATGGACTCGGCCCTGCGGATCGTGCCGAGCGAGTGGTGGGAAGCGTTCGGCAGGCGTTAGCGCGTGATGTCGACGACCCACGAACCGCGCATCAGCGGCTGACCGGTGTCCAGCACCGCGCCGGCCGCCTCGTGCACCTCGATGCGCAGCAGCTGGTCCTTCTCGTTCGGCACGGCCAGCGTGTAGGAGAAGTTGTCGCCCTTGCCGAGCAACGGCGAGGAGCAGCCCTCCTGCACCTTGGCGGCGTTCTCGTACACGCACACGACCTCCCAGAGGCCGTCCGCGAGCTGGCCGTCCACCGAGATCTGCACGACCTTGCCCGCCGGCACCTTCAACGTGCCGGGCGCGTTCTTCTCGGCGCAGTTGGAGCCGTCGATGTCGCAGTAGATCGTCGGCTCGAGGCGGATGGTCTTGCCGTTCGCGTAGAACGTGACCTCGGGGTCGTGCCGAGGCAGAGCGCATCCGGTCAGCACGAGGACGCTGGCGGCCAGGACAGAAGCAAGTCGACGCACGTCAGGCAGCCTACGGGGTCGCAGGAGCCGGCCTGCGGACGAGCCTGTGCAACGACGTCCCGTTGCGGTACAGCCAGGTCTGGGTGAGTCCGAGCGCGAGCAGGACGCCCAGCACCAGGAAGCCGATCCAGAACGTCGCGGGCAGCAGTACGCCCAGCGCGCCGCCGAAGACCCACGCGAGCTGCAGGATCGTCTCGGAGCGGCCGAACGCCGACGCGCGCGACTCCTCCGGCAGGTCGTCCTGGATCACCGCGTCCAGGACGACCTTGGCCAGCGACGACGCCGTGGCGCCCAGCAGGCCGACGATCGCGGCGGTGACCAGGCCGGGCAGCGCCGCGGCCACGATGGTCACGACGAGAGCCGTACCCACGCAGGCGAGGATCACCTCGTCCGGTTTGCCGAACTGCTGGCGTGCGCCGATCGCGTTGCCGAGGAAGCTGCCGGTTCCGGCGGCGGCGGCGATCACGCCGAGCAGGAGCAGCTGCTGGAACGCGTCGCCCTCGGTCTGCGCGCGGACCACGAAGGCCGCGAACAACGTCAGGAACCCGGTCAGCATGCGGATGGAACCGTTGCCCCACAACGCGACCACAACGTGCCGGGAAATGCGTTGCTTGGCGGGCCTGGACGTCAGCGTGGCGGGAACCTCGCCCTCGGTCACCTCGACCCAGGACGGGATCCGCATGCACAGCACCGCGTTCACCAGGCACAGCACCGCGGTGAACCACAGCGCGCCCGGTGAGCCGAACAGCTTCGCGAACCCGGCGGCGAACGCACCGAACACCGCACCGGCAGCGAGGCCGAAGACCGTCATGCGCGCGTTGGTCTTGGACAGCGTGATCTCCGGCGGCAACACGCGCGGGGTGATCGCGGACTTGAGCACCGTGAACGACTTGCTCAGGACCATGCTGCCCAGCGCCGCCGGGTAGAGCAGCCAGTTGTCGAAGTTCAGCGCCATCACGATCGACAGCACGATCCGCACCACGCACGACGCGGCCAGCGCCAGCCGGCGGCCGCGCTGGATCCTGTCCAGCAGCGGGCCGATCACCGGCGCGATCAACGCGAACGGCGCGACCGTGATCAACAGGTACAGGGCGACCTTGGTCTTGGACTCCGCCGACGCGGCGCTGAAGAACAGCGTGTTCGCCAGCGCGACGGCCATCGCGGCATCGGCGGCGTAGTTCATCATCACCGCGTAGGTGACTGACGACATGCCGGACTTCTTGGCACCGTCGGCGTGGGCTGCGCGCCGGAACGCCGCGACGGCCTGCTGCGAGAGCTGCTTGCTGCGGAACCACGCGACGCGCGTGACCGTGAGCTTCTTCGGCGGCTTGGGCGTCGGGGTGGTCTGCTGATCCTGGTTCGGCAGCGGACGGGTGTTCTGGGCACGGCGGGGCGGGGCCTGGAAACCGTGCTCGGACGCGGGACGGGAACGCTGCCGCGGCTGGTACTCGTCGTCCTGCCACGGGTAGCGCTTCGGAGTCGGCTCGTCACTCCACCCGCCGTTGCCCGTCACACCCTCAATCCTGCCCCATTCCGTTGAACCTCACTCGGAAGATGGTGGGCCAGTTCTTGCCTGTGACCAGGAACTCGTTGGTGCCGGGGATGTGCGCGATGCCGTTCAGGACGTCGACGTTCTGGCCCGTCGGCTTGAGCGACGACAGGTCGTAGGCGTCGGTCACCTGGCCGTTGGCGGGGTCGATGCGGACGATCTCGTCGGACTTCCACACGTTCGCCCAGACCTTGCCGCCGACGCACTCCAGCTCGTTCAGCTGGGTGAGCGGCTTGCCGTCGCGGGTGACCTGCACGCTGCCGGTCTCGGAGAACGACTTCGGGTCGCGGAAGGTGAGCTTCGCGCTGCCGTCGCTCATGATCAGCCGCTGACCGTCGTCGCAGATGCCCCAGCCCTCGCCGCTGTAGTTCACCCGGCGGACCTCGTTCAGCGTCTTGCGGTCGCGTTCGATCGCCACGCCGTTGCGCCACGTGATCTGCCAGATGGTGTCGCCGACGACCGTGATGCCTTCGCCGAAGAAGTCCTGCGGAAGATCGACTTTCTTCTGCACGTCGCCGCTCGACGGGTCGAGCGCGCGCATCGTCGACTGGCCCTCGAGCCCGGTGCCCTCGTAGAGGACGCCGTCGACCAGTTCCAACCCCTGGGTGAACGCCGACGAGTCGTGAGGGATCTTTTGCAGGACTTCTACCTGCGGTTTTGTCTCCTGCTGCGGCGAACAGGCGGCCAGAACCGCGACGATGAACAGCCAGACGGGTGAGCGCACCCCACGGAGGGTGGCACGAGTTTTCGTCCCGGCGAAGACCTGCGGCACAATTCACGACGTGAACGCCACGCAACTGCTCGCCGACGCCGTTGACCTCGCCCGCGCCGCCGCGCAGGAGGAAGCCGGGTTGGAACGCGTCGGCGCTCACGTCGGGGTGCTCGGCGAGGACGAATTCTCGGTGACGCACCTGTTCGAGGCCGAGCACGCGGGCTACCGCGGCTGGAACTGGGCGGTGACCGTCGCCTACGCGGGCGAGGGCACCCCGGTGTCGGTCAGCGAGGTCGTGCTGCTGCCGGGTCAGGACGCTCTGGTCGCGCCCGAGTGGGTGCCGTGGAGCGAGCGGGTCCGCGCAGGCGACCTCGGTGTCGGCGACCTCCTGCCGCCCCGCGAGAACGACCCGCGCCTGGTCGAGGCCTACGTGCAGTCCGACGACCCCGCGGTGGAGGAGGTCGCGCTGGAGATCGGCCTCGGCCGCACGCGCGTGCTGTCCCGCGAGGGCCGCCTCGAGGCCGCGGACCGCTGGGCGTCCTCGGACTTCGGCCCGAAGTCCGACATGGCCCGCAGCGCCCCCGCGCACTGCGGCACGTGCGGCTTCTACACCCGCGTGGCCGGTGCGTTCGGTGCCGCGTTCGGCGTGTGCGCCAACGAGATCTCGCCCGCGGACGGCCACGTCGTGCACGTCGAGTACGGCTGCGGCGCGCACTCGGAGGTCGAGGTCGAGATGGGTTCGATCGTCCCGGTCGCCGATCTCGTCTACGACGACGCGCAGCTGGACGTCTCGGAGTGACCGACCCGTTCGGCACCGAGGCCCTGCGCACCTCGGTCCTCGCCGCGTGGCGTGGTTCGCCCACCCGCTTCCGCGAAGACGCGAACGCTGAGGAAGACCTCCGTCTCGGTGGTTACCGGGACCGTCTGCTCGTCGAGCTCGCCCAGAACGCGGCCGACGCGGCCGGCGCAGAGCCGGGTGTGTTGCGAATCACTCTGGTGGACGGCGAGCTGCGTGCCGCCAACACCGGTGCACCGCTGACCGCCGCCGGTGTCGCCGCGCTGGCCTCGCTGCGGGCCTCGGCCAAGGAGTCCGGCGTCGGCCAGTTCGGTGTCGGTTTCGCGGCCGTGCTGGCCGTGACGGACGCGCCTCGGGTCGTTTCCACCTCCGGCGGCGTGGAGTTCTCCGCCGCGCGGACGCGTGCAGAGGTGCCGGAGCTGGCGTCGGAGCGCGGCGGGGACGTGCCGGTGCTGCGCCTGGTCTGGCCGTGCGCAGAAGAGGTTCCCGCCGGTTTCACGACCGAGGTCCGGCTGCCGCTGAAGGTCGACCTCTCGCTCGACGACTTCGTGGACGAGGTGCCGGACCTGCTGCTCGCGCTGCCGGGTCTGCGGCGCATCGAGATCGGCTCCCAGTCGTGGGAACGCTTCGTCACCGCGGACGGTGTGGTCACCATCGGCTCGTCGCGCTGGCTCGTCGAGCGCACGACCGGTGAGCTGCCCACCGAGCTGGTGCAGGGCGTCGAGCACCGTCCCCATTGGACGGTCGTCTGGGCGTACCCGCTGGACTCGGAGCTCGGCGAGGACGTGCTGCACGCGCCGACGCCGACCGACGAACGCTTGTCGTTGCCGGCCCGTCTGATCGCGACCACACCGGTCGAGCCGTCACGCCGCCGCGTGCTGCCCGGCGCCGCCGCCTGGTCGGTGCTGGACGCCGCCGCCGCGCTGTACCCGGCGCTGGTGCAGCGGGTGCCCGCGGTCGAGCGGACCGCTCTGGTGCCGCTGCCGGGCTTCCCCTTGTCCGAAGTGGACGATCGGCTGCGCACCGCCGTGCTGCGAGAGCTGCGCGCCGCCTCGTGGCTGCCGCTGGCTTCCGGCGAGTGGATCACTCCTGCGCGCGCTCGCGTGCTGGACGTCGGCTCCGAGGAGCTCGTCGAGCTGGTCGAGGACGCGCTGCCGGGCCTGCTGGACGCCGAGCTGTCCGCGCCGGTGCACGCCAAGGCGTTGGCAGCGCTGGAAGTTCCGCGGGTGTCGACCGCCGAGGTGGTGGCCGCGCTGGCCGGTGTCGACGGCGATCCCGGTTGGTGGCGGGAGGTCTACGCCGCCTTCGAGCCGTTGGCCGAGGTCGATCCGGACGTGCGCGAGGCGCTGCAGTCGTTGCCCGTGCCGCTGGCCGATGGGCGCACGGTCACCGGGCCGCGCACGACCCTGATCGCGGACGAGCCGTTGCCCGGTCTGCGGGTGGTGCACCCGGACGCCGTTCATCCGCTGCTGGTGCGGCTGGGCGCGGTCGAGGCCGGAGCTGCCGAGCTGCTGGCCGATCCTTCGTTGCGGGAGAACGTCGCCCGCTCGGTGGAGGACGCCGAGGCCGGTCTCGACGGCGAGGACCTGATCGAAACCGTGCTGCGCCTGGTCGACCGCGCGGCGCTGCGTGCGGGCGAGGAACCGTGGCTGGGCGCGCTGGCGTTGCCCGACGCTTCCGGTGAGTGGCACCGGGCGGACGAGCTGCTGATGCCCGACTCCGCTCTGGTCGGCGTGGTCGAGGCGGACGCGTTTCCGTTGTTGTCCAAGGAGATCGCCGACGCCTACCCGCGGGCCGCCCTGGTCGCCGTCGGTGTGGTCGACACGTTCTCCGTGGTGATCGACGACGAGCCGTCAGGACCGGACCACGACCTGCCGGACGAGTCCGCGTGGTGGTCGTCCATGGCGGACGAGCCTCGTCGCGTGGTGGCCGTGCGGGATCTGGACCTGGTGGCGGACTGGCCGGCCGCGTTGCGGTTGCTGGCCTCGGATCCGGTGACGTGGCGTGCGGTCACCGAGCCCGACGGTTACACGGGCTGGTGGATCGCCCGGCACGCAACGCTTGCCGGAAAGGCGCCGCGCGAGTACCGGCTGGCCGAGGCCTCGTTGCTGGACGGGCTCTTCGACGCCGTGCCCGAGCTGGAGCTGCCGGAACACGTGTTGCGGGCGGCCGGAGTCCGGTCGCGGCTGGAGATCTGGGACGACGACGATGCCGAGTTCGTCCTGGAGCGGCTCGGGGATCCGGACCGGGCCATCGCGGACGCGGTCGTGCTGCGGGCCCATGCGGCTTTGCCTGAAGGAGATTTCGCGCCGCCTGAGCGCGTGCGGGTGCTTTCCGGTGAGGTCGTGTTCGCCGACGACGTGGTGGTGCTCGACCACCCGTGGCTGCTCGGGGTCGTGCCGCCATCCCGGGTGTTGCTCGCGGACGGGTCCGAGGAGCTGGCGGATCTGCTGGACCTCGCGCTCGCTTCCGAGGAGTTCGACGGGTCGCCGGATCACGTCGGTGAGGTCGTGCGGTGGCAGGACCTCGCGGCGGTGCGGATGGCCTGCGAGCTGCTCGAGGTCGCGCTGCCGGACGGGGTCGTCGTCGTGCACGAGGAGCTCGTGGTCGACGGACAGCGCGTCGAGTGGTGGATGGCGGACGGTGTGCCGCACGCCACCGACACCCCCGAGGGCCTGGCGCGCGCACTCGCGTGGGTGACGGAGCGGTGGGAGGACCGGCACACGTTCGCCGCGCTGATCACCGATCCCAGTGCGGCTACGTTGTTGGGCTGATTTTGTGGGTCGTCCCCGGTTGCGTTCGGCCCTCGCCGCTCGCCTGCGGCCTCGCGAGACGTTCGTGGCGACTACCTGTCTGACGGCTGCAGTTCTGCTGTGCTGGCGGGAGGGTCTTCGTGTTGCTTCTGCTTGCGGAAGCGTGGGCGGGGCCTGGCTATGTCGCCGCGCCTCACCAGGATGATCCACGCGGTGATCGACACCAGCATCGACACCGCGCCGCCCACCACGATCGGCGCGCGGCCGTTGATCTCGCCCAGCCAGCCCATCAGCGGGCCGCCCACCGGGTTGCCGCCGAGGAACACGAGCATGTAGATGCCCATCACCCGGCCGCGCATCTCCGGTTCGACCGCCAGCTGGATGGTGGCGTTGGCGGTGGTGTTGAAGGTCATCATCGCGATGCCCACCGGGATCATCATCAGACCGGTCAGGAGCATCGTCGGCATCAGGCCGGAGATGGCTTCCAGCAGGCCGAAGACGATGCCGGAGCCGATGAACACGGTCAGTCGGGGCGTCTTGCGGCGGGCCGCCCAGGCCGCGCCCGCGAAGGTGCCGACCGCGATCAGCGTGGAGAGGAGGCCGTAGGCGTCGGCGTCGCCGCCGAAGACGTTGCGGGCCATGATCGCCAGGGTCATGTAGAAGTTCATGCCGAACGTGGCGATGAAGAGGACCAGGAGCATCACGGTCAGCAGGTCCGGGCGGCCGCGGACGTAGCGGAGGCCGGAGAGCAGCTGGCCCTTCTCGCGCGGCAGCGGGTCGGAGCGGAGGAGCTCGGACGTGCGCATCAGCCAGATGCCGAGCACGACGCCCACGAAGCTGATGGCGTTGGCCAGGAAGACCCAGCCGGTGCCGATGGCCACGATCGTCACGCCGGCGATGGCCGGGCCGATGATGCGGGCCAGGTTGAACATCATCGAGTTGATCGCCACGGCGTTGGTCAGGGACTCGCGGCCGACCATCTCGACGACGAACGACTGGCGCACCGGGGTTTCCACCGCGGAGAAGCAGCCCAGCAGGAAGCAGAGCACCAGGACGTGCCAGAGCTGCACGACGCCGGTGACGTCCAGCAGGCCCAGCGCCAGCGCGCAGACACCCAGCGCGGATTCGAGCCAAAGCAACAACTTGCGCTTGTCGAGGCGGTCGGCGAGCACGCCGCCCCACATGGAGAACAGGAGCACGGGCAGAAACTGGAGGGAGGCGGCGATGCCCAGGGCGACGGGGGAGCCGTTGGTGAGCTCCAGGACCAGCCAGTCCTGGGCCACGCGCTGCATCCAGACGCCGACCAGCGAGATGATCTGGCCGGAGGCGTACAAGCGATAGTTGTAGATGCCCAACGATCCGAACATGCCGGTACGACGAGGTGGGGAACTGTCCGCTCCACCACCCGCGTAACCCGCCACGTTCTTACTGCCCCGCCATCCTGTCGATGATCTCGGCGGCACGGGAGAGCAGCTCCCGTTCCTCCGGTTCGAGCTCTGCCAGCCGCTTGTCCAGCCACGCCTCGCGCGCGGTGATCTCGTCCTTCAGGTACGACAAGCCTTCGCCGGTCAGCTCGACGATGGCTTGACGGCCGTCGGTGGGGTGCGGGCTGCGCGTCGCGAAGCCGAACTCCTCAAGGGCGGCGATCACGCGCGTCATCGACGGCGGTTGCACGCCTTCCTTGGACGCGAGCTCTCCCGGGGTCAGCGGTCCGCACTTGTGCAGTGTGGACAGCGCGGACACCTGCGTGAGCGACACCGACGAGTTGGTGCGCTGTGCCCGCAGGCGACGGTTGAGGCGGACGACGGCGAGTCTGAGCTTGCTCGCCAGTCCGTGCTGTTCGGTCGCCACGTAGTTAGCATACCTCACGAAATAGTTTCCTGCCGAAAGGTCAGCTGAGCAGGCTCTGGATCGGTCCCAGTGCGAAGTAGACGACGAAGGCGCCGGCCACGATCCACATCAGCGGGTGGATGCCGCGCGCCCTGCCGGTCAGAGCCCTGAGAAGCACGTAGCTCACGAAGCCCGCACCGATGCCGTTCGCGATCGAGTAGGTGAACGGCATGACGACGATGGTGAGGAACGCGGGCAGCGCCACCGTGAAGTCGGTGAAGTCGATCTCGCGGATCTGCATCATCATCAGCGCGCCGACGATCACCAGTGCGGGAGCGGCCGCCTCGATCGGGATGACCTGGTAGAGCGGCGTGAAGAACATCGCCAGCAGGAACAGCACACCGGTCACGACGTTCGCGAGGCCCGTCCGCGCGCCCTCCGCGATGCCGGACGCCGACTCGATGTAGACGGTGTTCGACGAGCTGGACGCGGCACCGCCGGCCACGGCGCCGAGGCCGTCGACGAACAGGGCCTTGCTGACGTTCGGCAGCTGGCCGTCCTTGTCGATGAGGTCCGCTTCCTTGCCCAGGCCGGTCATCGTGCCGACGGTGTCGAAGAAGTCGGTGAGGACCAGGGTGAAGACGATCAACGCGGCCGCGAGCGCAGGCAGTCGCGTCCAGGCGCCGAACGACACCTCGCCGAGCAGCGACAGGTCCGGCACGCCGAACACCTCGTCCGGCAGGGCCGGGTAGCCGAGGTTCCAGCCCCTGGCGTTGGTGCCGGCCGACGGGCCCGCCTTCACGATCGCCTCGAGCACGATCGCGAAGATCGCCGTGGCGACGATGCCGATGAGGATCGCGCCCTTGACCCTGCGTGCGAAGAGGACGCCGGTGACCACGAGTCCGACCACGAAGACGAGGGTCGGCCAGCTCGCGATCGACCCGTTGATGCCGAGACCGACCGGCACGGTGGTGTTGGCGGCGTCCGGCAGGCGGCGCACGAAACCGGCGTCGACCAGGCCGATGAAGGTGATGAACAGGCCGATGCCGACCGCGATGGCGGCCTTGAGCTCGTTCGGCACGGCGTTGAACACCGCGGTCCGCACGCCCGTGACCACCAGGAGGAGGACGACCAGGCCGTTGACCAGGACGAGGCCCATCGCCTCCGGCCACGACACCTTGGCCGCGACGGAGACCGCCACGAACGAGTTGATGCCCAGGCCGGTCGCGAGCGCGAACGGGTAGTTCGCGATCAGTCCGAACAGGATGGTCATCACGCCGGCCACCAGCGCGGTGACCGCTGCGACCTGGCCGACGGGGAGGATGTTGCCGAGGACGTCGGGGTGCGCACCCGGCCCCGTCGGAGCGAAGCTGCCGATGATCAACGGGTTGAGCACCACGATGTAGGCCATCGTGAAGAAGGTCACGACGCCGCCGCGGACTTCGCGCGCCACGGTCGACCCGCGCTCCGAAATCTTGAAGAACCCGTCCAGCATCTGGTCTCCTAACGATGTGTCCGAACGCGACTCCGCCCCTCATCCGCCGCCGCTGCCGCATCGGCTGGCAGACCCCGTGCCGGTGGTGCTGGGTGGTACCGCGCTGTGGTTCCTCGGTTTTTTCGTCGTGCTGGTGGTCGACCGCTCCAACAGCACGCTGCTGTGGACGACCCTGTCGGGCGGTCTGCTCGGGATCATCGGCTACGGAGTGTTCTACTGGCAACGCCGGGCCGCGAGGCGAGGGTCACGTACCGCCCAGCAAGGCCTGGACGACGCCTAGCCGCGCATGATCGCCGTCACCGACTGGGTCCGGCTGCTGATCGTCTGCGTGGTCTTCACGGCCGCCGCGGGGGCGATCGCGTGGGCGACGGGACTCGCCACCCCGAAGCCGTTCCTCAAGGCCGCCGCCCGTGCCGTGCTGCAGCTCGCGGCGGTCTCGGCGGTGATCACGTTCGTCCTCACCCACCTGGGGCTGACGGGGGTCTTCCTCGTCGTCATGGTGGTCGTGGCGACGGCCACGTCGGCCAGGCGCACCAGGACCGGCTGGAACGGTGTCTGGGTCGGGACGGCGATCCTGATCGGCACGGTGCCGGCGCTCGTGCTGATGATCGGCATCGGGCTCCTGCCGGTCGAGGGCATCGCCCTGATCCCGGTCGGCGGCATTCTGATCGGCGGCGCGATGTCCGCGACGACCCTCTCGGCGAGAAGGGCCCTCGACGCGCTGAGAGACCGTCACGGCGAGTACGAGGCCGCGCTGGCGTTGGGATTCCTGGAGCCGACCGCGGCCAGGTTGATCATCCGTCACCCCTCGGCCGAGGCGTTGCTGCCGGCGCTCGACCAGACCAGGACGGTCGGCCTTGTCACCCTTCCGGGTGCATTCGTCGGGATGCTGCTCGGAGGGGCTCCCGTTTGGCAGGCGGGCGCACTACAACTCGTGGTCCTGCTCGCGTTGCTCGCCGTCGAAGTGGCCGCCGTCGCCACCGTGGTCGAGCTGATCGCGAGAGGCCTCGTCAGACGGGCTTCCCAACAAGGCGAAGTTAGGCTAACCTAAGTCACGTCGCTTCGTGGTGGGAGCGGCAGTCAGTTCGGGAACGGACGAGGCCCCCGCTCTGGGCAGAGCGGGGGCCTCGTCGTATCCGGCGGGCGGGAGGCTTTGTCGGAGCACCCACCGCCGAAGCGTCAGCCGAGCTGCAGGCCGTTCTTGCCGGCGCGGGCAGCCTCGAAACGGGCGGAGACGTCCTCCCAGTTGACGACGTTCCACAGCGCCGAGATGTAGTCGGCCTTCAGGTTGCGGTACTGCAGGTAGTACGCGTGCTCCCAGATGTCGAACGCGAGCAGCGGCGTGGTCGCGATCGACAGGTTCGAGTGGTGGTCCTTGAGCTGCTGGGTGATCAGCTTCTGGCCGACCGGCTCCCACGCGAGGATGCCCCAGCCGGAGCCCTGGATGCTCGAAGCGGCCGCGTTGAGCTGCGCGCGGAACTTGTCGAACGAGCCGAAGTGCTCGTCGATGGCCGCCGCGAGCTCGCCGACCGGCTTGTCGCCACCGTTCGGGCTGAGGTTCTTCCACCACACCTGGTGCAGCGCGTGACCGGCCAGGTGGAACGCCAGCGTGGTCTCCAGGCCGACGATGCCCCCGAAGTTCTCCTTGTCGCGGGCCTCCTCGATCTGCTCCAGCGTGTCGTTCGCGCCCTTCACGTACGCCGCGTGGTGCTTGCCGTGGTGCAGCTCGTTGATCTCGCCGATGATCGCCGGCTCCAGGTCGCCGTAGTCGTAGTCGAGATCCGGCAGCACGTACTGGGCCATGACATCTCCCCATTTGCAATCTCTTGGTACTTGCAACTTACTAGCAACAAGCCCGAGTAAACCAGTTGCGGAGGCACGTAGCGTCGGAAGCGTGTCCGTGCTGACAGCCAGGAACATTTCGCTGTCGTTCGGTCCGAGGACCGTGATCTCGGAGGTCGATTTCGATGTTTCGCCTGGTGACCGCGTCGGTCTGATGGCGCCCAACGGCGTCGGCAAGTCCACTTTGCTGCGGCTGCTCTCCGGTGAGCTGCAGCCCGAGACCGGATCTGTCTCAAGCACCGGAACCGTCGCGCACCTGACGCAGGAGACCCTCCACCAAACTGGAGAGTCACTGCGCGACCACCTCGCCCGCCGCACCGGTGTCGCGGCGGCGGAGGCGTGGTTGCAACGTTCGGCCGAAGCACTCGGTGAGGGCGGTGGGGACGACTACCCGGACGCGCTCGACCACTGGACCGCGATCGGTGCCGGTGACTTCGACGAACGCGCGGATGCCGTCTGCGATCGCCTCGGCCTGAAGGCGGACCTGCTCGACGGACGGTCGCCGGACGAGTTGTCCGGTGGTCAGCAGGCCCGGCTCAGGCTCGCGGCCGTGTTGCTGACCCGCGCGGACGTGCTGCTGCTCGACGAACCGACGAACGACCTCGACGCCACCGGACTCGATCTGCTGGAAGCCCACGTGCAGGGGTGTCCGGGCGCGATCGTGCTGGTGAGCCACGACCGGGAGTTCCTGGCGCGCACCACGACGGCGATCGCCGAGCTCGACGAGTTCTCGCACAAGATCAGCGTGTTCGGTGGTGGCTGGGACGCGTACGTCGAGGAGAAGGCGAACGCGGAACGGCGCGCGCAGGAGGAGTACGAGTCGTACGCGGTCAAGCGCGACTCGTTGGTGCAGCGCTCCCGTCAGGTGAAGGAGTGGTCGCGGCAGGGTGTGCGGCGTGCGGGCAGTGCCAAGGCGCGCAACGACGAGCCGGACAAGAACGTGCGTGCGGGCCGCAAGCAGGGCGCGGAGAACCTGATGGCCAAAGCGTCCGTTGTGGACCGTCAGCTGGCGAGGCTGGAGGAGGCCGAGGAACCCCGCGAGGCGTGGCAGCTGCGGCTCACCCTGCCGTCGGCCGGGCGTGGCAGCTCGGTGGCGTTCACGTTGCGGCAGGCCGTGGTCAGCCGCGGCGACGTGACGCTCGGGCCGGTCGACCTCACGATCGGCGCGGGTGAGCGGTGGCGGATCACCGGTCCGAACGGCTCCGGCAAGTCGACGTTGCTCGGCGCGTTGCTCGGACGCCTCCCGCTGGTGTCGGGTGATCGTTCGATCGGGCCGGGCGTGGTCGTCGGCGAGGTCGACCAGCTCCGAGCCGAGTTCGCTTCGGATGCCTCCGCGTTGCGGATCGTGGCCGGCGCGACCGGGCTGCCGGACGTCGAGGTGCGCACGTTGCTCGCGAAGTTCCGGGTGGGCGCGGACAGCGTGCTGCGGCCGGCAAGGGAACTCTCGCCGGGCGAACGGACCCGCGCGGGATTGGCCTTGCTGCAAGCCCGTGGCACGACTTGTTTGGTTCTGGACGAACCTACGAACCATCTCGATTTGCCGGCAATCGAACAGCTCGAACGCGCGCTCGAAACCTATGAAGGCACGTTGTTGCTGGTCACGCACGATCGGCGGCTCGCTTCCGCCGTGCGGGTGGATCGCGAGATCAACGTGCGTGACCTCCTCACGTTTCCTCGCGTGAAGGGTGGAAGATATGGGACATGACCACCGAGGAGGACTGGCCGGTCGAACAGACCTGGTCGATGCGCAACACCCACTGGCATGCCTATGTGGAGCACACATCGCTCGACCACGCGTCCCCTCGGCAGGTCCGGCTCGAACGCACGCCTGAAGAGGTGCTCACCTCTCCGGCCGAGGTCGCCGCGTGGCTGGAGGTCAACCTCCGCAGCGCGACGAGGCCGGAGGAAACCGGCAAGAAGCGGGTGAAGGACGAGCGCGACTTCACCGACTCGAACCGCGTGCACGCGTCGCTGGCCTCGCGCGGTGAGTCGATCTACACGGGTGTGAAGGGCGAGCTGACCCTGGCCGTCGAGGCCGTGACGCCGGACGAGTGCAGGATTTCGCACGACGGTGCGGACGTCGCACCCCTGAAGGCAGGACGCCGCCGCTAGACGCCGCCGCTACATTCAGTCCCTGGGGAGTTTCACTTGGGGGCTTTTGATGAAGCGTTTCCTGCCTGTTCTGGGTGCGCTGGTGCTGGTCGCCGCGGTCGTTGCGGTGGTGGTCTGGCAACGATCCGACACGGCGCCGCCGTCCACCGCTTCCGGGGCCGTCGTGCTGCAGTACGCGGACGGCTCGCAGCTCTGGCGCACCGGCGACCCGGAGACACCGGTGGTCAAGCAGGTGGTCCAGGAGCTGGGCGGGAAAGCGTTGGTGTCGCTGGACCAGCTGCGCACCGGCGGCGGCGCGATCGTGGTGACGACGATCGACCCGAGGGCGCAGTCGGGTGCGGTGGACGTGATCCGCACCGCGGCGGCGGGGGAGCCCGCGTCGCTGAGGTATTCGATCACCGCTGTCGACCCGAACAACGGCGCGGTGAAGGCCTACGCGCCGGGCAACGACCCGGCCGTGGACTACGCGGGCGGCGTGCTGAAGGAGCCCGGCCCGGCGTTCTTCCCGTTCAACGTGGTCGCCGCGCTGCAGAGCGGCAAGACGCTGGACAGCACGTACGACGGCCGTTCGCCGAGGACCTTCGGCGAGGTGACGATCAGCGACAGTGCGAACTGCGGCGAGCGTTGCACCGTGCGCGACGCGCTGCGGAAGTCCGGCAGCGTCGCGATGTACGACCTGGTGACCAACGACGTCGGAATCATGCCGGTCGTCACCGCCGCGCGCCAGGCCGGTGTGCCGGAGTCGGTGCACGTCGACGGCAAGAAGACGAGCCTGCTCGTCGGTGAAGGCGGTGGCACTCCGAACGCGGACATGGCGCTCGGTGAGAAGGAGGCCAGGATGCGGCCGCTCGATCTCGCCGCGGCCTACTCGGCGTTCGCTTCGGAGGGCACGCAGCGCGTCGCACACTTCATCACGCACGTCACCGACGTCAACGGGGCCACGCTGTACCGGGCGGTGAACCCCGCCAAGCCCGCGTTCGACCAGGATCCCGCTCGCAGCAAGGACATCGCGAGCCAGATCAACGCCGCGCTGCAGGACGGAGAGGCCTGCAGCAACTACCCGAACACCCGGTGCCGGCACGGTGAATGGCGGCCGAAGGGGCTCGACCAGACCACGGTCGCGCATGCGTGGATGGTCGGTTACAGCCCACAGATGTCGGTGGCGGTGTTCGTCGGAGGCGACCGGCCGACCACACCCGCGGTGGACTCCCAGGGGCGCGCGGTCGTGGGTTCCGGACTGCCGAAGGCGCTGTGGCGGGCGTTCGAGCAGAAGCTGACGCAGTGGTGAGGCGCTCACTGATCGCGCTGCTTCTGGTCGCGGGCGTCGTCGGGTACGTGGTGTGGCAACGGCCCGATCCGCCGGCGGCACCACCTCCGCCGCGCAAGGAGGTCGTGGTGCAGTACGCGGACGGCTCCAGGCTGTGGAGCAGCACCTCCGGCCGGCCCCGCACCCTGCTCGTGAAACGTGTGCTCGCCGAGCTGGCCGAGGCGTCGCTGTCGTACGACTCGCTTCAGGTCAGCGGTGCCGTGGTGCGCACGTCGATCGACGCGAAGGCGCAGACCGTCGCCGCCACCGTCCTCGGCCGGCTGGTGGCCCCGCAGCGAGAGCTCGACGCAGCGGTGACGGCGATGGATCCGGCCTCGGGCGCCGTACGGGTGTACCTGCCCGGTTTCCGCTACACCAACGACATGGTGAGCGAGGTGCAGAAGGAACCGGGGCCGGGGCTCCTTCTCGCAGATGGCGGGCGGAACTCTCTGAAAGAGCCGGCGACGCCGCTGAAGGTGAACGCCACGTACGCGGCACTCGCCGCAGGAGGTGTCCAGCGCAAGCCGCACCTCGTCACAGAGGTCACCGCTGCGGACGGCTCGACGCGCTACCGTGCGGCCGAGGCCGGGGAGCAGGCGTTCAGCAAGGAGTTCGCGGACCAGGTCACCACCCGGTTGAAGGGGAATCCCGCCTGCAACGGGATGGCCTGTGCGCCGAGCGCGTACACGTCTCCCGCGGAGCCGAGGAAGACCAAGCACGCGTGGGTGGCGGGCTACACGCCGGAGCTCGCGGTCACGGTGTGGGTGGGGCAGACCGAAGTCCCGTACGACGACGGCCTGCCCGAGGCGAATGTTGACGCTGACCTGCCCAGGGTGATCTGGCAGGAGTTCCTGGCAGGCTGAGGGTCAGCCGACGTGCCACGTGTGCACCGGCTCGCCGGCGTGCATCAGCTCCATGTACCGCTTGAGCATCCCGGACAGGGCGGCGTCCCTCGACAGGCCGCGTTCCTCAAGCAGGGCAACGGTTTCGCGCTGCCACGACGAGCCGGTGCGCCGTGCGAGGCAACGCTGCTCGATCACGCCGAGGTAGCGTTCGCGGGCCTCGTCGGAGACACCGCAGTCGCGCAGGCCCTCGTGCGCCATCGGCAGGAGCCGGCGCAGCACGAGCTCGTCCGGTGGGATCCAGCCGATGCCGGGCCAGTACAGCTGGGCGTGCATGCCGTGCCTGGCACCGGTGTAGAGGTTCTCCTCGGCCGCCTGGAACGACATCTGCGTCCACAGTGGACGTTCCTGGGCGGTGAGCGCGCGTTGGGTGCCGTAGAAGAAGGCGGCGTTCGCCATCGTGTCGAGCACCGTCGGTCCCGCGGGCAGGACCCGGTTCTCCACGCGCAGGTGCGGCACGCCGTCGACGACGTCGTAAACCGGGCGGTTCCAGCGCCAGATCGTGCCGTTGTGCAGGCGCAGCTCGGAAAGACGAGGCGCGCCACCGGCTTCGAGGGTTTCGATCGGATCCTCGTCGTCGGTTTCGGGCAGCAGGCTGGGGAAGTAGCGCACGTTCTCCTCGAACAGGTCGAAGATCGACGTGATCCACCGTTCACCGAACCACACGCGCGGACGGACGCCCTGGTTCTTCAGCTCGTCCGGGCGGGTGTCGGTGGCCTGCTGGAACAACGGGATGCGGGTCTCGTGCCAGAGCGCCTTGCCCAGCAGGAAAGCCGAGTTCGCGGCGATCGCGACCTGCACGCCGGCCAGGCACTGGGCGGCGTTCCAGTGCGCGGCGAAGTGCGTCGGCTCGACCTGCAGGTGCAGCTGCACGGACGTGCACGCCGCCTCCGGCAGGATCGACTCCGCGTAGGCGAGCAGCTTTTCCGGCGCTTTGCCCGGCATCGCCGGGCCTTCCATCTGCAACACCATCTCCTCGCCGCGGGCGGCGAAGATGGTGTCGTTGAGGAGCGCGTACCTCGGGCTCTCGGAGAGCCACTTCTTGTCGAAGTGCCGCTCTCGCAACGTGGGCAGCACGCCGATCATGGCGAGGTTGGCGCCCACGTCGTTGGCCTTCGAGTCGGCGCTGTCGAGCGACGTGCGCAGTTCCTCTTCCAGGCCAAGCATCTCACCCCCTGCCAGCTCGCGCGGCGGGACGTTGATCTCGAGGTTCTGCTGTCCCAGTTCGAGCGTGTAGGAGGGATCGTCGATCTTCTCGAGCACCTCCGAGTTCGCCATCGCCGGCCGCATCGCGTCGTCGACGAGGTTCAACTCGATCTCGAGCCCCATCTGCCGACGGGGAAAGGAAAACGTGTCTTCTGCCAGCATCGTCGCCAACGCGTCCAGGCTGCGCTGCATCTTGGAGCGGTAATGCTGGCGATCATCTCTGGTGAACGTGCGGCTGGACACTTCGCTTCCCATGCCGCTACCCCTTCGCTCGGCGCCGGTGGGCGCGGGCCAGGCGGAACGCCAAACGTGACACAGCCGAAACCTCCTTTACATCGCCCATTTCGGTGCTCTCTGTCACGTCGAGGTAACAACCAGCGATCATCCGCTGGTCGGGCGTGTGCCATTCCGCCCTCCGGACTACCTCGCCTGTTCCACGTCGGGCCGGATGCGAAACTTCCGGCGTGGCAAAGGTGATCGAGATCAACGATCCGGCCGACCCGAGGCTGGACGACTTCCGCGACCTCTCGACGGCCGATCGCAGGCCTGACCGGCCGGGTGGGCGCGGTCTCGTGATCGCCGAGGGCGTCGTCGTGGTCGAACGGCTGCTGGCCTCGCCGTACCCGGTGCGCGGGCTGCTCGGGGTGCGGCGCCGGATCGAGGCACTCGACCTCTCCGACCTGGACGTTCCCGCCTACGTGACCTCAGCCGAGGTGATGGCGTCGGTCGTCGGGTTTCACCTGAACCGGGGAGTGCTGGCCGCCGCCGACCGGGCTCCGGCGGTGTCGTTCGACGCGTTGGCCGACCGCTCGCAACGCCTGGCGGTCCTGGAGGGCGTGGGCGACCACGAGAACCTGGGTTCGATCTTCCGCAACGCCGCGGCCCTGGGCGTGGACGGCGTGGTGCTGGGCCCCGGCTGCAGCGATCCGCTGTATCGACGCAGCGTGCGGGTGTCGATGGGCCACGTGCTGCGCGTGCCGTTCGCTACCACGGATCAGTGGCCCGCGGCGCTGAACTCGTTGCGGCACAAGGGGTTCACAGTTGCCGCTCTGACCCCGCGCGCCTCCGCCCTGCATCTTGCAGATGCCGGTTTGCGCGGTCGCAGGGTGGCGGTCCTGCTGGGCTCGGAAGGGCCGGGGCTGACCGAGGAGGCGATTTCGGCGGCGGACCTGGCGGTGCGGATTCCGATGTCGTCCGGGGTGGACTCGCTGAACGTGGCCACTGCCGGTGCGGTGGCGTTCTACGCGCTGCTCTAGCGGCCGGGTTTGCAGAGCCGGGTTTCAGAGCAGCGTGAGGATCAGCGTGAGCCAGGCGACGATCACGCCGGTGACCACGCCGTAAGCGACCCAGCGCCACACCGGCACGTTGCGGCCCAGCCACACGCTCGGTGCCAGACCACCCACGACCAGGATGTTCGCGATCAGCGCGAGCCACCGGCTGGTCTCGCCCAGGCCCAGCGACAGCGACACCACGGTCACCGTGACGATCGCCGCCGTGATGAAGCTGACCGTGAGCCCGGTGCCCCACGGCGTCGGCTCGGGTTCCTCGTCCTCGGTCACGGTCTGCACGGTGGCCCTGGGAGGCGCTTCCGGCGCCCCGACGCTCACCAGCTCGCCGCTGACCGGGTCCGTGTACTGGACCGGGGCGTTCATGACGGCCGCGATTCTGCCCGCGAGTTGCTTGCCCCGCCGCGTGACCAGCGCGCTGGCCACACCGTCGGCAGGCGTTTCGGTGCGGACGACCGCGTCCGCGACCTTCGCCCACTCGTGCAGAGCTTCGGCCAGATCGGCGCCCAGCGGCAGGCTGTGCGGGTCGACCTCGCGTTCACCGGACTCGTCCTCGCCGGCTAGCACGGCGCGGCCGTCCCGGACTCGCAACTCCACGAACCCTCCTACGGTCTTTGGGAGCCCTCGTGGCAGAACCTATCGGACGGCTGTGGGGAGGGAGAACGGCTGCGGGGATGCCTCGGCTTCGCCTTGGCCGTTTCGACGGCCAGGTCGTGAGGTCGCGTTCGCGCCAGATCCCCATTGGCGCGAACGCGACCACTGGCCTAGGCGAGCGAGTCGCGCCAGGCCGTGTGCAGAGCCGCGAAACGGCCCCGCTCACCGATCAGCTCCTCGGGGGAGCCGTCTTCCACCACAATGCCACCATCCAGCACCAGTACGCGGTCTGCGATCAGGACCGTCGACAGGCGGTGGGCGATGATGAACGCTGTGCGGTCGGCCAGGACTGTTTCCAGGGCGGCCTGCACGGCGCGTTCGGTGGGGACGTCCAGGGACGATGTCGCCTCGTCCAGGACCAGTACCGCCGGGTCGGCCAGGAAGGCGCGCGCGAAGGCCACCATCTGGCGCTGGCCGGCTGACAGGCGGCCGCCTCGTTTGCGGACGTCCGTGTCGTAGCCGTCGGGGAGGGCGGCGATGAACTCGTGTGCGCCCACCTCGGCGGCTGCCGCTTCGATTTCGGCGCGTGACGCCGACGGGCGGCCCAGGGCGATGTTGTCGGCCACGGAGCCCGAGAACAGGAAGTTCTCCTGGGTCACCATCACCACGGCCCGGCGCAGGTCCGTGTCCGCCACGGAACGCAGGTCGACGCCGTCCAGCTGGACGGAGCCAGCGGTCGGGTCGTAGAAGCGGGACACCAGTTTGGCCAGCGTGGTCTTGCCGGCGCCGGTTGCGCCCACCAAGGCCACGGTTTGGCCTGCGGGCACGTCCAGGGAGAAGCGTGGCAGCACCTGCCTGGACGCTCCGGGGTACTGGAACTCGACCTGGGCGAAGCGGATGGCGCCGCGTGCGTGCGGCAGCGCTACGGGCGAAGTGGGTTCCGGGACCGACGGCTCCTCCTCCAGGACACCGGAGATCTTCTCCAATGCGGCCGTCGCCGAGGAGTAGGAGTTCGCGAACATCGCCAGCTCGTCGAACGGGTCGTAGAAGCGGCGCAGGTACACCGTGAACGCCGTCAGCACACCCAGTTCGAGGGAGCCTCCCGCCACGCGGTAGGCGCCCCAGGCGAGGACGATGGCCAGGGACACGTTGCCGATCACGCGGATCGACGCGGTGAAGGTGGCCATCACGCCGAGGGCGTCGGTGTTCGCGTCGCGGAACTGGGCGTTGAAGCCCTTCATGATCTGCTCGTTGCGGGGCTGGCGGCGGAACGCCTGCACCGCGCGGATGCCGTTCATGGACTCCACGAACTGGACGATGATCTTGGCGATGGCGCCCCGCGTGCCTCGGTAGGCCTCCATCGAGCGGTGGCGGAACCAGCGCCAGATGACGTACGCCGGCAGGAAGCCCGCCACCACGACCATGGCCAGCGGGGCGTCCAGGTAGATCAGGATGATCGCGATGCCCGCCACCGACAGCAGGGCGTTGAACAGGCTGTCCAGACCCTCTTCGAGCAGGTCCTGCAACGCGTCCACGTCGCTCGTCAGCCGGGAGATGACCTTGCCGGACGTGTACGACTCGTGGAAGCCGACGGACAGGCGCTGCGAGTGCCGGAAGATCCGCCCGCGCAGGTCCAGGAGCAGGTCCTGGCCCACGCGGCCGGAGATCCGCAGGAACGCCCAGCGCAGGAACGTCGTCAGCACCGCGCAGATCGCGTAGCCGGCCACGCACCACACCAGGATCGACGCGCCGCCGTCCATCGCGGCCGGGATGCCCTGGTCGATCGCGGCGGCGATCAGCAGCGGGCCCGCCAGGTTCGCGAGGTTGCCGCCGATCACCGCCCCGATCGCGAGCGAAGTGCGCCCCACGTGCGGGCGCAGCAGCGAACCCAGGAGCTTGCGCGACCTGGCCTGCAGGCGCAGACCTGTCGAGTGCGAGATCTCGTCGATCTCCTCGGCGGCGACGCCGCGCCACTCTTCTTGTTGAACCACAGCCTGATCACTCACGACGCCACCTCCTCTGCCACGATCTCCTCGCTGTCCGAGCTGGACAGCAGGCGCCGGTATTCCTCGTTCGTCGCCAGCAACTCGCGGTGCGAGCCGATCGCGGCGATCTTGCCGTTGACCAGCATCGCCACGCGGTCGGCGAGCTGCACCGTGGACGACCGGTGCGCCACCACCAGCGCCGTCACGCCGTGCAGCACCCGCCGCAGCGCGGCTTCCACCTCGGCCTCGGTGTGGACGTCCAAAGCCGACAGCGGGTCGTCCAGCACCAGCACCGCCGGCCTGCCGACGACCGCGCGGGCGAGCGCCAGCCGTTGCCGCTGACCACCGGACAGCGACAGGCCCTGCTCACCGATGCGGGTCGCGAGGCCCCACGGCAGCGCGTCCACGAACTCCTCCGCCTTGGCGATGCGCAACGCCTCGCGCACCGCGGTCTCGGAGACGTCCGGCACGCCGAGCCCGACGTTCTCGGTCACCGACGCGGAGAACAGCACCGGTTCCTCGAACGCCGTGCCGACCACGCGCCGCAGGTCCTCCAGCGCGAAGCCCCGCACGTCGACGCCGTCGATCGTGACGCGGCCGCCCGTGACGTCGGCCAGCCGCGGCACCAGCGCGGTCAGCGTCGTCTTGCCGGAGCCGGTCGCGCCGACCAGCGCCACCGTCTCACCGGGACGCAGGTCGAGGTCGATGCCCGAGAGCACCTCCTTGCCGTCCTCGAACGCGAACCGCACGCCCTCGAAACGAACGTGCCCGCGCAGCGGCGTCGGCAGCGGCGCGGGCCGGGCGGGGCTGGTGATCGTCACGGGGGAGTCGATGACCTCCCAGTAGCGTTCCAGTGCGGAGGCGGCCTGGTTCGTCTCCGCCAGCAACCAGCCGATCGAGTCGATCGGCCAGCGCAGGTACGCGCTCACCGCCACGGCGGCGATCAGCGTGCCGACAGTCATCGTGCCGTTGATGATGCCGATCGCGCCGACGCCGAGCATGCCCGCGATCGACAGCTCCGGCAGCACGATCAGGACCGACCACAGCGACGCCAGGATCGAGATCTTCTGCAGCTCAGTCGCCCGCAGGTCACGAGCCTGCGCCAGGAACCGCTTCGAGAGCTCCGGCCCGCGCCCGAACGCCTTGAGCACCCGGATGCCGAGCACCGACTCCTCGACGGTCGTGGTCAGGTCGCCCGCCTGGTCCTGCGCCTGCCGCGCGACGACCTTGAACTTCTTCTCGAAGAAGTACGAGATCACGATCAACGGCAGCGCACCGCACAGCGACACGATCAGCAGCGACGGCGAGAGCGCCGCGATGATGCCCAGCCCGATCACGATGACGATGCTGTTCACGATCAGGAAGACGATCGCGAACGCGACGAACCGCCGCACGGTCGTGAGGTCGTTCGTCGCGCGGGACAGCAGCTGACCCGACTGCCACCGGTCGTGAAACGCCACCGGCAGCCGCTGAAGGTGCTGGTAGAGGTCGAACCGCATGCGTGCCTCGACCTCGGCCGCAGGCCGGGCGACGATCTTGCGGCGGATGTAGAAGAGCGTCGCCTCGCTGACACCGAGCACCAGCACGCCGAGGATCAGCCACGGCAGCAACTCGGTCTGCTTGTTCTGAATCGGACCATCGACGATGCGCTGCGTGAGCAGCGGGATGCCAAGACCGCACAGCATCGCGAGCATCGTCGCCGAGACCACGACAGCCATCCGTGCGCGGTGCGGCCGCACGTACGGCCACAGCCTTCGCAAGGTGCGGATCGTCGAGTTACGTTGATCGCTCACGCGATGAGCCCCCTCCAGGTCGTCTCCAAAGTACGAAGGACGACCGACAGTCAGCATCCGGTTTTTCTCCCCACCGGAGCCTGCTGTCTCGACTTAGGTCGAGGTCAAGGGCACGATGACCGACATGACGCGGTTTCTGCGAACCGAGCAGACGATGGCGTTTCCACACGGACGGCTCATCGCCTCACACGATGGAGCGAACTACGTGCTGGCCCCGGACGGCTGGGACCACCTGGCCGGCCCACGGCCGCGGCACGCGATGTACGTCTCCCGCGAGGAGGCGGAGGACTGGTGCGAACGCGAGGGCTGGGACCTGAACCTGCTCGACGAGGTGCCTACGACCTCTTGAACGTGAAGAGTGCGACCAGCCCGTAGGCGACGGCCGCGAGCAAGGCCTCGGCGTGGTGCCGGTTCGTGAACCACCCGAGGACGGGCTCGTGCACCTTGAAGTAGAGGCCGAGCCCCAGCAGGATCGGCCCGAGCAGGATGATCGGCCACACCGGCCGCACCCCGAAGATCCACAGGATCGGCCCGGCCAGCACCAGCGACGACACCAGCGCGAGCGGCAGCCCGATCAGCACGAGCAGCAGGAACGTCGACATCGAGGTGCTGTCGAGCCACGACTTCAGGAAGCCCGACTCGTACGCCCACGTCCACCCGAGCACGAGCCCCGCCCCGACGGCCATCGACAGGACGACCCGGAAGAGGAGCCGGCGTCCTGCCTTACCCGTCTTGCCCGCTGTGCTCTGTTCGGTCACGCCGACCACCGTAACCAGCGGTCACCGCAGCGGCCAAGGCGTAGCCACCGGCAGCCGCGATCGCGACCACGAAGATCCCGGCGTCCTCGGGCAGCTGAACCTGCACGAACCTGAGACCGAACGTGCTGATCAGCAACAACACGACCGCACCCGCTGTCCCCACCACGGCGGTCGGCCAGGCGGGGGAGAACCGCGCGAGCCGCAGCAGCCCCCACCCCACGACACCCCAGACGATCACCAGGGCCGGCACGACCAGCAGGATCAGCCCGACGACGCACTCCAGCCCGCTGTCCCGGCACAGGAACTCCCCCGACGGCTGGAGCGACGCGAACCACCCCGCCCCGCACAACGACCCCACCAACCCCGCTGTGACCGCCCTCATGCGACCGATCATGGCGAGTCGCGGGTGACCTCGCCATGAGGGGAACTGCGCGACCAGAACCCGGAGCACGTGCTCACGCCGTCCGCCGCTGGCCGACGCACAAGGCGGCAACCGCGTAGCCGACGCACGCGACCAGCACGTACGCGATCTCCAGGAAGCGATGAACATCCTCCTGGTACAGGTCGCCGAGGTGGAACACCCGCACGTAGATGACCGCCAGGAACAGCACGAACCACAGCCCGCTGCCGATCCCCGCCGTCCACCACCCGCGCTCCGTCCGCAACGCCCGGAACCCCGTGCAGATCAGCGCCGCGGCGACGACCATCCAGATCGAGAAGTTCAGTCCGAACGCCAGCGGGAAGGCGGCACCGCAGCCCGCCACGACGGGACCGCTGTCGCAGTACCGCGTGAACAGTTTCAGGGTCAGCAGGAACCCGGCGCCGGCCACCGTTCCGACGACGGCACCGACCGCAGTGCGCAACACCATGCGCCAAGAGCTACCTGATCTTCGACGCGATCAGGCCGGCCTGCACGAACCCTCCACATCACCTTCACCGGGTGAGCACGGCGATCAACGCGTACAGCGCCGCGAACACCAGGAAGGCCAGGAAGGGCAGTCCGAGCAGGAGCACCATCGCCACCACGGACATGAGGGTCGCGGGCACGGCCACCAGCCCTGCCCGCGACACACCCAGAGAACGCAACGCCACCCACCCGAGCGCCGCCGCCACCACCGCGAAGACCGGCACGGTCATCACGAAGGTGCCGAGGCAGCCCCAGTCCTCGAACGAGCAGACCGCGCCCGACGAGATGAGTGCGAACACTCCCCACCAGGCGAGACCGAGGAGTGCGCCCACTCCGGCAGCCAGCGCGACACGACGTCCCACGGCGTCAGCCGATCAGTCAGCGGTTCGACCGCACGCCCAGTAAAACGTCCTCCCACGAAGGGACGATGGGGTGGTTCTTCTTCCCCCGCTTGGGAGGAGGGTCCTTGCGCACCGGCTTCTCCGCGGCGGGCTCCTGCTCCTTCTTCACCGGTGGTGGAGGTGGGGCAGGAGCGGGCTCCGGCTCTGGCAGCTCCTCCTGAACCGGCTTCTCCGCCACGACCGGAGCCGGAGCGGGGGCCGGCGCTGGTGCAGGCGCCTGAACCGGCACCGGAGCAGGCTCCTCCGCGACGGGAGCGGGGGTGGCCACCGGAGTCGCCTCCAGGGCCTGCCGCGCCAGCTGCGTCACCGGCCGCACCGTGCGCAGCGTGCGGTTCGGGTTCGGGTCCATGAGGTCGACAGCGGCGTCGTCCAGCGCTGTCACCGTGCCGCCCTGCGCACCGGGGTGGAACGCCCAGTGCGCCCGGTTGTCCGAGCGTCCGGTCTTCCAGTGCAGCTGCACGATCCAGCGGCCGTCGTCACCGCGCCACGAGTCCCACGAGGTGTCGGAGAGGTCGTGTCCGCGCAGGCCGAACGAGTGCGCGACGACCTCGCCGAGCGTCTGCACGTCGGGGCCGTCCTCGCGGACCGGGTGCGCGCGCTGGGCCAGATCGGCCGTGCGCGAACGCTCCAGCAGCACCGGGTACGCGAACCGCTCGATGCGGTGCGTCGGCATGCCGGCTGCGGCCGCGACCTGCTCGATCGACTCACCGGCGCGGATGCGGGCCTGGATCTCGCGCGGCCGCATCTGGGCCTCGCCTGCCTCGATCTGCATCTGGCCGAGGCGGGCCAGATCACCGCGCAGTGCAGCCCGAAGGCGCTCGTCGGCGGGGAGCGTGAAGCGCTCGCCGCGGTTTTCGGGGTCCTCGAGGATGACGGACTTGCCGTCCTCGTCGAGCCCGATGACTCGCAGCGCTCGCATCGTGGCCTCCCTGAATTTGCACCTCGCCAGCAGACAACGTTAGGACAACGAGCCACCCGGGGGCGGGAGGCGCGCCGATATCTCAACGTGATCTTGCCAGTTCACGAGGGCTGTCGCACGTTCGTTTCCGGAAGGTTCACCTGGACCACCAGGCCGCCTCCCCCGTTCGGACGAGCCTTCACCGACCCCTGATGCGCCCGCGCCACGGACTGCACGATCGACAGACCGAGGCCAGATCCGGCGGTCCCGGTGCGGTCGCGCAGCCGCCGGAACGGTTCGAACAGGGCGGGCACGGCCTCCGCGGGCACGGTCGGCCCGGTGTTCGAGACGACGAGTTCTCGATCAAGACGGACCGACACGGTCCCGCCAGGTTTGTTGTAGAGCACGGCGTTGCGCAGCAGGTTGCCGACCAGCTGCGCGAGCAGCACGGGATCGCCCTCGACCAGATACGGCCGCACCGACACGTCGAAGGTGACTTCCTTCGCAGCCGCCAGCGAGGCGCACGACTCGACCTCGTCCTCGATCGTCTCGTCCAGCCAGACCAGCTCCCGGGTGGCCAGGCCGCGATCACTGCGTGCGAGCAGCAACAACCCGTCGATGAGCTTCTCGCTTCGCTCGTTCGTGTCGAGCAGGTGCGCTCCGAGACGGCGCATGTCGTCCGAGGCGCCGGGATCGGCCAGCGCCACCTCGATCAACGTCCGTTGCACGGCCAGTGGCGTGCGCAGCTCGTGTGACGCGTTCGCGACGAACCGCTTCTGGCTGTCGAACGACGACGCGAGCCGGTCGAGCATCCCGTCGAACGTGTCCGCGAGCTCCTTGAGCTCGTCCTGCGGCCCCTCCAGCTCGATCCGCTGGTCCAGCCGTTCCGCCTCCAGCCGGTGCGCGGTCGTGGTGATCGAGTGCAACGGCGCCAGCACCCGGCCGGCCACCACCCAGCCGAGCCAGACGGCGAGCACCGCGGCCACGAGCAGCGCGATGATCGACTGCCACAGGACGGTGCTCATCGTGGCCATCTTGAACTGGTCGCCGGTGATCACCTGGGTGTCGCCGGGCAGTTGCGCCGCCTCCACCACCACGTGGCCCGTGTACGGGTCGATCGGAAGCGCCCGTGTCACCGCGACGCTGCCGTCGACCGGCATCCACTCGGCCAGCAGGAAGTAGTTGAGCCCGATCAGCGCGACGCCCGCGATCAGGAACACCCCGGCGTACCAGGCCGTCAGCCTGGTCCTCAGCGTCACGAGCCGAACCGGTAGCCGGCACCGGGCACCGTCTCGATGACCTGCGGCGCGCCCAGCTTGCGGCGCAGCGTCATCACCGCCACCCGCACGGCGTTCGTGAACGGGTCGGCGTGCTCGTCCCAGGCCTTCTCCAGCAGCTCCTCGGCGCTCACCACGTTGCCCTCCGCCCGCATCAGCACCTCCAGCACGGCGAACTCCTTGGGCGAGAGCGGCAGGAACTTCCCGTCCCGCGACGCCTGGTGCCGGGGCACGTCCAGCGTGACGCCCGCCCGTTCGAGCACCGGCGGCAGGGCCGGTCGAGCCCGGCGGCCCAGCGCCTGCACGCGCGCCACGAGCTCGGCGAACGCGAACGGCTTGGTCAGGTAGTCGTCCGCACCGAGTCCGAGCCCGGTGACCCGGTCGTCCACTTCGGCCGCCGCCGTGAGCATCAGCACCCGTGCCTCGCCGCCGGTCGAGTGAACCGCCTTGCACACCTCGTCGCCGTGCACGAGAGGCAGGTCGCGGTCGAGCACGACGACGTCGTACGCGTGCACCCCCACCCGCTCCAACGCCGCTTCGCCGTCGTAACAGACGTCGACCGCCATCGAGAACCGGCGCAGTCCCTCGGCGATCGTGTCCGCGAGCAGCTGTTCGTCCTCGACCACCAGCACACGCATGACACCTATTTTCCGCGTGCCGGGGATAAGCGCCGGATAAAGGCTTTCGCTTAACGCCGTCGAATGACGCCCTCCGTAGACCTGTCGCCGTGAAGAAAACCATCCCAGTGCTGATCGCCGTGCTGCTGGCGCTCGTCGCCTGTGGCAGCAAGCAGGACAACGGCAACGCCAAGAAGGACGACACGGGCGACATGGTCAAGTTCGCCCAGTGCATGCGGGACAACGGTGTCGACATGCCCGACCCCGAGGACAACGGCAAGGGCGGTGTCGTGATGCGCGCGGCACCGGCCGAGGACGCCGGCTCCGACGGGCAGGCGAGCAAGTTCGAGGCCGCGCACAACGCCTGCAAGCAGCATCTGCCCAACGGCGGCGAGTTCAAGCCTCCGTCACCGGAGGAGCAGGACAAGATGCGCCAGCAGGCGAAGTGCATGCGGGACAAGGGCCACAACTGGCCTGACCCGCAGTTCGACGGCAACGCCAAGGGACAGGCGATCGAGCTGCCGGACATGGAGGACGAGAAGGTCAAGCAGGACATGAAGGACTGCGGCCTGAACATCCAGATGGCGACCGCGCCGGAGGAGGGCAAGTGAAGCGGAAGGTCGTCATCACCGCGATCATCGCGGCCGTCCTGCTCGGCACGGGTGGGGTCGTGGTGCTCACCAGAGTCGCGTCGAGCCAGGCGAACGCAGAGCCTCCCAAGTCGGATCCGGTCAAGACGGCTCCGGTGAAGAAGACGAACCTCGCCGACCAGCAGTCCATCTCCGGGCAGCTCGGCTACGGCGCGGAACGAGCGCTGGCCGGTCGCAAAGGAGGCACCATCACGGGTCTGCCCGACCAGGGCGCGGTCATCGACCGCGGCAAGGCGGTGTACTCGGCAGACGCGAAGCCTGTGCCGTTGTTCTACGGATCGCTGCCGCTCTACCGCGACCTGGAAGCGGGCATGCCGAACGGACCCGACGTCAAGGTCGTCGAAGAGAACCTGTCGGCCCTGGGGTTCAAGGACTTCGGCGCCCCCGACGAGAAGTTCACCTCCTACACCGCCGCCGCCATCAAGAAGTGGCAGAAGGCGAACGGCCTGGAGCAGAACGGAAAGCTCGGCCAGGGCGACGTCGTCGTGCAACCGGGCGCGATCCGGGTGTCGTCGCTGGTCGCGCAGCTCGGCGCGCCCGCTGGCGGTGAGGTGATGAAGGTGACCGGCACCGAGCGCGCGGTGACCGTCGAACTCGACACCAACAAGCAGCGCCTCGCGAAGGTCGGCGAGAAGGTCGAGCTGTCGATCCCCGGCGGCAAGCCCACCACCGGCACCATCCAGTCCGTCACCAAGACAGCGGGCAACGGCATGGACCAGAAGGCGAAGCTGGTGCTGACCATCTCGGTCGACGACGCGGCCGCCGCGGAGGGCGTCGACTCGGCCACGGTCTCGACCGTCTTCACGGTCGGCAAGAAGCAGAACGTGCTCGCGGTGCCGATCGGCGCGCTGCTCGCGTTGTCCGAGGGCGGCTACGGCGTGGAGACCGAGGATCGCAAGATCATCAAGGTCACCGTCGGCCTGTTCGCCAAGGGCCAGGTCGAGGTCAGCGGCGACGGTCTGCGCGAGGGCATGAAGGTGGTGACCACCGAGTGATCACGATCGACCACGCGAGCCGGACGTATCCGGGTGGCGTGCAGGCGTTGCGGGACGTGTCGCTGAACGTCGGGGGCGGCGAGATGCTCGCGATCGTCGGCCCGTCCGGCTCCGGCAAGTCCACGCTGCTGCACCTGATGGGCACGCTGGACAAGCCGACCACGGGCCGCGTCGAGATTGATGGGAACGACGTCTCCTCGTTGTCGGACAACGACTTGTCGGCCTTGCGGGCACGCACGATCGGCTTCGTGTTCCAGCAGTTCTTCCTCACCGACGGCCTGTCGGCGATCGAGAACGTCGCCGCGGGCCTGGTCTACGCGGGCGTGCCGCGGCACAAGAGACGTGCCCTCGCGATGTCCGCTTTGGACAGAGTCGGGCTGATCCACCGCGCACTGCACAAGCCGCACGAGTTGTCCGGTGGTGAACGTCAGCGCGTCGCCATCGCTCGCGCGGTCGTGAACACGCCAGGGATCCTGCTGGCCGACGAGCCGACCGGAAACCTGGACACGCGCAACGGTGCCGGTGTGCTGGAACTGTTGGAGGGCTTGAACAACGACGGCACCACAGTCGTGCTGATCACGCACGACCGCGACGTCGCCGCACGGGCGCCACGACGCATCGAAGTCCGCGACGGGGTGATCGTGTGATCGACCTGCTGCGCCTCGGCTTCTTCGGGATGCGCACCCGCCCGATGCGCGCGGTGCTGTCCGCGCTGGGCATCGCGATCGGCATCGCCGCACTGGTCGCCGTGATCGGCATCCCGGCGTCGAGCGCGCAGGCGTTGAGGGACAAGCTCAACACGCTCGGCACCAACCTGCTGACCGCGGCGCCCGGCCAGACGTTCGGCGGCAGCGACGCCAAGCTGCCGGAGACCGCGGTGCCGATGGCTCGCAGGATCGGCGCGGTCACAGCCGCCAGCGGCACCGGCTCCATCTCGGCGAACGTGCGCAAGACCGACCACGTGCCGTCCAGTGACACGCTGGGCCTGCGGGTGGCCGCGGCGGACCAGGACCTGCTGAAGGTGCTCGACGCCAAGGTCGACAGGGGCCGGTGGCTGCAGCCCGGCGAGAAGTCCATCGTGCTCGGCTCGACCGCCGCCTCGCGTCTGGGCATCGAACGCGTCGGCACGCAGGTGTGGATCGACGGGCAGTGGTTCAGCGTCGTCGGGATCCTCGCGCCGCTGCCGCTCTCGCCCGAGATCGACAGGGCCGCGCTGATCGGCTGGGAGGCGGCGAAGGAGGTGTTCGGCTTCGACGGCAGCCCGAGCACCGTGTACGTGCGGACCGACAAGGACCAGGTCGACGAGGTCCGCAAGCTGCTCGGCCCGACGCTGAACCCTCAGCAGTCCAACGAGGTGAAGGTGTCGCGGCCGTCCGACGCGCTGGCCGCGCAGCAGATCGCGGAGAACAGCTACAACGCGCTCTTCCTGGGACTGGGCGGGGTCGCGTTGTTGGTGGGTGGCGTCGGCGTGGCGAACACGATGGTGATCTCGGTGCTGGAACGGCGCAGGGAGATCGGTCTGCGGCGGGCGCTCGGGGCGACCCGGCGGCAGATCAGATGGCAGTTCCTCACCGAGTCGGTGCTGTTGTCCGGCCTCGGCGGCCTCGTAGGGGTGGTCGTCGGGATCGCGGTCACGGCTGGTTACGCGATCAGCCAGAAGTGGCCGGCGGCACTGCCGTGGCCCGCCCTGCTCGGGGGAGTGGGCGCGGCCATGGCCATCGGCGCCATCGCCGGCGTCTACCCGGCGGTCCGGGCGGCCCGCCAGTCGCCGACCGAAGCGCTTGCCTGAAAGCCCTGGGGTGCACCGAGAAGTCTCGCGGTGCACCCCAGGTTGCGCTTCTCAGAGCTGGCCGACGACCCAGTCGACGGCCTGCGTGAGGATCGTGATGTCGTTCGGCTCGATGGCCGGGAACATCGCGACCCGCAGCTGGTTCTTGCCGAGCTTGCGGTACGGCTCGACGTCGACGATGCCGTTGGCGCGCAACACCTTCGCCACGGTCGCCGCGTCGACGTCGTCGTTGAAGTTGATCGTGCCGACGACCTGCGAGCGGTCAGCGGCCTTCTCCACGTACGGCGTCGTGTAGGCGGTCTTCTCGGCCCAGTCGTACAGGCGGCTGCTGGAGTCCTTGGTGCGGCTGACCGACCAGTCCAGGCCACCGTTGCCGTTGATCCAGTCGATCTGCTCGGCCAGCAGGAAGAGCGTGGCGATCGACGGCGTGTTGTACGTCTGGTCCTTGGTGGAGTTGTCGAGCGCCGTCGGCAGCGACAGGAACTCCGGCACCCAGCGGTCCTTGAGCTCGTCGACGCGCTCCAGGGCCTTGGGCGACATCAGCGCGATCCACAGGCCGCCGTCCGAGGCGAACGACTTCTGCGGCGCGAAGTAGTAGACGTCGAAGTCCTCGGCCTTGACCGGCAGACCACCCGCGCCCGACGTGGCGTCGATGGCGATGAGCGCGTTCTCCGACCCCTCCGGCCGGAGCACGGGCATCGCGACACCCGTGGAGGTCTCGTTCTGCGCCCAGCCGACCAGGTCGGCGCCCGCGGCGTAGAAGAGCTCGGGCGCGGTGCCCGGCTCGGCCTTGGTGACCAGCGAGTCCTTCAGGAACGGCGCGGTCTGCGTTACCTTGGCGAACTTGGACGAGAACTCACCGTTGGTGAAGTGCTGGGCGGTCTCGCGGACCAGTCCGAACGAGGCCGCGTCCCAGAACGCCGTGGTGCCACCGTTGCCGAGCACGACCTCGTAGCCCTCGGGCAGCCCGAAGAGCTCACGCAGCCCGGACCGGACGCGGCCGACGAGGTTCTTGACGGGCTTCTGCCGGTGAGACGTGCCGAGCAGCGCCGCACCCTCGGACGCGAGGGCGGCGACGGCCTCGGGCCGCACCTTGGACGGTCCACAGCCGAAGCGGCCGTCGGACGGCTTGAGCTCGGCGGGAAGCACCAACGTGGTCGGATCGGCGGTCTGGGTCATGTGGTCACGCCTCCGGGGCGGATTGACGAGCTGAAGGGACCTGACCGGCGCCGTTGCCGGAGTTCACAGTGTTGCAGGCGGGTGGCCGGGAGATGTCAGCCGGGTGTCCTGGGTCACTGCAACATGCCCCGATCCATGGCGGTCGTCACCGCCGCGGTGCGGTCGGACACGCCCAGTTTGTTGAACACCCTCAGCAGGTGAGTCTTCACGGTCGCCTCCGAGATGAACAACGTCCGTCCGATCTCGACGTTGGACATACCCTTCGCCACCAGTCGCAACACCTCGGTCTCCCGCGCGGACAGCGGCGGTGTCCGCACCTGCCCGACGACCTTCGCGACCATCGACGGCGCGAGCACCGTCTCCCCACGTGCCGCCGCCCGGATCGCGGCGATGAGGTCCTCGGTCGTCGAGTCCTTGAGCAGGTACCCGGACGCCCCGGCCTCGACCGCGCGAAGAATGTCCGAATCGGTTTCGTACGTGGTGAGCACCAGCACCCGCGGCCCGGTCCCGACGATCTTCGACGTCGCCGTCGCCCCGTCCATCTCTGGCATCCGCAGGTCCATGAGCACGACGTCCGGCTGCAACGCGGCGGCCTGCGTGATGGCCTCCTGACCCGAGCCCGCCTCGCCGACGACCTCCAGATCGTCCGCCACGAGCATCCCCCGCAGGCCCTGGCGGACCACCGGGTGGTCGTCCACCAGCAGAATCCTGATCACAGCGGTACCTCCACCAGCACCGACGCCCCCTCATCGCTCGACAACGAGAGCGTCCCACCCACCTGTTCCAGCCGGGCACGCATGCCCCTCAACCCGAAGCCCTCCGGCGCGTCGCCGAACCCGCGGCCGTCGTCCCGCACTTCCAGCGAGACGCAGTCCTCGTCGAACCTCAGCACGACGTCGACCCGCGAGGCACCCGAGTGTCGTGCCACGTTGTTCAACGCCTCCTGCACGGTTCGCAGCAGCACGACCTCGACCGATGTCGGCAGTCCGGCGGCATCCCCGATCACCCGGAACGAAGACGGCAGAGCAGCCCCGGAGACCAGCCGCCGCAACGCGTCCTCCAACGAGGAACCGTCCAAAGGAGATGGTGCGTTGGAAGCCACCAGCGCCCGTGCCTCACGGAGGTTCTCCCGCGCGGTCTGCAGCGCCAGCTCGACGTTCGGCTGTGCGCCCTGCAGCAGCGTGATGATCGACGTGAAGCCCTGCGCCAAAGTGTCGTGAATCTCGGCGGCCCACCGCGCCCGCTCGGCCTCCAGCGTCAGCGCCTCGATGCGTTGCAGCAGTTCGCCGCGCTGCTGGTTCTGCTGCGCGATCCGGCTGACCGCCCATCCGAATGCCTGGGAGAAGCCGATGATGATCAGCGCGGCCGGCCACGACAGCGCGGGCACCGCACCGGCGAACCAGGTCAGGAGCTGCGGCGTGAACACGAACAGCGCCATCGGGTAGAACGCCCACGTGACCGGCAGCACCATGTAGATCTGCGGGACCAGGCCGAACAGAGCGAACGTGGCGTTGCCGCTGAACCAGACCGCGGGCGCGAAGGTGGCGAGCGAACCGGCCGCGTAGACGAGACCCTGCCAGTTGCCGTCCTCGCGCTGCACCAGTTTCCGGCCGTAGAACACGAACCACAGGCCGTTCAAACACAACAACCCCGCCGCCGACAGGCGGTCGGCGAGGGTGTTGTCGTCGATCAGGACGAGTGCGAGCGCGGTCGCCTGGGTGATCGCGAAGAGCACGTACCAGGTGATCAGCGGCTGGTGTTGCTCCACTTGAAGGTCCGGCTGACCAGCACCAGTCCCGCGATCGTCCACGCCCCGAGCACCAGCGCGATCCTGCCGAGCTCCCATGATCCCGCCGCCTCCATGACCGCGTAGCCGTCGTCCAGTGCGAACACCGAGCGGAAACCCTGACACACCCACTTGAGCGGGAAGAGCGAACCCGTCACGCGCAGGGACTCCGGCAGCGCCGACAGGCTGATGAAAACACCGGACAGGAACTGCAGCACGATGTACGGCAGGTTCAGCACGCCTGACGCGTTGCGGGTGGACTTCGCGATCGAGCTCAGCGCGACACCGATCAGCGAGCACGAGATCACGCCGAGCACGAACACCCAGCCGAACGTGAACCACTTCTCGGCGGTGGAAGGCAGTTCCACGTCGAACCGCAGCATCGCGACGACCAGCAGCAGCACGGCTTCGAACAGGCTGGACACGAAGACCAGGACGATCTTGCCGATGAAGTAGGACGTGAACGGCATCGGCGTGCCGCGCAGGCGCTTCAACGTGCCGTCCTCGCGGTCGGCCACGACGCTCATGCCGAGCCCGACGAACGACGTGGAGATGATGCCGGCGCCGATCATGCTGGCGGCGAACATCTGGCCCTCTGCGGCCTCGTGCACGTGAACGGTGCCGAGCAGCAGCATCAGGATTGCCGGCAGCGACACCGTGAAGATGAGATTTTCCTTCTGCCGGAAGAACTCCCGCAGCTCGGTCGCACCCCTTGAGAGACCGAGCGACAGCGTCGATGGCAGTGCGGCTGCGGTCGTCATGCGATCAGCTCCAGGTAGACGTCTTCCAGCGACGGGCGGGTGACGGTGAGTTCGGCGAGCTCGCCGTGCCTGGACAGGTCGGCGATCACCTTGGTGGGTTCGGAGGTGCGGACTTCCCGGTAGCCGCGGTCGGACAGCCAGCGGACGGTCGCGTCGGCGTGCGCACGGCCGCTGAGCGTCTGCGGTGTGCCCTCGGCGACGATCCGGCCGCCCGCGAGCACGGCCACGCGATC
This sequence comes from Lentzea roselyniae, assembly GCF_039537795.1. NCBI lineage: Bacteria > Bacillati > Actinomycetota > Actinomycetes > Pseudonocardiales > Pseudonocardiaceae > Lentzea > Lentzea roselyniae. The sequence goes on from NZ_BAABBE010000011.1 coordinate 185,053, forward strand.
GGCGAGCGCCTCCGCCTCGTCCAGGTAGTGCGTGGTCAGCAGGATCGTGGTGCCCTCGCCCGCCAGCAGCTTGATCAGGCCCCAGAACTGGCGGCGTGCCTGCGGGTCGAAGCCCGTGGTCGGCTCGTCGAGGAACACCAGTTCGGGTCGGCCGATGATGCCGAGCGCCACGTCGAGCCGGCGGCGCTGGCCACCCGACAACGTGCCGGCGCGGGACTTGGCCTTCCCGGTGAGCCCGACGAGGTCGATGACCTCCTCCGGGTCGCGCGGGTCGGCGTAGTACCTGGCGTAGTGCTGCACGGCCTCGCGCACGGTCAGCGTCGCGGCGTCCGTCGCGCTCTGCAGAACGATGCCGAGCCGCGAACGCCACTCCCGCCCGGCTTTGGCCGGATCCACGCCGAGCACGCTGACCTCGCCGCCGTCGCGGTCGCGGTGGCCCTCCAGGATCTCGACGCTCGTGGTCTTGCCGGCCCCGTTCGGGCCGAGGACGGCGAACACCTCGCCGCGGGCGACGTCGAGGTCCACCCCTGCCACCGCCTGGTGGCCCTTGTAGGCCTTCGTCAGGCCCCTCACTCGAATCGCGTTCATGGGGTAAATCCTGCGGTTTTGCCCCATGAACGCGGGACGCCCGCACCGCTGACTCCGGCTGTCAACCGGTCGATGGACACGCGACCGTGTTTCGGCCGTGTTTCCACTCCGCGATAACGAGCTTTCGCGTGTTAGAACAACCGGGTGCATCTGACGCCGCATGAACGCGACAAGCTCCTCGTGCACGTCGCCGCCGACGTGGCCCGGCGCCGGCTCGAACGCGGGGTGCTGCTCAACTACCCCGAGGCCGTCGCGTTGATCACCGACCACGTGCTGGAGGGCGCGCGGGACGGCCGCACGGTCAGCGAGCTCATGGAGAGCGGCCGCACGGTGCTCGCGCCGGAGCAGGTCATGCGCGGGGTGCCGGAGATGATCGACTCGGTGCAGGTCGAGGCGACGTTCCCGGACGGCACGAAGCTCGTCACCGTGCACCACCCGATCGCGCCGTCCGCCGGGCCTGCGCCAGGTGAGGTGATCGTCGGTGGCGAGCCCGTCGAGCTGAACCCCGGCAGGCCACGCATCACGATGACCGTGGTGAACGCCGCCGACCGGCCCGTTCAGGTCGGATCGCACTTCCACTTCGCCTCGGTCAACACCGGCCTGGAGTTCGACCGGGAGGCCGCCTTCGGCTACCGGCTGGACATCCCCGCGGGCACCGCGGTGCGGTTCGAGCCGGGTGTGGAGCGCGAGGTCACGCTGGTTCCGTTGGCAGGCTTGAGGATTGTCCGGGGGTTGCAGCGATGATCGACCGCGAGCGCTATGCCGAACTGCTCGGGCCGACCGTGGGCGACCGGATCCGGCTCGCCGACACCGACCTGTTCATCGAGGTCACCGAGGACCGCTCGCGCGGTGCCGGATCGAGTGACGAGGTGATCTTCGGTGGCGGCAAGGTGATCCGCGAGTCGATGGGCCAGGGGATCGCGACCCGTGCCGAGGGCGCGCCGGACCTGGTCATCACGGGTGCGGTGATCCTCGACCACTGGGGTGTCGTCAAGGCCGACGTCGGCGTGCGGGACGGGCGGATCGTCGCGATCGGCAAGGCGGGCAATCCGGACACGATGGACGGCGTCCACCCCGATCTGGTCATCGGGCCGTCGACGGAGATCCTGTCCGGCAACGGGAAGATCCTGACCGCGGGCGGCATCGACTGCCACGTGCACTTCATCTGCCCGCAGATCGTGGACGAGGCGCTGGCGTCCGGGCTCACGACGCTGGTCGGTGGCGGCACCGGGCCGGCGGAGGGCACGAAGGCCACCACGGTGACGCCCGGTGCCTGGTACCTCGACCGGATGCTGACGTCGATGGACCACATGCCGATCAACGTTCTGTTGCTGGGCAAGGGGAACACCGTCTCCGTCGAGGGCCTGCGCGAGCAGCTCACCGGTGGCGCGGGTGGTTTCAAGCTGCACGAGGACTGGGGCACCACGCCCGCCGCGATCGACGCGTGCCTGCGGGTGGCGGACGAGTCCGGTGTCCAGGTCGCGATCCACACGGACACGTTGAACGAGGCGGGCTTCCTGGAGTCCACTGTGGACGCCATCGCCGGCCGGTCGATCAACGCCTACCACTCGGAGGGTGCCGGTGGCGGACACGCGCCGGACATCATCCGGGTGGTCTCGCTGCCGAACGTGCTGCCGTCGTCGACGAACCCGACGCGGCCGCACACCGTCAACACGCTCGAAGAACACCTCGACATGCTGATGGTGTGCCACCACCTCAACCCGTCCGTGCCGGAGGATCTGGCATTCGCGGAGTCGCGGATCCGGCCGACCACGATCGCGGCCGAGGACCTGCTGCACGACATGGGCGCGATCTCGATGATCTCGTCCGACTCGCAGGCGATGGGCAGGGTCGGCGAGGTGATCATCCGGACCTGGCAGACCGCGCACGTCATGTCGTCCCGGCGTTCCATGGACTCGAACCTGCGGGCGCAGCGGTACGTCGCGAAGTACACGATCAACCCGGCGATCGCGCACGGCATCGCTTCCGAGGTCGGTTCGGTCGAGGTCGGGAAGCTCGCCGATCTGGTGCTGTGGGAGCCCAAGTTCTTCGGTGTGCGGCCTTCCGTGGTGCTGAAGGGCGGGTTCATCGCCTGGGGCGCGATGGGTGACGCGAACGCCTCGATCCCGACGCCGCAGCCGGTGTGGGCGCGGCCGATGTTCGGCGCCACGGCCGGAGCTGCTTCGAGCGTGTTCTTCGTTGCGCCGCAAGCGATCGAGGCCGGTATCGCGGATCGGTACGCGCGACGGGTGCTGCCCGTCGCCAACACCCGGTCGGTCACGAAGGCCGACATGGTGCTGAACGACGCGATGCCGGACGTGCGCGTTGACCCGGACAGCTTCGCCGTGCACGTCGACGGTTCGCTGGTGGAACCGTCGCCGGTCGCGGAGCTGCCGATGGCCCAGCGGTACTTCCTGTTCTGATGCTGACCGCGCTGATCCTCGCCGACTCCCGGTTCCCGGGTGGTGGGCACGTGCACTCAGGAGGCTTGGAGGAGGCCGCCGCGCGCGGGTTGGTCACGGACGAGCCGTCGCTGAAGTCGTTCCTGCACGGGCGTTTGCTCACCACCGGCTTGCTGGCGGCCGGGTTCGCGGCCGCGGCGGCCAGGGGCGAGGACCTGGAGCTGCTGGGCGCGGAGCTGGATGCCCGGACGCCGTCACCCGCCCAGCGCGAGGCCTCACGGGCGCAGGGACGCGGCATGCTGCGGGCGGCTCGGCGGGCCTGGCCTTCTGAGCGGCTTGCCGCGCTGTCGAGGGACCCGCACCAGCCGCTGGTGATCGGAGTGCTGGTCGGCGACCCGTACGAGGCCGCGCTGACGTGCGCATATCTCGCGGTGAGCGGCCCGGCGTCGGCCGCGGTGAGGTTGCTCGGACTGGACCCGTTCGGGGTCAACGCGATCGTGGCGGCGCTTCCGGTGGAGGACGTCGCCTCGCGGGCGGTGAAGGAACTGCCCGCACTTGGTTCACCTGCCTTGGACCTGCTGGCCGAGGCCCACGTACGACGCGAAGGGGTGCGTCTCTTTGGGAGCTAACCACGGGCCCGACCCGCACGATCACCACCACGGCAGCGCGCCGCGCATCGGCATCGGCGGCCCGGTCGGCAGCGGCAAGACCGCGCTGACCGCCGCGCTGTGCCGGGCGCTGGGCGAGCAGCTGTCGCTGGCGGTCATCACCAACGACATCTACACGACCGAGGACGCCGACTTCCTGCGGCGGGCGGGCGTGCTGGACCCGGCGCGCATCGAGGCCGTGCAGACCGGGTGCTGCCCGCACACCGCGATCCGCGACGACATCACCGCGAACCTCGACGCCGTCGAACGTCTGGAACACAAGTTCCCCGCGCTGGACCTGGTGATCATCGAGAGCGGCGGCGACAACCTGACGGCGGTGTTCTCGCGCGGCCTGGTCGACAAGCAGATCTTCGTCGTCGACGTGGCCGGCGGCGACAAGGTGCCGCGCAAGGGCGGCCCCGGCGTGACGACGGCAGATCTTCTGGTCATCAACAAGGTGGACCTGGCGCCGTTCGTCGGCGCGAACATGGACGTGATGATCTCGGACGCGCACCGGATGCGGGGCGAGCTGCCGGTCATCGCGCAGTCGCTGGTGGAGACGCCGGAGGCGCCCGAGGTCGCCAAGTGGGTGCTGGCCCAGCTGTGAAAGCTTCGGCGCGGTTGGTGGTGGGGCTGGACTCGCACGGCAACAGCGTCGTGCGGGTCCTGCGCTCGCAGTCACCGTTGACGTTGGTGCCGGCGCGACGCGTGGGTCCGGTCGCTCTGGTGCACCTCGTCAGCTCCGTGACGTCCCCGCTCGGTGGAGACTCGCTGGAGCTGACGGTCGAGGTGGGCCCTGGAGCCTCACTGGATCTACGCGGAGTGGCGGCGACCCTGATGCTGCCCGGCCCGACCGGCCTGCCCTCCTCATCGGTGCTGCGGTTCTCGGTGGAGGGCTCCGTCCGGTACGTGCCGGAGCCGACCGTGGTGACGAGCCGTGCCCACCACGTCGCAGTGGTGGAGGCTGAATTGGACGGTCACGCAGAGTTGCTGCTGCGCGAGGTCCTCGTCCTCGGCCGGGTGGGCGAGTCCGCCGGCACGCTGTCGACCTCGGTGCGCGCAACCCGTTGCGGCAAGCCGTTGTTGCACCAACAGCTCGTCGTCGGCACGCCGTCGATCGACTCGTCCGCCGCCGGGCTGGCGGGCAAGCGGGTCGTCGGCACGTCGTTGATGTTGGACGCGGTGCCGCGAGCGTCCGATGGCGGTGAGTGGTGGAACGTCGTTCCGTTGGCAGCGGGCGGAACCCTTGCCACCGCCTTGGGTGATGACGTGGTGACGGTCACACGTGTGCTCGATGCCATCTGACTCGATCACGGTCTCGATCCAGAACCGTTCTTTCTACGGACAGTCACCGTTCAGGTGGTGGCCATCACCGCGCAGGCGGTTTCGGGATTCGTTCGCCGTGCGTATGGTCGCGGGGCCAGGGACCACGAGTTCTGCCGCTGCTTGGAGGTTCGCCGATGACGGAGATCACGAACATCGCGCTACCGGCGATGCGCGTGTCGTACGAGCAGGGCTCGCTGAGCGAGTCGGAGCTTTCCGCCACCTGGAACGAACAACTTCAGCTGTGGCTCGACGAAGCCACCCGCGCGGGGCTCCCGGAGCCGAACGCGATGGTGCTCGCGACCACCGATGTGAAGGGGCGGCCGTCGTCGCGGACGGTGCTCGCCAAGGGGCTCGATGAGCGCGGGCTCGTGTTCTTCACCAACTACACGTCGAACAAGTCGCACGACCTGATGGCCACGCGGTACGCGTCGGCGACCTTCCCGTGGTTCGCGATGCAGCGGCAGGCGCACGTGCGCGGGGTCGTGGAGAAGGTCGGGCCCGTGGAGACCGCCGAGTACTGGAACTCGCGGCCTCGTGGGTCGCAGATCGGGGCCTGGGCGTCGCCGCAGTCTCGAGTAGTAGCTGGGCGATCCACTTTGGATTCGGCGCTGCACAAGATCGAGCGGCAGTTCGCGGACACGGAGAAGATTCCTGTGCCGCCGCACTGGGGTGGGTGGCGGATCCGGCCTGAGGAGGTCGAGTTCTGGCAGGGGCGGCGGGATCGGATGCACGACCGGCTGCGGTTCCGGCTGGGGCGGGACGGGTGGCAGGTTGAGCGGGTTGCTCCCTAGGTAGTCGAGGCTTTTGCGCGAGGGGCGTCTCCTGTGGGCGGGAGGCGCCCTTTTGCTGTGTTCGAGGGCCGCTGGTTCGTGGTGGGTCAGCTCGCTTCGCGCGGTTAGCTCAACCCCGCTCGGGCCTCGTGCGTCCTCAGGGTGTCTCAGTGCCCGAATTCGGCACGGGCATACTGGGTTTTCGGACACAGCTAGCTACGAGGTGCGATTTCACGTGTGCGGAGTGCTCGGACTCATCTGTTCCACCGAGGCCGCTGCGGCCTCCGCGCGCGGCTCGGTTGCTGCGGCGCTGCGTTGCCAGCGGCACCGCGGGCCCGACGAGCAGGACACCTGGGCTGACGCCGAGGTCGTCTACGGGTTCAACCGGCTCGGGTTCATCGACCTGGACCACTCCCACCAGCCGCTGGTCTGGGGGCCGCCGGAGAACCCGACCCGCTACACGTTGAACTTCAACGGGGAGATCTACAACTACCTGGAGCTGCGGGCTCAGCTGGCGCGGGAGTTCGGGGCGCAGTTCAAGACGCAGGGTGACGGCGAGTCGATCGTCGCCGGGTACCACTACCACGGGGCTGACTGGGTCAAGCGGCTTCGCGGGATGTTCGCCTTCATGATCTGGGACGCGCAGGAGCGGGTGGTCTTCGGGGCGCGGGATCCGTTCGGCATCAAGCCGTTGTTCTGGGCGGCAGGGCCTGGCGGGGTGGCGTTCTCCTCGGAGAAGAAGAGTTTGCTGCAGCTGACCGGGGTGCTCGGGATCAGCCAGGAGCTCGACCGGACGGCGCTGCAGCACTACCTGGTGTTGCAGTACGTGCCGGAGCCCGAGTCGCTGCACAAGGCGATCCGGCGGGTGGAGTCCGGGACGTCGTTCAGGCTCACGCCGGGTGGGCAGGTGCTGTTCAACCGGTACTTCAAGCCGGTGTTCTCGCCGCGGCCGGTCAACAGCGACGCTGAGGCCGAGGCGTTGCACGAGCGGATCGCCGACGTCATGCGCGACTCGGTGGCCAAGCACATGATCTCGGACCCGGACGTCACGGTCGGGGCGTTCCTGTCGGGTGGCATCGACTCGACGGCCACGGCGACGCTGGCCAAGCAGCACAACCCGAACCTCATCGCGTTCACCAGCGGGTTCGACCGGCAGGGGTACTCAGAGGTGGACGTCGCCGCGGAGACCGCGGCGGCGATCGGGGTGCGGCACGTCGTGAGGACGGTGTCGCCGGACGAGATGATGGAAGAGCTGCCGCTGATCATCTGGTACCTCGACGACCCGGTGGCGGACCCGGCGTTGGTGCCGTTGTGGTTCATCGCTCGTGAGGCGCGCAAGTACGTCAAGGCCGTGCTGTCCGGTGAGGGCGCGGACGAGCTCTTCGGCGGGTACGTGATCTACCACGAGCCGTTGTCGTTGTCGCCGTTCGAGAAGGTGCCCGGCAGCGTGCGCAAACTGATGGGGGCCGTGTCCAAGAGCATTCCCGAAGGGGTGCGGGGCAAGGACCTGCTGCGGCGCGGGGCGCTCAGGCTCGAGGAGCGGTACTACGGCAACGCTCGCAACTTCAGCGACGACCAGGTGCGGGCGGTGTTCCCCGGCTACGTCGAGGGGATCGGTTTCCAGGACGTCACGGCGCCCTGGTACCGGGAGTCCGAGGGCTGGGACCCGGTCGCGCGGATGCAGCACATCGACCTCTTCACCTGGCTGCGCGGGGACATCCTGGTCAAGGCCGACAAGGTGACCATGGCCAACTCGATCGAGCTGCGGGTGCCGTTCCTGGACCCGGAGGTCTTCAAGGTCGCGGCCGAGGTGCCGCTCGACCAGAAGCTCACCGAGGGGACCACCAAGTACGCGCTGCGGAAGGCGTTGTCGAAGATCATTCCGCCGCACGTGCTCAACCGGCCCAAGCTGGGCTTCCCCGTGCCGATCCGGCACTGGTTGCGGGCTGAGATGTACGACTGGGCGCGCGGGGTCATCGCCGACTCGCAGACCGGGCACCTGCTGGACAAGAACGCGGTGTACGCGTTGCTCGACGAGCACAAGTCGGAGCAGTTCGACCGCAGCCGGCAGCTGTGGTCGGTGCTGTGCTTCATGATCTGGCACGGGATCTTCGTCGAGGGGCGGATCAGCCCGAAGGTGCCGGAGCCGGTGTACCCCGTCCGTCTCTGAAGTGGTGTTGGCGACACGTTTACGTAAAGGACCTGTTAGTTGTCATAAGCTAACGAAGTGGCCACCCTGGGGAGAAGTGCGCGCTCGACGTTCGTGATCGACACCCGGCCGTTGAAGATCGTCGCTTATCGCCGGTTGTGGCTGTCCACGATCGTCACGGCGGTGGGCTCCCAGCTCACCGCCGTCGCCGTGCCCAAGCAGGTCTACGACCTCACCGGGTCGTCCGCGTGGGTGGGGGTCGCCGCCGGTGTCGCGCTGGTTCCGCTGCTGGTCTTCGGACTGTGGGGCGGAGCGATCGCGGACACGGTCGACCGGCGCAAGCTGCTGCTCGTCACCAACACCGGCATCGCCGTGTCGTCGGTGCTGCTGTGGGCGCAGGCGGCGCTGAACGTCGGTTCGGTGTGGCTCGTGATCGCGTTGCTCGGGCTGCAGCAGGTGTTCTTCGCGGCCAACGCGCCGGCGCGGCAGGCGTCGATCGCGCGGCTGGTGCCGGCTGAGCTGTTGCCGTCCGCGGGTGCGCTGGGGTCGACGGTCATGCAGTTCGGCGCGGTGCTCGGGCCGTTGCTCGCGGGGGCGTTGATGCCCGTTGTCGGGTTGTCCACGTTGTACCTGGTGGACGCGATCGCGCTCGTGGCCACGGTCTACGCGGTCTGGATGTTGCCGCCGATGCCGCCGTTGAACGGGACCGTGCGGCGTGCGGGGCTCAGGGACGTGCTCGACGGGTTCGTCTACCTGTGGGCGCAGAAGGTGCTGCTGGCGAGCATGTTGCTGGACATCATCGCCATGGTGTTCGGCATGCCGCGGGCGCTGTTCCCGGAGATGGCCCAGCACACATTCGGTGACCCGCCCGGCGGCGGGTTCGCGCTGGGCGTGCTGTTCGCGGCGATTCCGGTCGGCGCGGTGCTGTGCGGGCTCACGTCCGGGTGGGTCTCGAAGGTCAGCAGGCACGGGGTCGCGGTGGCGCTGGCCGTGGTCGCCTGGGGTGTCGCGATCATGGGCTTCGGGCTGGCGGGGTCGCTGTGGGTCGCCGCGGCGTTCCTGGCGCTGGCCGGAGCCGCGGACATGGTGTCGATGGCGTTCCGCGGCGCGATCCTGCAGTCGGCCGCGACGGACGAGATGCGCGGGCGGATGCAAGGGGTCTTCATCGTCGTCGTGGCGGGTGGGCCGCGCATCGCGGACCTGTTGCACGGCACGGGTGGTGCCGCGTTCGGCACGGCGGCGGCGGTGACCGCGGGTGGGGTTCTGGTGATCGTGGCGACGGTGCTCGCCGTGGTGTTGCTGCCGGCGATCTGGCGCTACCGCCTCAGTTCCGCCGGCTGATCTCGTTCGCGGCGGGCTCGGCGATCTGCACTTCGGTGCCCCAGTCGGTGAAGCGCGCCTCGTCGACGATCAGCGCGTTCTGGAACTGGGTGGAGAACTTGATGCGGATCGGCAGGCCGCCGCCGTCCAGCTCGACCTCGCCGACCGAGCCCGTGACGCCCTGGTCGAGAGCGAGCTTGACCTCGTTGCGCAGGTTCTCGTCGGTGAGGGTGTCGTAGGCCTTCCGGTAGTCGACGGCGATCGAGTAGCGGGTGCGGTCGCCGGTCTGCGCGGTCAGCTTCAGCTCGCCACCCGCGCCGATCACCGGCAGGTGGTACGTCGTGAAGACGGCCTGCTGGTAGATCACGTCGTGGAAGCCGAGCATGGTGTTGGTGAAGTCGTCGGTGTCCTTGCGGTCGAGCTTCACCCACGGCTTGTCCTGCGGCAGACCGAACACCTGAGGCAGTTTCACGAACGCCGTGTCCTTTGTGGTCGAGACGAACCGCAGTTCCTGCTCCGCGCCTCCGGTCTGGACAGGACGCTTGGTGGTCGCGTCGATGCCGGGGACGTCACCGAGGCGGACCGCGCCGTTCGCCGGGGCCGTGACACCGCCCGTGGTCGGTGGCGCGATGGTGAAACGGTAGGTCTTCTTCTCATTGGCCGCCTTGGAGACCGCGGCGACGAGGCTCTTCACATCGGGGTGTTGGACCGATCCGGCCGGAGGTGGTTCCGAGGTGCAGGCGGTCAGCGCGATGGCGGCGACGAGCAGAGTTGCCGTGCGTTTCATTGTTACACCATATGGGTGAGGTAGACGCCCGTTCACGCTGGTGTCCAGGCCAAACGGGCACAATCTCGGGGCATGGCTGAAGCGACTCCACAAACGGAGCAACCGGAACTGAAACGGGCGATCGGCCCGAAGCTCCTGTTGTTCTTCGTCGTCGGCGACATCCTCGGTACCGGCATCTACGCGCTCACGGGCAACGTCGCCGGCAAGATCGGCGGCGCGCTCTGGCTGCCCTTCCTGCTCGCGTTCGTGGTGGCGTTCCTGACCGCGTTCAGCTACCTCGAGCTCGTCGGGAAGTACCCCAGAGCCGCCGGTGCGGCCCTCTACACCAACAAAGCGTTCAAGATCCACTTCTTGACGTTCATGGTCGCGTTCGCGGTGATGTGTTCCGGCATCACGTCGGCGTCCTCGGCGGCACTCGCCTTCGGCCGCACCTATCTGCGGCAGCTGCTCATCGAGTTCTTCGACGTCGCGATCCGGCCGGAGTCGCTGGTGATCACCGGCATCGCGATCATCTTCATCTCGGCTCTGGCGGTGATCAACTTCCGCGGCGTGTCCGAGTCGGTCAAGACCAACGTCGTGCTCACCTGCATCGAGCTGTCCGGCCTGGTGATCATCATCTTGATCGGCGCGTACGCGATCGCGGTCGGCGACGGTGAACCCGGCAGGCTCACCCAGATCGACGTTCCAGAAGGCAGCACCGTGATGCTCGCGATCACCTCGGCGACGGCACTCGCGTTCTTCGCGATGGTCGGCTTCGAGGACTCGGTGAACATGGCGGAGGAGTGCCGTGACCCGGTGCGCATCTTCCCGAAGGCGATGCTCTGGGGCATGGGCATCGCGGCGACGATCTACGTGCTGGTGGCGATCACGTCGTCGTTGCTGATCCCGGCCGACGAGCTGGCCAAGGCGGGCAGCAGCGCGTTGCTGCGGGTCGTCACCGTCGGCGCGCCCGGCTTCCCGCTGTGGGTCTTCGCGTTGATCGGCCTGCTGGCCGTCATCAACTCGGCGCTGATCAACATGCTGATGGCCAGCCGGTTGCTGTACGGCATGGCGAACGAGCGGATCATCCCGAGGTTCTTCGGCACCGTGCACCCGTTCCGCCGCACGCCGTGGATCTCGATCGTCTTCACGACCGGCGTCGCGGTGATCCTGGTGTCCACCGCGGACATCGGCAAGCTCGGCGGCACGACGTCGTTGCTGCTGCTGATCGTCTTCACCATCGTCAACGTCGCGTGTCTCGTGCTGCGCCGGGAGAAGTCCGAGCACAAGCACTTCCGCGCCCCGACGTGGGCTCCGGTGCTCGGCGCGATCACCTGCGCGTACCTCGCGATGCCGGTGCTGTCCGGCCGCCCGTGGGACGACTACGTGATCGCGGGCTGGCTGCTGCTCGCCGGTCTGGTGCTGTGGGTGATCAACCGCGTGCTGACCGGAAAGCACGAGATTCACCCGGAGAACCTGACGAAGTAGGGCCTTCTCAGTCCAGCAGGTACCTCAGGAACCGGTCGGGCTCACCCAGGAAGTTGCGGGTGAGCGCGACCGGTTCCGCCGTGTCGTAGGAGACCTCGTCGATGACGCCGTCCGTGATCTCCAGGATCGTGGCGCCGGGTGCCGCGAGCAGGATCGGCGAGTGCGTGGCGATGATGAACTGCGAGCCCTCTTCGACGAGCTCGTGCATCCGTCGCAACACGGTCAGGCAGCCCTTGACGGACAGCGCGGCCTCCGGCTCGTCCAGCACGTAGAGCCCGCGCCCGCCGAACCGGTGCGTCATCAGGTCCATGAAGCTCTCGCCGTGCGACCGCTCGTGCAACGACTTCCCGCCGTACGAAGCCAGAATCCCCTCACCGATCCGCTCGATCTCGGTGGCGACGTTGTAGAACGACTCGGCGCGCAGGAAGTAGCCCGTGCGGGGTTTCCTGGTGCCCCAGCTCAGGGTCAGGAAGTCGCCCAGTGACGACTCGGTCGCCCTGGTCGCGAAGCGGAACGACTGCGAGCCGCCCTCCGCGTTGAACCCCGCCGCCACCGCGATCGCCTCGACGAGCGTCGACTTGCCCGCACCGTTGTCGCCGACCAGGAACGTGACGGGCCTCGTCAGCTCGATCGGGTTCTCGACCAGGTGCCGCACGACCGGCAGCGTGAACGGGTACCGGTGCGTGTCATGCTGCTCGTCGAGGCGGATCTGGCGGATGAACGTCATGCCAGCCTGGCCAGCTCGACCGGGTCGTGGGCGCAGAACACCTCGATCTCGTCGTTGGCCTTGAGCTCCCTGAGTCGCTCCACATTGGACAGACGCTGCTCGCGGATCGTCTCGGTCTGCTTGGCGGTGAGCTTGAGCGCGAAGATGTTGCTCGGCGGCGTCTCGACCTCGCCGCGGTAGAAGTACGCGTCACCGGCGTGCAGCAGCCAGCCGTCGTCGCTCTTCACCGCGATGCCGGTGTGCCCGCGGGTGTGTCCGATCAGCGGCACCATGAGGATGTCCTCCGGCAGGCCGGGGATGTTCTTGACGGCCTCGAACCCGAACCAGTCCTCGCCCTCTGCCTTGTGCGTCTCGAAGGTGACGCCCTCGCGCTGGAGCTTCGGGTACCGCGCCCGTTCCTTGGCGTTCCTGGGGTTGGTCGCGGCCTCCAGCTCGGTGTCCAGCACGTGGACCGTGGCGTTCGGGAAGTCGCGCAGGCCGCCGGCGTGGTCCAGGTCGAGGTGGGTGAGCAGGATGTGCCGGACGTCCTCCGCGCCGTACCCGCGCTTCTCGACCTGGAAGATCGCCGTCTCGTTGATGTCGAGCAACGGCTTGAGCAGTGTGCGGCTCAGACCGTCGAGCGTGGCTTTCGGGTTGGTCACCTCGTTCGTGCCGAAGCCGGTGTCGACCAGCACGAGACCCTCGTCGGTCTCGATCAGCAGGCAGTGCGCCACGATGCCGCCCGCGACCAGGGGTGGCCGCATGGTGCCGCAGTTGAGGTGATGAACCTTCATCGGCAAGTCCTTCCGCTGGCCCCGTAGGCTTCAGCCTCATGTTGGGGATCTCGTACGAGGGTGCCACCGCCGTGATCACGACTGTAGGCGCGGGTCTGCGGTCGTTCGAGGTGGACGGCGTTCCGTATGTGGAGACATTCGGGCCCGACGAGAAACCGCCGATGAGCGCGGGTGCCGTGCTGGTGCCGTGGCCGAACCGGACCGCAGGGGCGTCCTGGGTGCTCGACGGGGTCGTTCAGCAGCTCGAAGTCACGGAGCCGGCGCGGGGGAACGCGATCCACGGGCTGGTCCGGCGGCGGCCCTGGTCGGTGCTGGAGCACACCGGGTCGTTGGTGTCGTTGCAGACCCTGATCGAGCCTCAGCCCGGATGGCCTGCGGCTTTGCGGGTCACCGTGTCGTACGCGTTGGACGACAACGGGCTGACGGTGACGCACGGGGTGAAGAACGTCGGGGATCTGGCGACGCCGTTCGGGGTGGGAACGCATCCGTACCCGCGTGCCGGCAACGCCGCCACCGACTCGTGCACGCTGACGCTGGCGGCCACGACCGTGCTGCCGCTGGACACCGACCGGATGGTGCCCTCGGGGGCGGCCGTGCCGGTGGAGGGCACCGAGTTCGACTTCCGCGAGGGGCGGGAGCTGAACGGCGTTCGGCTGGACACGCCGTTCGGCGGGTGTGAGCCGTCGCGGGACGGGCTGGTGCACCACTCCCTGGTCGCGGAGAGCGGTGGCGTCGAGGTGTGGGCCGACCCGGACTTCCGGTGGGTGCAGGTGTACACGCCGGACTCCTACCCGCAGCGCGGGCGCGCCGTGGCCATCGAGCCGATGACCTGCCCGCCGGACGCGCTGAACTCCGGCGTGGACCTGATCTGGGTGGCTCCTGGGGAAACCTGGGGTGCTCGGTGGGGGATCAAGCCGCTCTCGTAGCGAAACGCGGGCACAACCGTTAGCGTTGCTAACCATGAACATCGCGATCACCGGGGGCTACGTCGTGCCCGTCGACGGCGAACCCGTCGAAGGCGGCACTGTCCTGATCCAGGACGGGAAGATCGTCGCGGTTGGTGCCGACGTCGACATCCCGGACGGGGTTGAGGTCGCCGACGCCGACGGGGCCTGGGTGCTGCCCGGCTTCGTCGAGGCGCACGGCCACATCGGTGTCCACGAGGAGGCCGAGGGCTGGGCCGGCCAGGACACCAACGAGATGACGCATCCCGTCGGCGCCCGCATGCGCGCGCTCGACGCGATCAACCCTGCTGACCTGGGCTTTGCCGACGCGCTGAGCGGCGGGGTTACCACCGCGGTGATCAAGCCGGGGTCGGGCAACCCGATCGGCGGGCAGACGGTGGCCGTGAAGTGCTGGGGGCGGACCGTCGACGAGATGCTCCTCAAGGAGCCGGTCAGCGTGAAGAGCGCGCTGGGGGAGAACCCGAAGCGGGTCTACGGGGACAAGGGCAAGCTTCCGTCGACGCGCCAAGGGGTTGCGGCGGTCATCCGGGACGAGCTCACCAAGGCGCAGGACTACCTCGCCAAGAAGGCGGAAGCGGAGAAGGACGGCAAAGCCTTCGAGCGCAACAACACCCAGGAGATCCTCGGGAAGGTGCTCCAGGGCGAGCTGCCGTGGTGCCAGCACGCGCACCGGGCGGATGACATCGCCACGGCCATCAGGCTGTCGGAGGAGTTCGGCTACAAGCTGATCCTCAACCACGGCACGGAAGGCCACCTGATCGCGGACCTCATCGCGGAGAAGCAGATCCCGGTGATCATCGGGCCGCTGTTCACCTCACGGTCCAAAGTGGAGCTGCGCAACCGCGGGCTGCGCAACCCCGGCATCCTCGCCCGCGCCGGGGTCGAGCTGGCGATCACCACCGACCACCCCGTGGTGCCGATCCACTTCCTCGTGCACCAGGCCACCCTCGCGGTCAAGGAGGGGCTCGACAGCGAGGTGGCGCTGAAGTCGATCACGGTCAACCCGGCGCGGATCATGGGGTTGCAGGATCGCGTCGGCGCGTTGAAGCCCGGGCTCGACGGCGACGTGGTGATCTGGTCCGGGGACCCGTTGGACGTGATGAGCCGGGCCCTGCACGTGTACGTGCAAGGGCGCGAGGTCTACACGTGGAACGAAGCCAAGGGTGAAGGGGTCGTGGCCGACCCCTTCTACCGCGAGAGCTAGCGGCGCGTCCCGGAACGTTGGCGAGGTGATTCACGCTCAGCAGGGCACCACGATGCACCCGTCTGACCGCGAATTCCCCGGCAACGTTCCGGGCTACACCACTAGCGGAGCCCGCGGCCGATCACGAGGCGCTGGATCTGGTTGGTGCCCTCGAAGATCTGCAGGACCTTGGCCTCGCGCATGTAGCGCTCGACCGGGAAGTCGCGGGTGTAACCCGCGCCGCCCAGCACCTGCACGGCGTCGGTCGTCACCTTCATCGCCGCATCGGTGGCGACGAGCTTGGCGATCGACGCCTGCTGGCGGAACGGCAGGCCGCGGTCGCGACGGCGAGCCGCCGAGATGTACGTGGCACGCGCCGACTCGACCGCGGCGGCCATGTCGGCGAGCATGAACTCGAGGCCCTGGAACTCGATGATCGGACGGCCGAACTGGGTGCGCGTCTTGGCGTACGCCACGGCCTCGTCCAGTGCGGCCTGGGCCAGTCCGACGGCGCAGGCGGCGATGCCGAGGCGGCCGGAGTCCAAAGCGGACAGTGCGATCTTCAGGCCGTCGCCCTCGTTGCCGATCAGGCGGTCGGTGCCGAAGCGGACGTCGTCGAACGACAGCTGCGCGGTGATCGAGCCGGTGAGGCCCATCTTGCGTTCCGCGGGAGCCGCCTCCAGGCCAGGTGCGTGACCCGGTGCGAGGAAGCAGGAGATGCCGCGGCCGCCGTCCGGGGACGTGCGGGCCATGAGGGTGTAGAAGTCGGCGGCGCCGGCGTGGGTGATCCACGCCTTGGTGCCGTTCACGACGTACTCGGAGCCCTTGCGGACGGCGCGGGTCGACATGGCGGCCGGGTCGGAGCCCGCCTGGACCTCGGACAGGGCGTAGCCGCCGAGCAGCTCGCCCTCGAGCATCTCGGGGAGCCAGCGGTCCTGCTGTTCGCGGGTGCCGAAGGTGGCGAGGCCGTAGCACGACATGACGTGCACGGAGAGGCCCACGGCGACCGTCATCCACGCGGAGGCGACCTCTTCGAGCGCCTGCAGGTACACCTCGTAGGGCTGCTCGCCGCCGCCGAACTCCTCGCGGTACGGCAGACCCAGCAGGCCGGCCCTGCCCAACAGGCGGAACGCCTCGCGGGGGAACTTCTCGTTCTCCTCGGCGTCCGCGGCGTGTGGCTTCAGCTCGTCCCGCGCGATCTCCCTGACCAGCGCGATCAGGTCCTCGGCCTCTTGGGTGGGGAGCAGCCGCTCGGCGGGCATCGTCGACCTCCGGTGTGTACTGATAGCAGTACTGTAGGACGTACCGCAGTACAGCTGCCAGTCAATGTGGCAGGGTCGTCACATGACACGGGCTCTCACGCAGCGGCAGGCCGAGCTGCTCACCCGGTTGGAGACCCTCTTTCTGAACGAGGGGTTCGGTCATCTGACACTGGATGACATCGCGGGCAGGCTGCGCTGCTCCAAATCGACGCTGTACGCGCTCGCGGGCAGCAAGGAACAGCTCGCCGTGCGGGTGGTCGGCCGCTACTTCAAGGGTGCCGCCGAGCGCATCGAAAGGCGCATCGCGGGCCTCGACGACGTGCGCAAACGCATCGGCAGCTACCTCGCGGGCGCTGCCGAGGAGCTCAACAAGGCCTCGGCGGCGTTCATCGCCGACGTGTCCGCTTTCCCGCCCACCCGCGCCACCTATGAGCGCAACGCGCGCGCTGCGGCCGAGCGCATCAAGGCGTTCATCCAAGACGGCGTGCAGACGCACGTCTTCCGCGAGGTCCACGCCACGCTGTTCGCCGAGATGGCCGGGTTGCTCATCGAGAGCATCCAGACGGGTGTCCTCACGAAACGGGCAGGTGTTTCGGACGCCGAGGCGTTCACCGCGCTGGGTGAACTGTTGTTGGATGGGCTCCAGAGAGAACGGAGCCAGAAGTGATCGTGGTTGCTGGTGAGGCACTGGTCGACATGGTGCCGGTGGGGGACGACGAGCTCGCCCCGCTCGCGCCGAAGCTGGGTGGCGGGCCGTACAACGTCGCCGTCGCACTCGGGCGGCTGGACGTGCCGACGAGCTTCCTGTCGCGGGTGTCGGACGACCACTTCGGTGAGCAGCTGATCAAGCGGCTGCACGCGTCCAACGTGCGGACGGATCTGGTCCAGCGCGGGCCGGAGAACACCACGCTCGCCGTCGTCGGGCTCGCCGAGGACGGTTCCGCGCGCTACTCGTTCTACGTCGAGGGCACCGCCGACCGGCTCGTGCAGGACCCCGGTCCGCTGCCCGCCGAGGCCAAGGCCGTCTCGTTCGGCACGCTGTCGCTCGTCCTGGAGCCCGGCGCGTCCACCTACGAGCAAGTGCTCAGGCGCGAGAGCAAGCGCTTGCTCACCGCGCTCGACCCCAACATCCGGGCGGGGCTCATCGACGATCCGGGCGCCTACCGGGCGCGGTTCCGCTCGTGGCTGCCCGACGTCGGTCTGCTGAAGGTCTCCGTCGAGGACGCCCGGTGGCTCGCGGAAGAGGGCGACGTGATCGAGATCGCAAGGACGTGGATTTCACAGGGACCGGCGGCGGTCGTGCTCACCAAGGGTGGTGACGGTCTCTCCGTGATCACCGCCACGGGACAGGTCGACGTGCCGCCCGTGAAGGTCGACGTGGTCGACACGATCGGTGCCGGTGACACCGTGCAGGGTTCCCTGCTCGCGTGGCTGCACGACCACAACGCGTTGAGCGCGGAGAAGGTGCGTGCACTCGGTGACGATGAATGGACCGCCGCATTGACCTACGCGGGTGCAGCCGCCGCGATCACATGTTCCCGCGCGGGCGCCGAACCGCCCTTTGCGAGCGAACTCACCGCTGCGTTGGCTGGATAAAACCGGGGAACGGACTACCGTGAAGGAGCCGCGCTAGAAACTGGCATTACGGATGTGATGCCGGTCCCATCTCACAGAATCGGTTCACACCGCTGCTGCGAGGCGGGCCTTCCGCCGACTAGCGTGAGTGAACTTAGAAGACTCAGATCCCAACGGGGTGGTCCGAGACGACGGCAGGCCGTGCGACCTGCCACCACCCCGTCCGAGCGTTGAGAGGGACTTGAATGCCCGACGCGACGACTGCGCCGAACGACACCCAGACCGTCGCGCTGCGCCACGGGGGCGGAGAGCTCGAGATGAAGGTGGTGCCGGCGACCGAAGGCGCGTCCGGCATCGAACTCGGCAAACTGCTGTCGACGACCGGTCTGGTAACCCTGGACACCGGCTTCGTCAACACGGCCTCCTGCTCCTCCGAGATCACCTACATCGACGGTGACGCGGGCATCCTGCGTTACCGCGGGTACCCGATCGAGCAGCTGGCCCAGCGTTCGAACTTCATCGAGGTCAGCTACCTGCTCATCTACGGCGAGCTGCCCACTGCCGCCCAGCTCGAGGACTTCTCGCAGAAGATCAGCAGGCACACCCTGCTGCACGAGGACCTCAAGCGCTTCTTCGACGGCTTCCCGCGTGACGCGCACCCGATGCCGGTGCTGTCCTCCGCGGTGTCGGCCCTGTCGACCTTCTACCAGGACTCGCTGTCGCCGTTCGACGCGAACCAGGTGGAGATCTCCACGATCCGCCTGCTCGCCAAGCTGCCGACCATCGCGGCCTACGCGTACAAGAAGTCGGTCGGCCAGCCGTTCCTCTACCCGGACAACTCCCTTGGCCTGGTGGAGAACTTCCTGCGGATGACCTTCGGCTTCCCGGCTGAGGCCTACGACCTCGACCCGGACCTGGTCCGCGCTCTGGACCTGCTGTTCATCCTGCACGCCGACCACGAGCAGAACTGCTCCACGTCGACCGTGCGCCTGGTCGGCTCGTCCGAGGCGAACCTCTTCGCGTCCATCTCCGCGGGCATCAACGCCCTGTTCGGCCCGCTGCACGGCGGCGCGAACAGCGCGGTGCTCGAGATGCTCGAGAAGATCAAGGCCGACGGCGGCGACGTGAAGTCGTTCGTCAACAAGGTCAAGAACAAGGAGGACGGCGTCCGCCTGATGGGCTTCGGCCACCGGGTCTACAAGAACTACGACCCGCGTGCCGCGATCATCAAGAAGACGGCCGATGAGATCCTCAACAAGCTCGGCGCCGACGACCAGCTGCTCGACATCGCGAAGCAGCTGGAAGAGGCCGCTCTGAGCGACGAGTACTTCATCTCCCGCAAGCTCTACCCGAACGTGGACTTCTACACGGGTCTGATCTACCGGGCGATGGGCTTCCCGACGAAGTTCTTCACCGTGCTGTTCGCGCTCGGCCGTCTCCCCGGCTGGATCGCGCACTGGCGCGAGATGATCAACGACCCGGCCACCAAGATCGGTCGTCCGCGGCAGATCTACACCGGCCCGACCGAGCGTGACTTCGTGGCGATGGAAAACCGCTGATTGCGGGCTGATTCTGGTCGTAAGCTGAAGGCGCGTCGCCACGGGCGGCGCGCCTTTCGCGTGTTCTGGGGTGGTGCGTGACGGACGTGCGGGCTGAGGTGGCTCGTTTGTACGAGCAGCACGACAAGATGCGGTACCCGCGAGGGTTGACCGCCGGCGCCGAGGTCGCGGGCGTGGTCATGACCCTGCTCGACGGAGGTGCGACGAGCTGGATCAAAGCCTGGCTCGAACGCGATGGTGAGGCTGACGAGGACATGATCGTGTACCTCGCACTCTTCCTCGACGAACTGCACCGGGTGGTGCCGGTCTTCGCTGATCCGGCCTCGGACCGGTATCGGCCGTACGCTGCCCACTACTTCAGCCGCCTCCGTGAGATGGTGCGGCTGATCCTCCTCGAAGTCAGCGCTTCATCCGTGCAGGGCGCCTGTCATGCAGGCGCGCCCCGTTCGTTTTAGCGTCGAGTGGTGAGTTCCGGCCTCGCTCGTCTGGTTCTGCCGAGATTTTGCGGACATCCGATCATCCAGCCATTCTCGCGGCTGCGGAAAGGTTCCCTCGCGCGCTCGCATTGTTCGTTCTCGACGACAGGTTGCTGAAAGCTTCCGGACAGCCGCGAATCGTTTTCCTGCACCGCTGCCTGCGCATTGAACGACGAGCTGGGCGGCCGGCTGATGGTCGTGCACGGCGACCCGGTGAAGATCGTTCCGCGCAGCGCGAAGGAAATCGGGTCGGAGAGCGTCCACGTCACCGCTGACTGCGCGCCGTACGGGGCGAACGCGATGAGGCTGTCGAGGAGGCGTTGGGGGACATCGAACTCGTCCGCACCGGCTCGCCCCGCGCCGTCACGCCGGGCCGTGTTCGCAAAGCGGACGGCACCCCGTTCAAGGTCTTCACGCCGTTCCGCAACGCCTGACTGGACCACGGCTGGCGCAAGCCCGCGGACACCGATACGTCCACTCTGGACTGATCAGGGCGCCCTGGACCCGCACACGCTGGAACCGGTCGTCGACCACGCGGTCGAACGTCAGGTGGCGCTCGACCGCTACCAGGCCGTCAGATCTTGAGGGCCTCGCGGAGCTTCACGCGAGCTCCGGTCCGCAGCACGGCGTTCGCGTAGACCTTGCCGCCCAGCCACGTGATCGCCGCGATGGCCGCCAGCGCGAGCGCGATCGCCAGCAGCACCTGCCACGTCGTCGCCACGCCCATCGCCATCCGGCCCGGCATCAGGATCGGGGCGAACGGCGGCAGCAGTGACAGGACGGTGACCGTCGTGCCGGACGGGCTGCCGATCATCAGGTTGATGCCCACCACGAACGCCACGATGATCGTCATGCTGATGGGCGTCAGCACCGACTGCAGCTCCTCCTGCCGCGACACCAGCGACGCGGCGGCCGCGAACACCGTGGCGTACAAGAAGAAGCCGAGCAGGTACCACAGGACGCCGGTCAACAGCGCCGTCGCGCCGAGAGCACCCACGTCGATCACGTCGAACGCCGACGACAGCCCCAGCCCGACCATGGAGATCACCAGCAGCTGCAGCAGGCCGACCGCGCCGAGCCCGATCACCTTGCCCAGCAACAACTGCCACGGCCGCACGGTCGCGAGCAGGATCTCGACGACCCGGCTGGACTTCTCCTCGACCACGCCCTGCGCGACCATCGTGCCGTAGACCAGCAGCGAGTAGTACAGCAGCGCGGCCACGATCAGGCCGATCGCGAGGCGCTGACCTCGTTGCGGGTCAACGGGTTCCAGCGCGGTGACGTCGACGTTGACGTTCGCCAGGTTCTGCGCGACCTGCTGCGGGGTGATGCCCGCCTCGGCGAGCTGGGCGACGAGCACCTGCTGGCGCAGCACGTCGTTCAGCACCGTCGTCAGCACCTCGTCGCCGGAGCCCTTGACGATCATCTTCAACGCCGGTGGCGCGCCCGTCACCAGAGCGTCCAGCGAGCCGTCGCGGACCTGCTGCTCGGCGCTGTCCACGGTCGTGACGTCCTGCGTCTCGACCTCGATGCCGAACGACTTCGCCTTCTCCCGCAACGGATCCGCGAGCTGCGTCGCCTGGCCGGAGAGACCGACGACGCTGCGCTGCTGGTCGTCGAAGAGCACCGACTGCAGCACGACGTACCCGGCGAGCACGGCGATGATCACCGCGGTGCCGATCAGGAACGAGCGGGTGCGCACCTTCGTGACGAACTCGCGCCGTGCCACCAACGAGACCGCTCGGGCCGACGTCATGTGCTCCTCGCCTCGGTGGTCACCACGTTGCGGAACAGCTCCGTCAGCGTCGGGCGCTGACGTGAGAACTCGTACACCGGGCCCGCGGCGAGAGCGGCATGCAGTACGGACTGGTCGTCGACGCCCGAAGCGAGCTCCAGCACGCAGCGCGTCCCGTTCTTCTCGATCACCCGCACACCGTCCAGCGTGGCAGCCCAGTCGGTTGTTGGCGACTCGACGACCAGCCGCGACTCCCCGCCGGACCGGAGCTCGTCGACCGTTCCGCTCGCGACCATCGACCCGGCGCTGACGATGCCGACCCGGTCGCACAGCCGTTCCACCAGGTCGAGCTGGTGGCTGGAGAACACGACGGGCACCCCGGAAGAAGCCTTCTCGCGCAGCACCTGGCTCATCACGTCCACCGCGACCGGGTCGAGGCCGGAGAACGGCTCGTCGAGCACCAGGACGTCCGGCTCGTGCACCAGGGCGGCCGCGAGCTGCACGCGCTGCTGGTTGCCGAGGCTCAGGCGCTGCACCTCGTCCGTGCGGCGGTCGCGCAGGCCGAGACGCGCGATCCAGTTCTCCGCGCTGGTGTGGGCCTCGTTGGTGCTCATGCCGTGCAGCTCGGCCAGGTAGACCAACTGGTCGAGCACTCTCATCCGCGGGTAGAGGCCGCGCTCCTCCGGCATGTAGCCGATGCGGCGCCGGGTGTCGAGGTCGACGGTTCTACCGTTCCACCGCACCTCGCCGGAGTCGGCCGCGAGCACGCCCAGCGCGATCCGCATGGTCGTGGTCTTCCCGGCGCCGTTGCTGCCGACGAACCCGAAGAGCTCGCCCGCGTGCACGTCGAAAGACATGTCCCGCAGGGCGACGACCTCCCCGTAGCGCTTGGAGATCGCGTCGATCTCCAGCACCCCCTCAGGCACGGTGCATCCCTTCGTTAGCCCGGATGGCGGTAATCGGACTCAAAGTATCGGTGAGCAGGGAACGAGTGAAACGATACGGGCGTCTACGGCGAATCGAACGAACGACCAATTCACTCAACGGGGGTGACCATGCAGCCCATTGACCCCGATCAGTGGCTCAAGCAGTACGGGGCCAAGATCGAGCAGGCGAAGCAGCAGGCCGAGCAGGCCGTTGGCCAGCTCGGTGGTGTGGGCGGAAGCGCCAGCTCGCCGGACGGCCTGATCACGGTGACGGTCAACGCGACAGGCGTGCTGACCGACCTGCAGATCAAGCCGGAGGCCCGCGGCATGGACCCCAGCGAGATCGCCACGGCGGTGCTCGCCGCCTCCACCAAGGCTCAGCGTGAGGCCTCCGGCCGCGTCGTGCAGATCATGGGCGACTTCGTCGGCGAGAGCCCGGCGCTCGACTTCGTGAAGGCACAGATGCCGAACGGATACGCGGGCGACGGAACCGACGAGGAAGAACCGAAGTCGGAGTTGGAGCGCAAGGACACGCGGCCCGACGACGAGTACTTCACCAACCCGCCCGAAGTCATGGCCTGAGTGCAGGAGCAGGAGGGGGTAGGCGATGCAACAGCACTTCAACATCGACATCGATGAGCTGAGAACCCACGCCGCGAACGTGGACCGGCTCACCGACCGGTTGCGCAAGGCCACCGAGACGTGCGATCCGGGCGCGCTCACCACCGAGGCCTTCGGCGTCTTCTGCGGATTCCTGGCGCAGTACGTGCTCCAGCAGGCCGGCCTCGGGCAGGACGGGCTCGGGAAGGCGGCGAACTCGCTGATGGACATGGCGATCGGGCTCAAGGAGACGGTCGAGCAGTACGAGCAGGTCGACCTCGACAACATGTTCGGCTTCACGGGAGGCCGGGGATGAACGCCCCAGCGACGCAGGCCAAGGGCACCGACCCGCAGCAGCTGATCAACAACATCTCCAGCACGTACTCCGCCATCGAGCGGGGTGACTGGGTCGCCGGGGGCCTCGGCATCGCGAACACGGCGATGGGCATCGTCGGCATGTCCGCGAACCCGCTGAGCGGCTTCCTCTCCGCCGGCTTCAGCTGGGCGATCCAGCACGTCGACTTCCTGCGCGAGCCGTTCGACATGCTGCTGGGCAGCCCGGAGTCCATCGCCAAGATGGCACAGACCTACCGGTCCGCCGGCCAGCAGGTCCAGGAGATCGCGACCGAGTACAAGCGCATCTGCGTCCAGCAGACCCGCGAATGGCAGGGCAGGGCCGCCGACGGGTACCGCGCGGCCGCTCAGAAGCACGCTGGCGGCCTCGAGTCGCTCTCCAAGGCCACCCACGGCATCGCCGCGGCCGTCGAGGGTGCGGGCCAGCTCGTCGCGTCGGTCCGCAAGCAGATCATGGACCTGATCAGCCAGGCCGTCGCCGACATGGTCATGAAGATCATCCAGTGGCTGGCGGCATCGGTCCTCACCTTCGGCGCGGCCATCGCGGGCGCGATCGCGGACATCGTGACCACCGCGGTCAACTACGCGAAGAAGCTGGCGGACTTCCTGCAGAAGCTGCTCGGCTCCGTGCAGAAGCTGATGAACCTGATCAAGCAGGTCTCGCAGATCGCCAAGGTCGCCGAACAGGTCATCGACGCGATCTCCGCGCTGGCGCACAAGGGCGCCGGCGGTGGTGGCGGTGGCGTCAGCCGGCCGACCTCCGGCGGCTTCGACGGCCTCAGCGCCGACCAGCAGGACAGGGCCCATCAAGGCGCGAACGGCACGTTCACGAGCGGTGCCGGCGGCTCGGGTCCCGGCAGCAGGAACACCGCGGGGGACGGCCTGAGCAACGTCCGTCCGGGCTGGCAGGGCGGTGGCTCGCCCGGCTACGAGGGCCCCTACGGCCAGGGCCCCGGCGCGGGTGCGGGTCCGTCCGTTCGCCCGATCTACACGCCTCCTGGCGCTCAGCAGGGTGGCAACCAGGGCGGCAGGGCTCCCGGTGGCGGTTCCGGCGGCCAGGTCAGCCCCGGCTACACCCCGCCCGGAACGGGTTCCGGTTCCGGCGGCCGCTGGGTGCCCGGTCACTGGGAGCCGGCGGACACGACGACCACGGCAGGTGGCGTGACCAAGCCTCCGTCGTTCGGCGCCACGCCGACCACGACGAACGCCGACTGGTACCGCCCGACCACCACTGACCACGCCGCGACCGCGGCTGCCGGTGGCGGCGGTGGTGGTGGAGGCGGCGGCATCCCCAAGGGCATGGGCGGCACGGGTGGCGGCGGTGGCGGTATGCCGGCCGGCCTCGGCGGCCCGGCCGGTGGTGGTGGCGCTGGCACCGCGGCGACGCAGTTCGGTGGCGCGGCCGGTGTCATGGCTGCTGGTGGCGCCGGTGGTGGTGTTGCCGGTGGTGCCGTTCCGCACGGTCCAAGCGGTGGCGGTCCCGGTGGTGCGGCCGGCGGCATGATGGGTGGCGCTCCGATGGGCGCCGGTGCCGGTGGTCAGCAGGGCGGCAACAGCGAGCACAAGCGGAAGGTGCGGATCGAGGGCGAGGCCCTGGTCGACCCGCCCAAGGCCGCGAAGCCGGTCATCGGCGAGTGAGCTGAGTCCTTGCGCTGAGGGTGTCTGCAAGTACTGCCAACGCGAGGTCGGCGGTACTTGCAGACACCCTTTCACACGGCGGCGAGGAGTGCGGCGATCGCGGGTGCCGCCTTCTCGCGATCAGCCGGCACCAGGCCGATCCGGGTGCGCCGGTCGAGGATGTCGTCGATGTCGAGCGCACCTTCGTGCTTGATCGCGTGAACGACGTCGGCCTCGGTGACGCCGGGTGCGATCGGCGTGGTCGGGTGCGGCTTGTCGTCGACCAGGCGGATGTCCTTGGTGCGGCACGGGATCTTCGTCAGGTTCGTCGCGTTGACCGCGTCCGCCGCCATCTTGCGGTAGGTCGTGAGCTTGCCGCCCACGATCGTGATCACGCCGTTCTGGGCCTTGAGCACGGCGTGGTGGCGGGACAGGTCCGCCGTCTGGCCCTCGGCTTCGAGCAGCGGGCGCAGACCGGCGTAGCTGCCGATGACGTCTTCCCGCGTGAGCTCCCGTTGCAGGACGTGGGAAGCGGTCTTGAGCAGGAAGTCCACATCGGACTCCGGCACCGTCGGCACGTCCGGGATCTCGTCGACCGGCTCGTCGGTGAGGCCCAGGTACGCGCGGCCGTTCGCCTGGGGCAGCAGGAGTGCGTAGCGGTTGCGTTCACCGGGGACCGGGATCGTCAGCGCGGTTCCCGTGATGCCGACGGACTTCGCGTCCAGGACGAGGTGTGAGCCGCGGGACGGGCGCAGCTGCACCGGCGCGAGCGTGCCCGCCCAGACGCCCGTCGCGTTGATCACCGCTCTGGCCCTGACGCTGAACGTGGTGCCGGTGAGCGTGTCCTGGGCTTCGGCGCCATCGCCTTGCAGCGTCAGGACTTTCGCACGGGTGATGATGCGGGCGCCGTAGCCGGCGGCGGTGCGGGCGAGGGCGACCACCAGGCGGGCGTCGTCGACGAGCTGGCCGTCGTAGTTGAGGAGTCCGCCGGTGAGCTTGTCCGGATTCAGGCCGGGCACCAGCGCCAGGGCCTCGTGCCCGGGTACGCGGCGCGGCCGGGGCAGCACGCCGGCGGGGGTGCCGGCGGCGATGCGCAGGGCGTTGCCCGCCTTGAGTCCCGCCATGACGAAGTGGTTCGCGTTGGTGTGCAAGGGGAACAGCATCGGCAGCGTGCGGATGAGGTGCGGTGCCGTCCTGGTCATCAGGATGCCGCGCTCGACCGCGCTCTCGTGGGCGAGCTTCACGTCGCCCTTCGCGAGGTAGCGCAGGCCGCCGTGGACGAGCTTGCTGGACCAGCGCGACGTCCCGAACGCCAGGTCGTGCGCCTCCAGCAGCACGGTCTTGAGGCCGCGCGACGCCGCGTCGAGCGCGACGCCCGTGCCGGTGACCCCGCCGCCGATCACGAGGAGATCGGCGACTTCCTGTTGTGCAGCTTGGAGATCCTGCTCGCGGCGGATGGCGTTCAGGGACGTGTTCACGGTCGCAGCGCTCCGTCCAGCTGCTTGGCGAGCTCGTCCAGCAGCGAGGTGAAGTCGAGCCCGGACGTTGCGGGCTTCGTGGACAGGACCATCGACTGCGTGCTCAGCAGCACGACGCGGGCCTGCGTCTTGGCGTCCCCGAACCGGATCGACCCGTCGAGGTGTCCCGCCTCGATCTGGCCGACGAGGAACTGCTCGACGAGCCGTTGCGTGCTGCCGAGCCGCTCGGTGAGGTAGGGCAGCATCAGCTCTGCGTCGAGCTGGAGGACGCGTTGCATGAGCGGGTTGCCCGACAGCGCCCTGATCGCGTCCACAGCCCTGCTGACCAGCTGTTCGCGCGCGTTGCCGCGGCCGCTGGTCTCTTCGACCTGGGCCAGCAGGGCGGCGAACTCCCTGGTCATCAACGCCCGCACCAGGTGATCGACGTCCGGGTAGCGGCGGTACAGCGTCATTCGGCTCACGCCGGCGCGTTTTGCCACGTCGGTGAGGGTTGTCCGGCGTACCCCCACCTCAAGAACACACTCACGGGTGGCGTCGAGCAGCGCGTCGTGGGTGTGACGTTGAGACGTCATGTGTAACACTGTAGCAGTGACCAGGGCGAGATGGACCACTGAGACCGTGCCGCTGCCGCCTCATGCGCTGGCCTGGCTGAGTCAGCGGGTCGGGCTGGGCGAGCCGTTCGAGGAGGTGCCGGTGTCGGCGCCGGAATCCGGGCTGTCCACCGACGCCTTCGAGGCGTTGGAGGCGGTGGCCGGGATCAGCGTCGACCCGGTCGACCGGCTGGGACGTGCCGGTGGCCTGTCCTATCTGGATCTGCTGCGCCACCGCGGCCACGGCACGCTGGCCGTTCCCGACGCCGTTGTGCAGCCCTCCACGCCGGACGAGGTCCTCGAAGTCCTGAAGGTGTGCGTCGAGCACGACGTTGCCGTGGTGCCGTTCGGTGGCGGGACGTCCGTCGTCGGCGGGGTCGAGGCGCTGCGCGGGTCGAAGTCCGCGGTGGTGGCGTTGGATCTGGCCGGCCTCGGGGCGCTGGTTTCCGTGGACCCCGTGTCCCGGGTCGCCGTGCTGCAGGCCGGGATGACCGGGCCCGAGGCCGAGCGGCTGCTGGGGGAGCACGGGTTCACGCTCGGGCACGTGCCGCAGTCGTTCGAGCGGGCCACCATCGGTGGGTTCGCGGCTACTCGATCCGCGGGGCAGGCGTCCTCCGGGTACGGGCGGTTCGAGGACATGGTGGAGTCACTGCGGGTGGCGACGCCGGTGGGGGAGTGGGTGGTCGGTGCTGCTCCCGCTTCTGCTGCTGGGCCGGATCTGAAGCAGCTCGTGCTCGGCAGCGAAGGGCTGTTCGGGGTGATCACCGAGGTTTCTGTGCGGGTTCGGCCCAAGCCTTATGGGCCTCGGTACGAAGGGTTCGTGGTCGACGGCTGGGAGGCCGGGGTCGATCTCGTTCGTTCTCTTGCTCAGGACGGGGTGCTGGCCGACATCACCCGTCTGTCCGATGTGGATGAGACCGAGGTCGCCCTGGAGCTGGCCGGGCCGAAGGCCGCCACCTTGAAGAAGTATCTGCGGTTCCGGGGTGTGAAGCAGCCCTGCCTGGTGATTCTCGGGTGGGAGTGCCGGTCCCGGTCCGCGACCATGAGTGCGTTGAGCGGGCAGAAGGTCGTGCGGTTGGGGCGGGCCATGGGGGTGGCCTGGTTGCACGGGCGGTTCAACGGACCTCGGCAGCGGGACGCGCTTCTGGACGCAGGGGTGTGCGTGGAGACGCTGGAGACCGCCACGCACTGGTCTCGGGTGTCCGAGTTGCGGGACGCCGTTCGGGCGGCTTTGACCGCCGAGTTGGGGGATCCCGTGGTGATGTGCCATGTCTCGCACGCTTACGAGACCGGGGCCTCGTTGTACTTCACCGTGTTGGTGCCACGGGATCTCGCGGACCCGGTGGGGCAGTGGGAGCGGGCCAAGTTCGCTGCTTCGGATGCCATCTCCCGGCTGGGCACCATCACCCATCACCACGCGGTGGGCCGTGACCACCAGCCCTGGCTGGAGAAGGAGATCGGGCCGATCGGCGTGGACGTGCTGCGAGCCGTGAAGGCTCAGCTGGACCCGACCGGCATCCTCAACCCCGGCAAGCTGCTCTGACGCGACGCGGGGACCTTTCGCACCGTGTGACAGTGCGAAAGGTCCCCGCGTGCGTTCGCTCAGGTCAGAACTGGACGAGCATCTTGCCCTTGTTGTCGCCGCGCAGCATGCCCAGGAACGCGGACGGGGCCTGGCGGACGCCGCCCTCGACGACGGTCTCGCTGTACTTGAGCTCGCCAGAGGCGATCCAGGCGCCGACCTCGGACACGAACTGCTGCTGCAGGGCCTTGTGGTCGCCCACCAGCATTCCGCGCAGGGTCAGCCGCTTCGCGAGGATCTGGATCATGTTGCTCGGGCCTGCGGGCTTCTCGGCCTCGTTGTACTGGGAGATCGCGCCGCACATCGTGATCCGGCCGTTCACGTTCAGGACGTCGATGGCCGCCTCGAGGTGCTCGCCGCCCACGTTGTCGAAGTACACGTCGATGCCGTTGGGGGCAGCTGCGGCGAGCTGCTCGGCGACAGGCCCGTCCTTGTAGTTGAAGGCGGCGTCGAAGCCGAGCTCTTCGGTCAGGTACTTGACCTTCTCGGCGGAACCCGCCGAGCCGATCACGCGCGCGGCGCCCTTCAGGCGGGCGATCTGGCCCACGATCTGACCCACGGCGCCTGCTGCGCCGGACACGAAGACGGTGTCGCCCTCCTTGAACTCGGCGGTGACCAGGAGGCCCGCGTAGGCGGTCAGGCCGGGCATGCCCAGGACGCCGAGGTACGCGCCCAGGGGAGCGACGTCGGGATCGACCTTCACCGCGTGCTCGGCGTCCAGGACGGCGTACTCGCGCCAGCCGAGGCCGTGCAGGACGTTGTCGCCCACTGCGATGCCCTCGGCGTTGGAGGCGACCACCTCGCCCACGGCGCCGCCTTCCAGGGGCTTGCCCACCTGGAACGGGGGGACGTACGACTTCACGTCGTTCATGCGGCCGCGCATGTACGGGTCGACGCTCATGACCACGTTGCGCACCAGGATCTGGCCTTCGCCCGGGGTGGGGATCTCGACCTCGGCGATCTCGAAGTTGTCCTCGGTCGGCCAGCCCTTGGGGCGGGACGCGAGCCGGACCTCGAGTGCGGTGCTGGTCATGATCGAACCATCTCCATCCTGGAATTGCGGATCAGTTATCCGTTTCAACCGGCTGTGCGGTTCGACTGTTCCGGATTGTGAGCTAGACCGCAGGAAGGAGAGTGGTGAGGTCTCGATAGGCGAAGCCGAGTTTGCGGTAGAGGGCGATGGCCGGGGCGTTGTAGTTCTCCACGAAGAGCGCGCACGTGCCGTAGAGGGTGAGCAGGGACGACGTCACGAACTGGCAGACGCGCCGGCCCAGGCCCTGGCCTGTGTGGGACGGGTGGACGGCCACGCCCATCATGAAGCCGACGTCGGTCGAGGACCACGCTTCGGCTGCCGTGGCGACGAGGGTGTCGTTCGCGTGGACGCCGGCCCAGCGGCGGACTCCTGGTTCGCCCGGCCAGGCCCAGGACTCGGGGAGGGCGACGCGCAGCAGCGGTTCCACGCCGTCTGTTGTGGACAGCCAGTGGACGTCGGGCGGGGGATCCAGCGTGCCCGTGCGGTCCATCCAGCCGAAGGGCTTGTCCTCCGTCCACGGTGTGGGCATCAGGGAAGCGACCTCTTGGGCCAGCGTGCGTTCCATCAGTGGGCGCAGGTTCGTGCCTCGGCCGTGCGCGGCCAGCAACGAGGCCACGCCCTCCGGTGGGCCGGCGAGGACCAGGCGGCGGCGCCGGGTCAGTGAAGGGGCGTGCACGGCTACCGCGCCGCGGTGTTCCCAGGCTGCGCCACCGGAAGACAGGGCCTGCGCCGCCCAGCGGATCAGAGGGTCTGCGGAGGCGTCCTGGATGTCGGCGGTGGTGCGTAAGCGGCGCACTCAGTCCTTCTGCTTGCGGCGCAACAGGGTTCGCTTGGCCAGGGAGTCCTCGAGAGCCTGGTAGGCGAGGTCCATGGCCCGGTTGTACTCGCCTTGCGGGCGTGGCGGGACGGACTCGTCCGGGAGCGGGGGCGTGACCATCTGGAGCCAGCGCTCGTTCCAGAGTTGCTCCACGGCCTGTTCCCAGTGCAGGGCGGCACCCATGCGGACGACCCGCTCGCGGTCGCGGACCTCGGCGATCTGGTGCTGGGTCTGGGCGATTCGCTCGGCCAGCTCGGCGCAGCGGACCTCGTCCAGCTTGCGCTGGCGGGTTGCCGCGTCGGTGGCGATGGCGATGATCTCCTTGTAGCGCTCCACGGCTGAAACGCTCTCCGGCACGGCGGGCACCTCGATCACCTCCTCGCTCTGACGCTGCGACGGGACCGACTCGAACATCGTCGTCATCATCGGGTTCATCACGCTTCTCCTGTGTCGAACGGGATGATCACCTGCGGTCGCGAGTGCTCGAACCGGTCGAAGAACAGGCCTCGGCGTGGTCGGGGCGACCACGCCATCACCTGTTCCGGTCCGAGCGACAGCAGCTCCTTGCCCTGGACGTCGAACGCCACCCATGCGCCGATGTCGTCGTAGACGCCTGGTGGGAGGCTCGCCTTGAGCCTCGTGACGCCTCGCCACCAGCCCAGCACGTGGGTGCGGTTCTCCGGGCCGTGCTTGAGAACCGTGCGCAGGCTGTCCAGGCCGGACGTTCGCGTTGCCGGATCTTTCTGCTCCAGCAACGTGTGTGCCGCGTCCACGCCGTAGAGCACCAGGTAGTGCGGTGACGGCGGCGTGTCGGACGTGCCCGTGTTCAGCGACTGCAGGCGGGCCGCTGTGCGGTTCAGCAGCTCGCGGATGCCGTCGATGCCGATCACCGAAGCATCATGACCGTCGGCGCTCAGGCGTTTCGCCAGATGCAACGCCGCCGGCATGGCCTCGTCGACCAGGCACGCCAGGGAGAACGCCGCCTCGGACGGCTCGTGCTGCCTGCCCAGGGACGCGGCCGCTCCGCCGAGCACGGCGGCCGCGTCCTGGACCACGGAGCCGATCACCGCGATGTTGCGGCCGGGGGTTCGGGCGAACCGCACCCGTGCCGCGCTGCCCGCGACGTCGATCACCTGTCCCAACAGCACGGTAGGCGAAGCGTCGCCCGGCCGCAGTTCGAGGAAGTCCGGCAGTGCGTCGAGAAAGGGAACTTTGCTTCCGTCGAAGAGGCCTGGGGCCTCGCCGGGCTCGCGGCGCCACAGCTCGTTCTGCAGGAAGTCCATGGTGCCCTTGGACGTCGAGTCCGGGATGCGGCAGATCTCGTTGCCCGGCTTCACACCCGACTCGTGGTTGATCACCGCGTGCCAGCGGGGGAGCTCCACGGCGGCGTCGTTCTGCGGCTCGGCCAGCACCCGGCGGGCCTTGGGCAGGGCGATGCGGACGGTGAACTGCTCGAAGATCGCCGACTTGCCCCAGAACCCCTCGATGCCCGAAACGTCCTGCGACGACAGCACCAGGTGGATGCCCTGCGAGCGACCGCGCCGCGCCACGTCCTCCAGCAGCTGGGTCGCGGCGGCGGTGACCTGGTCGCGCTCGCCGAAGAGGTACTGGAACTCGTCGATCACCGCGACGATCCGCGGCCAGCGCCCGTTCGGGTCCTCCGCGCGCAGGTGCTCCAGCTTCGTGACCTCGTGCTGCTTGGCCGCGTCCGCGCGCCGGCGCATCTCGTCGGACAGGAACTTCAGCAGCGCCACGCCGAACTCGCGGTCGGTGTTGACGTTCACGCCGACCAGGCGCGCGTGCGGCAGCCACGACGGGTCTTTGCGGCCCGGCGCGAACTGCGCGAACGAAACGCCTTCCTTGAAGTCCAGCAGGTACAGCTCCAGCTCGTCCGGCGAGTACCGCGCACACAACGAACCGAGCATCGCGTAGAGGAAGTTCGTCTTACCTGAACCCGAAGGTCCACCGATCAACGCGTGCGGCGAGGTGTCGCCGAGTTGCACGCACACCGGCTCACCGTCGTCGAAGCCAACGGGCGCAATGACTCCAGCGGCGGAGTTCTCGGTCCACGGCCGTTCGGGCAGCAGATCGCCGAAGGTGCTCATGCGCGTCCGCCGCTCCTCGCGCTTCTCCGCGATGGCGGCGCAGGCGCGCGGCACGAGGGTCCGCGGCAGCGGCGGATCAAGCGTCACGGTGACGTGCTTGCCGGTCATCGTGCAGGTCGCGGTGCCGTCACCGCGCAACGACACGGTCTCCACCGGCGAGTTGATCGTGATCGGGATGTCCACGATGAACAGCTGCACCCCGCACGCCAAACCGTTGCGCGCCACGCGTTGCAGCTGCTGCTGGTGCTCTTCCTTCAACGCCTTGCGGTTGCCGAACAACACGGCGATCCGCCACGGCTCGGTGCGCCTGCCCTCACCGCTGACCGACCGAACGGTCAGGTGCCCGTCGACCAGAACCTTCGTGTGCACCTGGCGGATGTGCTCGGACAGCTCGTCCAGCAGCTCGTGCAGCCGCGCCGGGTCGTGCACCGTCAGCAGGTTGGCGCGGGTCAACGGGTAGAGGCCCGGCAACGAACCGGTCAGCTGGCCGACGTCCCACACGTGGACGTGCACGAGACCCGGCTGGAAGTGCGACAGCACCCGCAGCAACAGGTTCTCCACCAGCGTGTCCGCGAGCTGACGGCTGTCCGAAGTGGACGAGATGTGCAGGTGCGCCTGGTCCAGCAGCGGAACCGCCACCGGGAACGGCTGCGTCTCCGGCGCGGACGTCACCACGCCCGTGCCGATCCGCCACAGCTCCGGCACGCCCTCGCTGCCGTCGTGCGTGCCAGGCGTGCCGAGCCACGACTCGTGCGGCCACGACGCCGGCCCGGCGGCGACCGAGTTCACCAGCGCCGTCAGCTGGTCGGGACCGGTCGTGGTCCACTCGTGGTACGACTGCTGCCAGTCGTGCTTGATCTGGGCGAGCCGCTCGGCGAACTGGGCCATCGAGAGCGGAGCCTGGCGCGGGTTTCTCTCGCGCTTCTCGTCGACCACCAGGAACGGTGTCACGTTCGCCAGCGCGGTGTCGCGCAGCGCCTTGTCGACGCCCATGCCGCGCACAGTGAACTCGAACATGTCCTTCGCGTGCTCGGTGGCGAGTGCCCGGTGCTCACGCGCCACGGAGCCCAGCGCGGCCGCAACGGCGCGCTGGAACTCCGCGAAGGCTTCCTCGATCCTCCGTCGCCGCTCGTCCCGCCTGCTCATCACAGCTCCACGGTGAGTCGTTGGATGCGCTCTAGAGTTCCCACCATCAGTTCCAGCTGATCGGGGAATCTTTCCTTTGCGCGCACGAACTCCGGTGGAAGCAGCGACTCGTGGTGGTTCTCGCTCGACTCGGCGAGGATCGCGACCGCCTCGTCGAGGCCCTCCTGCGCACTGCGGACACTCCGGTACGCCTCACGCAGGATCTCGCTCGCCTGCTCGAGCGCGGCGCGAACCTCGGCGATGGATGCCATCAAAGCCTGCTGTTGATGCCCTCGGCCCCGGAAATGCCCGCGCCGAGGTAGTTCTGCAGCTCGCTCACGCCGGACACGACCTGGGCGAACTGGGCGTTCGTCGTCTCGACGTCCGCCTGCACGGAGCCCTGCGTGACCGATGTCAGCAGCTGCTGCGCGTCCTCGGCGAGCTCAGCCGCCTGTTGGAGGGCCGACTGGCTTTGGCTCGCCTTGTCGATCGCCTGGGCAATTGCGGCACGGACCTCTTCGATGCTGGCCATGTCGACTCCCGAACCCTCCCGGAACAGGGCGGTCGTACAACCACCCTCAGTAGAGATTGTGCCCAGATTTTCACAGTTGAGACCGAAGATCGGCTAACTGGGTGGATGCCTGAATCCACTCGAACGGGCCTTGATTTAATGATCAGTTAGGCGCGGTGCTGGCCCCTCGACTGAACGTGTAGTAACCCTCACAATGCCGCCTACACCCCGTTGTGAAGACCTACCGACCGGCCGGGTGAATCAAGACGGCCGCGCGGGTGAGTTGTCACGCGGAGTGCCTGCACCGAACGGGTCATCTCCTGCCCACGCCTCGACCAGGACGCGCTCGGCTCCCGGCACCAGCCCGTTGATCAGCTCGGGGTCGTCCAGCACCGTCCACGCCGTCGGCGGCTCGCACGCCACCCGCGGGGTCGGGAAACCGTCACCCAGCCCCCGCACGAAGGTGCGAACCGCCCGCGCCAGGGCCGCGGAGACGTTGTGCGTGGCCTTCTCCGAGCTCGGCTCGGTGATGATGACGGCCCAGCACCCCGGCTCCTCGTCCGAGCAGTCACGGGCGTCCACGACCCGCGCGTCAGCACGGCTGATGAGCGCGTCGCACGCGGCACGCGCCTGTTGCTCGTCCGCCGCCTCGACCACCACGGTGATCAGCAGCACGAGGTCTTCCACGCCCAAAATGGTGTCAGACGACACGGCGCGCGAATTCCAGCACCCGCATGACGGCCTCGGCGTCGGTCAGCAGCCCGTCGACGATGTGCTCCTCGAAGGCGGTCCCGCGGATCCTGTCCGTTCCCGCGCGCGTGTCCGAGATCGGCACGATCTCGTCGTCCGACCCGTGCAGCCACAACGTCGGCAGCTCGCCCAGCGCCGGCCCGAAGTTGACCTCGTCCATCAGGTCGGCCAGCTCGTCGGACGCGCCGTCCCACATGCCCAGCACCGGTGACACCAGCACCAGCGCGGCGAGCCCCGAATGCGTTTGCGCGTAACGGACCGCGGCGGGTGCGCCGGTGAAGTGTCCAATGAGGACGACCGGTCGGTCGGCGGCCTTCACCGCGGCCTCGACGTCCTCGGTCACCGCGACCGCAACCCCGGCGGAGCGCAGCGAAGAGGCGATGCGCTCGCCGTGCGGCAACACGGCGAGCCATCCTGGTACGTCCATTTACGCAGCGTAGAACGCGCTGATCTCGATCCGGCCACCGGAACACACCGGGCCGTAGGTCCACGGCACGGACAGCGGTGCCGTCTCGTCCGGCGGGATCGCCGCGACCTGCGTGGCCTCCGGCTCGCACGGCTTGTCCACGGGCTCGTCGCCGGCCGGGACGATGGACCAGTGCAGGTTCGCGACCGCCTTGGCGCCCGGCGCGAGCGAGATCGCCTTCGGGCCGGGATCGGCCTTGCGCTCCAGCTTGGTCGGCACCGCGGCGCCGCCGGCGGTCTGCAGCTGGAAGCCGCTGTAGCCGTTCAGCGTGCACGGTGCGGTGCTGGAGTTCGTCACCACGAACTTGCCGTACCTGTTGCCGGCACCGGCATCGGTCGGCTCGACCGCGCCTTTGAGGACGGACGCGTCGCAACGCTTGACCGCGGGAGCCGCGGGAGCCGTGGACTCGTCGGCGGCCTCCGCGGGTGAAGCGGAGGGCGACGACGGAGTCGACGTCGGCAGCGTGGCAGACCCGGTGTCCGCGGTTCTGTCCCCGCAGGCCGTCACGGAAGCGAGCACCAGCAGTCCGCAAGCGATCAACCGTCGAGTCATGGATGCACCTCC
Organism: Lentzea roselyniae; assembly: GCF_039537795.1. Taxonomy (NCBI): domain Bacteria; kingdom Bacillati; phylum Actinomycetota; class Actinomycetes; order Pseudonocardiales; family Pseudonocardiaceae; genus Lentzea; species Lentzea roselyniae. The sequence continues at coordinate 221,282 of NZ_BAABBE010000011.1, forward strand.
TACCAGTGAGGATGTGCCCACTCACCAAGTCGCCCACACAACCTGCCGGAAATTCACCGGATCTGGTGGACGGCCCATCCGTCGGGCAGCTCCGGCATGCCCTTCACCGCCGCCGTCCACAGGTACGTCCAGGCGATTCGCCCGTCGGGCAGCACGACCCGCACGCGCCGGTAGTCGTCGCCCTCGTACTCGTCGAGCAGCGGCAGCGCGTCCTCGGGTGAGCGCAGCCGCAGCACGAAACCGGGCACGCCGAGGCCGGCGCCCGGACGCAGTGCCGGGTAGCCGAGGCCCGTGTCGAACAACGTGCCGGGCAGGTGGGTCTCCTCCGACTCCACGACGTGCGGCTCCATCAGGTGCCAAGCGCTTGCGCCCGGCTGAAGCGTGCCGTAGACGAACAGCAGCTCCGGCCAGTCGTCGGCGGACGGCTCGCCGTGCACCTCGGTCACGTCCAGTCCGTCGGTCATCGCCGGCACCCCGCCCAGCACACGGGCGTGCCGCTGCGACACGTCCTCGCACCGGACCATACGGCCGTTCACGAGCACGGGCATCCGCTTCTTCGAGCCTGCCGTGTACGCCAGGACCGAGTCGATGACACCGCCGTTGTAGAGCACCACACGGCCCGTGTGCAGGCGTACCAGGCGATAGCGCAGTCCGCGGCCCTCGCAGCGGTCCAGCACACGGAGTTGTTCGGGCGTGGCGAACCAGACCGAGTGCTCCTCGACGTGGCCGGGCTCGGCCGCGAGCGTCGCCGGGCGCTGGCCGTCACGCGCACGCATTCCCGCCGCCCAGACGGCAGAAAGGCCCTCGCACCGTGCGCGAAGCACGACCGCGGGGCCTTCGAGACCGAGCTCCTCGCGGAGCCAGGTGACCTTGCTGGGGTTGGCGTTCGAGCCGTAGCCGAGCACCGGCATCCGGGCAGCCAACGGGGGCTCACCGTGGTTTGCGAGCCATTGGTCTAGGTCGATGTTCTCCGGCTCTACCCGCCATCCCGACTCCATCGTGAGGTCCGGTCGCACTGGCCAGCCTGTTTCGTCGACGTGGACGAAACAGTGGTCTGGACGAGTCCCCGGATAGGGCTCCGCCGGATGGCTTTCGTCGGTGAACGGTTGGGCCATTGGTCCATTGTGCCAGCGGGAGGGGCCAGGTTGCGCCCCCTAATCGTGACCCATCCGATGTTTCACTCGGCTTTGTGGGTGTTTAGTGAGAACCTTCACTGCGCATTCGAGTGACTGGCCCGATGTCTATCTGTCGACACTCCGGCGAGTCTCAGGCTTCGTCGTAGCGGTTCTGCGCCTGGGCGACCTCCGGGTAGTTCGCCTCGATCCACGACGACAGCGCCACGAGGTGCCCTGCCGCGCCCTTTCCGAGTGGCGTCAGGGTGTACTCGACGTGCGGCGGGATGACCGGCTTCACCTCGCGGTGCACGAAGCCGTCGCGCTCCAGCGTCCGCAACGTCTGAGTGAGCATCTTCTCGCTCACGACCTCGAGCTTGCGGCGCAGGTCGCTGAACCGCCACGAGCTGCCGTCGGACAGTGCCTGGAGCACCAGCACGCCCCATCGGCTTGTGACGTGCTCCATGATCGCCCGCTCCGGACATATCGTGACCTGCATGCTCACCTCCACGTAAGTACCCAACTTCAAAGTGGGTACTTACCACAGGTTAGCGCTAACCATAGCTTTGACGCCATGACGATCCTCATCACCGGAGCAACCGGCCAGTTCGGCGGCGCAGTCGTCCGCTACGTCCTCGACCGCACGGACGAGCAGGTCATCGTGTCCGTGCGGAGCCCGGAGAAGTTCACCCTCGAAGGCGTCGAGGTGCGTCAGGGCGACTTCGACCGGCCCGAGACCCTCGACTTCCGCGGCGTCGACAAGCTGCTGATCGTGTCCGCGGACGCGCACGACTCCGCCGTCCGCATCCAGCAGCACGCCAACGCCATCGCCAAGGCGAAGGATCACGGCGTGGGCCACGTCTTCTACACCAGCGTGACCGACGCGGACACGTCCACGCTGAGCGTCGCCGAGGTGCACAAGGCCGCCGAGGAAGCGATCCGCGCGACCGGCCTGACCTTCACGTTCCTGCGCAACGGCATGTACCACGAGAACTACCTGGACACGCTGGCCCAGGACGTCGTCGCCACCTCGACCAAGGACGGCCGCGTCGCGAGCGCCCCGCGTGACGACCTCGCGCTGGCCGCCGCCGTCGCACTGACCACGGACGGCCACGAGAACGCCGTCTACGAGCTCACCGGCTCCACGAGCTGGTCGTTCCCCGAGGTCGCCGGCGAGAAGTTCCGCGACGTGAGCGACGAGGACCTGATCGCGGCCGGCATGCCCCCGTTCGTGGTCGACTTCTTCGCGGCGATCCGCGAGGGTGTGCTCGCCGAGGTCCGCCCGGACCTGGAGAAGCTGATCGGGCGGCCTTCGCGCCCCATCGCTGTCTAGGTGAACTCGGGGTGCGCCTCCGGGTGCGCGTCCCACCACTTGCGGTACTCGGGATTGCGGTCCAGCACCGACCGGTAGGCGTCGGCGGCGCACGCGAACACCTCGTGCGCCCGCCCCGCCACCGGAGAGTCCCGCCGCGTCGCCACGAAGATGTCCGTCATCAACGGGGTGCCGCGCAGCTTGCGGATCACGATGCCCTCACCGGTGCGCGAGGGTGCCGCGGCGAACGACACGGCACCGCTCGCGACCAGGCCGCGCGCCATGTTCGACTCGCCGGTGTGGTGGGTCAGCCTGGGTGCGAAACCGGCGTCCGCGCACGCCTGGAACACCTGCATCCGGTTGCCCATCATCTGCGCGGGCGGCGTGACCCAGTCGCGGTCGGCGAGCTGGGCGAGGTCGATCTCCTCCTGCCGCGCCAGCGGGTCCTTCTCCGACACCGCGACGAACGCCGGTTCGCTCACGAGCTTGCGCAGCTCGATGCCCGCGAGGTCGCGTGACGGCATGCCGTCGAAGAACTCGAACAGGGCCACGTGCACCCGGCCCTGTTCCAGCAGGTCCACGATCTCCGGCGACGACTGCCGCACCTCCGCCCGCACATCGGCGTTGAGCTGCCGCAGTCCCTCGACGAGCGCCGCGAAGTACAGGATCGAGATGCAGCCCAGGTACAACGGGCCGCAGCGGTCCGTCTCCCTCGTGGTGCTGATCAGCTGAGCCATCTCGTCGAGGACCAGTCTGGCCGTGCCCAGCACACGACGGCCCAGGTCCGTTGGGATGCAACCGTTGCGCGTCCGGTCGAAGAGCTGGCCGCCGACCAGTCTCTCGACCGTGCGCAGCTGGGCCGACAAAGCGGGTTGGGTCAGTCCGAGCCGCGTGGCGGCCCTGGTCACGCTGCCTTCCTCGGCGATGGTGCGAACCGCGCGGAGGTGGCGGAGCTCCAGCTCGGGCATAAAGACCTTGTATCCCCGTTCTGAATGCGCCGCCACCCTTCGATCGGGGCATAGTGATGTCGAAGATCTCCCGGCCCGGCGCTTGCGGCAGCGTCCAGGGTCCGGCGCGGGAGGGTGCGCACCCCTCGGTTCGACGCTGCTGCCGCGCACCCTGCGCTCCGCGGCAGTAGCGTCGAACCCATGGCGGTGAAGGACTCTCCCACTGGCTGGGTGAACGAGCACATTCAGAAGTACGTCGAGACCGGCGGCGCCGAAGGTCATGAGTGGCGGCCAGGTGTGTTCACGCTGCTGCTGACCACCAAGGGGCGCAAGAGCGGCGAGATGCGGCGCACCGCGCTCATCTACCAGCGCGCCGGTGACGACTACGTGGTGGTCGCGTCGCAGGGCGGCAAGCCCCAGCACCCGTCGTGGTACCTGAACCTCGCAGCCGATCCCGTGGTGGACGTTCAGGTCGAGGCGGACAAGTTCCAGGCGCGCGCCCGCACAGCCGGTCCCGACGAGCGAGACCGGCTGTGGAAGCTGATGAACGAGGTCTGGCCGTCCTACGCCGACTACCAGAAGAAGACGGACCGCGAGATTCCCGTTGTGGTACTGGAGCCGATCAAGGGATGACGACGGCCGCGCCGGTCACGGTGACGCGGAGGTCTTCGCGAGTGGCGTCGACCTCGAGCCGTGACGGCCTGCCCATGTCCTCGCCCTGGCTGATGACGAACCGTTGCGGCCCTTCGAGGTCGCGCAGGTAGCCACCGAACGCGGCTGCGGCAGCGCCCGTCGCCGCGTCCTCCACCACGCCACCGACCGGGAACGGGTCGCGGGCGTGCACGAGGTCCGCGGACTCGCGCCAGAACAGGTGCACGGTCGTGAGGTCGTGCGCCAGCATCAGGTCGCGCAGTGCGTCGAAGTCGTAGTCGAGGTTCGCGAGCTGTTCGCGGTCCTTCAGCGGGATCAGCAGGTGCCGTGCGCCGCCGAAGCCGACGTGCACCGGCCCATCGCCGATCTCCTTGTACCGCAACGCTTCCAGTGCGGCCGAGACCAGCTCCGGGTCCGCCTCGGACGTACTGGTGGGCACGCTCGTGAGCGAAGCCGTACCGTCGGCGGTCTCGATGGTGATCTCACCGGCCGGCGTGTGGAACGTCAGCGCGCCGTCGCCGATCCGCTCCGCCAGCGCGACGGCCGTGGCGATCGTGGCGTGACCGCAGAACGGCACCTCGGCCTTCGGGCTGAAGTACCGGACGTCGAACTCGCGCCCTTCCCTCGGCAGCACGAAGGCGGTCTCCGAGTAGCCCACCTTCGCGGCGATGGCGAGCATCTCGTCGTCGGACAGGCCGGTCGCGTCGAGCACCACGCCCGCCGGGTTGCCGCCTGCCGGATCCTTCGTGAACGCGCTGTAGCGCAAAACCCCCGTGTCGCTCATACCTCGCTCCAACGCGTAGCAGTGCTGAAGTCTTCCGCCCATGTTCTTGCTGGTGAAGTAGGTCAGCCCGGCCTTCTCGAGCACGCGGCCGGACGCGGTGTTCTCCGCCTCGTGGCCCGCGACGACGCGGTCGGCGATGGCGAGCGCCTTGTCCCGCAGCTCCTCGGCGATCCTCGTGGCGACGCCGCGTCCCCAGTGCCCCGGATCCACCCAGTAGCCGATCTCGATCTCTCCCAGATCGCCCTCGAGCATCTGCCCGATCCCGATGACCTCGCCGTCCTCCACGACGGCGTGCATGCCGAAGCCGTAGCCCTCCCAGTGCCGCAACGCCTGCTCGTGCCGTTCGGTCACGTACTCCGGCGTCCAGGGCTGCCCGTCGCCGACGTACCTGGTCATCCGCGGGTCGGTCGCCCAGCGCAGCAAGTGCTCGAAGTGCTCGTCGCCCCACTGCACGAGTTCCATCAGCCCATAGTGCCTCAGGACAGCTGCGGGAGAAGCCCCTCGCACGTGCGGACCACGATCTGCGCGGCCCTGCGCTGGTCGTTCGGTGCGTGCACGTCGGCGGCCTGCGCCTGCCACCGCACCAGCGCGTCGAGCAACGCCTCCCGCTGCTCCCGCTGGTCGGCCTCGTAGTCGAAACCCAGGCGCGCCAACGAGGTCGTGCCCTCCGCGCCGACCAGCCGCAACGCCTCCGCCTGCAGGTCGGCCGGCAGCTTCGTCCGGCCTGCCTGCAACGCGGCGACGAGCCGGAGCTCGCGAAAGTCGTGTGCCGAGGCGACGACCCGTTCCAGGTCGGCCATCAGCTTGCGGGCGTTCTGCCGCGGCTCCATCCGGAACAGCACGTCCAGCGCCAGCAGCGCCGACCGCGCCTTGAGGATCTCGCGGCGCTCGGTGAAGTGGATCGCGATCGAGTCGCGCAGGTCGCCGAGCCCGCTGCGCTGCACCAGCTGACCGGTGAGCTTGACCTGGGTGTCGAAGCCCTGCCGGATCAACGCGGTGATCAGCCGGACGCCGAAGATCCCGAACCGTTCGAGCAGCGCCTGCCGCACCGCCGGGTCCATCGGCACCGGGAACTGCTCGCCGACGAACCGGTCCGCCGACAGCAGGTGGTCCTCGAGCTCCTCCCGGCCGAGCGACGCCAGCGACCGCAGGGCCGCGAACTCGTCCTCCCGCAACGTCTTCGCGGCCACGGCGAGCAGCCCGGCAACCGAGACCACGTTCTGGCACAACGGTTGCACGGCCACGTCGCGCCGGTAGCGGCGGGCGATCTGCTTGGCGGACGACAACGCGTCGATCCGCCCGGCGCCGATCTCGTCGGCGCGGGCGAGCACCGCGACCGTGTGCACCGCGGCGGTGCGGGCGATCGGGTGGTCGTTGGCCGCCTGCAGGTACTTCAGGTCCTCGTCCTGCACGTGCCGCATCAGGTACAGCAACGCGTCCGCCTCACCGAGCGCCTGCTCCGGCGAGGCCTCGGCCGGGGCGTCGATCAGCACGACGTCCCGCAACGTCCGCGCGGGCCACTCGACGACGATCCGGTCGGCGCGGTCGAACTGGCCGATCTCCACGTGGTGCCTGCCGCCCCGCCTGCCCACCGCGACCTCGTGCGGACGGCCGGGCCCGGAGAACACGTGCGCGCGCGGTTCGGTGCCGTTGCGGTACCAGACGAAGGAGTTCAGCGGCGCGAACTCGTCCCCGATCAGCGCACTGACCACAGTGGACTTGCCGATGCGCGACCGGCCGGCCACCGCGATCCGCACGGGTTCGGTGTAGCGCTCGATGTGAGAACGCAGCCAGCCCGTGGCGCGCGGGCTGTCGCGGTAGACGGCCAAAGCTTCCTGCAGCATCGACCAGACGACGCGATCCAATGTCACGCGGAGAGCTCCATCGCCGGACCACCGAGCGCCTGCACCCGCTTGTAGAGCGTGACCAGCTTGTCCAGTTCCTTGCGGCCTTCCCGCAACCGGCGCTCGCGTTCGGTCTGGTCGTCCTGCACCGCGCGCTTGGCACTGCGGGCCGACTCCAGCAACGTCTCCTGGAACTCCTCCGCGAGCGTGCTGAAGTGGTTGCGCAGCGAGCGCTGGATGTGGCGGCCCGAGTCGCGGACGTCCTTGGAGAACTTCATGAAGAAGTCGTCGACGTGCCGTTGCGCGGCGGCCTTCGCGGCGGCCTGGCGGCGCTTCAGCCGTTGGTCGCTCTCGTCGAGGATCGACTTGCCACCGAACAACGCACCGGCGCCGAGCGAGATCACGTTGATCAGCGGCATGCCGGCGAGCGAGGTGACCAGACCGAACATCAGCACGCCGCCGTACGAGCCGCGCAGACCGGTGAAGAGCTTCTGCGGGATCGAGAACGGCTCGATCTTCGGCTTCTCCAGCCTGCCGACCGGCTCCAGCAGGTCGTCCGGCAGCACCGAACCGGGGATCAGGTCCTCGCGGTAGACGGGGAAGTTCTTCGCGACCTTCGTGGCCACCCACTCCGCGCGCTCCATCAGCCAAGCGAAGTTCGTGGTGGCGGCCTCGTTGAGGTTGTCCTCCAGCCACTGCTCGAACTTGTCCCAGCCGATCGCGGGATCGGCCTCGTCGTAGGTCTTGTCGACCTCGCGCAGGATCTTGCGCGTGCGGTCGCGCAGGTCGTACTCGACGTCGGAGATCAGGTCGGCCATCTCGTCGTTGAGCACGTTCTGCCAACGCGCTGACCGGCGCCGCAGCTCGTCGACGCGGCGCTGAGCCTCCTGCAGCGTCGAGATCGTGGCGGCCGTGCGGGACGAGTCGTGGGCCGTCAGCTCTTCGCGCAGCGGCGTGACGAGCTGGCTGATCGCGCTGGAGGCGACGACTGCGACGGCGCGGCGGGCCAGCAGGTCGGCGCTGGCCACGATGTCCCGCTGCACGCACGCCAGCAGTTCGGGGAAACCGGACTCGGTGTTGAGCCGCTGGTCACCGGTCTTCGCGGCGCGCAGCCGCAACGCGCTCGACACCGGGATGAGCTTCGCGGGGACGCCGGCGCGAGCGAGCAGGGCCTTGTTGCGCTCCACGACGGTGCGCCAGCTCGGCACGAGGTCGATCTTGGTGACGACCACCGTGACGTTCGGGCAGGCCTCCATGACCTTCTTGAGCAGCGTCATCTCCGCGGAGGTCAGCTCGCCGGTGGCGTCGGAGACCAGCAACGCGGCGTCGGCCTGCATCAGCGTCGCGAACGTGCTGGCGGTGTGCGCGGATCGGGTGTCACCCACTCCGGGGGTGTCGATCAGGACGAGGCCGCTGTCGAGCAACGCGCGGGGGATACCGATCTCGGCCCGCACGACGTGCTGCGAACGGGCGGTGGAGACCTGCTTGGTCACCTGCTCGATCGGGACCGCGATGCGCTCGGTCGGCGTGTGGAAGATCGACCCGCGGGCGGAGGCGTTGCGGACCAGCGCCGCCGACGGGGTGTCGGCGTGCTGCACGAACGTCGGCACAGTCGTCGTGATGTCGTCGCCGACCGCGCAGACCGGCGCGTTGAGCAGCGCGTTGACGAGCTGGCTCTTGCCTTGCTTGGACTCGCCGACGACGAGAACGCGCAACTTGGGATCGAGCTGCTGAGCCCGCTTCTCCCGCAGCCGGGCCTCGAGATCGGGCCTCCGGTGCGTGACGCAGGCTGCGATCGTCTCGTCGAGCACGTCGAGCCAGGGCGGTGCCATCACCTGACTCATAGTGCCGTGTTCACCCCCTTGGGTGAAAGCCTCGAACGCAAGACCGGTTCCGAACGGGGGAGACCGAGCTGTTCGGAGCGGACGGTGATGTTGCTCACCGCGAGAGCTGCCATGACCGTTTTGCCTGGTAGACGCCGAACCGGCCCTGTCCAGATGAGACAGGGCCGGTCCGGGACGGGTCAGGAAGATCAGCCGAGCAGGCCGCCCAGGTCGAGGTCGCCGGCGACCGGCAGGTTGTGCGCGACGTCGGTGACGTTGCCGAGCACGTTGCCGACACCCGCGGTGTCGCCGGCCAGGCCGGTCGCGGAGTGGGTGAGGCCGGTGGCGGTGTTCACGACACCGGACGCGGCGTTCTCGACACCGCCGACGGCCTCGGGGACCTTCACGTCGACGGTGCCGGTGGACAGGGTGTCCAGGCCGCCGACGTTGAGCACGTTGCCCAGGGCGGCGTCGCCGCCACCGAGCACGCCGAGCGCGTCGTGGCCGAGGCCGGTCACGCCGACCAGGTTGCCGAGGACGCCGTCGACGCCCGGAACGGTCGAGGTGACGGTGCCCAGCGTGCCGTCGACGGTGGAGGTCGCGGTGTCGGCCACGTCGAGCGCGGTGCCGGCGACCGGGGAGGCGGTCTGGTCGAGGACCGAGGTCACGTCGCCGACGGCGGAGAAGTCACCGCCGAGCTTGACCTCGCCCGCACCGAAGACGTTGGCGGTGTTGGTGCCGGCCCACACGGTCAGGCCGTTCTCGTCGGCCGCGAGCAGGCCGGCGGAGGAGGAGGTGATGTCGCCGAGGGACACGCCCTGCGTGGTCAGCTGAGACGCGACCGCCTGCAGCTGGCTGATGGCGCCGAGCGGGCCGTCCTCGAGGACGTCCTGCGGGAGACCGGACAGCGCGACACTCTCGAGAGCGGGCAGGCCCGCGGGAGTGGCCGGCAGCAGGTCGATCACCAGCGGGATGACTTCCTGAACGTCAACAGCAGTGATGTCCGCCAGGCCGGCCTGCTCCAAGGTGCCCTGGGCGTCGTTCGCGAACGCGGCCTTCAGGGCCGGGTCGCTGAGGAGGTTGAGCACGAAGTCGTGGAGCGTGCTGGTCGACTCGATCATCTGAAGGACTCTCCTGTTGAAGCACGTATCAATTGGTCTGCCGGAAAGCTATGAGAGCGGGCCCACCCCCAACATCGGGGATCACTCCCAGTAGATCCCCGTTCCCCGAAGGGGTGACGCTCGTTGAGCCCCTAGGGGATTAGGGGCACCGCTTGAGCGCCTCTTGTTCACCCGTGTAGGTACTGGTCGCTGCTGCGAACAGGTGAGGGAGAGACTTGGCGTACGTACTGGGAGTCGATGTCGGGACCACCCGGACGACTGCTGCCGTGTGCCGTCTCGACGGTGCCCGAGAGGCCGAGATCGCCCTGGTCGTGCCGTCGTTTCTGCAGCTCACGGACGCTGGGACGTTCTCGGTCGGTGAGTTCGGCACGCCAGGCTGGACGGCCACCGGTTTCGCCCGCAGAGTCGGTGACGCGGTGCCGTTGTCGCTGGGTCCGGAGACGTGCCCGGCCGAGGAACTGACCGCGTTGCTGATCATGTGGGTCATCGGCGAGGTCGTCGCCCGGGAGGGTGAACAGCCCCGTCACGTGGCCGTGAGTCACCCTGCCGTCTGGGGTCCCTATCGCCGTGGACAGCTCTACGCGGCACTGCGGGCGGTCGGGGTCCACGACGTGACGCTCGTGCCGGAGCCGTTCGCGGCCGCGGAGAACCACGCCGTGCGCTCGCGGGTGGTGCCGGACTCGTCGTTGGCGGTGTTCTCGCTGGGCAGCCACGCGTTCTCCGCGTCGGTCGTGCGTCGGTCGCAGAACCGGACGTTCGATCTGGTCAACCACGTTGAAGGCGTCGACCACCACACCGGGGCCGACTTCGACGACCTGCTGGCGGCGCTGGTGCGCAGCCGGCTCGGCAAGGACGGCGTGGTGTCGGTCGCCGAGTGTGAGGCGGCAAAGCGGGCGTTCGGCCCGTCGGTCGTGATCAGCGGCATCGAGATCACCCGTGACGAGTTCGTGGAGGAGATCAGGCCGTCCATCGACCACCTGGTGTCCACGTTCACCCGAGCCCTGGGCGCTGTGCAGCCCGACGCGGTGCTGCTCGTCGGCGGTGGCTGCCGGATGACGGCGATCGGCGACGCGTTGTCCGCGGCGGTCGACTGCCGGGTGCTGGCCGAGGCCGCGCCGGAGCACTCGGTCGCGAAGGGCGCCGCCGTGGCGGCGCGGCTGGTGGTCCTGGGTCCCGAGTCCGAACCAGAACCCATCGAGACGTCAGTCCTGGTCCACACCCGCGAAGCGTCGTTGCGGTTCCCGGTCGGCGAGATCGCGCACCCCGACGACGACGAGTTCACCGCGCCACCGCCCCGCCCGCCGGTGGACGTGTCCCCCCTGGAGCTGCCCCCGCGCAGGGTCAAGCGCGTCGCGAGCGTGCTGAAGCCCGCCGGACGCCGGTCCGGCTCCCGATCAGACTCCAAATACGACGATGAGGACGGCCGTTGAGCGTGACCACGCGAGCCAGGTTGGTGTTGGACGTCTCCGTGCGGGACGTCCTGGACCGGATCAACGACGCCGCCTCGGGCACCCGCCTGCGCGTTGTCGTTGTGGCGCCTGGTGGTTACGGCAAGACAGCGTTTCTGGAAGAGATCACCAACTCGGCTGTCCGGGTGGTGGACGACGCGCACCTGCTGGACGACGCCTCGCTGAGCGCGCTCGCCGCCGAGCCTCTGCTCGTGCTGGCATACCGGCCATGGCCTCGTCGTTCACTGCTGGCCGAGCTGACCCGTGGCGCTGTGGTCGTGCCGTTGGCGCCGTTCTCGCGGGAACAGGTTCGTGAGTTCCTGCACGCGCCCAAGCCCGTTGTGGACTTCGTCTTCGGGCAGACCGGTGGTGTGCCCGGGTTCGTGGAGCGGCTCGGAGCCGTTTCCGAGGTGTCCGCCGACGTGCTGAACGGGTTCCGGTCCGAGCTCGACTGGCTGGACGTGGACCTGCAGAAGTTCCTGCTGGCGGCCGAAGCCGGTGCGGCTAAGCGCCTCGACCTGCTGTCCGCCTTGCTGGACAAGGACTTCGACGAGGTCAGCGACATCATCGAAGCTGCCCGCGCGACCGGCATGCTGGCCGAGGACGGGACCCTGCTGCCGTTGGCGCATCGAGCTGTGGGTGCGCTGACGCGGGCCGAGCGGCGGATCGCGGTGCGGCAGAAGCTGGCGCAGTTGCAGCTCGAGCGCGGTGGACCGGTGCTGGATCTGGTGCGGCCGTTGCTGGACACCGGTATCGGTGGGCCGGTGTTCGCGGCTGCTGCCCGCGAGGCCTTGGCTTCTGATCCTGCGCTGGCCGCCCGGCTGTTCAAGGCTTCTACCGGTGGTGGGGCGCCTTCAGCGGAGACCGCTGCTTCGTGGGCCACCGCTGCTGCGATGGCCGGCGATCTGGACTCCGCTCTCCGGCTCGCCGATCAGGTGATCAGCACCTCTGACACGCCGCATCGACGTACGGCTGCCGAGGTCGCGGCGGTTGCCCTGGCGCACCGGGGGCAGTTGGCCCGGAGCACCGAGCTGTTTCGGTGGGCTGCCACGCCTTACGCGGCGGCGTTCGCCGGGATCGGGCTGATCGGTACGGGGCATCGGTTCGAGGAGACGCCGCCTCAGCCACCGACGATGCTCGGCGGGGCGGCTTCCTTGATGCTCCAAGGGGTTCGGCAGTCCGTCTCCGGGGCCGAGACCGCTGCGCTGTCCACATTGGTGCGGGCTTCGTCGATGCTGGAACCGGCCGGTGGGGCGGTGTTGCTGCCGGACAGCCCGGCTGCGTTGGCCGCGCTGGTGGCTGTGCACTGCGGTGAGCCGAACGTTGCCGAGTCGGTGCTGGACCGGGCGGTCGAATGCGGCACCGGCGGGGTGCTGATGTCGGTGCGGCACCGGTTGTTGCAGGCTTGGGTGCAGATGTTGCGCGGGAACCTGGGTGTTGCCCGTGAATCGTTGATGTCGGTTCGCGGGGTGTTCGAGCCTCGGGACTGGATCTTCGCGGTGGCGCTTGAGATCGGGGTGGCCCGGCGCAACAGCGATCTGGCCACCTTGCGGCGCACCTGGGAACAGGCTTGCGAAGCTGTGCTTCGGCATCCGGTTGACTTGTTCTCGTTGTTGCCGCTTGGAGAGTTTGCTGCTGCTGCGGCTCGGTTGCGGGATCAGGAGCGGTTGGCGCCGCATCTTCGGCAGGCTGCTGCTTTGCTGAGGTCGTTGGGGGATCCGCCGTTGTGGACCACCCAGCTGCACTGGAGTCTGTTGCACGCGGCGATCATCGACGAGAACACCGCGGCTGCTGAGGAGCATGCTGCTGCGTTGGCTGTTCATCGGGGGCACAGCCGGTACTGCGCGATTGTTTCCGCCGCCGCTGAGAGTTGGCTCGATGTGATCGCCGGGAAGGTTGACGCGGATCGCGTTGAGGAGGCTGCTCGCAGCTTGCACGCCGTGGGGCTTTGGTGGGATGCCTCTCGGTTGGCCGGGCAGGCCGCCATTCGGACTTCCGATCGGCAGGCCATGGTTCGGTTGCTCGACTGTGCCCGGTTGTTGCAGGGGCGACCGGTTTCGGCTCGGCGGGGTGGGGAATCGGATGTTCCCGTTGTGGCTGAGGATTCCGGGAAGTTGAGTGATCGGGAGAGGGAGGTGGCTCAGCTGGTTTTGGAAGGGATGACCTACAAGCAGGTTGGGGATCGGTTGTTCATCTCCGCCAAGACTGTTGAGCACCACATGGCTCGGATGCGGCAGAGGCTGGGGTCTACTTCTCGTAGTGATCTGCTGGCTCAGTTGCGGCACATCGTGGGTGGGTGAGAGCGCCGCTCGCTTTCCGCCGACTCCGCCGCTTGCCGCAGCTCGCCGGCCGGTGGCGCCTACCAACCGAACGTGGAGTTGCGGTGCGGGCTTCGTGGGAAAATGGTCCGATCGAGCGAGCTGATGTTGTAACGCTCCGGGATCGCCGTACCCCCGTTGGGAGGAAGCCGGCCGCGTGATGCGACGGTGTGGTTTGCTGGCGGTAGGCTTCTGCACCGGTGCTCGCCGAGCAGGTCAGGTGGAGATTTGCCGAGCCAGGACGACGCGAGATCGTCACGTTCGGTGGGACGTGACGAGTTGGCGCGCGGCTGGGCGGCCGAGGTCAGCCGGACTGCATACATTCCGCTGTCTGCCGCGAAGTTGACGGAAGAGCTCCATGAGCTCTTGAACGTCGTGGCTGAGGCCATCGCGCAGGATCCGGCGATCGCTTCCCTGGTCGGTACGCGGCTGGTGGAGATGCACTGCGTCGGTACGCAGAGCCTGCGGAAGTCGGTGGAGGTTCTCGCCCGGTTCGTGGCGCAGGAGGGCGCCGACGCGAAGACTGCGGCGCTGGTCGTCGGGGCCGTGTCGACTGCGTACACCGGGGCCATTCAGGAACTGGTCCTGGAGCAGCAGGAGAGCGTCAGCCAGGCGTTGCTCCGCGCGAACCGGGCTGTGCAGCTCGACCTGCAGGCCAGCGAGGAGCGGTTCGAGGACATCTTCGCGCACTCGTCGACCGGGATTGCGATGGTCAGTCTCGGCGGGGAGCTGGAGCGGGCCAACGAGGCGTTGTGCAACATCCTGCGGCGTGAGGACGTGGCTGGGATGACGCTCACGGATTTGATCGCGCCGGTGGACTTGCCGCTGGTCAGCAGTGCGTTGGAGAGTTTGAAGCACGGGCGGATGCGTCGGGTTGAGGAGCGGCCGCGGCTCATCGACCGCGATGGGGAGCACTTTCGGGTGCTGCTGGCGGCGACCGTGCAGAAGGACGCGGAGGACAAGCCCAAGCACTTTGTCGTGATGATTGATGACGACAGTCAGCTCACGCTGCTCGGTGGGCGGTTGCAGTACCAGTCGTTGCACGACGCGTTGACGGGGTTGCCGAACCGGCAGTATCTGACCACGCGGCTTGAGTCGTTGTTGCACAGCGACATCGAGCACGGGGTGACGCTGTACCACCTGGATCTCGACGCGTTCGCGGTGATCACCGACGGGCTCGGGCGGGAGACCGGGGACAAGGTGCTCAAGCTCGTGGCTGAGCGGTTGAGTGCCGTTTTCGCGAGTGAGAAGGCAATGGTGGCGCGGCTCGAGGGGGACGAGTTCGCGGTGCTGGTGGAGAACGGGCCGAACACTCCGGACGTCGACTCCACGATTCGGACGATTGAGCACGAGCTGGCCGAGCCGGTCTACTTCGGCGAGCACGGGGTGGCCGTGTCGGCTTCCATCGGGGTGCTGCCGCGGTTGCATCCCGGGGATCACCCGGCTGAGGTGTTGCGGGCCTCGGACATGACGCTTCGGCGGGCCAAGCGCAGTGGGCGGCGGCAGTGGGGGCTGCACGATGCCACGCAGGACAAGCGGGAGCAGGAGGAGTTCGCGCTCGCGGCTGTGATGCCGGGGGCGTGGGAGAGCGGTGAGATCGACGTCGTGTTCAACCCCGTCATGCGACTGGACGGGGTGGCTCGGGTGTGTGTTGAGGCCGAGCTGAACTGGCGGCATCGGGATGCCGGGCTGATCACGCACGAGAAGTGCGTGTCGATGGCCGAGCACACCGGGCTGATGTTGCCGCTCGGCGAGTGGATGTTGCGGCGGGCGGCCGAGGTCGCTTGCCGGTACGACGAGATGCTCGCGGTGTGCCTGACGGAGAGTTTGGCGAACAATCCCGACCTCGTGCGGGACGTGCGGCGGGTGCTGGCCGACACCGGGTTACCCGCGGGGCGGTTGTTGCTCGGGTTTCCCATGCACGTGCTGGCGTCCGAGGACAGCGAGGCCGCGGACAACGTGGATCTGTTGTCCGACATGGGAGTTCACATCGAAGCGCGTGACTTCCGGGGGTCCACGGCGGAGATCGAGCTCGTTCGGTCGCTCGGCGTCAGGGCCGTGCGGATCGAGGGGCGTTCCCAGAAGCCGGACGACCTGGTGTCGCACGTGCTCAGCGACCTCGTCGGGTTCGTGCACGAGGCCGGTGGGCTCGTGGTGATCGACTCGATCGAGGACGCTGAGCAGCGTGACTGGTGGGGTGAGATCGGCGCCGACGCTGGGCTCGGGCCGGTGTTCTGCGTGGAACCGACTACTGAGTGGCCCGGCGTGGGCTGAGGTGGACGAGGATCAGCGCGAAGCCCGCGATGGTGACCATGCGCAGGGCCGCGGAGATGCCGTTCCAGTCCTTCGACTGCCACATCGCGAACCACTCGCCGCCGATGGTGATGAAGCCGCCGAGGAACAGGGCCATGATCATCAGCAGGCCGGCGGACGCGAACTTGCGCGCGCTGTCCTCCTTGTCGCGGATGTAGGCGATGGTGCCCGCGGTGAGCAGGACCGCGGAGATCGCCTCCCACAGGATGATCGCGACGTAGACGATCGTGACCACGGCGGAGCTGGTGATGGCCCGCCACTTCAGTTCCTTGCCGAACGTGGTGTCCATGGCCAGGACGTGCTGCACGAACGCTTCGTTCGTGCCGTAGTCCGTGACGTTGCCGAGCACCACGAGAAGCATGTTGAGTGCGATGAACCCGACGGTCACCGCCACAACCGCGCGCAAGCTGCCGACCCGAGCAAGAAGACGCATGGCGCGGACAGTAACCGATAGGGTGCTGCCAGTGAGTCGCGTTTGTGTCGTCTCCCACCGGCTGGGCGGGTTCGACGGGGTCAGCGTCGAGGCAGCGAAGTGGGCGGATGCCTTCACCGCCCTCGGCTGGGAGGTCACGCTCGCGGCCGGGTACTTCGCCTCCGGGTCCGGAGTGGTCGTTCGCGGGATGTGGGCGGATCGGCCCGGCGGTGATCCGCCGCCCGTCGACCACGCGCTGATCAAGTCGCTCTGCACCACGCATGACCTGGTCGTTCTCGACAACGCCGGTTCGTTGTGGAGTGCGCCGGAGGCCTCGGTGGCGTGGGAGGAGCACACTCTCGCGGCCGGTGTCCCGGTGATCCTGCGGCACCACGACCCGGCGTGGCAGCGTGTCCAGTTGAGACCTGTCGACGGTGACGTTCTTCCGTTGCACCACCCGGCGCAGTTGCACGTGCTGATCAACTCGCTGACCGAGCGCGAGTTCCTGGCGCGCTGGCCCTCGTTGCGCACTCGCGTCGTGCACAACCGGGTCGACGTCGCCGGGCTCGCCGGTGGGGATCGGGCCGGCACTCGTGCTGCGCTCGGTGTCGGCCCTGACGACCACCTGGTGGTGCATCCGGCCAGGGTCGAGGGCACGTCGAAGAACATCCCGGGCGCGGTCGAGTTCGTCCGCGCGCTGTCCTCGCGTCGTGACCGGGTCAGGTACTGGCTCACCGACGACGCGCCTTGCCCCGCGGTGGAAGGACTTTCCGGCGTTGTGCGCGGCAGGGTGGCCGATCCTGCCGAGCTCTACGCCGCTGCCGACCTGGTGCTGCTGCCGTCCACCTGGGAGGGATGGGGACTGCCGGTGTGCGAAGCGGCCGCGGCGTCCAGGTTCGTGGTGGCCGGGCCGTACCCGGTGCTGGACGAGATCCGCGCGTTGGGGCTGACCGTGTTCGACCCCGGCGACATCGACGGGTTGCTCAGCGCGTCCGATGACGTCCTCGCGGCGAATCGTGCCGCGGTGCAACGACATCTGGACCTGCGCGAGCTGCCCGCCGTGCTGGAGGAACTGATCGAGGAGGCTGCCCGGTGCCGGTGATCTCGGTGCTCACCCCGGCTCATCCCGGCCGCGCGGAGTACGTGCGGGAGGCCGGGGAAAGCCTTGCCCGGCAAGAGCTTCCGGAGGGCTGGGAGCTGGAGTGGGTCGTGCAGGAGGACGCGGTCACGGCGGAGCTGGATCTTGCCGCGTTCCCGTTCACCCGGCACGAGCTCAACGGTGAACGGCTCGGCATCGCGATCACCAGGAACCTCGCGCTGACCAGGGCGTCCGGTGAGCTCGTGCACGTGCTGGACTCGGATGACCGGCTGTTGCCGGGTGCGCTGGCGGTCGCGATCAAGGCGTTCCAGGACTTCCCCGACATCCACTGGGTCGCGACTCAGGCCGACGACCTGCTGCCGGACGGATCCCGCAAGGCCTTCGACCCGTTGATCTCGCCCGGCCACCTGAAAGCGGGGGCGGTCAACGACTACGTGCTCGCGCACATCGACGACCGGGGCATGGGGCGGTGGCCGTTCCACCACGGCTGCATGACGATGCGCGCGGACACCGTGCGTGCGCTCGGCGGCTGGGCGGCGATCCCGCGGTCGGAGGACGGGCTGCTGCTGGCCGCCCTGTGCGAGGTGACGCCCGGCTACTTCACGCCGGAGGTGACGTGGCTGGTGCGCCAGCACGACACCAGGTCGTCGCGCTCCGGCGACTGGCACCGGCTGCTGCCGCAGTCGATGGCCATGATTCGCCGCCGGATCGAGGCTATTCGCACGGGTCCTGGAACTCGAGCTGTGGCAGGCGCTGTTCCCACAGCTGACGGGTGAGCGCGCCCCGCGTGGCCGCGCAGATGCGGTCGGCCTGGTCGGACACGTCCAGGTCCCACAGCCGGCCCACGCCGTCGCTCGAACCGGTGCCGAGGATGCGTCCGACCGGTCCGAAGTGGACGTGGGTCTCGCTGTTCGAGTCGACGGTGATCGGCTGACCGAGCGGGGCCGCCGCGGCGGGATCGCTGACGTCCCACAGCCTGATCGTCTTGTCGGTGCTGCCGCTGGCGAGCGTCTTCCCGTCGGGCGTGAGCGACATGGAGCTGATCAGCCCGGTGTGGCCGGTGAGCACACCGAGCCGCTTCGGTTGTTCCCGGTCGCTGATGTCCCACAGCCTGATCGTCTTGTCGCCGCCCGCGGTGATGAGAGTCTTGCCGTCCGGCGTGAACACGACCACCATGACCGGGTCGTGGTGGTCGTTGATCGGACTGCCGAGCAGCCGGACGTTCGCGGGATCCGTGACGTCCCACAGGCGGAACGTGCCGTCACTGCTGGCCGACGCGAGGGTCTTGCCGTCCGGGCTGAACCCGACGCCGTTCATCCACCCGTCGTGGCCGGTCAGCGGCTCGCCGATCTTGACGGGCCTGGCCGGGTCACGGGCGTCCCACAGCTGCAGTGACTTGTCGTCGTTGCCGGTGGCGATGACGGTGCCGTCCGGGTTGAGCGCCAACGGCGAGGCGAACCGCGTGTTGAGCCTGATCGGCTCGCCCAGCGGAACCGTGTGTTCCGGGTTGCTCACGTCCCAGAACCGCACCGTCTTGTCGCCGGCCGCGGTGATCATCACCTTGCCGTCCGGCCGGAACTCGGGCTGACCGATGCCCCACTCGTGGCCGAGCAGCGGTGGCCCGACCTGCTTCGGGTCGTCGCTGTTCGAGATGTCCCACAGCCGCACCGACCTGTCGCCCGACCCGGTCGCGATCAGCTTGCCGTCCGGCCGGAACCCGGGCCTGCTCACCCGCGAGGTGTGCCCGAGCAACATGTTGTGCGGCAACGACCACAGCCGCACCGAGTTCTCGTTCGCGCCGGTCGCGAGCGAACGGCCGTCCGGGGAGAAGCCGACGGCGAACAGGCCACCGCTCAGCGCCGCGAGCGGCCTGCCGAGCTGGGTGACGGCGGACGGGTTGCTGAGGTTCCACAGCCGCGCGGTGCTGTCGGCGGCACCGGACGCCAGGAGCTTTCCGTCCGGGCTGAACTTCACCGACCACACGGAACCGGTGTGCCCGGCGATGGCCTGGCCGACCGGGTTCTGCGTGGCCGGGTCCCACAGCCTGATGGTCTTGTCGTCGCTGCCGGACGCCAGCAGCTTGCCGTCCGGGCTGAACGCGACCGTGTGGACGCCGTCGGTGTGGCCGGTCATCGGCTTGCCGACCCGCGTCCTGGTGGCGACGTCCCACAGCCTGACCGTCTGGTCGTCGCCGGTGGTGGCGAGCAGCTTGCCGTCCGGGCTGAAGGCGAGCGAGCGGACGGGTGAGGTGTGGTCGCGCAGCGGCTCGCCGAGCGGCTTGGCGTCGGCGGGGTTGCTGACGTCCCACAGCCGGGCGGACTTGTCGTCGTTCGCGGCGGCGAGCGACCTGCCGTCCGGGCTGAACTCCAGCAGGTAGCTGGTGCCGTTGCCGGTGTCGATCTTCTTGATCTCCGTGGGCTTCGCGGGGTCGCGAACGTCCCAGAGGCGGATCGTCCTGTCCGCGCCGGTCGTCGCGAGGACGGTGCCGTCCGGGTTGAAGACCGCGGAGCTGAGCCAGTCGGTGTGCCCGGTGAGCACGGCGAGCGGCTTCGGGTTCGGCTTGTCCCTGACGTCCCAGAGCCGGGCGGTGCGGTCGTAGCTGGCGGTGGCGAGGACCGTGCCGTCCTTGTTGAACGTCGTCAGGTAGACCGCGCCGGTGTGCCCGTTCAGCGGCACGGCGAGCGGGGACTGCTGCATGGCCAGCAGCCGCGAGTTCACGCCCTGGTCGTCGGGACGGAGCCGGTGCGCGGCGAGCAGCAGCTGCGCCGACAGCGACGGATCGCTGTCGAGCACGCGGGCGGCTTCCGCGGTGACCTGGGAGAAGAGCGCGTCATCGCGTTGCCGGACGGCGATCACCGCCGCGCTGGCTGCGATCAGCGCGAACACCACCACCAGCGCGATGGCGCTCCGGCGCAGCCAGAGGCTCTTGCGGTGCTGCCGTTCCGAGGCGTGCACGAAGTCCTTGGCGACCGCGGTGACCTCCTGCTGCTGCCGCGCGCCCTCCAGCCGTGCGCCGCGGTAGAGCAGCGAGGAGTCGCGGCCGTGCTCGGACCACGTCGTGGCGTCCTCCTCCAGCTTCTGCCGGGTGAGGTTGCCCGCGCGGTCCTCGTCGATCCAGCTGCGCAGGCGGGGCCACGCGTGCAGCAGCGCCTCGTGCGTGATCTCGACGCTGCCGGCGTCGAGCGTGATCAGCCGGGCGCGGGTGAGGACCTCCAGCGCGCGTTCCGTGGCGGGGAGGTTCGTGCTGGCTTCGAGCAGACTGTGGCGGCTCGACCTGCGGCGGGTGTCCTGGGTGTCGTCGCCGACCCTGACCAGGCGCAGGAGCAGCTGTTTAGCGGCGGCCCTGGCGGGCTCGTCGAGGTCGGACCAGGCGCGTTCGGCCGTGGTGCCGACAGCGCCCTGGATGCCGCCGGCCGCCCGGTAGCCGGTGATCGTGAGGCGACCGGCCTGCCTGCGCTGCCACGTGACCAGCAGGGCGTGGCTGAGCAGGGGGAGCGCACCCGCGTCGTAGGCGTCCTTGCCGCGGCGGTTGTGCGCGCCGAGGTCGCGCAGCAGGAGGTCGACCAGACCGGGTTCGAGCTGCAGGCCGGCTGCCTTGGCCGGGTTCGTCACGGCGTCGCGCACCTCGGTCGCCGACATCGCGCCGAGCACCATCTGCCGGTTCTGCAGGGCCTCTGCGAGCTCTGGGAAGTCGAGGCAGCGGGCGTAGAAGTCGGCGCGCACGCCGAGCACGACCGCCGTCTTCTCCGCCGCCGCGTGCAGCGCCTGCACGAAGATCCGCAGCCGGTTCTCGTCGCCGCCGAGCGTGAACGCCTCCTCGAACTGGTCGACGATCACCACCCGGTCGCCGATCGCGAGCTGCACCTCGTGCGCGAGCTCGACCAGCACCTCGGAGTCGGCGGCGGCCTCCAGCGTGTGGATCAGGTCCGGCACCTGGAGCGCGAGCTCCTTCAGCGGATCCGTGCCGGGAGAAATGACGACGGCTTCTTTGCGCAGGCGCGGGAGCACACCCGCTTTCATCAAGCTCGACTTTCCGGCGCCGGATGCGCCGACGAGCATCGTGATGCCGTTTTCGTTCAATCGGGCGAGAAGTGCGTTCGTGGCCCTTTCCCGGCCGAAGAACCAATTCGCGTCCTGTGGCCCGAATGCGCTCAGGCCCATGTACGGGCAGACGGCGCTGTCTTCTTGAGGGGGTGTCTCCGTGTCGGTGACCGGGCTGGCGAGCGCCTCCTCCCAGAGGGTGTGCCACGCGTCCAGGTCGTACAGCCCGTCGATCGCGGGCTGGGGCTTCCGTTTGCGCGCCTCGCCGACGAGGATCTCGAGGACCGCGCTCAGCCCGCTGAACCTGGCGGGGACGTTTCGCCCACGCCGCCAGTCGCTGACGCGCTGTGCCGGTACGCGAACCGGTCTGCCTTGTTCGTCCGTTCGGCGGGCACGGGCGACCGACTCCGTGACCCGCTTCAAAGGTGGGTCACCTGCCTCCGCGTAGAGCAGCGCAAAGCGCTCCGCGAAGACGCCACGGGGTCCCAAGCGGCCTCCACCTCGTCCGGACCGGAAAACGCAGACCGCCCGTCTGAGCTGCGGTGCAGGCACCGGACAGGCCGTCAGCAACCCACCCTAACGAGGTGGTCTGACAACCTCGACCCCACGTCCTTCACAAGACCGGGAGACCGTCACAGTGGTAGTGGCTGACTGGGGCAAAACTTCCACGGCTGAGGAGCGCTGGGGGTCTCCTCAGCCGTGGCCTCGCCCGAGCGAATGGCAAGGTGCCGCCTGCTAGGTCAGGCCGCCTTCCACAGCGCATCCGCTTCCGGTTGCTTGGGCTGAACCCGGTTGGGGTCCGGCAGGTACGTCTCCGTCGGCAGTGTCACGTAGGTGATGTTCTCCGGCTTCAACGCGGTGAGTTTGCCCGCGAGATCCGCCAATTTGGCGATCGACCCGATTTCCTCGTCCGTGACGATCGACTTCGTGAGAATGTCGGCGAGCGCGAACGTTTTCTGCGGGCTCGCGAGCCAGTTCTCGTTTGCGAGTTTCTCGCTCAACGCCCGCATGAACAGCTGCTGGTTCCTGATGCGGTTGAGATCGCTGCCGTCGCCGATGCTGTAGCGAGTCCGGACGAAAGCCAGCGCCTGCGTCCCGTCGAGCCTGGTGGGTCCGGCCGGCACGTGCAGCCCGCTCTTGTCGTCGTCGATCGGCTCCGGCAGGTTGATCTCGACGCCGCCGAACCGGTCGATGACGTCGCGGAAGCCGTTGAAGTCGATCTGCACGAAGTGGTCGATCCGGATGCCGCTCATCTGCTCGACCGTCGCCACGGTGCACGCCGCGCCACCGGTGGAGAAGGCGCTGTTGAACATGGCGATGGCGGCAGGCGGGTTGGTGCCGCACCTCGGCCGCGGCACCATCGTGTCGCGCGGGATGCTGACGACCCTCGCCTGGTCGCCCGCGGCGTTGAGCTGCACGACCATGGCGGTGTCGGACCGCCCGTCGTCCTTGCCGATGAGGAGGATGTTGAGCGGACGGCCAGGCGTGGACGGAGGCCTGGCGTTTCCGATCTCCTTGGTGAGATCGACGGTCCTGAGATTGCCCTCCAGCCGCCAGTAGGAACCCCCGGCCACGACGCCCGCCGCGATGACCACCGCGGCCCCCGAGACCGCGAGCCATCGTTTCAAGTGGACGTTCATACCTCTGACGGTCCCGGCTGTTTGTCCGGATTCCGTCGGTGGTTTGTCAGGGTTGTGTCACAGCGTGCCTCAGTTGGTCGAGGAAGGCGTCCTTGTCGGCCGTGACGGCGTACTTGGCCTTCGTGCGTTCGGTGCCGATGTCTCGTCCGAACGGGCTGCCCTCCGCCAGGAAGCGCCGGTCGGCGACGATCGCGCCGCGCGTGTACCGGCCGGTGAGCTCGATCGCGAACCGGTCCTCGACGTACGTGGCCAGGTGTGGCTGAAGCATGATCGCCGCGGCCAGCGGGTCGTGCGGCACGAACCCGGCCTTGCCGAGGAAGCTCTCGTAGAAGTCCGCGTAGAACCTGAGGAACTGCCTCGCGTAGCTCTCGTGCGGGAGCGCTTCCAGCCACTCGCCCGGTGCGTGGCTCGCCATCGTGACGTCGAGGCCGACGATCGTGAGGTCTTCGAACCCGGCGCCGAGGACGAGGTCCGCGGCCTCGGGGTCGTGCCAGAAGTTGGCTTCCGCGTAGCTCGTGATGTTGCCCGGCACGTTGAGCGCGCCGCCCATCACCACGACCTTGTCGAGGAGCTGCGGGAGGCGTGGCTCGATCTGCAGCGCCAGCGCGACGTTGGTGAGCGGCCCGATGGCGAGCAGGCTGAGCTCGCCGGGCTCCTGCCGTGCCCTGTTGGCGAGCTGCTCGGCGGCGCTTTCACTCGTGCAGCTCGTCGTGGGGTCGTCTCCCGCACACCCGCCGAGCCCGTCCTCGCCGTGCACGTTCTCGGCGGTCATCAGCGGCTGGGCGAGCGGTTTCGCGGCTCCCACCGCGACGGGTGCCTTGATGTTCAGCCGCTCGGTGAGCCTGAGGGCGTTGGCGGTCGCCACCTCGACCGGCACGTTCCCGTGCACCGTGCCGATGGCGACTATTTCGGTGTCCGGCTGCGCGCGCAGGTAGTACAAAGCAAGGGCGTCATCGATGCCGGGGTCCGCGTCGACGATGATCCGCATACACCCGATCATGCCATTGGGGGATCACATGACAGTCCGCCTCGCAGATCCCGCCGACGCGCTTGCCATCGCTTCGGTGCACGTGCGGTCGTGGCAGACAGCCTACCGAGGTCAGATCCCGGACGAGGTGCTCGACAACCTCTCCCTGGAAGAGCGCATCCCGATGTGGGAGCGCGCCTCCCGGCGGGGCGAGGTGTGGGTGGGCCTCGACGGCGATCAGGTGGTCGGCTTCATCTGCACCGGCCCGAGCCACGAGGCCGACGCCGTCTCTCAGCTGTACGCGATCTACCTGCTGCCCTCGGCCTGGGGCACCGGGCTGGCGCTACCACTGGCGGAGGCGGGTCTCGCCGGCCTCACCGACGTCGTCCTCTGGGTGCTGGAGGACAACCAACGCGCTCGCAGGTTCTACGAGCGCCTCGGCTTCACCGCGGACGGCACGACGCGCGAGGAGATCTTCGGCGACACCGTCGTGAAGGAGCTTCGCTATCGCCGCAGGGGCTAGCCGCGCTGCACGGTGATCTCGTCGATCAGCACTCCGTCCTCGTCGAGTGCGCGAACCTTCATCCGGGCGGGGGTGCTGCTCGTCTTCGGCGTGACGTCCACGGCGGTGATGCTGTAGCCCCGGTAGCGTACCCGTGACCAGGTGACCTGGGTGTCCGTGGACTTGTCGCTGTTCTTCTTGTAGCACCGCATGGTCGGTGTGCCGCTGGTGTTCTCCTTGTCCAGATAGGACTCCGGAGCGTCCTTGTAGAACTTGTCGAGCGCCTGTCCGCCCGCGCCGGCCGTGATGTACGTGGTGCCGTCCTTGGCGGGGTTGACGGTTCCTCTGCTCGCCACCTTCTTGGTGCCCTTGCCCGCCTTGATCGGGTCGGTGCGCTCGTAAACGCGGTTGTGCGCGTTGAGCACGAGGTCGACCTGGTACTTGTCGAACACCGGTGCCCACTTCTGCTGCGCGACGCTCTCCGCACCACCGTCGGACGTCGAGTACGTGGCGTGGTGCAGGTAGACGACGATGAAGTCGATTGCCGGGTTCTTCCTGAACTGTTTGAGTTGCCCCTCCAACCAGGTGAGCTGCTTGCCCTTGGTGTAGTCGAGGTTCGCCGTGTTGCGGCTGCAGATGTCGTTGCCGTCCAGGCTGATCAACCCGACGTTCTGGTACCGCCACGCGTAGATGCCGGTGGAGGCGCTCCACGCGTTGTCCGGCATGGTGACGCGCGCCTTGATACCGCCATAACCGTTGGGGGAGTACCACTCCTCCATCTCGCGGTTGCCGAGTGTGATCATCCACGGCACCCGCGCCGCTGTCGGTTCGTTCTGCACGAACAGGGAGTTCCACCTGGCGGCGTCGTACTTGTCCGTGTCCGGATGCCCGCCCTCGACGTTGGCCGCGCCGCCGTGGATGGCGTAGCTGAGGTTGCCGAGGGCGAGGTGGAACGCGGGGTTGTTGTCCGCGACAAGGCTGTTGAGCTTGCGTGCGTTGTACCCGTACCCCTGGTCACCGAAGGCGGTGAAGGTGAACGGCTTGCCGCTCGTGGGAGCCGTGCGGAACGAGGCGATCTCGCCGCGCCGTTTGCTGGTCGCAGGGTCGTAACCCCGGTGCCCCACAACGTAGAAGTACGTGGTGTCGGGCTGCAGGTCGTTCAGCCTGACGTGCAGGTAGTACTGGTACATCGGGTCCGGCCCGTGCGGCGGAGAGCTGTGGTCGCCCTTCTGCCACGCGATCTCACTCCTGAGCGTGCGCACCTCAGCGGCGATCGGGGTGCCGAAGTTCCCGGCCTGCGTGGCGATCCGGACGTACGCCCCGTCCACCTTCTCCAGCTGCTGCCAGGAAATCACAACCTGCTTCGACGGATCCGCCCCGAACGCGATGTGCCGCCCGAGCGGCCTGGTCCTCCGCCCGTCCGGCGCCGCCTCGGCAGTTCGGCCGCGCATGGCCGCGGCCGTGACAAGCGCGGCTCCGCCCACCTTGAACAACGTCCGCCTGGAAGTTTCAGTCATGGCAAGGCCTTTCAGCTGCGGCGCAGGGTGAGCTCGTCGACCAGCGCGCCCGTCTCGGTGAGCGCGCGGACCTTCATCTGGGCAGGGGCGCCGTTGGTCCTCGGCGTGACATCGACGACGACCAGCCCGTACCCGCGATACCGCACGCGAGACCAGGTCACCTTGACCATCAGTTCGTCGCCGTTCTCCTGGTCGACCCGCATGGTGGCCGTGGCGTCCTTGACGTTGCCGTAGTAGGAATCGCCGACCTTCGAGTCCGCCCAGCTGTTGATGCTTTCGCCTCCACCACCCGCGGTGATGTAGGTGGTCCCCTCCTTGACGGGGTTGACGACGCTCTTGATGTCAGCCTTCTTCGTGCCCTTACCCGCCTTGATCGGATCCGTCCGCTCGTAGACGTGGTTGTGCCCGTTGAGAACCAGGTCCACCTGGTACTGGTCGAACAGCGGCGCCCACCTCTTCTGCGCGCCGATCTCCGATCCGTTGTTGCCAGACGTGGAGTAGGTGCACTGATGGCAGTAGACGACGATGAAGTCGATCGTCTCGTCCCCGCGGAACTTCTCGAGCTGAGCCTTGAGCCACGCCTGCTGCTTGCCCTCGGTGTAGTCGAGGTTGGCGTCGCTGTTGTAACAGATGTCGTTGCCGTCCAAGCTGATCAACCCGACGTTCAGGTACCGCCACGAGTAGATGCAGGTCGACCCGTCCCAGGCGTTGTCGGGCATGGTGAACCGAGCCCGCATCCCGCCGTACCCGTGGTTGTCGTACCAGCTCTCCATCTCGTGGTTGCCGAGCGACACCATCCAGGGAATCCCCGCGGCCACCAACTCGTTCTGCGCGAAGAACGAGTCCCACTTCCGCGCGTCGTAGACGTCCGTGGCCGGCCGCCCGCCCTCCCCGTCGTTGGCGTAGCTCATGTCGCCCATGGCGAGGTGGAACTGCGGCCCGAGGTCCGCGATCAGGCTGTTGGTGGCCAGCGCGTTGTACCCGACGCCCTGGTCCCCGAACGCCGTGAACGAGAAGGCCGTGTTCGTCGTCGGCGCTGTGCTGAAGCTGCCAACCTCACCGCTTGTGGCCTCAAACCCTTGATGGCCAACGACGTAGTAGTACGTCGTGTTGGGCACCAGGTCGTCGAGCCTCACATGCAGGTAGTACTGCGTGACAGCCTTCCCGAGGTGCGGTGAGATCGTGAAGAGCGCACCTTTTTCCTGCCACGCCAGGTCGCTGGTCAGCGCCCTCGTTTCCGCCTTGATCGCTTCCCCGTACTCGCCGGGTTTGGTGCCCACGCGCAGGTAGGGAGCCTTGACGTTGGCCGGCACCTGCCAGGACACCACGACCTGCCTCGCCGGATCCGCCCCGAACGCCAGATGCCGCCCGAACGGCCTCAGCGCCCCGCCGTCCGTGACGCTTTCGTCGAGCAGCACCGTCGGCACCTGGAAGCTGCTGGACGCCGCCGCGGTCCCGGTGCCCAGCCCGGTGGCCAGCGCGGCTCCCGCTCCGACCCGGAACAGGCTGCGCCGCGAGTACCTCCGCTTGGCGTCCTCGTACAGCTCCTGCAGGCGTGGACCGTTCTGTGACCTGCGTCGCGGAGGCTCGCTCATGGTTCCGAAATTAGGAAACCTTCTTTACTAATGTCAATGATCGTTGGGGCAGGCTTCGGCCGCGGGGTCGTCGTAAACGATCTTGTCAGACCCCGTCAGCACACTGGAGCCCTCACCACGAGGAGGAAGTCATGTGCTGGAAATGCGACAACAAGGGCAGCACGGCGGCGTACCTGGAGCTGGTCCGCGGCAAGATCCACGACTACGGCTGGTACGTCCAAGGCGTCGAAGGGGACCGTGTGCACCCACCCTGGGCGTACACCGTCGGCCTCACCGAACACTCGCGTCCGGAGCTGGTGCTCACCGGCATGCCCCTGGACCCGGCCGCCGACCTGCTGGGCGCCGAGGCGGCGTATCAGCTCTTCTTCAACGATCCCATTGCCGGGCAACGATTCCGGCTTCGCGACGGCCCGCTGGTGGAGGCCGTGCCAGTGACGGACCCAGCTGCACATCTGAACACCGCCACAGCGCTGTACGGCACCACGGTGTCGGCAGTTCAGCTGGTGCACGCCGACGAGCGCGGCCACTTGCCGTGGGAGCCCGGCTACCGCGGCGTCCGAGGTGGCCAGCCCGTACTCGGCCCGCACACCTGAGACCTCACAGCCGCTACCGCACACCGAAGCCGAGTCCCGCGACGATGGCGGCGGCGGGCCCGGTGAGGCTCCCGTGCACCAGCTCCGTGCGGTGCACGAGAGCCGGGGCGGCAAGCGGCACCGCGGCCACCCCTTCCCGCGCAACCGGCGCAGGCAGGACCGCAAGCCCACCGCCGGCCGCCACCATCGCCAGCAGCACGGACCGTTCCGCGCCGTCGTACCGCAGGCCGGACCGAAAGCCGTCGGCCACCACCCGCAGCCGGGCAAGCGGGACAGCGGCACCCGGTGCGTCGATCCACCGCGCGTCAGCGAGGTCGCTCAGACGCAGCACACCCCGAGCGGCCAACGGGTGGTCGCGCGGAAGTACGACCACAAGCGGACTCTCGCTGACCACGACGGTGGTGAACGTGCCGAGCTCGACAACGCGCAGCGGATCGCTGGGCGCGGTCACCCCGTCAACCAGCCCGATCTCCAACTCGCCCCGCGCCACCCCAGCCGCAACCTCGTCCGCCCCGCACGCCGACACCGTCACCGCCACCCGCGGCATCGACCGCTGGACCTCAACGAGCCGCTCCACCAACCGGCCGCTGTCCGCCATCGGCGAGATGCCCACACGCAGCTCAACCGGTTGTCCACCGGAAACCCTGCGAACATCGGCGCGCGCCGCGTCCAGTCGCAACAGGATCGCCCCGGCGTGCTCAAGCAACCGCCGACCAGCATCGGTGGGCACCACCGGCCGCCGTCGCAACAACAGCACGTCGAGGTCGGCCTCGAGCGCAGCGATCTGCTGGGAGACAGCGGACTGGGTGTACCCCAGCTCGTGGGCGGCGACGGAGAACGACTCGTGGCGCGCCACGGTCACAAAGGTCCGGAGCAGATGTGGGTCCACAGCATCAGTGTCACTAATGCACCCAGCAAAAGGAGTCGTTGGTCTTATGTGGAACGCGCCACCACGATGGAAACCATGGTTGGTACTCGCACCGCACGCGTGGCCTTGATCGGCGACCGCTCGCCGCTAGTT
Source organism: Lentzea roselyniae (assembly GCF_039537795.1). NCBI lineage: Bacteria > Bacillati > Actinomycetota > Actinomycetes > Pseudonocardiales > Pseudonocardiaceae > Lentzea > Lentzea roselyniae. Next base: position 250,342 of record NZ_BAABBE010000011.1, read on the forward strand.
CGCTCACACACTCGAATCCCGCGCCTGCTGGAAGCCCTGCGCGTCCACGACGGCCTGACCCTGGACGCGTACTGGGTGGCCACAGAGGACGTGCCCGACACCCGCCTCGAAGACTTCGACGGCGTGTGGGTCCTGCCCGGCAGCCCATATCGCAGCGAAGCAGGAGCACTCTCAGCAATCCGAACCGCCCGCGAGCACGGCATCCCGTTCCTGGGCACCTGCGGCGGCTTCCAGCACGCCCTGCTGGAGTACGCGCGCAACGTGTGCGGCGTAGCCGATGCCAGCCACGCCGAGACCGCACCGACCGCCGAGCAGCAGGTAGTCGTCCCCCTGACCTGCTCGCTGGTCGGCCACGAGGGAGCGGTGCGGGTAGAGCCGGGTTCACTCGCGGCACGAGCCCTGGGCGCCGAGCGCTCCATCGACCGCTACCACTGCGCCTACGGCCTGAACCCTTCGTACGCCGAAATGCTGGCCGCGCACGGACTGCGCTTCACCGGCCACGACGACGAGGGCGCGATCCGCATCGCGGAACTGCGGGCACACCCGTTCTACCTGGTGACGCTCTTCCAACCGGAACTGGCAGGGGACGGCGACACGTGCCATCCGATCGTGCGGGCGTTCGCGGAGGCGGCCGTCGCGAACGCCGCCCTCATTGTTCGGTGACGGTGAATGGCTAAAAGATCAAGCTCCGACCGCGCTGCCGCCCCAAGAACCTGCATCGGAAGATCATCCAGCAGGGCTCCAACATCCCGACGGGTGTACTACGCCAAATGTCCGATTGATCGACCACGTGGTCCGCTGCAACTCTGATGGCTGGGGAAATACTTTCAGCACACTTTGCCTGGGGGGCTCTTGTGCGAAGACTGATCTTGCTTTCTGCTGTCCTGACCACGGCTATGGCCACCGCATTGGGTGCGTCGCCGGCTGCGGCCGATTCCGGTGAAATCACAGCCGACGACCGCGCCCGGCTCACGTCACTCGCCCAGCGGTACCTGCAGGACCGCGCCGACCGGCTCACCGATGGCGACGGCCTGACGACCCAACGACTCACCACGGTCCCGACCGGCACCTCCGTCGAGGCCAAGCTGGCAAAGGACCGCACCGCCATCGATGCGCGGCGATCCCTGCTGCGCAAGGTGAACGGCGGGCACCACCGCGCCGAGGTCGCACTCCTCGATGTCACGTTCGAAGCGCGTGGGAGCACCGTGGACGTGGCGTTCACCGAACACACAAAGCTGTATTTCGTCCGGACTTACCCCGGCGCGCCAACGTTCGAGGAGTACGGCCTGCAGCGCAGGCTCTCGTTCACCTCGACGGCCTCCGGCTGGCTGTTGGCCGACGACGTCGCGGACCTCGGCGACTCCGTCATGGCTCCGGACACCGATCCTGCGGCCGCCACACCGGTGTCGATGAAGGCCGCGAGCCCGTCCAGGCCATCGGCCGCGACGACCAGGCCCACGGGCGCTCAGCTCAACGACGCCACCAAGAATGCGATCAAGCCGGGTCTGAAAGGCACCGATGCGTCTTCTGCGGCGTATGACTACGTTGCGATGCTGAACTACGCGAACAGGTACTGGGGGCCCACCGAGGCACAGTACAACCACGCGTACCGGTCCTACGCAGGCGCAGGCGAGGGCGGCGACTGCACCAACTTCCTCTCCCAGATCGTCGGCGCGGGTGGCTGGACCACCGTGGGTTCGTGGCCGTGGGAGGACCGAACCGACAACAAGAACTGGTTCTACGGCGACTACACCTGGACGACCAGCTACTCGTGGGCCGCGGCGGAGAACTGGTACTGGTTCGCCGCACACGAGTCCGGCCGCACCAGCTACATCGACAACGTGTGGAAGCTGTGGGTGACCGACGTCCTCCAGGTCGACTTCGACCGCAATGACAACATCAGCCACTCGATGTTCGTGACCGACCGGGTGGGCAGCGGTGAGTGGGCGTCAGAGGTGTACTTGACGTACCACAGCGGCCGCGAGGACAACAAGCACAACAGACCGCTGTCCAGCTTCATCGCGACGCACCCTGACGCCTGGTACTACGCCCACCGGACCTGAGGAAACCATTGCGCTTCCCACTTCACCGAGGCCGGCGAGGGCTTTTCATCACCCTCGCCGGCCTCGGCCTGCTTGCAGCCTGCTCCACCACACCGGACACCGGCGCGGACGCTCCGCGTGCCGCGGTCGACGCCTACATCCAGGCGCTCAACGCTCGCGACTCACAGGCCTTGTCCCGCCTCGCGCCACCGGGCAACGACGCGACCGACGACATCAGCCGGCGAATCGAAGCGAACGGCGGCAAGGACATCCGCCTCACGAATGCCGACATCTCCAGCGAGTTCGTCCCGGACGTGGCAGCGGCGCGGCTCACCGGCACCAGTTCGACCGGCGACTACAGCGAGCGTCTGACGCTGACCCGCACGGACGACCGCTGGTACGTCGTGCTCGGCGAAGCCCCGCAGAACCCGTCGAAGCAGCCCGCGAGCACGAGCAGGCCATGATCGGGCTCAGCCGGAGCGCGTGGAGATCTTCCGAGCCGTCACGAGCCGCTACACCCCTCAGTACAACCTCGCTATTGGAGGGTAGTGCGGTGTCCTTGAGATGCTGCGCCGCTCGGTGGAGGTGTCCGGTCGTCACGGCGGCCGGAAGCCCCGCCGACATCAGCCGGTCGAACGTCTCCACGTACTGACAAAAAGATCAAGCTCCGACCGCGTTGCCGCTGGTCAGAGCTTGATTTCACCCGGCGAAAGGTGGTGCCCCAGGCAGGATTCGAACCTGCGATACACGGTTTAGGAAGGCAGGTGGGCTGCTCCGTAGCTCATGCCTGCTGACCTGTGGGTTCGGCTGCATCCGTTGGGGCGCTTGGCATAGCCAGTCCGTGAGGAGTGCGTGGTCCGTGCGCGGCCACTTCTCCCGCTTCATCTCGACCCCAAGCCGATCAGGCGGCCAGGGGTGTCGGGCAAGATATTCGTTCCAGCCTTGACCCGACATCCCTGGCCGTTGTCATGCTCGTTGGGCGGGGTGGAGCTCCAACAGTCGGCGTACTCGTACTGCTCGGTCGTCGGTGTTCATCGTCCGGTGGCAAGGCGGCGAAGCCGTCGCGGCAGTCGAGCGCCGCCGTGCCGAGCAAGTCCGCGGTGGCCATGCTGGCGCTCGTGGGGAGCTGCTGTCCGGCATGGCTCGATGGGCAGGCTAGTCGGTTGGGGTGAGCCGGAGTGCGGCGCGCAGCGCCGCCCGGCCGACCGGCGGAGCGAAGCGGATGCTGGGAGTGCCGGGATGGAAGGTGTTCGCCGTACGCACGGAGCGTGCCGCCACCGGCGGCCTTGATCCTGTAGAGCCAATTTCGGCAACTCCATAAGACACATAAGCGCATAGGAGGAGATGAGGCACCAAGGCTATGCGCTGACGAAGTTGGTTTCGCCACGTGCCCATCTGCGAAGTCTTTCAGCGCGCTTCCGGGACAATCCGTCAGGGAATTCTAGTTCCCCTAGATCCTTCGGACGTTGGCGTGCGGATATCAACTTAGCGATTACGCCAAGCTCTTCGGCTCGGGTGCTTATGCGACCCTCGAAGCGATCCTGCTTTCGAAGTTTGTCAACTTCTGCCAGGATGCAAGATATCACGGCAGTGCAGAACCACTCATCGATATCAGACGGCTGGGGTGTAGGATCGTCAAAATCCAGGTATGGGCCATAGCTTGATTCTAGGCAGCTTGCTCGTACGACTGGCCATTCGTCGTAACTGTCAAGGGCGGAAGCCAGGTCCTTCGAAATTCGACTCCAGCGCTTTTTGTTGGGGCTGTCGCCCCCTTGAATGGCATGTGAAAACACCATGAAGGCGATCGGTGAATAGGTAACTCTAAAAAGTTTCGTCTGTTTTGATGTAAGTACCTTTTCCAGCGGATTTAGGTCGCCGAATTTTGTTTCGAACATGTAATCATGCAGTGAGATAAGACTAGCTTCGACACAGTTTGCCGCCAAGGTCAGGTCATGTCGGCACGCAGCAAGCAACCTGCCTTCGTTTGCGCGGATAATCTTTAGTTTTTGGTCGGTCCAGTACTCCAGGTGTTCTCGCCGGGTCACAGGGTTGTTATTTCCGTAGAAAGATATACTGAAGGGAAGGATAAAGACTACTGTCCAAAGATTTACTTCAGCTCGGAGGTCAGTTGGACCGAAGGCCTGGGAAGTAACAAAACTGGAAACCTCGTCAGCAATTACATTGCGCGCTTCTGAGGTCTCAGACAAAAGCGTCCCCAGAAGTTGGAGGGCATTCGATCCTTCATCCTTGTCTGATGCGAGTATCAGATTCAGGGAGTCGTTCGTCAGCTGGCGTACAACGCTGGGCCTCGCGTTTAAGAAGGAAAGGCACCTAGCGACGAAGCCAAGCACCGATGCGCGTCCTTGACGCGATCTTCTTCTACGCTCGTCGAGCATTGTCTTGAGAGCACGATCTCCTCCATTGTCAGAGTTCTTGTTTTCAATCTGGATAGCGAGTTGGGCAACTACATCCCATTCGCCCTTAGCGACCCGCGGCAATAGAACTCGCGCCAATGACTCTGGAGATTCGCATGCTCTTGTGAGCTGATACGCGGCGAAATATTCCATAAAAGTTCGGTGTGTAAATTTGAAGAGTAGCTCTCCTGATGCAGTCGAACCTGCATCCGAGAATACCCAAGCGCGACCCCTGCAGAAATCAACGAACTCAACTGCTGCGCGCCTGGATACCTCCTCATCCTCGAACGCCTTACCGTAAAGGTATGAGGAGACTTCTTTGACTAGTTCCGACTCCGTGACGCCGTCTTTTACATTCGTTGAAGTGAGCATCCAGTAGGCGACGTGCTTCAGTACGGGATCTACGACATGTCCAGCCTGGAGCTTTACGTGGATGTGCCGAGAGGAGTCCCATTTATCAAATAGCATCGTGGCGCACCGTTCGTACACCTCTGGGCGGTTTCGAGGAATGAAGCTCTGCCCTCGGTAAATGATACACATCAAGGACAACAGAAGTGGGTTCGTGCGCAGATCTGGAACGACGGAGCTTTCCTCGATAAAAGCCTTGGTGATTTGCTCATATTCGCTTTCGCTGAGGCTTTCTTGCTTAAACCACTTCTTAGCGTATTCCGCGATTTGCTCCACGCCGAAGCCGGATATTTCGAAGCTTTGGAATACTTCTTCATCCATTGGTGCTTGTTCGTAGCCGACTTTGCGTGAAGTAACCAGGACCTTGCAAAGTGGATACCGGTTACAAAATAGTTCTACTATCTCGGCTATTTCTCGTCTTTGACTTGTGTCGATAAGCTCGTCGAGTCCGTCGAAGAGTAGGAGCGCGTTACCTGAAACCAGCATTCGCTCGATCGCATTTTCTGGAGGGGTGATCTGATAGTAACTCTTTAGTCGCGACTCAAGATATTCAACTACGGATGTCCTGTCCTTTGGCGAAGGAAAATCCCGTAGAACGATTAGAAATGGGAGGGGGGCGGTGTCTGAAAGTGCAGATCGGTAAGTTATTACTGTGCTTGCAGTGGACTTGCCACCACCTGGATCACCAAGTAGAACCGTTCTGTCAAGCCGCTCCTGTAGACCGTCTATTGAAAGTGTTGCCTGATTTACGACATCTGCGGTAGGTATGATTTCCGGACTCACGTAAAGGTCGTCGATTGGGACCTTCTTCTGGCGATCGAAATCTGGTGGAACTATTCTGCCATGGGCGGCAATTAGCTGCTTTCGATAGTTCTTCGTAAATTCTTTGCTTTCTGCTTCTGAATAGCTTGGAGGATTTGCGAGGTGCTTTACATGTCTATCGATGTTATCGAGCGTGGCTTGAAGTAGGACGTTCTGCGCGCCAAGGCGTATCAGCGATACGGTTTCGCCGTGCTCCTTCTCGATATCGTTTATGATATTGGCGCATGTATCGTTCAGGGCCGCGAATATGATGTTCGATGCATGGTCGGTGACACTTGGCTCGGTTTCTGAAAATTGAGTACGGGCGAAGGCACTGAAGGCATCGTTAAGTTCTTGCACTCTTTGGGGTTCTGCTGCGGCCAGGCGAAGGGCGAGCAATTCTCGCACAATGGCATTCGTATCTGGATGGCTTAGAAACACTGTCAACGCAAGTTGATCGAATTCTTTCGACAGGTATGAGCTGAGAGCAGTTATGTCGGTCTTGAGGATCACCTCCCGCGTCATCAGCGCTCGGCCGGCCAAGACTGCCTGCTTTCGGTCTTTCCTGCGCGACTTAACTGCAGAATTGAAGATGCGCGTGCCCATTGCGCTAGCTGCGCCGCCGACCGCTTTCGTGAGTAGAGATTCTACGATCATCCTGCCTCTTCCCTTCATTGCTTGTTGTATCTCTATCGCCTACGGCCATCTAAGTGTTAGCTTGGGTAGTGCGTTTGGCGCAACGCCTGGGAGTGGTTAGGTCCGGGTGAATTAAGTGATATTGCAAGGCGAGGGGAGTGATGGCGGCGTCGGCTTGTTGATTTCTGTGGACTGCAGGGGCTATTCTGAAATAGACGAGATTCTACTTCGTAAAGTATGGGATCGATCCAGCTTCAAACCCATGTTTGATTCGAAGCTGGATCGAGGGGTGGATGTTCAAACTCTGTAGATCCGCTCGCCTGATCCAATGCACTTCACTTGATTCGCTAGATGTGCGTATTTCACCGCCGATTGGGAGCACCCGGAAGCAGATAGAGAACTGTTGCCGTATCTCGCCGTCGGTGTAGGCGATCACATGCTTAGGGTCGGAGTAGACACCGATGATGTCGGTGGGCTCGACGTCAATCCCGGTCTCTTCCTTGACCTCGCGTATGACGGTTTGGCCGATGGTCTCGCCGACGTCCTGCGCTCCGCCCGGGATCGAGTACAGGTCGTTGTCTGTGCGGCGGATCATCAACAGCTGGTCGCGCTCGTCCTGCACGAACGCGGTCACCGTCACGACGATGTTGGTCGCTGTGGGGGCGTTCGGAGCGTTGAAGTAGTCAATGCGCGCCATACCAACCTGCCTACCAGCTCCGCGGCTGACTGCCGTCGCTCTTCTGGCGGACTTGCGGTCAAAGTGCGTCGTTGAGGAGCGCCATTTCCGTGATGGTCATCCGTGGACCCTCGGGCATCCGATCAGGGCTAGAAATGTGCCTCGTTCGGGAACTGCAAGGTGTCGGGCTGCGTTTCAACTTCCGTGGGAAGTCAGGTCACGAGAGTGGTTTGGGTTCAGGTCCAGAGCGAGTCCATCTCGCTCGCGGGCGATAAGTAGGGGTTCCCTGTTGCGGCACATCTGATGCCGCCCATCCCCTCCCACCTACCCCAGGTGGCGGTTGCTGCGGCAACTGGTCGTCCTTCCCAGAGGTTCGTGGGAGGGGCGAGTTCGAGGAGGATAGCTGTGCAAGCGTTCGTCGAGTGGCTCGTGCACAACTGGCCCATGTTGACCTGCTTCGTGGTGCGCCTGGCTCTGGTTCAGTCGATCGCCAGAGCCAACAAAAGGCCTTGGAACGAGGTCGACGAGATGAGCAGTCCGCCGTACCTCAGCGGTCTGCCCTAACTGTGGTCACGGCCGCGAAGCGAAGGAAGACGGTCCTCGCCTGTAGCGCGGATCTACGATGATTCTGGGACCTCGGCGGAAGCTGAGGCCCCAGGTGTTTGCAGGGTATGTGGGCTTCAGCCAGTCCGCGGTGAGTCCGTAGATGGCGGCAAACAGGGGCAGACTCCCGCTGACGCTGACTGACCAAAAAGATCAAGCTCCGACCGCGTTGCCGCTGGTCAGAGCTTGATTTCACCCGGCGAAAGGTGGTGCCCCAGGCAGGATTCGAACCTGCGACACACGGTTTAGGAATGTGCTTTTCGGGCGGAGAATGCTGCTCTACCTGCGGATTCGCCGTCACGAACACTCGCACCATGCGCCGCGTGGTCTCGGTTTGGCCACAGTTCGCACCACGACCCGCACCACGAGTCTCAGCCGTAATGACCACGCCGACAGGGACCGGCGCGAGGTGCCTAGTTGATCTTCGTCTTCTTCGTCGGGACCGGCGCTGGCGGAGGTGTGAAGAGTTCGTCTGATTCGGGAATCTCAATCACAGTCAGCGAGATTTCCAGCTCCTCAAGTCGCTGGGCACATCTAGTGAGTGTCACCTGTGAGAAGGTGAACAAGCTTCCTGCTTCGGCTGCACCACCTGTAAAGGCGAGCACGACCTCTTTGACGCGGAAATCTGCAGGGAGGTCGCGAGAGCCATTGCTGACGGTTCTTACTCGCTCACGGAACTTCTCAAGCGCATCCACCTGACGACGAAGCGCCTCCGCCGAAACGATCGCTTGGTTGAAAAGGTGACTTGCTGAGACTGAGTCGTCTAGACGCTTGACGTGGACAAGCGCGTTGTTCGGCGTCAGAATGTCGCACGCCTCGAACCCGCGAGGATGCTGCTGGGTGTAAATTAGCTTGCGGTCGAGCGAGTAGTACCCACTGGTCTGTGTTGCGACATGATCGTTGTAGACACCTTCTGTGGCAGGACCGATGTACTCTTCCCCTGTTCGCTTTCGTGTCTTCTTCATTTGCGGCCACGGAGGAAGGCTCTCGGGGCTTTTCTTGGAAAGGATGCGGTCCACTCGATCTCTGAGGAGTTCCAAGTAGGCGCCGCCGACGTTGTACCATCGGCCGCGGTGGAATACGAAGCGTTCGTCATTGAGCTCGGTCTCAAAGGTGATCCACCGATCTCCAGATATCGCGCGCGATGCGGCCGATCCGCTATTGATGCCTTGTACGCGCGCAGACTTCAGTCTCTGCAATCGATTTTCAGGAGCAGTGGCTGCCAGTGGATCGACGAGGTCGCTCAGCTCAAGCTCGTCGACCGTTGTGTCCCACTTCCTGCCGAATCCGCTGATTTCGAAGTTGGAGATATCGCCTACCTCGTCATCCCACTCCGAGGGCCAGCATAGTGCTAGTCGCTTTGTGCCCGTCTGTAGGAGTTCAGAGAGCTTTGCGTTTAGCTCCTTCGTCTTGGGGTTCTTGGGCTGAAGTGGATGTGTGTTTTCGAGGTGCTCAAGTCCTTCGGCCGGCTTCTCGGTCTCTACGACTGTATGAATGAATCGTAGATCGTCCAGCAATGCAGATGCCTTCTTGGCAAGCGGAATGCCTAGAGAGTCTGCGCCCTTAACTGTGATGAACTTCTTTGCTGGTGGCTTGGTCTTCCGCCCCTTGGGGGTGACTGTAGGTTTTACGTCGCTAGAAAGGCCGTCTGCCGGAATTCGCCCTACCAGCCTGCTGATGACTTCGCCGATCTCCTCAAGCCCGTATGATCTCAGCGACGTTCCGCCCATGACTGACATGCGTGCAGTTTTCGGCAGCGTATCAAGCGCGTGCGTCGTGAGGGCGCTGATCTGATCGGCGTCCGCACGGCGAAGTGCGAATCGAAGCCCGAATCCGGTGTCTATGTACTTCTGTTCCAAGGTGATATGCCCCATGCCCCAGCTGAGGGCGTAGCAAAATTCGTGATCCTCGTCGAGTCGAATTATGAGCACGCCTGCCGACGTGTTGTTTCCGACAGGAGGGAGAAAATCGCTTAGCGAGTTTACGTGCTTCGCCCAGTCTGGCTGCTCGTTAGTTATGCTGCCGTACACCAGGAGGGCGTCGTGCCCATCAATTGAGAGATGTTTTGGTTCAAACCCTTTTTGTAGATACTTCTCCTGTATGGCCTCGATCTCTTTCTGTTTTGCGGTTAGGTTGACGCGATACAAGGAGGTCTTGTTAGTGTCTGCTGCTTGCCGAGTCATCTCGATCCCTCCCAGGATTATTGCTCGTGTATCGCACGTGCGGTTGCTTGCGTTTCGTCGCTTGGAATTGTTCGCCCGATCGGACGAACATCATCAACGATGGTAACGGCGACGCAATTCGTCAGGCGATCTACTGCAGCTCGACTCGTTGCAACTGTCGCTGGCAGGCGAGATGCATTAGGATTCGCATGTGACGGAGTACCCGGAGGAACTGAAGTGGAAGGTTTACGGAGAGCGGACTGTATATGACAACAGGTGGGTGAAACTCAAGCTTGTTGAAGTGCAACCGCCTGACGGCAGCCGGTTCGAGCATCACGTTGTGAAGCTCGATCATGTGGCAGTCGCGCTCTTGGTGAACGAACACGAAGAAGTACTCACACTATGGCGCTACAGGTTTGCTGTTGACCAGTGGGGATACGAGCTTATCGGCGGGCTTGTTGAAGAAGGCGAGGAGCCTGAGCACACTGCAGCGCGAGAAGCTGTGGAGGAAACGGGATGGCGGCCGGTCGGTGAACCTGAGCACATCGGTACTTTCCAGCCGTTGCCCGGCATCATCGATGCACCCGTTGATGCGTATCTCTGGCGCGCGGCTGAGAAGGTCGGCGAACCGACTGATGGCGAGGAAGCCGCACGGATTGAGTGGATTCCCGTTGATCGCGTCCTAGACCTCGTACGGCGTGGCGAGGTTTTGGGCTCTGGTGCGATCGTGCCACTCCTGTACTACTTGGCCTCACGTGCTGTCGGAACGTCCTCGGGGGACAGGTAGCTCTAGGTTCGCGAGCCGCCGTTGCTGGCGATCGGACTTGATGCGGGACGCGAGCTGTCGTGCCTTGCGCGCGTAGTCGAGCGCTCCCCGGCTGTCGCCAGCAGCGGCGTACGCGAAGGCAAGATCTACGTACAGGTTGGTCTGACCGCGCACGGCGTTGAGTCCGGGCGCGGCGAGATCCCGTACGGCTACTTCGAGTTGGTTGATGGCGTCCTGGTCGCCCAACCGCAGGAGCGAGCTGCCTCGCCAGCGTGCGAGCTGTCCTGAGTTGAGGAGCAGGAAGGGCATCTCAGGATCAACCGGATTCGTTGGCAGCAAAGAGCTTGCGTCGTCGAAAGCGCGCAGCGCTGCGTCCCGATGTCCGCCAGCGGCGAGCCCTTCGCCGTGTGCTGCGGCGAGCCATGATCGCAGCAACGACGGCGCGCGGTTCTCTGCGACGTACCGCGCGTACTCCAGCAGTTCGACGGCTTCGGCCGGCTGCCCGATGTCGAGCAGGATCACTGCTTGTTGTGCGGCAGCGTGCGCGAGCAAGTGCGGTGAATCAGCTTCACGCGCAGAGACTTTCGCGTCCTCGTGGTACTGCCACGCCTGAAGCTGTGAACCTCTATCAAGGGCTGTCCAACCGGCGAGCGTTCGCGCGTCTGTGAGGATTGCGGCGAGCCGTTCGCGATGACGCGAACTCACGCTGAACGTGCGGTACTCCTCAATCTGGCGTACCAGGCTGTTCAACTGGTCCAGTACCACCACGGCGCCGAATTTGTGGTCAGAGCTGCGCAGGTCGTTGACTTGTCGCTGAAACATATCGAGCGTTCCGCGGTCGATGCTGCGCGCGACGATCAGCCGTTCGCGCAGCTCTTCAGCGCTCTGGTTCTCGACCTCGGGCGGGAATCCAAGTTCTTCGTTCGTTCGTCCGTAGAACTCTCGGAACAAGCGTTGATAGCCGGGGTCGGTCACCTCTACGTGGCCGTTCTCCCAACGCGACATCATGATGAGCATTGATTGCTCCGTCGCATGGGGAGCGCCGATCTGCGGCCCACGTGTCAGGAAGAACCTGACTACCTGCGCCTGCGTGTGGCCAAGCTCCTGACGGACCCCCTGCAGCCTCGATCGAGGCTGGTCACCGCGCTTCCTCGTCGCCACGTCTCCCCGTTCCCCAACGGTTGTGACCTGCGGACCTAACTCCACCTAACACGCGGCGTGATAGCCGCTGGCAATTATTTCGACCCCCTCTCCGGATGTCTGCTGTTCACATGACAGCGACACCGAAAGCAACAAGAGAACGTGAGCTAGTCCTTTCGATGGCTCCCGTCATCGAGGCGGCTAGCGAGTGTTCCGACCTGGGCTCGAAGGCCGCGCAGTTCTCGAATGATCGTGTTGAGCAGCGGAACAAGTGGATTATCGGCCGCGAGGGCCGGCGGCTCGGGTGGCGTCTTTCCCTGCAGCACCGAAATGAGGTGCTTGGGGTGCCAGTCGAGCGCAATCGACAGCGCTTCGAGCGTTCGTGGGTTGCGCCTTCGTTGGATCTTTCCCTGTTGCATCTCGCGAACGATCGCGAGCGAAACGCCGGATCTCTCCGCAAGTTCCTTTTGCTTCAAAGCCAGCTCTGCCGCGCGGGCGTTCATTGCCTCCGCGACTGCCGACCAATTCTCTGCCACGTACGCCTCCGTGCTCCGCCTCAGCGCCGACGTTAGCGCGCGCTCGTGCCCTGAAACGGGGCTAGCGCTGACATCGGCGGTGAATCGGCAGTAATCAACGCCAATGTCAGCGCCTTCGGAGAAGAAATCAGTCTTTCGAAAGGTATTCAGCTGATGACTACGTCAGGCACGGCGGGGAGCAACCCGCCGATCTTCTACACAGTCGCCGAAGCCGCGCGCATCCTGCGCGTGGACGTGGCGACGATCTACCGGGCGATCCGAGAGGACGCGTTCCCGGCGGTGCGCCTGCGCACTCGCTACGTGATCCCTTCTCGTGCGGTCGAGGAGATCGTTCGGCAGGCGTCGGAGTCCGGAAGCGTTGTGGACGTTGCCCGGATGACCGCTGAGCGGCGGTCTGCTCGTGAGTTCGAGCGGAAGTCCGGGGGTGCGTGGTGAACCCGGAGAACTACTACGAGGTGATCGCGGCCGAGCTCGACCGCTACGCCAAGGTGCCCGACGCGGTGCTGATGGAGATCGTCACGCGTGACGGCACGTGCATGTGGTTGTGGTCCAACGAGGAACAGCCGGAATGGCAGGGCGAGGAGATCACCGATCGGGAGTTGGCGGCTCGTCTGTGCGAGCCGTGCCCGGTGCGAAGGCTCTGCCTTGAGTGGGAGTTGCGCCTTGCTGGTGAGTACCAGTTCGGCGTGTGCGGCGGACTGACCGGAGAGGACCGCCGCGCGCTGTACCGCGTGTGGCGTGCCCGCCGCGAGCAGATGAACGAGGACCAGGATGGAGGGCAGCAATCGTGACGATTAACGTGACGCCAACGCAACTGCTCGCCGCTCTGGGCGTGGCCGTGGTGCTGCTGTGGATCTGGCGAGCCAGTGCCCGTAGGGCGAAGGCTGCCGCGAACGCAGCACGAACGCGTGCTCGGTTGTTCTCGCTGACCGGGCGGGTGCTGGTGATGGCCGGGGTCATCGTCGGAGTTCAGTGGGTGGTGATCACGCACCGGGGTGACACCGTGTTGTTGCTCGCGGTGTTGGGTCTGCCCGCACTGTTCGCCGCGTACACGCTGACTCGTGCTCTCACGATCACCTCGTACGACAGTCCGCGCGGTAAGGGTGATCGGCGATGAACGCGATCACTCGGGTTCGGGAAGGGGTAGCCGCCTTCGGGCGGCTGCCCGCCGCCCCGGCAGCGCAGCGGCTCGCGGCCGACGCTGCGGAGGCGGCAGAGCTGAGGGCCTACGCGACGCATCCGGATGTGGTCGCGCTTCGCATCGAGCGCGTCCGTGCTGAGGTCGACCGGTTGTGTTGGGCGGGGATCGTGCTCGGTCTCGGGTTCACGATGACCAACGTGCAGTCGTTCGCGGCTGCGGGCACGCCGGCATGGTCGCTGCCGTGGCTCGCGGCGTGGCTGCTCGATCCCACGGTGTCGCTGGTCCTGCTGGCGATCCTGCGGGCCGAGCAGGTGACGGCGCGGTACCAGGTGCGCACGGGTGCGTGGACGCGGCGGGCGAAGTGGTTCACGCTCGCGGCCACCTACGTCATGAACACCTGGCACTCGTGGGCGGCAGGGTCCGTGTCGGGTGTGGTGCTGCACTCGGTTCCGCCTCTCGTGGTGTTCGTCGCTGCGGAGGCGGTGACGGACCTGCGGGACAAGCTGACGGAGGCGGTCACGGCCGCGTTCACCGAAGCGCAGCGACGTGCGGCACCGGTCGTATCGGCGAGCGTGCCGGAGGCGGCCACCACTGAGCGTCCGGCCGTGGAACGTAAGCAGCGCACCAGGAGTCGACCCAAGCGACGAGTGACGTTCGACGACTACCTAGCGACTGCACGCGAAGCATGGACACCTGAGGTCGTGGTCAGTCCTGCCTGGATACGTGAGGTCACCAGGTGCTCGCGTGGCTTGTCACCACGGCTCGCCGCAACGCTTGCGGCCGAACTCCGGACCGCGACCACATCGGGCGGAGGTGATCCGCGATGACCGAGCAGGACCGAGAGTTGGCCAACTTGGATGCCTCCCTGCCGGTGCGGGCAGTGCTCGAAGGTGAGTTCGTGAACGACGTCCCGGCGGTTGAGCGGACGTCGTGGCGTCAGCGGGCCGTGAACTGGTGGCAGCGTTCACCGCGTGTGCCGTTGTGGGCGAAGGATCGCGTTCACGCGGTGCAGACCGTTAAAGATCTCGTGGTGGCCGTGCTGCGTTCACCGTTCCGGTTCATGGGCGCGGTCGTGCGTGGACTCGTGGTCGCGGTGCGGTGGTGGCGTTCATGGGTGACCGTGCGGGACTACCGGGAAGCAGCTGAGCAGTCGGAGAAGCTCGCGGACAAGTTCACCGACATTCGTGAGCTGACGTTGTTCAGGTGGAAGGTCACCGGGGCAACGGTGGTCACGGTCGCTGTCGTGGTCGCGGTGCTCGATCTCGTGTACGGGCACCGGGTGCTGTGGATCGCTGGCGGTATCGCGTCGGTGGCGCTGGCGATCCTCGGTCGCCGGAAGGATGGCAGCCCTGGGCGTAAGGCGGTGCTCGCCGGTCCGCGCACGCTGACGTGGACGATGGACCCTCAGGTGCTCGTGGACGCGTTCCGGGACGCCAAGCTGATCGGGAAGGACGAGACGCTGCGCCTGGTCGACCGAGCCACGCGCAGGGGCGAAGGGTGGGCGGTCACTGTCGATCTGCCCGCCACCCGCAAGGCGGCCGACGTCGTCAAGCACCGGGAAGCGCTCGCGTCCGCGCTCGCGGTGGACGAGATCCAACTCAGCGTGGAGCGCGTACGCGGCAACGGCGGACACGCCGGACGGGTGGCGATGTGGGTAGCCGATGAGGACCCGTACGCCAAGCCGCCCATCCGGACACCGTTGCTTGGGGTGCACCGGTGGGACGCGTGGCGGCCGGTGCCGTTCGGCACCGACGCGCGCGGACGCCGGATCGACCTGCCGATGGTGTGGACATCGGTACTGATCGGTGCTCTGCCCCGGCAGGGCAAGACGATGGCGCAGCGGTTGGCAGCCGCGGGCTTGATCATGGACCCGCATGTCCGGTTGCTCATGGCCGACTTCAAGGCCGGTAAGGACTGGGACGCCGTTGCGCAGGTGGCGCACCGGTTCATGTCCGGGGACGACAGCGAGCACGTGCTGACGTTCATGAACTGGCTCGTGGAGCTGGTCGCCGACGTACAGCAGCGCTACCGCAGGATGCGGGAGCTGGACGACCTGACATGCCCCGAGTCGAAGGTGACGCCGGACATGTCACGTGATCCATCGCTGGACATGCCGATCACGGCCCTGTTCGTGGATGAGCTTCACATCCCGCTGGAGGACCGTACTCCCGTTGAGGTGCAAGGGAAGAAGCTCACAGCGGGGGAGTACATCGGCGAATTGCTGACGTGGCTCGCGAAGAAAGCGCCGGCCGCAGGGCTGATCTTGGTCCTCGCGACGCAGCGGCCGGACGCCAAGACCCTGCCGACCAGGCTGCGCGCGGTGCTCGGCTCGCGGTTCGCGTTGCGGGTGATGGACTACCGGGACAGCAACATCATTCTTGGCGAACAGATGAACACACGCGGGTATGACTCCAGCCGCCTACTGCCCTCGCACAAGGGCGTGGGCATCCTGCGGCCGGATGGCGAGACCCAAGCGGGGACTGAAACCCTCGCGCTGACCGTTCGGACCTTCTACATGCCCAACGAGGACTGGAGGGAGATCTGCCAACGCGGACGGGCGTTGCGCGAGGCCGAAGGCACGCTCACTGGGCACGCGGCGGGGCAGGAAGCACAACCGATGCTCGACCATACGGCCGTGGCGAAGGCCATCGGCAGCGCGCCGACACCCGCTGAAGCCGAGAGGGCCGACGAGATCGAGTTGCCCGAACCGCTGGCGTCCGTTGTGGACTATCTCGCAGACGAGATCAGCAGTGAGGACGGTCGGGACTTCGTGCCTACGGCCGAACTCGTGGCCGCGCTCGATGTCGAGCCCACGTTCGGGCTCGACATGGCCAAGCTCGGTTGCCGCTCGACACGGGACAGGGTGCCCACAGAGGACGGAGTGAAGCAGGTACGCGGCTACGCCGTTGCAGACATCCGCGCGGCGGTCGAACGCCTCCGCGAAGCGGCCGTGATCGACGGTGAGGTGATCGACGATGACGACCGCTGACCCGTCACAACCCGTCCCAGCTACCCGTCACCCCGTCACAGACTCTGTGACGGGTAGGAAACGGTCATCTAGCAGCGGAAACGGGCCACCGTGACGGGTGTGACATGTGACGGGTGACCCCGTCACATGCAACCGGAAACGGCCGTGTGCCGCGCCGTCTGGACACAGGTGCGGCGCACGGCCAACCCGTCACTACGTGATCGTGCGCCGACGTGGCCGCGCTGCGGCACGCTGGTAGTCGTCGACCAGGTGAGCCAGAGCGTCCATCCGAGTACGCCACGGGCCACCATGCACGCGCGCCAAGCTGGCGGTCTGCGCCTCCCAGCGACTACTGCGCCGACCAGTCACCGACAGCACTGGTTCCAGGAACCCCACCAAGACCGGTGCGTCCTCGGTGCCCGCCAGGACCCGCCACCCCGTCCGAGTCGGGTCCGACGAACGTTTGAGGCGGACTGTATCCAGGTCCAGCGGGACAGGACGCGTTGGCGGCTTGGACCGACTCGTTCGAGGCTTGTTTTCCGTGACGGGTTTCGTGACAGGTGGCGCGGGTGGCTCGGCAGTGGGAGCGATCGTGACGAGCTGGGAGAGTTCGGCAGCTGCACGCGTGAGCTGGCTCGCGGCCTGCTCCGTGTCGCCGTCCGCAAGTACTGACCGACGCACCTCGGCAGCCGCCGCCTCGACAGCGGCCACGGCAGCCAACACGTCCCCGTGTCGTGTGGTCAGTCGCGCACGGCGGGCACGTTGTCGGCAGGCCGCGTTGTGATAGCGGGCCGGTCGCCCACGGTTCGCCCCTGCCTGCAGCGGCTGTCCGCATCCCGCGCACTTCACGGCTCACCACTCCGATTCGTGACTAGTTTCGTGACGCTCAGGCCGAGCGTAGCAAACACCCGTCACGAAAAGAATCACGAAATTGCGGAGGTCGTTGCCCGTCTTCCTCGGCTGGTCAGCGTGCGGTGTCCTTGAGGTCCTGCGCCGCGCTGTGAAGACGCTCGGCCGTCTCGTCGTCCGCGAGCGTCGTGGACATCAGCCGCCCGAACAACTCCAGGTATGGCCGCCGCTCAGTCTCGCGCTCAAGCCACATGTCGCCGTGCGGGCAGTCGAGGTGCGCCACGTCGTCAAACTGCGTCTCACGGAACGACAGCAACGTGAACGAGGTCATCCCCGCGACGACACCCACACTGTCCGGTACGAGATACACGGTCACGCCGGGAAGCTGCGCGAACACCGCCAACTGAAACAACTGGTCCGCCATCACCAGCGCACCGCCGACAGGCCGCCTCAACACCGCCTCTCCCAGAACGAGATCCACTCGCAGCGTTGGATCTTGATCCAACTGGGACAGCATCTGCGCACGGTGCAGGTCGTCGTAACTACGGTGACCTCGCTCAGAGGCGGCGTCGATCTGCCCATATCGAACCGCAGCCGAGTACTCGGGCGTCCAGACCAGCGGCGGCAAGACGTCCAGCGCGACTACCCGCACGTAGCTCGCCTCAGCCTCGACCTCGGAGTACGTCCAGTTGACACAGGGCACCGTGCCGCCGGTCACCACGTCGAACGTGCGTGGATCACGTGCGCGCTGCGCACCCCAGAACACGGGTTGCCGCCGTACGTCATCGATCCTGTAGGCCAGAGCAAGCGCCATCACGTCGGCATCGGTGATCGGGACGAGCCCGTTCTGCAGCATCGAAGTCTTGGCTGCAGACCAGTGCACGCGCTGGGACACTTCGGACAGGCTCAAGCCGCTTTCCATGCGCCACAACGCAAGCGCACGTGCAACGGCGCGGTTCTCAAGACTGGACCTGAACCCCTTAGAGGTCCTAACAAATGATCGCTTGTTTGCATGCCAGTTCTTGATCGTTGATCATGGTGCGGTGAGGAAGGGTGAGCAGCCACCATGGATCGTGTCCGACGACCTGTGGGAACGAATCGAGCCGTTG
>NZ_BAABBE010000012.1:0-263441 GCF_039537795.1 Lentzea roselyniae
CTGCGAACCGGGCGAACAGGTCGTCGAACCCGGCCCGCCACGCGTCCAGGTCTAAGATCGGCAACGCGGCCACCGTTTCGCTTCGAGTCCCAACACACCTCGAAGTTGATCACGGTGGCCGTCTCACGTCACCACGCCATCGACCAAGATCACGCCATGCGGCTGTAGTACTAGTCGGCGGGAACCCAGGAGGGCCTGCGCTTCTCCTTGAACGCCGCGATGCCCTCCTGGCCCTCCGGTCCGCCGAAGTGCCGCGCGGACAGCTCGAGCATGTCCGCGAAGACCTCGCCGAGGTTCGTCGACCGCTCCTGCTGCAGCATCTCCTTGGTGGCGGCGAGGGCGTTGGGCGCGCCGAGCGCGAGCATGTCGGTGTAGCGGCGGACCTCGGCGTCGACGCCGTCG
This sequence comes from Lentzea roselyniae, assembly GCF_039537795.1. Classification (NCBI taxonomy): domain Bacteria; kingdom Bacillati; phylum Actinomycetota; class Actinomycetes; order Pseudonocardiales; family Pseudonocardiaceae; genus Lentzea; species Lentzea roselyniae. The sequence goes on from NZ_BAABBE010000012.1 coordinate 403, forward strand.
ACCGGCACCGCGGAGTTGAGCAGGCCGATCTCCTTCGCGCGGCGGGCGTCGAACGTCTCACCGGTGAGGAACAGCTCGTGGGCCTGGCGGGGGAGCAGGCGCGGCAGCACGGTCACCGAGATGACCGCGGGCACGACGCCGATCCTGACCTCGCTGAACGCGAACGTGGCCTCGTTCGCGGCGATGGCGATGTCGCAGGCCGCCACGATGCCGACACCGCCCGCGCGGGCCGGTCCCCTGAGTGCGGCGACGACCGGTTTCGGGCTGGTCCAGAGCTGCTCGAGGATCGCGGGGAACTCGTTGACGCCCTGATCTCCCGCGCTCGCGCCGGCGGCCTCCTTGAGGTCCATTCCGGAGCAGAACACGGAGCCCGTGTGTGTCAGCACGACCACACGCACCTGGTCGTCCCGCTTCGCCGCGGTCAGGTGCTCCTTGAGCTCCCTGCGCAGCTGCGCGGACAGCGCGTTGCGGTTGTGGGGGGAGTCCAGCGTGATCGTCGCGATGCCACGCTGCACCTCGTAGTGGACCAGCTCGTCTGCCATGTCGCTGACCTTAGCCGTGAGGCTCATTGACAGCATGCTGTCATGTATGACAGTCTACTGTCATGACAACGCAGACGGTGTACCTGGCTCTGGTCGACGGTCTTTCGGACTGGGAGTACGGCCACGCCGCGGCTCAGATCAACATTCAGACCTTCCAGCAGCAGCCGGGCCGTTACGAGATCAAGACCGTGGCCGCGTCGCTGGAGCCGGTGCGGACGATCGGCGGCGTGCGGATGCTGCCGGACGTGGTGATCGAAGACGTGGACGTCGACGGCGCGGCGATGCTGATGCTGATCGGCAGCGACTCGTGGGAGGCGGGGGAGAACGCGGCGCTGGGCCGGCTGGCGCGGCGGTTCCGCGAGGCCGGCAAGCCGGTGGCGGCGATCTGCGGCGCGACGATCGGGCTCGCGCGTGAAGGCCTGCTGGACGACGTCAAGCACACGTCGAACTTCCCCGGCGAGCTCGGCACGTACGGCGGTTCGGCGCTGTACCAGGACGCTCGGGTCGTGCGGGACCAGGGCGTGATCACGGCCGGTGGCGCGAGCTCGATGGAGTGGACACGCGAGATCCTGCTCGAACTGGAGGCCTACCGGCCGCAGACCGTCGACGCCTGGTACGAGTTGTACCGCGAGGACAGCATGGCGGCGTTCGAAAGGCTGATGGCGAGTGTCCAGGACTGAGGCGGGCGACGTGCTGACCGACGTCGTGATGCGGACTTTCCGTTTGTACGGAGCGTTTCTCGACGCGGCCGAGGTCATGACGAAGCCTGTCGGCCTGACCGCGGCCTGGTGGCAGGTGCTGGGCGCGGTGCTGCGCGAGCCGTTGTCGGTCTCGGGCATCGCGCGGGAGATGGGCCTCGCCCGGCAGTCGGTGCAGCGGATCGCAGACCTGTTGGTGGACAAGGGTTTGGCGGAGTACCTGCCGAACCCCGCCCATCAACGCGCGAAGCTCGTCCGGCCCACGGCTGAGGGTTTTGCCGCTATCGCCCGGTTGCGGGAGGCGCAGCACGAGTTCGCGAACCGCGTCGGTGCGCAGGTCCCGTTGGAGGACCTGCGCACGACGCTCGCCACGATGAACAAACTGATCGCGGCTATTTCCTGATGCCCGGCAGGGGTGGGGGCACCAGGTGTGTCAGCCGATCGTGGTCGTCGTCAGCACGGGGCTGGGGTCCGGATAGCCCTTCGCGGCGGCGTTGACCGGGAACCCGATGACCGTGACGACGGCGGTGAAGGTGAGGCCGGGCGTGTCGTAGCTGGTGCCGCCCAGCTTGGTGGTGATGGTGCCGGTGCCGCCGGCCTGCAGGTTGATCGTGACCGTCGGCAGCTCGAAGTCGGCGCCACCCTTGATCGGGCCGGGCACGCTCAGCACGACGTCGTTGCCCTGCAAGGCAACCGACGGCGTGCCACCCAAGCCGGCACCGCCCGACAGCGACGCGGACTGGAACTTCGAGTTGGCCGGCACCGGCAGCTTCAGCGCGAGACCCTTGATCTCACGCACCTGCCGCCCACCGGCCTCGGCGGGAATCTTGTTGGGCGCGGGGTCGATGGTGACCTTGACCGTGCCGTTGGGCGCGACACTCGCCGGAGCCGACGCGTCGACACCTTGGTCGAGCGTGAAGTCCGACGACTGCCCGGCGGCGCTCGCCCGCAGTTTGTAGGTGATCGTCTGTGGTGCTGCGGCTGACGCGTTGGTGGCGAACATGAGCATCGGTACCAGTAGCAGGGACCCGATTCCGGCTAGTTTCATGGCCTCTCCCCGATGAGTGGTCGAGGGGCATTTCCAGCACGCGGCGTAATCACCTGCCTACTCATGAGTAGGTTTCACGTCAACGGTTCACACTTCACATCGACCGAACGGCCGTGCGCATTCGATCTTGTGGCGGCGCCCGGAAGTGGAGCGTCGCTGACCCGGGCGCGCGCTCGTCGGGCGGATGGACGTGCTCGTAGATGCCTATGGCCTAGGCGGCGACGGTCTGGCGCGCCAAGGCCTCGTCGTACCGGTCCAACACCAGCTGAGCCACCTCGACGTCGTCCCCCAGCGGCCGCGCCACCACAGCATCTCCCGCCAGCGACGCCACCTTGTCCGGCAACAACCCCGGAGCCAGGAACCAGGACGCGACAGCGATCCGCGTAGCCCCTCGCGCCTTCAACCGCTCAACCGCCTCAGGCACGGCAGGCGAGGCGATCGAAGCGAACGCCGCCTCAACCCCGGCCCACCCGGACTCCCGAGCCCACCGCCGGGCCACGCGAGCCACGGCCTCGTTCGCCGGCTCGTGCGACGACCCGGCGCCGGCCAGTACGACTCCCAGCGACCGGTCCCCGAACGACACCCCGGCCTCGGACAGCCGCCTCAACGCAGCCGACTCCAGCCGCGGATCCGGCCCCAGCACGTCGGAAACCACAGCGGGAACCCGAGCCTCGGCAACAGCAGCCGGCACGTCGACCCGAGCGTGGAAAGCCTTACCCAGCAACAACGGCACCACAACAGCCGGGCCGCGCAACACATCGCTCAACCGAGGCGCGCAGAGGTCCAGGAAGGCACCCCGGACGTCCAGCTCAGGGCGCAACGACCGCACGACGTCCAGCAACGCGTGGATCGACGCGGCAGAGCGCGGATCACGACTGCCGTGTGCGACAGCGACAAGCGACGTCACAGCGCCCCCGTCAATCCGCGAGCCCGCAGTACGGCACGCTCCAGCGGCCGGAACAGCATCAGCTCGATCCCGATGCCCACCAACAGGATCAAGAAGATCGCCGCGATCACCATGTTGATGTCGTTCAACGACGACCCGTTGTGCAGGTACTGCCCGAGGCCGGTCCCCAGCTGGGGCGACGTCGCGATGATCTCCGCGGCCATCAGCGACCGCCACGAGAACGCCCAGCCCTGCTTCAACCCGGCCAGATACCCGGGCAGAGCCGCCGGCAACAGGATGTGCCGAGCCGAAGCCAGCCGACCGGCCCCCAACGCGCGCCCAACTCGGGGCAGCAGTGGCGGAATCTGGTCGATGCCGGCCACCAGGCCGTTGGCGATCGACGGCACCGAACCCATCAGCACCACGAAGTAGATGGTGGAAGGCGTCACGCCGAACCACAGGATCGCGGCCGGAACCCAGGCCACGGAAGGAAGTGACTGCAGGCCCGTCAGCAGCGAGCCGATCGCCGCGCGCACCACGCGGACCTTGGCGATCAGCAACCCCAGTGGTGTCGCGATCAGCACTGCCGCGATGAACCCGAACACCGCGCGGTGCAACGAGGTCCACAGGATGCTGAACGCCTCGCCCGTGCCGATGCTGCGGACGAGCTCGTTCCACACGGTGAGCGGGGCGGGCAGCTGGAACTCCGGCAGCAGAGCCGATGCCCACAACCCCTGCCACACGCCCAGGAGCAGGGCGAAGGCGATGATCGGTGGCACGCCCGTCTTGAGGAACCGGCGCCACATCGGCGCCTTGTGCGCCTCTACGGGCACGTCCAGCGCGTCGAGGCCGGCGCCGACCTTGTCGAGGGTGTCAGGAGGCGTGGCCACTGATGACCTCTCGGAGGTGGGTGTTGATCTCGTTGAGCACTGCGTCCGAGGAGTCCGTGACGTCCCACTCGCGCACCACGCGGCCGGGGCGCGAGGACAGCAGCACGACGCGCTGGCCCAGGCGCACTGCTTCGCGGACGTCGTGCGTCACGAAGATGATCGCGGTGTTCGTGGTCTCCCACACGCGCAACAGTTCGCTCTGCAGCACGTCGCGCGTGATGGCGTCCAGCGCCGCGAACGGCTCGTCCATCAGCAGCAGGGCGGGTGCGCCGTCCGCGGAGACGGTGGTGGACGCCAGCGCGCGAGCCAGGGCCACGCGCTGACGCATGCCGCCGGAGAGCTCGTGCGGGCGCTTGTCGGCGACGTCGCCGAGCCGCACCAGCTTCAGCAGCTCCAGCGCGCGACGCTTGCGGGCCAGGCGGCCGACGCCGGCGAAGCGCAGCGCCAGTTCGACGTTGCGGGCGGCGGTGAGCCACGGCATGAGCGCGGGCTCCTGGAACATCACGGCCGGGCGCGAGGTGTTGAGCTGCAACGAGCCCGACGTCGCGCCGTCGAGGCCGGCGACGATGTTCAGCAGCGTGCTCTTGCCGCAGCCCGAGGCGCCGAGGAGACACACGAACTCGCCGGGCTTGACCTTCAGGTCGACCCCGTCGAGCGCCACCACGGCCGAGTTGCCGTGGCCGAACACCTTGCGAACGCCGGCCAGTTCAACGGCAGTGTCCACAGTAGACAAAACAGTGGTCTCGAGCGTGGCGGTCATATCCGTGTCCCCTCAGAGCTACTTCTGGTCGAGTCCGGCTGCTTGCACCTGCGGCTTGCCCTGTGCCTGAAGAACCTTGTTCAGCACCGTGAAGTCGGCGTACCCGGCGACGTTCGCGGCCTCCTTGGCCACGCCCGCGGTCACCGCGTCCTCCGCGAGCTGCGGGAAGTGCTTGGCCTGCGCGTCGGTCGTCAGCTCGATGTTGTCCCACGCGGCGTCGAGGACCTTCTGACCGAGCTTCTTCGACGTGAGCTTTTCCAGAGCGGCGTTGACCGTGGTCTTGGCCTCGGCGGAGTTGGCCACCGCCCAGTCCGTCGCGGCGACGTGGCCCTTGAGCACGGCCTCGACGGTCTCCGGGTGCTCCTGCAGGAACTTCGTCCGCACGATGATCACCGTGGTCGGGAACTTCCCGCCCTCCCACAGGGACTTCTCGTCCAGCAGCACCTTCGCGCCCGCTTCGGCGACCAGGCGCGCCGACCACGGCTGCGGTGCCCAGGTGGCCTGGATGTCGCCCTTCTTGAACAGGTCGAGCGACTGGGCGTTCTCCACGTTCTGCACCGTCACCTGGCCGGTGAGGTTCTTCTCCGCCAGGTACTTCTTCAGCGCGACGTCCTGGGTGTTCGCGAGCTGCGGCGTGGCGACGGTCTTGCCCTTGAGGTCCTCGATCGAGTTGATCTCGGGCTTCACCACGAGCTGCGCGCCACCGGACGTGGCACCGGCGATGAGCTTGACGGCCTCGCCCTTGGACTTCGCGTAGGCGTTGATCGCCGGTCCGGAACCGATGTAGGCGATGTCGAGCGACTCGCCCAGCAACGCGTTCACCTCTTCCGGGCCGGCGTTGAACGTCTGTGTCGTGAGCTTGGTGGTGCCGAGCTCCTTGGCGAACAAGCCCTTCTCGACACCGATCAGCGCGGCGGCGTGGGTCACGTTCGGGAAGTACCCGAGGCGCACCTCGCTCGCGGCGCCCTTCGCCTGGACGGGTCCGTCGTCAGTGCCTCGACGGGTGCAACCCGACAGTGCTGTCAGTGCGATGAGCGCGATGGCGATCGCGGGCTTGAGATTCACGAGAAGGCCTTTCAAGGACCGGGGGAGACGAGGGCGCGGTTGTCCTGGGCGGCGGTGTCGCCATCCTCGGTACAGCTCTCCGCGTCCAGCTCCGGCAGCGGCGCCCCGACCAGCCCGGCGGCGAGCGTGCTGCCGTCCGAGGGGTCGATCACCAGGAAGGACCCGGTGCGCCGGCTGAAGCTGTAGTCGTCCAGCGGAACAGGCTCGGCCAGGCGCAGTGACACCCGGCCGATCTCGTTGAGCTCCAGCGAGCCGGGCGAGTCCACACTGGACAGTGCCTGCTCGTCGAAGCGGTCGCGCAGTTCGGTGACCATCGCCTGCACGGTGCGCGTGCCGTGCTTGACGAGAACCCGTGCACCCGGCCGCAGCGGCTTCTCCGCGAGCCAGCAGAGGGTGGCCTCGAAGTCGTCCGTGACGGTCGGCGCATTGCCCGCGGAGGCGATCAGGTCGCCGCGCGAGATGTCGATGTCGTCGGCCAGCAGCAGCGTGACGGACTGGCCGGCCGCGGCTTCCGTCAGCTCGCCGTCCGCCGTGTCGATCTTCGTGACGGTGGTGCGGCGGCCCGACGGCAGCACGACGATCTCGTCGCCCGGCTTGACCGTGCCCGCCGCGACCAGACCGGCGTACCCGCGGTAGTCGAGGTGCTCGGCGGTGCGCGGACGGATCACGTACTGCACCGGGAAGCGGAACGGCGCGTCGTGCGGGTCGGGCTCGACCGGCACGGTCTCCAGGTGCTCCAGCAGTGTCGGGCCGGAGTACCACGGCGTGTTCGCGGACTTCTCCACGACGTTGTCGCCGGCCAGCGCCGACACCGGGATCTCGACCACGGCGTCCTCGGTGTACCCGAGAGCCGTGGCGTGCACCGTGAACTCCTTGGCGATGCGGGAGAACGTCACCTCGTCGTAGTCCACGAGGTCGATCTTGTTGACCGCCAGCACGAGGCGCGGCACACCGAGCAGCGCGAGAACCGCGGCGTGGCGGCGGGTCTGTTCGATGACGCCCTTGCGCGCGTCGACGAGCAGGACCGCGAGCTGCGCGGTGGAGGCACCGGTGACGGTGTTGCGGGTGTACTGCACGTGGCCCGGGGTGTCCGCGAGCACGAACGATCGCTTGGGCGTCGCGAAGTACCGGTACGCCACGTCGATCGTGATGCCCTGCTCCCGCTCCGACCGCAGGCCGTCGACCAGCAGCGACAGGTCCGGGGTGGCGAGACCGCGGTCGGCGCTCGCGCGGTGCACGGCGTCGAGCGTGTCCGCGAGCACCGACTTGGTGTCGTAGAGCAGCCTGCCGACGAGCGTGGACTTGCCGTCGTCCACGCTGCCTGCGGTAGCCAGCCTCAACAGGTCGCTCATTTAGAAGTAACCCTCCCGCTTGCGGTCTTCCATGGCGGCCTCGGACAGCCGGTCGTCGGCACGCGTGGCGCCGCGCTCGGTCAGTCGTGACGCGGCGACCTCGGCGATCACCGCGTGGATGTCGGCGGCGTCGGACTCGACGGCACCGGTGCAGGAGCCGTCACCGACCGTGCGGTAGCGAACCGTCTTGCGCACCAACGTCTCGCCGTCACGCGCGGTGCCCCACGGGCCCTCGGCGAGCCACATGCCGTCGCGCAGGAACACCTCGCGCTCGTGCGCGTAGTAGATGTCCGGTAGCTCCACGCCCTCGCGCTCGATGTAGTTCCACACGTCGAGCTCGGTCCAGTTGGACAGCGGGAACACGCGGACGTGCTCGCCGGGGCGGTGCCGGCCGTTGTAGAGGTTCCACAGCTCCGGACGCTGGCGCTTCGGATCCCACTGGCCGAACGCCGTGCGCAGGCTGAAGATCCGCTCCTTGGCGCGGGCGCGCTCCTCGTCCCTGCGGCCGCCGCCGAACACGGCGTCGAACTTGTGCTGCGTGATGGTGTCCAGCAACGGCACGGTCTGCAACGGGTTGCGCGTGCCGTCCGGGCGCTCCTGCAGGCGGCCGTCGTCGATCCAGTCCTGGACCTTAGCGACCTCGAGACGCAGACCGTGTTGTGCCACAACGCGATCGCGGAACTCGATGACCTCGTCGAAGTTGTGCCCGGTGTCGACGTGCAGCAGCGGGAACGGCACCGGTGCCGGGTAGAACGCCTTGATCGCGAGGTGCAGCAGGAGCGTCGAGTCCTTGCCGCCGGAGAAGAGGATCACCGGCCGGTCGAACTCGCCCGCGACCTCGCGGAAGATGTGGATCGCCTCCGATTCGAGGCGTCCCAAGGTGTCGAGCGCGAGTGTCATCCGTGCAACCCACATTCCGTCTTCGACTGGCCGGCCCACCGGCCGCTGCGGGCGTCCTGCCCCGGCAACGGCTTCGACGTGCACGGCAGACAGCCGATGGAGGGATATCCCTCCTGCACCAGCAAGTTCTCGAGGATCCCCTTCTCGCGGATGTAGGCGTTGAACTCGTCATCGCTCCACGGCGCGATCGGGTTGATCTTGACCAGGCCGTTGCGCTCGTCCCACTGCACGATCGGCGTGTTCGCGCGGGTGGGAGCGTCCACGCGGCGCACACCGGTGACCCACGCGTCGTACTTCGCGAGCTCACGGCGCAGCGGCACGACCTTGCGCAGGTTGCAGCACTTGGCCGGATCCGTCTGGTACAGGAGGCCGAACTCGGCCTCCTGGTCGGCAACCGACTGCTCGGCCTCGGCGTTGACGATCCGCACCTCCGGGTAGACGACGCCGACCGCGTCGCGCACGCCGATGGTCTCCGGGAAGTGGTAGCCCGTCTGCAGGAACAGCACGTCGAAGTTCGGCTTCACCTTGGCGGCGAGGTCGATCAGCACGGCGTCCTGCATGTTCGACGCGACGATGTAGTTGTCGCCGAACGTCCGCGCGGTCCACTCCAGCGCTTCGATCGCCGTGGCGTCACGGAGCTCCTGTTCCGCGGCCTCGGCGACGATCTTGAGGTCTTCCTTCAGATCGCTCACTTCTTCACCTCCTGCGGCAGGTTGAGCCCGACGAACTGGACCTTGAAGACGCGGCGGCACCCGGTGCACAGCCACGCGTAGCTGGGTTCCTCCTGCGGCCGGAGGTCCTCGTCGCCGCAGTAGGGGCAGTAGAAGGGCGTCGCCCGTTCGCTCACTTGAGAGCACCCTCTTCCGCGCGGGCGACCCACTGGGCGAAGCGCTCGTCCTCTTCGCGCTGTGCCACGAAGTTCCGCACGACCCGCTCGACGTACTCGGGCAGTTCGGCGGCGGTCACCTTGTGGCCGCGCAACTTCCGGCCGAAGCCAGCGTCGAGACCGAGGCCGCCGCCGAGGTGCACCTGGAAGCCCTCGACCTGGTTGCCCTCGTCGTCCGTGACGATCTGGCCCTTGAGACCGATGTCCGCGGTCTGGATGCGGGCGCAGGAGTTGGGGCAGCCGTTGATGTGCACGGTGATCGGCGCGGTCACGCCGTCGACGATGTCCGCGAGGTTGGCCTCGAGCTTGCTGACGAGGTCGTTGGCGCGGGCCTTGGTCTCGACGATCGCGAGCTTGCAGAACTCGATGCCGGTGCAGGCCATCACGCCGCGCCGCCACGGCGACGGCTCCGACTGCAGGCCCAGCTTGGCGAGGTCCGCCTGGAGCGTCTTGACCTCGCCCTCGGGGACGTCCAGCACGACGATCTTCTGCTGCGGCGTGAGGCGGACCCGTGAGCTGCCGGCCCGTTCGACGATCTTCGCGACCTCGACCAGCGTGCTGCCGGAGACCCGGCCCGCGATCGGCGCCGCGCCGACGTAGAACAGGCCGTCCTTCTGCCGGTGCACGCCGATGTGGTCACGTTGCTGGTTCAGGGTTTCCGGCGCCGGGCCGTCGAGCATCTTGCGCTTGAGGTACTCGTCCTCCATGACCTGGCGGAACTTCTCCGGGCCCCAGTCGGCGACGAGGAACTTGATGCGCGCGCGGTGCCGCAGCCTGCGGTAGCCGTAGTCGCGGAAGACGCTGATGACGGCTTCCCACACGTCCGGCACCTCGTCGAGCGGCACCCAGACGCCGAGCCGCTTGCCCAGCATGGGGTTCGTGGACAGGCCGCCGCCGACCCAGAGGTCGAAGCCGGGCCCGTGCTCGGGGTGGTTCACGCCGACGAACGCGACGTCGTGGATCTCGTGGGCGACGTCCTGCAGACCGGAGATGGCGGTCTTGAACTTGCGCGGCAGGTTGGAGAACCGCGGGTCACCGATGTAGCGCTCGAGGATGACGTCGATCGCCGGCTGCCCGTTGATGATCTCGTCCTCGGCGATGCCCGCGACCGGCGAGCCGAGGATGACGCGCGGGCTGTCGCCACACGCCTCCATCGTGGTGAGCCCGACCGCTTCCAGCTTCTGCCAGATCGTGGGAACGTCCTCGATCCGGATCCAGTGGTACTGGATGTTCTGCCGGTCCGTGATGTCCGCGGTGTCGCGCGCATACGTCTGCGAGATCTCGCCGAGGACGGTCAGCTGCTGCGTGGTGAGCGCACCGCCGTCGCTGCGCACGCGCATCATGAAGTACTCGTCGTCCAGCTCTTCGGGCTCGAGCGTGGCCGTGCGGCCGCCGTCGATGCCGGGCTTGCGCTGGGTGTAGAGGCCGTACCACCGGAAACGTCCGCGCAGGTCAGCCGGGTCGATGGCGTCGAAGCCCCGGTGGGCGTAGATGTTCTCGATGCGGGCGCGGACGTTGAGCGGGTTGTCGTCCTTCTTGCTCCGCTCGTTGGGGTTCAGCGGCTCTCGGTAACCGAGCGCCCACTGCCCCTCGCCGCGACGCTGCTTGGCGCGCGGTGACGTCTGCGGCGGGACCATCGCCATCCTCCGGGGTTTCGAGGCGCCGAGTGCGCGTGCGAGCCCAGAGGTGCTGTGGTGGGGGTCTCGTCAGCGCACCAAGCGCCGACGGGAACAAATCAGCGCGAGGTCATGCCGTGCAACGGCACATCGCGCTGGAGACACGACGGAAGTCGACGTGGCGGCGGGCCACGAGGCGGACTCCAGTCGAAGGCATGGGACCAGTGTGCCTGGCGTCCAGAGCATGGTCCACCGCCAACCGAATGCTGGGATTCTCCTGGCGAAGTTGACATCGTCAACCGGTTTCGCTCAGTGATGCTTCTGTCACCGACAGAGATGTGTCCTGGCTGGGCACCGCCGTTCGTGGCCCGTGGTGGACACTGAGCGTCATGCCCTCCGCTTTGCCCGAAGGCGAGCCCGCGCCCGCCGACGGTTCGCTCCCCGCCTCCGCACTCGCCGGCCTCGGCTCCCGCCCGTTCGGCATCTACGTGCACGTGCCGTTCTGCGCCACCCGGTGCGGGTACTGCGACTTCAACACCTACACGCCGGGTGAGCTGGGCTCGTCCGCGTCGCCGGAGTCGTGGCTGGAGGGCCTGCGCCGCGAACTGGACCTCGCCGCGTCCGTGCTGGGATCCGCTCCGCCCGCCTCGACCGTCTTCGTCGGCGGTGGCACGCCCTCGCTGCTGGGTGCTTCCGGTCTGGCTGATGTGTTGGATGCGGTACATCAGTCGTTCGGCCTAGCTCCGGGTGCCGAGGTGACGACGGAATCCAACCCGGAGTCGACGTCGGCGTCGTTCTTCGCCGGTATACGTGATGCGGGATACACACGCGTCTCGCTCGGTATGCAGTCCGCCGCGCGCCACGTGCTCGCCATCCTGGACCGCAAGCACACCCCCGGTCGTCCGATCGACGCCGCACGTGAGGCGCGCGCGGCCGGGTTCGAGCACGTGAACCTCGACCTGATCTACGGGACGCCGGGGGAGAAGCCCGCTGACCTGTCGGCCTCGCTGGACGCGGTGCTGGAAGCAGGCGTCGACCACGTGTCCGCCTACGCGTTGATCGTGGAGGACGGCACGGGCCTGGCCCGCCGCATCCGGCGCGGCGACCTGCCGATGCCGGACGACGACGTGCTGGCGTCGTCGTACGAGATGGTCGACTCGGTGCTGTCCTCGGCCGGCTTCTCCTGGTACGAGGTCTCCAACTGGGCGACGTCGGTCTCCGCGCGGTGTCAGCACAACGTCCTGTACTGGAAGGGCGCCGACTGGTGGGGCTTCGGGCCGGGTGCGCACAGCCACGTCGGCGGCGTCCGCTTCTGGAACGTGAAGCACCCGGCGCGCTACTCGTCGCTGCTCGCGGAGGGCAAGTCACCCGCCGCCGGGCGCGAGGTGCTGTCGGACGAGGACCGGCGGGTCGAGCGGGTGCTGCTGGAGCTGCGGCTCGCCGAGGGTCTGCCGGCCGATGTGCTGGATGGCGCGGGCCGTGCGGAGGCTCGTACGGCGATCGCCGACGGCCTGCTCGAACCGCTGGACGACCGGTGCGTGCTGACGGACCGCGGCCGCCTGCTCGCCGATGCCGTGGTCAGGCGTCTGCTGCCGTGATCAGCGGGCGCGGATGTCGTGCTGGCTGCGCACCTCGGTGACCATCTGCCCCTGCTTGCGGTACGTCACCGTCGCCCACCACAACCCGTCCGGCCGCCGCGACGACTCCCAGATCAGCGTGCCCTCCCACCACCGGTCGTCACTCATGACCAGGCACGGCTTCTCCGACACCTGCGCCCTGCCGTGCCGTTCGAGCCACGCGGGCGCGCAGCAGTGGTCGCACGGCTGGAGCTGGCCGGGGCCGACGTCCGCCCACCGCACCGGGACGACCTCGTGCGTGTCCTTGCCGATCAGCCGCAGCCGGTTCTGGCCCTTCTGGAGCCACTCGCAGCCCGGATCGTTGTGGTACGTCCGGCCGCCCTTGGTGCGCAGCCCTGTTCGAGCACACCAGGTGGTGGTCGGCGCTCTTCGTCTCTCACCGCGGTCCCCACCTCAGATTCGGATGGTTTGGACCCTAGCGACCAGTACCGACAAAAACAGGGCGTGGCACCTTGATGTTGGAATAGCGGTCCCAGCCCTCTGAGATCCGCTTGAGGTAGAGGTCGGCCTGGGCGGCGTCGATCACCCAGTTCCACTCCCCGGTCGGCGGTGCCGGGTACGCCCGTACTCGGGCGGCGACGGCTTGCGCCTCGTCGAGACCGTCCCAAATAGAGCGTGCGAGCTCGGTGGACGGCTGCTGGACGTAGATCCGGTAGCCGAAGTACGCCTTGGCGACCGCCCTGTGCAGCTCCGCGGTCAGCACGGTGCGTTCGAAATAGGACTTCAGTTGCGTGTAGTCGTTGGGGCGCAGAAACTTCCGGACGCGTTCGACGTCGCGCAGGGAGGCCTTGGCGAGGTTGACGCCGTGGTTCTTCTCGATGTTGAGGTGGTCGAGGTACTCCTGCGTCATCAGGTTGCCGGGCGTGACCCAGCCGCGGTCCAGCACGTAGCCGGCCTCGCGGCGCAGGACGCCGTCGGTCTTGCAGTGCGGTGGTGCGAGGTGGTTCGCGACGTCGATCCAGTAGTGGAACCTCTTGTTCACGCCGTGGCGCACGAACGTCTCGGGCGGGTCGACCCACTTGCCGGAGACGCTGCGGTGGTAGCTGGAGCAGTACGGGTCGTAGTCCAGCCGCGAGTGGTTGGCGCTGTTGCTGCCCAACGTGTAGAGCGTCGAGGTGATGATCTCCGGCGAACGTGCGAGGGCTCTGGCGACGTGCGGTGCGGCCGGCAGGCCGTACTTGCGGGCGGCGAACTCGAAGTAGATCCGGGAGTTCGAGGCGCCTTCCGAGGCGCGCTTCAGGGCGAACAGGTTGATCTCGGTGGGGGTGTTGACGATGCGGGACTCGTCGTAGCGGTCGGTGCGGGCCACGTAGCCGATCACGTTGGGGAGCTTGCGGTAGTGGCGCAGGCGGTCGGCGTGCTCGGCGACGAACGCGTTGGCGATCTTGCCCTGGCCGTTGTACTCGCCGGCGGTGTCGTACTCGATGAGCACCGGGCGTTTGATGCGCGGGACGGTGACGTCGATCGGGTGCGTGAGGAAGAAGTCGTGGGGCTGTGCCTTGGCCATCACGCGGATGCGCTGGTTCCGGACGCGGTCGATCGCGCCGATCGTGCGTTCCATCTCGGCGGGGTAGTAGCCGAACGTGCGCAGGTACAGCAGCATGCCGCGCTCGTCGATCACGGACGCGACCTGGTCGACGAGGTGGGCGAGCTTCTCCTCGGCGGTTTTGAGGCGGGTGGAGTGCTGGTTCTCCACACGGGCGCCGGTCTCGACGAACGTCAGGATGATCGAGTCGACGTCCGGGACGAGGTCGAGCATCTGGCGGTAGTCGGCCTTGAACCACTCCCAGAACGCCGGGTTGTCGAGGTCGATCGTGCCGTTCGGGCCGGTGCGGAACTCGGCTGGGTAATAGGCGAGGTTGTAGAGGGCGTGGTCCCAGGCGGCGACCTCCCTGATGCCCGACGTGTGGGCGAGGTCGGTGAGGCGGTTCACCTGGGCCTGTCTGCGCGGGTCGCGGACCTCGCGCAGGTCGTGCACGACGTCGTGGGACAGCTGCAGGTGGTTGATCCGGTAGCGCTTCGCCGAGGCGATCACCTCGTCGGCGCCCGCGTCGCTGTCGGAGAGGATCGTCCAGCCGCGGATGTTGCGGGAGATCGAGCCCTGATCCGCAGTGGCGACGCCGGGCTGGATCAGCAGTGCCGCCACCAGGAGCAGACAGATGACTCTGCGCATGCGCACCCTCACGGGACCGGGGCGGCGGCGCCATCTACCCAACGGTTGACTGAATCGTCAGTCAAGAGGGCGGCGGAGTTCTGCGTTGTTTACATCGCAGGCGTCGCGGGTAAGAGTGATATCCAATATATCAGCTTGAACTTGAGTTCGGGTTCAGCAACGCAACAGAGCTGGCTCCCGGCAGGAAACCGCCTGGGTAAACTCGGGAGCACGGGACACGGAGGTGACAGCGGTGAACGCCGATGAGCGTCGGTTCGAGGTGCTGCGCGCCATCGTCGCCGACTACGTGTCCAACCAGGAGCCCGTCGGGTCGAAAGCGCTGGTGGAGCGGCACAACCTGGGTGTGTCGAGCGCGACCGTGCGCAACGACATGGCCGCGCTGGAGGACGAGGGCTACATCGCCCAGCCGCACACCAGCGCGGGTCGTGTGCCGACGGACAAGGGCTACCGGCTCTTCGTCGACAGGCTGAGCGAGATCAAGCCGCTCTCGCAGGCCGAGAAGCGGGCCATCCGCAGCTTCCTCGACGGAGCGCTCGACCTCGACGACGTGATGCGCCGCAGCGTCCGGTTGCTCGCGCAGCTCACCCGGCAGGTCGCGGTGATCCAGGTGCCGACCCTGTCCCGCGCGGCCGTGCGGCACCTCGAGGTGCTGTCGATCACGCCGTCGCGGCTGATGCTGGTGCTGATCACCGACACCGGCCGCGTCGACCAGCGGATCGTCGAGCTGGGTGACGTGATCAGTGAAGAGGACACGGCCCACCTGCGCGGCGTGCTGAACCAGGCCATGTCGGGGCAGCGGCTGGCTGACGCGAGCGCCAAGGTCGCGGAGCTGCCCGACGAGGTGCGTCAGGACCTGCGCGACCCGATGCTGAGGGTCGCCACGGTGCTGATCGAGACGCTGGTCGAGCACCCGGAGGAACGGCTCGTGCTCGGCGGCACCGCGAACCTCACCCGCAACGTCGCGGACTTCCCCGGCTCGCTCCGGCAGGTGCTGGAGGCGCTCGAGGAACAGGTGATCGTGCTCAAGCTGCTCGCCGCCTCCCGCGATCCCGGTCGCGTGCTGGTGCGCATCGGCGAGGAGAACGAGGCAGCTGAGATGCGCAGCACTTCCGTGGTGTCCATCGGCTACGGCAGCCGTGACAATCCGCTGGGCGGCCTCGGTGTCGTCGGACCCACGCGCATGGACTACCCGGGAACGATGGCGGCCGTGCGTGCGGTCGCCAACTACGTCGGTGAGATCCTGACCGGTCGTTGAACGAGAACTGCACCCGAGAACTTTTCTCTGAAAGATGAACACGAAAGCGAACAAGGTGGCCAGGGATTACTACGGCATCCTCGGTGTCGCGCAGAACGCGACACAGGATGAGATCAAGCGCGCCTATCGCAAGCTCGCCAGGCAGCTGCACCCGGACGTCAATCCCAGCGAGGAGGCCCGCTTCAAGGAGGTCACGGCCGCCTACGAGGTGTTGTCGAACCCCGAGAAGCGCCGCATCGTCGACCTGGGCGGCGACCCGCTCGACTCGGGCGGCGGCGGTGGACGCGCCGGCGGCGACCCGTTCGCGGGCTTCGGTCTCGGCGACATCATGGACGCCTTCTTCGGTGCCTCGTCCGGCGGCGGCCGCGGTCCCCGCAGCCGCGTGCAACCGGGTTCCGACGCGCTGATCCGGCTCGACATGACGCTGGAGGAGTGCGCGGCGGGCGCCACCCGTGAGCTCACCGTCGACACCGCGATCCTCTGCGACCGCTGCCACGGCGCCGGCACGTCCGGCGACTCCAAGCCGATCCGCTGCGACACGTGCAACGGCCGCGGCGAGGTCCAGTCGGTGCAGCGCTCGTTCCTCGGCCAGGTCGTGACGTCGCGCCCGTGCCCGGTGTGCCGCGGCTACGGCGAGGTCATCCCCGACCCGTGCCAGCAGTGCAGTGGCGACGGCCGCGTCCGCTCGCGCCGCACGATCTCCGTGAACATCCCCGCCGGTGTCGCCGAGGGCATGCGCGTGCGCCTCGCGGGCCAGGGCGAGGTCGGTCCCGGCGGTGGCCCGGCCGGCGACCTCTACGTCGAGGTCGAGGAGCACCCGCACGAGATCTTCGAACGCGACGGCGCCGACCTGCACTGCGTGGTGCAGATTCCGATGACGACGGCTGCTCTGGGCGCCACCCTGCCCCTGAAGACGCTGGACGGCGAGGAAGAACTGCAGATCGAGCCCGGCACGCAGCCGAACACGCAGCTCGTGCTGACGGGCCGCGGCATGCCGAAGCTGCGTTCCACCGGCCGCGTCGACGGCCGCGGCGACCTGCACGTGCACCTCGAAGTCGTCGTGCCCACGAAGCTCGACGCCGCCCAGGCCGCACTGCTGCGCGACCTCGCCGAGATGCGCGGCGAGAACGAGCCTTCGTTGTCCCACAACGGCAAGGGCGGCGGCGGGCTGTTCTCCCGCCTGCGCGCCTCACGCGGCAACCGATGACCCTGCCCGTCTTCCTCGTGCCCGCGCTCCCGGCGGGCGAGGAGTTCGTGCTGGACGGCCCGGAAGGCCGCCACGCCGCGACCGTGAAGCGCCTGCGCGTGGGTGAGGAACTCGTCCTGTCCGACGGTTCCGGCACCCTCGTGCGGTGCGCCGTGGTGGCGGTGGAACGGGATGCGTTGTCGCTGAAGGTGCTCGAACGCTCCGTGGAGCCAGAACCGACGCCACGCGTCGTCCTCGCGCAGGCGTTGGTGAAGGGCGACCGCGGCGAGCTCGCGGTCGAACTGGCCACCGAGGCCGGAGTGGACGGTGTGGTGCCGTGGCGCGCTTCCCGTTGCGTGGCGAAGTGGGAAGACGGCCCGCGCGGCGCCAAAGCGTTGGGGCGTTGGCGTTCCACGGTTCGGGAGGCGGCGAAGCAAGCCCGGCGCTCACGAGTGCCTTTCGTCGACGAACCCGTGACCACGGCGCAGCTTTCGCAGCGCGTGTCGTCGTCGGCGCTCACGCTCGTGCTGCACGAGAGCGCGACCGACCGACTGTCCGATGTCGACCTTCCGGCATCCGGAGACGTCCTGCTCGTCGTCGGTCCGGAAGGCGGAATCACGCCAGAGGAACTGGACGCCTTGCGTTCTTCGGGTGCCCGGATCGTCCGATTGGGCCCAACCGTTCTGCGTGCATCTACCGCTGCGGCCGTTGCTCTTGGTGCCCTCGGGGTGCTCACCTCTCGCTGGTGACCCAGTTCACTCCGAAGGTGAACATCGGATGGATTGGCTTGACGCAAGTTGTAGCGAACCGCAGGCGGTTGGGGTTACTCTAGTTGCAGAGGGGCTCAATTGGTCTAGCCGGAAACGGAGTAGACGATTAGGCCTTTCTAACCAAAGGACTCGCCGGACACCTCCCCCCTCGGTCCGGCGTCGGCGCCTCGCGGCGAAGCGACCCCCAGGCTTCGGACCGCGAGGCGCCCCTTTATCTCTCGGTCTCGCTTGCTCGGTGCCTTCGGCACCTTCGCCGCTCGTCGATAAAGCGTGTCTTGTGGGGGCCGAGCCCCCACACCCCAGCCGGGGGCAAGCCCCCGGACCCCCGGCCGCCTCGCCTTCGGCTTCGGCAGGCCATCCCCTTTCGCTTCGCGTTACGTCACGTCGCGTTGCGTCGGTCCCGCCGCGCCTCGCTTCGCCTCGCGCTGGCCTTGCCGCGCCTCGCTTCGCCTCGCGTTGCCTCACTTCGCCTTTGCCTTGTGTCCCCCGGCCTTGCCCCGCTTCGCCTTGCGCCGCCTCGCTTTGCCTCGTCTTGCGTCGCCAGGCCTCGTCGCGCCCCCGGCCTGCCAGGCCTCGCCACGCGTCGCCACGCGTCGCCTCGCCTCGCCTCGCCACGCGTCGCCACGCGTCGCCACGCGTCGCCACGCGTCGCCACGCGTCGCCACGCGTCGCCACGCGTCGCCACGCGTCGCCACGCCACGCGTCGCCTCGCCACGCGTCGCCTTGTCTCGCTTCGCTTGCGCCGCCCCGCCTTGCCTTGTGTCGCCACGTGTTGGCACGCCCCGCTTTGCTCTTGCCACGGTCGCCTTGTGTCGCCTTGCCTTGGTTGGTTTGTGTTGTTTGCGGTGGGTGCCTTGTTGGGGTGGATTGTGGGTGTTTGGGGCGTGGGTGGGGTTTGTTGGTCGCGTAGGTTCTGGGGGTGCAGCGGATTGCTTATGGGGAGCACCCCAGTCAGTTCGGCGAGCTTTGGCTTCCCGACGGGGTTGCTGAGGGTGCTGTTGTCGTCATTCACGGTGGTTTTTGGCACCAGAGGTATGGGCTGGAGCTTGGGCGGCCGCTGGCGGAAGTGCTTGTGAAGGACGGATTTGCCGTCTGGAACATCGAGTACCGGCGTGTTGGTGGTGACGGTGGGTGGCCTGCCACCGGACAGGACGTGTTGGCGGCCATCGAGGCTGTCGACATCGGACCCGTGGTGGCGCTCGGACACAGCGCTGGAGGGCATCTCGCTGTGTGGGCGGCCAGACACAGCGAGCGAGTGATCGGAGCTGTGGGGCAGGCGGCGGTGCTCGACTTCACGAAGCACATCACGTCGCGGGCGCTGGAGCTGTGTTCCGAGGAGCAGTTCGCTGAGGCCTCGCCGGCGGCGCTGGTGCCCATCGGCAAGCCGGTGATCTGCGTGCACGGTGATCTTGACGAGGACGTGCCGGTGGAGCAGAGCGTCGATTTCTGTGCTCTGGAGCCGCAAGCGGAGCTCGTCGTGGTGGAGGGCGGCGGGCACATGGACATGATCACGCCGGGCACCGAGTCGTGGGAGGAGTGCCGCAGGGCGGTCGTTCGGCTTGCGAGAGGCTGCTAGAAAGAGCCGGTGCCGAAGGTTGTCGACCACGAGGAACGTCGCCGCGAGCTGGCCGAGGCCGTGTGGCGCATCGTGCAACGGGACGGGATCGACCACGCGTCGGTGCGGGCCGTCGCGGCCGAGTCCGGGTGGTCGAGCGGGTCGTTGCGCCACTACTTCCCCACGCAGGACTCGTTGCTGGGGTTCGCGATGGAGCTCGCGTACCGGCGGTTCATCGCGCGGCTGGAGAAGATCGACACCTCGGTCGGCAACCGGGAGCTGGTGAGGGCCTTCGCCCACGAGATGCTCGCGCTGGACGACGAGCGGCGGGTCGAGGCCGCTGTGCTGTTGTCGTTCCTGCCGCGGGCGATGGTGGAGCCGTCGTTGCACGAGTTGGAGCGCTACGGCACGCGGGAGCTCTACGGCGAGATCGCTCGGGTGCTCACGGCGGCCCAGGAGGCGGGGGAGCTGCGGGACGGCGTGGTGCCGATGAAGGCCGCGCGGCGGACGATCGTGCTGATCGACGGGCTCAACATCCACCACCAGCTCGGGCCGGACGAGCTCACGGCCGAGGACATGATCGAGGCCGTCGACGAGCACCTGGACCGGCTGTTCATCTGACGAGCCGGTCGCCCGGTGCGGCACTAGCGTGCAGGGCATGTCCTGTTTGTTCTGCCGGATCGTCGACGGTGAGATTCCCGCGACGGTCGTGCACGAGACCAAGACGACGCTGGCGTTCCGCGACATCCACCCCAAGGCGCCGGTGCACGTGCTGATCATTCCGCGCGAGCACGTGCCGAACGCCGTCGACCTCGACGGCGACCAGCTCGGCGACCTCTTCGCCGCCGCGAAGGAGATCGCCGAGGCCGAAGGTGTCTCGGAGACCGGCTACCGGCTGCTGTTCAACACCGGGCCGGACAGCGGGCAGGAGGTCTTCCACGCCCATCTGCACCTGCTCGGTGGGGCACGTCTCTAGCCCAGGGCCTGCAGGATCGGTGCGTGGTAACGGGCTCGGTCGCCGGGCAGCTGGTCCGCGTTCCTGACCATCGAGGCGCTCTCGCCCCACGACTCCATGCCGTGTGCACGAACGAACGCGACCACCTCCGGATCGTGCACGTCGACGCGCGCGCGGCCGTTGCCGGCGGCGGAGTCGGCGATGAGCGCGCACGCGTCGGCGGGCGAGTCCGCGATCACCGGGCCGATCAGCAGCAGGTCGTCGGCGACGCGCCACGAACCCGTCACGCCGTTCGCGGACAGCCGCACGGATCCCATGGCGAGCAACGACTCCCACAGGAACGGGCGCGTGATGCCGGTGACCTTGGCGTCGAGCGCGACGAGTTCGTCTAGGTCAGCGGACACGGCGAGATGTGATGTATTGGATACCGGTCCCGTGAACACGCCCGCGTGGATGTCGGTGAAGCCGACGGCGCGGAAGCCCAGCTGTTCGTAGAGCGGGCGGCCCATCTCAGTCGCGAACAGTGTGGAGACGCCCGTATCCAGTACATGGGATACCAGCCGGCGGCCGTGGCCTTGGCGCGCACAACGTTCAGCCACCAGCACCATGCTGATCGACGCCAGTTCCGGGTAGCGCGTCACGACCGTCGTGCCGGCGAGGCCTTGGTCGTCGAACAGGCCCCAGCCTTCGCTGTGCGTCAGCAGGAACGCCCACTTGCTTTCCTCGCGGGGCCACGACCGGCTCTCGGCCAGGTCGGAGCACGCGGTGAGGTCGTCCAGCGTCAGTCGTCGCAGTTCCACAGATCCCCCCAGATCATCCAAGTGCGTGCGAGGCGGGCACGAAGTAGCGCGACCGGTCGCCAGGCACGTTCGCGGCGCCGCGCACCATCAGCGTGCAGCCGCCGCCGAGCTTCTCGAAGCCCTGTTCCAGCAGGAAGGCGCCCACTTCCGCGTTGTCCGTGTTCACGCGGACCTGACCGGCGCCGACGGCCACGTCCGAGATCATGCCGCAGGCCACCGAGGCGGACGGGGCGATCAACGGGCCGATGATCGACCCCACGGGGCTCGGCCGGGTGGCGATCACGCCGGACTCCGACATCCGCACCGTGTACGGCGTCGTCGGGTCGAGCATCCGTTCCCAGAGCAACGGCCGGGTGAACCCGCTCACCTCGTGGTCGAGCGCCACCAACAGGTCCAGGTCGGCCGGGGTGGCCGCCCTGGTCACGCCGGGAGCGGCGCGGAGCACACCCTGGTACTCGGTGGTGGCCCCGACAGGGTGAAACCCGAGCCTCGTGTAGAGCGGCTCACCCATGGAGGTCGCATACAGTGTCGACGCACCGATATCCAATATATTGGACATCAGCCGGGTGCCGATGCCCCGGCGACCTGCCCACGACGCGACCAGCACGCCGCTGATCGCCTGCATCTCGGGATACGGCGTCGTCAACGCCGTGCCGAGCAATCCCGTCGAGTCGAACGCGCCCCACCCCGGACCCAGCTCGAGCATCAGCTCCCACTGCGCGGGCGTCCACGCCCAACCTCGGTCCGTGATGAGCTTCATGCACTCGGGTATGTCGTCGACACCAAGCCTGCGGATCTCCACAGCCCCTGAGCACACACGGTGAGCAATCCGGTAGCCACCCATTTTCGGCCGGACTAGCATCGACGCCACCAGATCCGAGCGACAGGAAGCAGGCCGGGGCCACGTGGCCGAAGAAACACAGCAGAGCATCAAGGAAGGTCAGTCCCGGTTCGCCGTGCCCGACGGCGCGGTGCTCAGCCTGCTGGGGTCGCGAGACGAGAACCTCCGGCTCGCGGAGGAGCTGCTCGACGCCGACGTGCACGTGCGCGGGAACGAGATCACGCTGTCCGGCGCCCCCGCGGACGTGGCCTTCGCGGAACGGGTCTTCAGCGAGCTCGTCACCCTCGCCAGCCGTGGCCAGGCCATCGACCAGAACACCGTGCGCCGCACGGTCGCGATGCTCTCCGCCAACGCCGACTCCTCGCCCGCCGAGGTCCTGAGCCTCGACATCATCAGCCGCCGCGGCCGCACGATCAGGCCGAAGACGCTGAACCAGAAGCACTACGTCGACGCGATCGACAAGAACACCGTCGTGTTCGGCATCGGCCCCGCCGGCACCGGCAAGACCTACCTCGCCATGGCCAAGGCCGTGCAGGCGCTGCAGTCCAAGCAGGTCAACCGCATCATCCTGACCCGCCCGGCGGTCGAGGCCGGTGAGCGGCTCGGCTACCTGCCCGGCACGCTCTACGAGAAGATCGACCCGTACCTGCGCCCGCTCTACGACGCGCTGCACGACATGGTCGACCCGGAGTCGATCCCGCGCCTCACCCAGGCGGGCACGATCGAGGTCGCCCCGCTCGCATACATGCGTGGGCGAGCCCAGCCGATCTTCACTCCGGTGCTGACTCCGGACGGCTACCGGCCGATCGGATCGCTGCAGGTCGGTGATCTCGTCATCGGCTCCAACGGCGAGCCGACTCCGGTGCTGGGCGTCTACCCGCAGGGTGAAAAGGACGTCTACCGCGTCACGGCTCAGGACGGCTCTTCGACCCTCGCCTGCGGGGAGCACCTGTGGACTGTGCGGACTGCGTCCGACCGGCGCCGCAACAAGCCGTGGCGGGTGCTCGAGACGAAGGAGATGATCGGCAACCTGCGGGCCGCGCACGCCCGGCGCTATGAGCTTCCGCTCCTCAGCGCGCCGGTGTGCCTGCCGGAACGCGAAGTGCCGATGAACCCGTATGCCCTGGGTCTGTTGCTCGGCGACGGCTGCATCACCGGCTCGACGACTCCGTCGTTCTCCACCTCCGATCCGGCGCTCGCCTTCGCGCTCCAGGTGGCGCTCGAGCCGATCGCGGTGATGAGGAAGAACCAGGTCGACTACACGTTGAACCGCGTGAAGGCGCCTGGCGACGTGGTGACGCTGGAGAACCCGGTCACGGCGGTGATGCGTCAGCTGGAGCTGCACGGCACGCGGTCGCACGCCAAGTTCGTGCCTGAGCTCTATCTCCACAACAGCGCTGACGTGCGGCTGGCCCTGCTTCAGGGCCTGCTCGACTCGGACGGTGGACCGGTCACCCAGGCCGGTAGGACCTGCCGCATCCAGTACACGACGACGTCCGAACGGTTGCGGGACGACGTCGTCACTCTCGTTCGCTCGCTCGGTGGCGTGGCCTACTGGCGCTGCCGTCCGGCCGAGGGACGCAAGCCGGGCATGGCGAAGGGGCGTGAGGTCGGCTACCGCCACGACGCGTACGTCCTCGACATCAGACTGCCTGAGGGCGTCGAGCCGTTCCGGCTCAAGCGCAAGCGGGAGAAGTACCACGCCGCCGGTGGTGGTGGGCGTCCGATGCGGTTCATCGACAGCATCGAGCCCGCAGGGCGGACGGAAACGGTGTGCATCCAGGTGGCGGCGCAGGACTCGCTGTACGTCACCGAGGACTACCTGCTGACCCACAACACGCTCAACGACGCGTTCATCATCCTCGACGAGGCGCAGAACACGACGCCCGAGCAGATGAAGATGTTCCTCACGCGACTCGGCTTCGGCTCGAAGATCGTCGTGACCGGCGACATCACCCAGGTCGACCTCCCCGGCGGCCAGCGCAGCGGCCTGAAGGTCGTCAAGGACATCCTCGAAGGCGTCGAAGACGTGCACTTCTCGGTCCTGACCAGCCAGGACGTGGTGCGTCACCGCCTGGTCGGCGACATCGTCGACGCGTACGAGAAGTGGCACGTCGAGCAGGACACCATCGACCAGGACGGGCGACACCACGGACCCGGTGCACGCCGGGGGAACCAGCGCCGGGGACGATAGGCGCGTGAGCATCGAGATCGCCAACGAGTCGGGCGTCGCGGTGGACGAGGGTTCCATCGTCTCCGCCGCCCGCTTCGCGCTGGACCGCATGGGCGTGAGCCCGCTGGCCGAGCTGTCCGTCCTGCTCGTCGAGCTGGACGTGATGGCCGACCTGCACGAGCGCTGGATGGACCTGCCCGGCCCGACGGACGTCATGGCCTTCCCCATGGACGAGCTGGACTCCGCGCGCCGGCCCGACGCCGCGGGCCTCGGCCCTGCGTTGCTCGGGGACATCGTGCTGTGCCCGGCGTTCGCCAAGGACCAGGCCAAGAAGGCGGGCCACGGCCTGCTGGACGAGCTGCACCTGCTGACCGTCCACGGCGTGCTGCACCTGCTCGGCTACGACCACGCCGAGCCTGCGGAGGAACGCGAGATGTTCACCCTGCAGAACCGCATCCTCGCGGACTTCCGCACCGCGCGTGACGAGGCCGAGCGGGCCGCGCACCAGCGCAGCACCGACGACAAGGTGCTCGGCGCGGTCGGCCTGGACGAGCAGAAGCCTCTCCAGCATCCCGAAGAAGACTGACGCGCATGAGCGAGAACCCAGCCGGCGTCATTGTGCTGGCCGTCTTGCTCGTGCTCGCCGCCGGTGTCTTCGCGTGTGTGGACGCAGCCCTCGGCACGGTGTCACGCGCACGGGTCGAGGCCCTGCAACGGCAGGGCCGCTGGGGCACCGGGCAGCTGCTGCAGGTCCTCAACGACCGTCCGCGGCACGTCAACCTGTTGCTGTTGCTGCGCCTGTTCTGCGAGATGCTGGCGGCGGTCCTGGTCACGACGGTGTTCCTGCAGTACGTCGACCAGCTCTGGACGGCCGTCCTGTACTCGTGCCTGAGCATGCTCGTCGTGTCGTACGTGCTCGTCGGTGTCGGACCGCGCACCATCGGCCGTCAGCATCCGTACGGCGTGAGCCTGCTCGCTGCGGGCACGGTCCGTCAGCTCGGCCGCGTGCTCGGGCCGCTCAGCAAGCTGCTGATCCTCATCGGTAACGCGATCACGCCCGGCAAGGGCTTCCGCGAGGGCCCGTTCTCCTCCGAGGTGGAGCTGCGCGAGCTCGTCGACATGGCGCAGGAACGCGGCGTCGTCGACGAGGGCGAGCGCGAGATGATCCACTCGGTGTTCGAGCTGGGCGACACCATCGCGCGCGAGGTCATGGTGCCGCGCACCGAGATCGTGTGGATCGAGCAGTCGAAGTCGGTGCGGCAGGCGCTCGCGCTGTCGTTGCGCACCGGCTACACGCGCGTCCCGGTGATCGGGGAGAGCGTCGACGACGTGCTCGGCGTGGTGAACCTGAAGGACCTCATGCGGGCCACGCTCGCCGACGACGAGGACCCGAAGAGCGTCGCCGAGCTGATGCGCCCGATGAGCTTCATCCCGGACTCGAAGCCGATCGCGGACCTGCTGCGCGAGATGCAGGTGTCCCGCCGCCACATGGCGATCGTCGTCGACGAGTACGGCGGCACCGCGGGCCTGCTGACCATCGAGGACATCCTCGAGGAGATCGTCGGCGAGATCACCGACGAGTCCGACACCGACGACCGCCCGCCGGTCGAGCACCTGCCCGACGGCGCCGTCCGGGTCAGCGCGCGCCTGCCGGTCGACGACCTGGACGCGTTGTTCGGCACCGAGCTGGACGACCACGAGGTCGAGACCGTCGGCGGCCTGCTCGCGCAACGGCTCGGGCGCGTGCCCCTGCCCGGCACCGAGGCCGAGATCGCGGGCCTGCGCATGCGGGCGGAAGGCGGCAAGGACGAACGCGGGCGCATCCGCGTCACCACTGTGCTCGTGCGCCCTGTGCAGAAGGAGACAGAAGAAGATGACCACTGACATCGATCCCGAGGACGCCAAGCTCGTGACGCTCGCGCGGTCCGTCCGTGCGCGCAATGGCGCTGCGGAGGGTGCGGCCGTGCGGGACCTCGATGGCCGCACGTACAACGCGTCCACCGTCTCGTTGCCGTCTCTGCAGCTCACCGCGTTGCAGGCCGCCGTGGCCGCCGCCGTGTCGAGCGGTGCGGAAGGCCTCGAGGCCGCGGTCGTGGTGACCGACGCCGGGGCGCTGGACGAGGGTTCGGTCTCGGTCGTGCGGGACCTCGCGGCAACTGCGCCGATCATTCGTGCGACTTTGGCGGGAGAAGTCGCCGACGTGGTCCGATAGCCCCTGGGGAGCGGAGCCGTCGCCTGGTCTCGCCCACAACCCTGGGGGAAGTGCTGATGAGACGTTTGGCTGCGTTGTTCAGCGTGCTCGCGGTCGCCGTGAGCACGCTTTTCTTTTCGGTGTCGACGGCACAGGCGGCGTGGAGCAACTGGTACGGGCTGGGCGGGAGGATCTACTGGACGCCCACCGTCACGACGTGGGGCCCGGCCGGCTCGACCTCTTCACCGTCGGCCGCGCCGCCGCGTCGCGGGGGCCGAACCGCATCGACAGCTTCGTCACCGGCGCCGATCGCTGGCTGCACCAGAAGGCCTGGTCCTGACTTGATCGGGCAGTTCTGGCGGGACCGGCAACAACCTCGTTGCCGGTCCCAGGGACAATGGACCGATGGATGGTTACCGCTCCGGGTTCGCGTGCTTCGTCGGCCGCCCGAACGCAGGGAAGTCGACGCTGACGAACGCGCTGGTGGGCACGAAGGTCGCCATCACGTCGAACAAGCCGCAGACCACCCGCCACACGATCCGCGGCATCGTGCACCGCCCCGACGGCCAGCTCGTGCTCGTGGACACCCCCGGCCTGCACCGGCCGCGCACGCTGCTCGGCCAGCGGCTCAACGACCTGGTGCGCGAGACGTGGTCGGAGGTCGACGTCGTCGGCTTCTGCGTGCCCGCGGACCAGAAGGTCGGCCCCGGTGACAAGTTCATCGCCGCCGAGCTCGAGAAGGTCGCCAAGCGCACGCCCGTGGTCGGCATCGTCACCAAGACGGACCTGGTCTCGCAGCAGCAGGTGATGGAGCAGCTGCTCGCGCTGCAGAAGGTCATGGAGTTCGCCGAGATCATCCCGGTGTCCGCGGTCGACGGCTTCCAGGTCGACAAGCTGAGCGACCTGCTGCTGGGCAAGCTGCCGGAGGGCCCGCAGCTGTTCCCGGACGGCGATCTCACCGACGAGCCCGAGCAGACACTGGTCGCCGAGCTGATCCGCGAGGCCGCGCTGGAGGGCGTGCGCGACGAGCTGCCGCACTCCATCGCCGTGGTGGTCGAGGAGATGATGCCGCGCGAGGGTCGTGACGACCTGATGGACATCCACGCGTTCGTGTTCGTGGAACGGCCGTCGCAGAAGGCGATCATCCTCGGGCACCGGGGTGAGCGGCTCAAGCAGGTCGGCATGACCGCGCGCAAGCAGATCGAGGCGCTGCTGGGCATGCGGGTGTACCTGGACCTGCACATCAAGATCGCCAAGGATTGGCAGCGCGATCCGAAACAGTTGCGCCGCCTGGGCTTCTAGTGCCGCGACCACCAGCCTTCGCCGCGTCTTCCGACGCTCAGCAGGGCAACTCGCGGCACCGGCCCCACGCCGACAGACAACCAGTATGAGGACGCGGGGCCGGCACCGCGATGCGCCCGTCTGACCGGCGAAACACGGGGCAAAGTCTGGAGGTCACGGCACTATGGCCAACCTGTACCGCGACACAGGAATCGTGCTGCGCGTGCAGAAGCTCGGTGAAGCGGACCGGATCATCACCTTCCTGACCCAGCGCCACGGCAAGCTCCGCGCCGTGGCGAAGGGCGTGCGCCGCACGTCGTCGAAGTTCGGCGCGCGGCTGGAGCCGTTCTGCCACGTCGACGTGCAGTTCCACCCCGGCCGCTCGCTCGACATCATCACCCAGGTGCAGACGCTGGACGCGTTCGGCGTGGGCATCGTCAACGACTACCAGCGCTACACGGCCGCGTGCGCGATCCTCGAGACCGCTGACCGCCTCACCTCCGAAGAGGGCGAACCGGTCGTGCGGCTCTACCTGCTCGTGACAGGCGCTTTGAGAGCGTTGGCCGCTGCCGAACGGGATCCGTCGCTGCTGCTGGACGCCTTCCTGATGCGTGCCATGGCGTTCGCCGGTTGGGCGCCCGCCGTGAACGAGTGCGCGAAGTGCGGCACACCCGGCCCGCACCGGGCGTTCAGCGTCCAGGCTGGTGGCACGTGCTGCCCGAACTGCCGCCCGCCCGGCTCGGCGTCGCCGTCCGCGGACACGCTGACGTTGCTCTCGGCACTGCTGCACGGGCAGTGGGGCGTGGTCGACGAGATTCCGCACGTGGCCCGTCGTGACGCGAGCGGGCTGGTCGCGGCGCACCTGCAGTGGCACCTGGAACGGCAGCTGCGATCGTTGCCGTTGGTGGAGCGAAAGGCCAAGGACGACGGCTCGTCGGGCTGATCGGCTTTCACCGGCAGTACCCGGGGGATGGGAGAAGGGCAAGCGGCGGTAGCGGCTAATGTGGCGGCCACCGATCACGGTCCCGCTGGAAGGATGCCGAGCCCCATGCTGCGTCGCCGCCGCTCCGAGCGCGAGAAGCGCGTACCGCGCCCGCCGGAGCCGCACCCGTCCGGCGCGACGCCCCCGGCGATTCCCGCCGAGTTCGTGCCGAAGCACATCGCGATCGTGATGGACGGCAACGGCCGCTGGGCCAACCAGCGCGGACTGTCGCGGGTCGAGGGCCACAAGCGTGGCGAGCAGGTCGTCGTCGAGGTCGCCAAGGGCGCCATCGAGATGGGCGTGAAGTGGCTGTCGCTGTACGCCTTCTCCACCGAGAACTGGCGCCGCAGCCCCGAAGAGGTCCGGTTCCTCATGGGCTTCTCGCGCGACGTCATCCACCACCGCACCGACGAGCTCGACGAACTGGGCGTGCGGGTGCGGTGGGCCGGTCGCCGGCCGCGGTTGTGGCGCAGCGTCATCAAGGAGCTGGAGGTCGCGGAGGAGCGCACCCGCGACAACGACCAGCTCAACCTCGCGATGTGCATCAACTACGGCGGCCGCGCCGAGATCGGTGACGCCGCCCGCGAGATCGCGCGGCTGGCCGCCGCCGGGCAGCTCAACCCCGACAAGGTCGACGAGAAGACCGTCGCGCGCTACCTCTACCAGCCCGAGATGCCGGACGTGGACCTGTTCATCCGTCCGTCGGGCGAGCAGCGCACCTCGAACTTCATGCTGTGGCAGTCCGCGTACGCCGAGCTGGTGTTCCAGGACATCCTCTGGCCCGACTTCGACCGCCGCGACCTGTGGCGCGCGGTCGAGAAGTTCGCCGAGCGCGACCGCCGCTTCGGTGGTGCGATCGACAAGCCCGATTCGGAGGTGTCGTGAACGCGAGCGGTGAGGCTCTCGAGGCCGCGCGCAAGGCGCTGGAGCTGTTCCACGACGTCTCCGTGGACGACGACGGCGCGCTGAGCTTCCGCCACGGCGACGTGCCGTGCGCCGTGCAGGGCATGGAACTGGCCGACGGGCTGACGGTGCTCTCGCTGACGTGCGTCGTCGCGTGGGACCTGCCGGCCGATGCGGCGGTGTGGGTCGCCGAACGCGCAGGTCAGGGCCTTTTCGGCACGCTCGGCGTCATCGCGTCCGAACGGGGGACCGATGTCATGCTGCGCTACGCGTTCCCGGCGGACGGCCTCAAACCGGAGCCGCTGAGCACGCTGCTCATGCTGGTTGTGTCGACCGCCTCGCAGGTGCGCGGCGAGCTCCTCTCCCGCTTTTCTTGAGAAAGGACCCTCGATGGGTGGCGTGATCATTTACGAGCCGGAAGAGGACGCGGACGTCAACGAGTTCCCGTGGACCGTGACGTTCGAGCCGTCGGGCGGCGACGACTGGGACTCGTTCATCTGCGGCCCGTACGAGCGCGACCACGCCGTCGCGCTGGCGGAGGCCGTGGCGCTGGACGACGCCGAGGGTGGCGTGCTGGCCATCGTGAAGCCGATGCTGCCCGCCCTGTCGGCCGAGGACGTGAGCGCCACGATCGAGGAGCTCCGTGAGGCCGCCCTCGAGGAAGAGGACGACGAGGAGACCGTCAACGGCACTCCCGTCGACTTCGACGACGAGGAGGACCTCGAAGAGGAAGAGGCCGAGTTCGCCGAGCCGCCGTCGCCGGAGGAGATCCGCGAGGGCATGGCGCGCACGTACCGGCGCTTGCTGGACCTGGACGCGGAATGACGATCACCGGCGAGATCCGCTCGTCGAAGCGGCGCTCCGGCCCGCCTCGGCTGAAGATCACGTCGTTGGAGGTGCTGTGCGGGATCCTCGTTCTCGCACTGCTCTTCCAGTCCCGGCTGGTCGATCTTCTCGATGTGCCGAAGCTGCGGACCGCGTCGACGGTGTTCGTCGCGATCTGCGTGCAGGCCATGCCGTTCCTGGTGCTGGGCGTGCTGATCTCCGGTGCCATCGCGGCGTTCGTGCCGGCTTCGGCGCTGCGCAAGCTGCTGCCCTCGAAGACGGCGCTGGCGGTACCGGTGGCGGGTGTCGCGGGCGTGGCTCTGCCGGGCTGCGAGTGCGCCTCGGTGCCCGTCGCGCGGCGGCTGATGCAGCAGGGTGTCGCGCCGGCGGTGGCGCTGACGTTCCTGCTGGCGGCGCCGGCGGTGAACCCGATCGTGCTGGTGTCGACGGCGGTGGCGTTCAACGACACCCCGATGATGGTCGTCGCGCGGTTCGTCGCCTCGTTGCTGACCGCGATGGTCATGGGCTGGCTGTGGGTGCGGTTCGGCAAGGCGGAGTGGATCGCTGAGCGCGCCCTCGCCCGCATGCAGGATCATCCCGGCACCAACAAGTGGGCCGTCTTCGCCGAGAGCGCGCGCCACGACCTCGTGGACGCCGGTGGGTTCCTGGTGCTGGGCGGCCTGTTCGCGGCGGCGTTCAAGACGTTCGTGCCTGTCGCCTGGATGCAGACGCTCAGCGGCCAGATCGTGCTGGGCGTGCTGGTGATGGCGTTCCTGGCCGTGATCCTGGCGCTGTGCTCCGAGGCCGACGCGTTCGTGGCGGTGGCCTTCTCGGCGCTGCCGCTGTTGCCGCGCCTGGTCTTCCTGGTCGTCGGCCCCGCCGTCGACGTGAAGCTGATCGCGCTGCAGGCGGGTGCGTTCGGCAAGTCCTTCGCCTTCCGCTTCGCACCGGCTACCTTCGTAGTGGCGATCTTGTGCGCTGTCGCGACGGGAGTGGTGCTGCTGTGAGGCGGGAAACCCAGAACATCCTGCTGGTGCTGCTCGGCGGCGCGCTGCTGAAGATCAGCTTCTCGGGCCTCTACCTGCGCTACGTGCAGAAGGGCCTGCTGCCGCTGCTGATCGCGGCCGGCACGATCATGATCGGCCTCGCGCTGTTCGCGATCATCAGGGACATCCGCCGCGGCAAGGCCGTCTCGGACGACGAGCACGGCCACTCGCACTCGTCGCGCTCGACCTGGCTGATGCTGCTGCCGGTGCTCGCGGTGTTCCTGATCTCGCCACCAGCGCTCGGCGGCGACGTCGTGAGCTCCGCGGCGGACACGAACCAGACGCAGCGGTCCCGCAACCTGCTGGGCGAACTGCCGGCCGGAGACGTCATCCCGTTGTCCATGACCGAGTTCGTCACGCGCACGGCGTGGGACGAGTCGGGGACGCTGGACGGCCGTCGCGTGAAGCTGACCGGGTTCCTGACGCGGGCGGACGGGGACACGTTCGTCGCGCGGCTCGCGATCTCCTGCTGCGCGGCGGACGCGCGGCCGTTGAAGGTGAAGCTGGCCGGGGACGTGCCGTCGCTGCCGAACGAGCAGTGGGTGGAAGTGACCGGTCAGGTCGTGCCGAAGTCGGCGTCCGAGAAGAACTCGTGGGTGCCGAGCTTCACGGTGGAGTCGTCGACGCCGGTGCAGGAGCCTGCTGAGCCCTACGAGTCCTAGCAGACCCGTATCGTCACGCGGCGGGTGCCTTCCCGCCGCGTGACGTCGGGCGAACTAGGCGTCCTTCAGCTTGGCCGTGCACTCCGCGCACGTGCCGAAGATCTCGACGGTGTGGCTGACCTCGGAGAACCCGTTCTCGGCCGCCACCCGGTCCGCCCACTTCTCGACGGCGGGGCCCTCCACCTCCACCGTGCGGCCGCAGTGGCGGCACACGAGGTGATGGTGGTGGTGGGCCGAGCAACGGCGGTAGATGGCCTCGCCCGAGTCGGTGCGCAGGACGTCGACCTGGCCCGCGTCCGCGAGGGACTGCAGGGTGCGGTAGACCGTGGTCAGGCCGATGCCCTCGCCTCGGCGGCGTAGTTCCTCGTGCAGTTCCTGCGCGCTGCGGAAGTCGTCGAGCTGGTCGAGCAGGTTCGAGACGGCAGTGCGCTGTTTGGTGGACCTCAGTCCGGTCACAACTTCTCCTCGACGTGCGTCACCGCGTCGACCACGATGTGCGCCAGGTGTTCGTCTACCAGTCGATACACGACCTCGCGGCCGTGTCGTTCACCGTGCACCACACCCGCGGACTTCAGCACGCGCAGGTGCTGGCTGATCAGCGGCTGGGCGACGCCCAGCGCCTCGACCAGCTCGTGCACGCAGCGGTCGTGCTCGCGCAGCTGCAGGACGATGGCGATGCGGACCGGCGCGGCCAGTGCGCGCAGCAGGTCGCCGGCCTCGGCCAGGGTGTGCGCGGCTCTGCGCGGTGCGGGTGCTGGGGCCTCGCGTTCGGGGGAGTGCTCGCCGTGCAGCTGGACGGTCATGGCGGCACACCTCACCTGGTAGGGATTTTCACAACCAATTCTACGGTGATGACGAGCAGTATCAGCAGGACCACCACGCGCAACGTGCGTTGACCTGGGGAAAGTACCTTCCAGGTGGCCGCGAGCAGGGCTCCCGCACCGATGATCAGTACACCTAACAGCACTGCTCCCACCGTGCCGCCGACCAGGACACCGGTGATGAACAGCCCGAGCACGAGCAGGAACGCCACGACCGGGCGGACGCGCGCGAGCGGGCCGTCGCCGGGCAGCAGAGGGCGCTTGGAGGTCACCGTGCCATCCTTGCACCGTGCTGCTCGTGTGCCGCTTCCGCGTATCCGACCCAGAGACGTTCACCTCGCGGGTGGAGCTCGCGCTGAAGCTCCTGACCGCTCAGCCGGGGTGCGAGAAGGGTACGTTGGCGAGGTCCACCGACGAGGACGACCGGTGGGTGCTGACGGTCGAGTTCGAGTCCGTGGTGGCTTATCGGCGTGCGATGTCGCCGTTCCCCGTGCGCGAACACGTGATCCCGTTGCTGTCCGAGGCGCTGACCGACGAGCCCGCGATGTACGAGCCGACGCTGACGAGCGCCGGCGGCCAGGTCGAGACGCACACGAGCCTGCTCGCCGAGGACGCGTTCACGGTGCGGCTCGGCGAAGCGGGTGGACCGGCTACCCCTCGCAGTTAGTTCTGGGCGGCGATAGCCTCCATCTCCTTGACCCACTCCTCGTGCGAGTCGTGGGGGAGGAGCTCCAGCGCCCCGCGTGCGGCTTCGGCGGCTTCTTCCTTGCGGCCCAACGCGTGCAGCGTCTTGGCCTTGCCGCTCTCCGCGTACGCCTCCGGGGTCTTCTCGAAGGCTTCCAGCGCCTCGTCGAAGCGCTCGTTCTCGTAGTAGTACCAGCCGAGGTTGTTGTGCAGCGGGCCCAGCCACCTCGACAGCTCGGGGTTGGCCTCGACCAGTTCGAGGCCCTGCTTCGTCCACTTCTCCGGGTCGTCGACCAGCGACGCCATGTGTGCGGCGTCGACCGCCAGCGACAGGTCACCGCGCGTCTTGGCCAGGATGAACGCCGCCACGAACAACGGTTGCGCGGCCTCGGCATCGCCGCCGGAGCGGTGCAGTCTGCCGCGTTCGAGCAGTACCCGCACCCGGCCCGTCGAGTCGGGGGCGATGAGGGTCTCCGCCTCGTCGACGAGAGCGTGACCTGCGGCGAAGTTCTCCCGCAGGCCCTCGACGCGGGCTAGCTGCGTCAGCACCTCCGCGCGCTCGTCGTCGGTCTCCACGTTGTTGAGGAGCGCACGGAACCTCGCCTCGGTGCCGTCCAGGTCGGCGAAGTCCCACAGCTCTCGCAGCCGGTCTTCCATTCGTGCAGCGTAAGGCTCCGGTCGCCCGTTCGGGGCGCAACGTGACGGGCTAGGCTGACACCCCCGAATCTGATTCCCCCGATGGAGTTCCCGTTGGCCGCCGATCGCATCGAGACCGTTGTCAGCCTCTGCAAGCGCAGGGGGTTCGTCTACCCGTGCGGGGAGATCTACGGCGGTACCCGCTCGGCGTGGGACTACGGACCACTGGGCGTCGAGCTCAAGGACAACATCAAGCGCCAGTGGTGGAACTTCATGGTGCGCGGCCGCGAGGACGTCGTGGGCCTGGACTCGTCGGTCATCCTGCCGCGTGACGTGTGGGTCGCCTCCGGTCACGTCGAGGCGTTCGTCGACCCGCTGATCGAGTGCGAGTCCTGCCACAAGCGGTTCCGTGCGGACACGCTGTCGGAGGAGTACGCCGAGCGCACCGGCAAGGACGTCGCCGAGGGCGACGTGTCGGACGTGCCGTGCCCCAACTGCGGCGTGCGCGGCAAGTACACCGAGCCGAAGATGTTCAACGGCCTGCTCAAGACGCACCTCGGTCCGGTCGAGACCGAGGAGGGCCTGCACTACCTGCGCCCCGAGACCGCGCAGGGCATCTTCACGAACTTCCTGAACGTGCAGACGACGTCGCGCAAGAAGCCGCCGTTCGGCATCGGCCAGATCGGCAAGTCGTTCCGCAACGAGATCACGCCGGGCAACTTCATCTTCCGCACCCGCGAGTTCGAGCAGATGGAGATGGAGTTCTTCGTCGAGCCCGGCACGGACGAAGAGTGGCACCAGTACTGGATCGACGAGCGCACCCGCTGGTACACGGACCTGGGTATCGCGAAGGAGAACCTGCGGCACTACGAGCACCCGCAGGAGAAGCTCTCGCACTACTCGAAGCGCACCGTGGACATCGAGTACCGCTTCCAGTTCGGCGGCCAGGAGTGGGGTGAGCTCGAGGGCATCGCGAACCGCACCGACTTCGACCTCACCACGCACTCGAACGCGTCGGGCGTCGACCTGTCGTACTTCGACCAGGCCACGAACTCGCGCTACAAGCCGTTCGTCATCGAGCCGGCAGCCGGCGTCGGCCGCCCGATGATGGCGTTCCTGCTGGAGGCCTACGTCGAGGACGAGGCCCCGAACGCCAAGGGCGGCGTGGACAAGCGCGTCGTGCTGAAGCTCGACAGGCGGTTGGCGCCGATCAAGGTCGCCGTGCTGCCCCTGTCGCGCAACGCGGAGCTGTCGCCCAAGGCCCGCGACCTGGCGACGGCGCTGCGCCGCAACTGGAACGTCGACTTCGACGACGCCGGTGCCATCGGCCGCCGCTACCGCCGTCAGGACGAGATCGGCACGCCGTTCTGCGTGACGGTCGACTTCGACACGCTCACCGACCTCGCCGTGACGGTGCGGGAGCGCGACACGATGTCGCAGGAGCGCGTCGCGATGGACCAGCTCGAGTCGTACCTCGCCGCTCGCCTGATCGGCTGCTGATCGCGGCGTTCGGCTGCGCTCACCCTCACGGATCGTTACCATCCGAAGCTCTTTGGTGACATCTCGTAGGGGGAGCGTTGGTTGAGGACAACCGCAGGTGGGGCTTCGAGGAAGCAGAGGACTGGGAGTACGAGGCCGGACGGCGAGCCACACCGCCTCCCGCCGCCGAGCAAGAGAACGACGATGCTGATGGGTGCGTCGGCACAGATCCGAGCGGTGCCGTGTCGGTGATCGTCGAGCTCGACGGCCGCGTGCGTGCGGTCCGGCTCGCCGCGCAATGGCGCGACAGCCTTGATCAACGCGGTTTGGACGCGGCCGTGCTCGGCGCCGCCAACGACGCGACCATGCTGGCTTTGTCGCGCGGCGTGGAGGCCCAGGGGGATCTGACGGCGGCCGAGCCGGCCCCGGCGAGCGGCGGGGTGGACGAGACGCCGTTGACCCGCGAAGACGCGATGCGGCTGTTCGACGCCGTGAACGCGGAGCTCGCCACGTTCACCGCGGCGCTTGACCAGACGGTGAACGCTCCCGTGCAAGCTGAGAGCCGCGGCGGGCACGTCCGTGGCACCACGCAGTTCGGCAGGGTCGTGCGATTCGAGATCGAGGACCGGTGGGTGCACGCGGCTCCCAACCCCGAGATCGAAGGCGAGCTCACTGAAGTGCTGCGCGCATTGCACGACCGCGGTATGCCTGCACCGCAGCCGGTCGGGCCCGCTATCGCAGAACTCCAGGCGTTGGCGAGTGATCCGGCGAGGTTGCTGCGGAAAGTGGGGCTGCGGTGAGTGATCTGACGGTCGCGCTCGAGGCGATGCGCGCGGACGCGGGACTGTGGTCGGCCGCCGCCGACGGTGTACAGGGTCCGCAAAGCGCCATCAGCGGATTGACCTTGACCGGCCACGACGTGTCCATGTGGGCGGTCGACCGCGGCCTGGACCGCACGTACGAGAACGGACGGGTCGTGCTTGAGGATTTGCTGCGCCAGGCGATGACGGCGTTCAACGGCCTCGGCGACAGCTTGCGGGCCGCGGCCGACACCTACGAGCGCGAAGAAGACGCGAATCTCCACGAGATGAACCGGCTCACGGGGGAGCTCAAGTGACCAATCCGCTGGTGGTGGAGGCCAAGGGCAAGGCCGACTTCATGGCGCTGGAGTCGCACACCAACACAATCGAGACCGAGCAGAACGCGATCATGCAGAAGATCCACGACATCGGCCGCAACTGGACCATGCCCAACGTTGGTGACATGGGCGATGCCAGCGTCACTGACGGCGACGGTTCGGACTGGAAAGTCGGCAATTGATCATCATTGGTCAGGGGCCGCAGCCGCAGTGGGTGTGGGTTTCCGCTGCGCGCGTTCAGCGGATCAGGGCACGGCTGGCGGTGACGGGCCTGCCTCTCATCGGTATGGCGCTGGTGTTCGGGATCGTGCTCGTCGCTGTAGGGCTGAACCTGCCGACGTCCCACAACCCGCTCAACCTGCTCGGAGTGGTGATGGCAGGGATCGCTGCGTTCTGCGCTCTGCTGTCCGGCTTGAGTCTCGCTACCGCCCGATCCTGTGCACGAGGTGAATGCGTCGACATGAACGGTGCTCGCCTGGTTCGCCGCTTGCTCGGGGTGTGGTGGGGCGGCGCGATCTTCTGCGCGATGGCCGCCTGGTTCTCCGAGGTGATGACGTTGAACAGCGAGGTGCGACCGGTGCCGTTCACGGCAGGGTCGGCGGTGTATCTCGCGTTGCTGGCCGTGGTCGTGGTGCTTGGCGGAGTCGCGTTCTTCACCGCGCGCAGGGTGCTTCGGGTCGCCTGAAGCCAACATTTGGAGCGTTCTCGCCCGGTAAAGGCGGGACGGAGGAGTGGGTCAGAGGGGCGCGGCGGTGTGCTGGTCTTCAGTGCGGTCGTGCTCCTCGTGATCGCGCTTCTGATGGTGCGCGGGTTCACCGGCGAATGGGACCGGCCCTGGCGGGCACGACGGGTCAGCCGTTGACGCCCAGCTTCGCCAGCAGGGCCGTGGAGACGGCGTTGATCGACTGCCTGGCCGTGGTCCAGGAACCCGTCGGGCTGGTGGTGAGGACGGCGACGGCGTAGCGGTTGCCGAGGACACCTGCGCTGTGCAGGTAGACGTCGCTCGGCAGGTAGTACATCCAGCCCTGCTTGGCGTAGGCGCCGGTGACACCGAGCAGGCCGAAAGCCTGGTTGAAGCCATCGGCGGCGGTGGGCGTGGCGGACGACAGCGCTGCGACGATCGTGTCTCGCACCGGCGAGCCGAGGATGTACTGGTAGAGCCGGACCATGTCGTTCGCGGTGATGACGACCTCGCCCCACTGCGACGGGTCTTCCGGCGCGTGGGTGCCGGTGAGTCCCGCTGCGGTGGCGACGTGGCCGATGGCGTCCATGCCGTCGAACCTCGTCCACAGCACGTCCATCGCGTTGTCGTCGCTCACGCTCAACGCGCGATGGATCAGGTCCTGGTCGTCGTCGGACAACGGCTGTTGCAACGC
The DNA here is from genome assembly GCF_039537795.1 of Lentzea roselyniae. NCBI lineage: Bacteria > Bacillati > Actinomycetota > Actinomycetes > Pseudonocardiales > Pseudonocardiaceae > Lentzea > Lentzea roselyniae. The sequence goes on from NZ_BAABBE010000012.1 coordinate 38,415, forward strand.
GTCGACGGCGAGGATGAGCTTCGACAGCGACGCCGAGTAGAACGGCTGGTCGCCGTGTTGCGAGACCGCCTGGCCGGTGTCGAGGTCGAGGACGGCGACGCCGACGTCGGACGCGACGCCCGCTGCAGCGATATTCGATATATCAGTCGGCGATATATTGGATACCGCAGACCGCGAGCCCGTATCCGATATATCAGGACTCGTATGCGATATGTCAGGTGCGGTGTGCGATATATCGGGGCTGTCGCCGGTATCCAATACATCAGGACCGCGCGATATATCAGTGGACGGCTTCGCGTGCGCGAGGCACGGCGCGGCGTCCGGGACGACGTAGACGGCCGCCGCGAGGAAGAGGATCAGAGCCCAGCGCACACATCCAAGGTCCGTCTCACAGGAGCCTGGTGTCGAGCTTTTCCTCCTGTGCGGTTGCTGAAGAATCCTCCCTGACCACCACGTACGCGCCGGAACCCTGACGTTCCGTCACCGCCTCGACGAGCTCGGTGCCGCGGTAGAGCAGGCCGACGCCGTCGTCGGTGCAGTAGGTCGTCGGCAGCACACCGGCGGCCACCGCCTCGTGGATCTTCGGGCGGCGCTGCTCCTCGGAGTCGTAGTGCACGCCGTTGCCGTAGGGCAGGAAGCCGAGGCCGTTCGTGACGATCCGGAGGTCCCGCCCGAACGAGTCGGTGGCGCCGCCCACGTGCCAGCAGATCGAGCCCGCCGACACACCGCTGAGCACCACGCCGGCCTCCCACGCCTTGCGGAAGACCGCGCCGAGGCCGTGCACCTCCCACACCGCCAGCAGGTTCGCGACGGAGCCACCGCCCACCCAGACGACGTCGTGCGAGAGGACGTAGCTCTCGAGGTCATCAGTCGGCGGCATCGTGAAGAGGTTCAGCATCGACACGTCGACGCCCGCGACGCTGCCCGCTTCCGCCATGTTGGCGTTCATGTGCCGCTGGTCGCCGCCGGCGGTGCCGACGTAGCAGAGCCGCGGCCGGCGCCCCTCGACGCCGGACAGGTCCAACGCGAAGTGGATCAGTTTGCCGAATTCCAGGAAGGTCCGGCGCCCCGCGCGCAGGCCTCCGGAGGTGGCGAGGATCGTGGGCTGCTCAGCAGGCATGACGAAGATCCTCGCAGGGGCGTCAACGCGACGTTCCTCCGGTCTGGAAGCATGCAAAGGGTGCGGACCCCACCACTGAAACCTCTGGCCAGGATTCGTCGCATCGTTTTGCGCCTGCTTTTCGGCGCATTGGTCATCGGTGTGCTCGTGGTGGGCGGTACGGCGTTCCGCGTGTGGCAGGTCGCGCGCGTCGACGACTGGACCAAGGCCGACATGGCGATCGTCCTCGGCGCCGCGCAGTACAACGGCGTCCCGTCCGACGTGCTCGCGGCCCGGCTCGAGCACGCGCTCGGCCTCTACCAGGAGGGCGTCGTCGGCTACATCGCCACCACCGGTGGCCGCCAGCCCGGCGACAACTTCACCGAGGGGCAGGTCGGCAAGCTGTGGCTGGTCAAGCGCGGGGTCCCGGAGGACCGCGTGCTGCAGGTCGGTGAGGGCGCGGACACGCTCGGATCGCTGCGGGCCGTCGCCTCGGTCGCCCAGGAACGCGGCCTGAAGACCGCCGTGATCGTCAGCGACCCGTGGCACTCGCTGCGCGCCCGCACGATGGCGGAGGACGCCGGGCTGCGCGCGTGGACGTCACCGACGCGCGTGGGCCCGAACGTGCAGACGCGCGAGACGCAGTGGTTCTTCATCAAGCGCGAGACCGGGGCGTTGCTGTACTACCGCCTGATGAAGGCGCACGCCGGCGTGTTCGACGAGCTCAAGCTCCCTAAAATCGGGTGATGGGATACACCGGCCACGACGCGGAGCGCCTGCTCACCGAGGAACCGAAGAGCGCCGCGCTGCCGGGTGCCCGCACCGACACCCGCACGCCGTTCTCCCGTGACCGCGCGCGCGTGCTGCACTCCGCGGCGTTGCGCCGGCTCGCGGGCAAGACCCAGGTCGTGGGTCCCGGTGAAGGCTCCGAGGTCACCGGTGTCCCGCGCACGCGTCTGACCCACTCGCTGGAGGTCGCGCAGATCGGCCGCGGCATCGGTGAGGAACTGGGCTGCGACCCGGACATCGTCGACACCGCCGGTCTCGCGCACGACATCGGCCATCCGCCGTTCGGCCACAACGGCGAGAGGGCGCTCAACGAGCTCGCCGGCCCGTGCGGCGGCTTCGAGGGCAACGCGCAGACGTTCCGCATCCTCGCCCGCCTTGAGCCCAAGTCCGCGCACGGGCTGAACCTCACGCGCGCGGTGCTCGACGCGTCGACGAAGTACCCGTGGCCGCGCACGCCGGGCACGGTGAAGTTCGGCGTGTACGACGACGACCTCGAAGTGTTCGAGTGGATGCGTGCGGGCGCACCGGACCGTGAGCGGTGCATAGAGGCGCAGGTGATGGACTGGGCAGACGACGTCGCGTACTCGGTGCACGACGTCGAGGACGGCGTCCTGGCCCACCGCATCAGCCTCGGCGCACTGGCCCGCCCGGACGAACGCGCCGCCATCGCGTCACTCGCGGCCAAGACGTTCTCCGACGAGTCCGTCGCCGCGCTCGAAGCCACCGCGGAGGAACTGATCACGCTGCCCGTGATCGGTTACTGGACCGACCACGAGTACGACGGCTCGCTCGGCGCGCAGGTGGCGTTGAAGAACCTCACCAGCGAACTGGTCGGCCGCTTCGCCTCGGCGGCGGTCACCGCCACCCGCGAGGTGCACGGCGACGGCACCCTCACGAGGTACAACGCCTCCCTGGAGATCCCCCGTCAGGTGGCCGCGGAAGTGGCGCTGCTCAAGGCGATGGCCGTCCGCTACGTGATGAGCGACCCGGCCCGCCTCGCCATGCAGGCCGCGCAACGCGACCTCATCGCCGACCTCGTCACCCGGTTGATGGAACGCCCGACACTGCTCGATCCCGCGTTCCGCCCGGTGTTCGCGGCCGCTTCCTCTTACGAGGCACGGCTTCGCGTCGTCATCGACCAGGTCGCGCTGCTCACCGACGCACAGGCCGTGGCCCGGCACCGCGCATCGGCGTAGCTTCGAAGGCATGGCGGACGAGAGCAGACCGCCAGGCCGAAGATGGCCCTGGCGGAGACCGACCAGGGAAGCCGTGCCCGTGGGCTTCGACGACGAGGGTGACGACGACGGTTCGGCCGGTGTGCGCGAACCCCGCCACCCCAAGCCACTCGGGCCGATGGGAGGAGCGGGGGAGCGGCCCATCCCGGAAGATCCGATCGTGATGTCACTGCCAGATCCCCGCCACTAGTGTTTGATTTTGGGAGCTCCTCGTGACCGATCAGGCCGACTTCGCTCTGACCATGCACCGCGTCGCCGTACCTGATCCGTCCTCCAACGCGTGCTGGTCGCCGTTCTCGGTGGCCAGCGCGCTCGCGCTGGCCCGCGAGGCCGCCCGCGGAGAGACCCGCACCGAGCTCGACCGGCTGCTGACGGACTTCGACGCCACCGATGCCCTGGGCGTGCCGGAACTGGCCGTCGCCAACACGTTGTGGGCCGACGACGACCTGGCCCTGAATCCGGACTTCTCGCTCACGAAGTCAGTGCGGCGCACGGCGTTCTCCGATCCCACGACGGTCCGCAAGCTCGTGAACACCGACGTCGCCGAGACGACCCGCGGCCTGATCCCCGAACTGCTGACGAACCCGCCGTCCCCGGACGCCGCGGCGATCATCGTCAACGCCCTGTACCTCAAGGTGGGCTGGCTGAACCCGTTCGCCGCCTGGGAGACCGCGCCCAAACCGTTCCACTCGCCCCGCGGCGCCGTGGACGTGCCGACGATGAAGGTGACCGAGAAGTTCCGCTACGCCCACCGCAACGGCTGGCAGACGGTCGTGTTGCCGGCCGCGTCCGGTGTCGAGGCCGTGATCCTGTTGCCGGACGAGTCGCTGGAGCAGCCGCTCGACCCCTCGGTCTTCGAAGCGACCGCCAGGACCAACCTGGAACTCTCACTGCCCAAAGTGGACGTTCGGGAGAAGTTCCAGCTGAAGAGCGTGCTGGAGCGGCTCGGGGTCCGGCGCATGTTCTCGCGGAACGCGGACTTCAGCGGCCTCTCGCCGGACGAACGGCTGTTCGTCGACGACGTGATCCACGAGGCCGTGCTGCGACTCGACGAGGAAGGGCTGGAGGGAGCGGCGGCCACCGCCGTCACGTTCCGGACGGTGTCGATCGAGATCCCGACCGAGCCGATCGTGGTGAACGTCGACCGGCCGTTCCTGCTCGCCGTCCGGCACGCCCGCTCCGGCGCGATCTACTTCCTCGCGCAGGTCGCCCGGCCGTGACCAGGCTTTCCGGGGGACTTCTTTGACTGATCGGACCGGCTTCGCCTGAAGCTGCACCGCGTCGCCGTCCCTGATGCGTCCGCGAACGCGTTTCTCGATGGCCAGTGCCCTCGTCCTCGCCGGGGAAGCCACCCGCGCCGAACTCGACGCACTGCTCGGGGTCTTCCACCCGGTGACGCGCTGGGCGTGCCCGAACTGGCCGTGGCGAACACGCTGTGGGCCGACGACCGCCTGACCTTGAACCTGCGCTTCTCGCTGGCGTCCTCGGTGCGGCGAGGAAGCGACCAGGGGCCTGATCCCCGCGCCGGACGCCGCCGTGCAGGTACCGACGATGACGTTGACGGCAGAGTTCGGCTACGCGCGCCACCACGGCTGGCAGACGATCGCGCTGCCCGACGAGGCCGGGATGTAGATGCTGGTGCTTGATGCGGATGGGTGTGCGAGCGATTGGGCGCCGCCGCGACCGCGGCCGTGCTGACCTGCGGGGCGAGGCCGAGGCGTCCCGCAGACCCGATCGTGGTGCAGGTGGATCGGCCGTTCCTGCTCGCCGTCCGGGCACGCCCGCTCGGGCGCGATCCACTTCCTCGCGCAGGTCGCCCATCCGTGACCATTTGACGGGACTGTTCGCCCTGATGGGCGAGCGTTTCGCCCGGCGAGATCATGATCATGCCTTTACCGTTCCAGCATGACCCAGCACGGTGCCGACGAGCAGCTCGTCGTGCTCGCCGCGGCCGGCGCGACGCAGATCATCTGCTTCAGCGGCGTCACCATTCCCGTCCTGTTGAGGACCGAGTGCTACTCGAAAGCGCTGGCCGCCGCACTGGGCCTCACACCGTCGCCCGAGCTGCATCGCGATGGTGAGCTGCCGCCGTGCATGTTCTTCATCCACGAATACGCGCTGCGCACGGTCGTCGGCAACAATCGGCTGATGGAGGACCAGGTCCTGCACCTGCTGTTCCACGCGCCGTCGATCAGGATCGTGCCTGCCAGCGCCGGCGGCGCGGCGGCGATCGGGCTGGACTACGCGCTGATCCAGTACGAGCACGAGCCGCCGCTCGTCTACCTCGCGAACTGGGCGCTCGTCACCGACGCGGCCACCGTCGAACGGGCCGTGCTGGTCTTTCAGCGCATGCACGCCATCGCGCTCGACAACGAGAAGTCGCGCGACCTGCTCATGGACTACGTGGCCGTGTACGACCGTTAGTTGGGGGTGTTGCGACGCAGGAAGAGCCGCATTCCGTCTTCGCCGGGGAGCGCGCACAGCAGCAGGCGGACGTTCTGATGACGCACCGGCACCGCACACGAGTCGCCCGCCAGCAGTGTTCCCGCCAGCAGGCCGGCCGACTCGTGATCGATGTCCAGCACGAAGTCGTTGCTCATGCGAGGACCCTATGAGCTGCCCGCCTCGCAACCCAGTCACCCAAAGGTGTCGCATTCTCTGTCACGTTCGAGCGAGCTGCGTCGTCCAATGGGCATGACGAGGATCAACGGAGTCACGAAGAAGGACGCGGGCCTGCTCACCAAGGCCCTGTACTGGTTCGCGCGGCGCGAGTTCGGGGCGGTGCCCGAGCCTGTGACGGTCATGGCGCACCACCCGAAGCTGCTGATCGCGAGCGGCCGGCACGAGCTGGCGGTCAAGAAGGCGGCTCACGGGCCGTTGTTCGAGCTCTGCGTCTACCGGACGGCGGTGAAGCTCGGCTGCTCGTGGTGCGTCGACTTCGGCGCGATGCTGATGAAGCACGGGGGCCTGGACATCGAGCGGTTGAAGCACATCGACTCGTACGCCACCTCACCGCTCTTCACCGACCTCGAACGCAAGGCGCTCGCGTACGCCGACGCGATGACCGACACGCCGGTCAGCGTCACGGACGAGCAGGTCGCCGAGCTGGAGAAGCTGCTGGGACGCAAGGAACTCGTCGCGCTGACCTACCAGATCGCGCTGGAGAACCAGCGGGCGCGGTTCAACAGCGCGTTCGGCATCAAGGACCAGGGATTCACCAGCGGCGACGCGTGCCGGGTACCGGCAAACTAGACCGGTGGAGAAGATCACCCTGACGGGTGCCCAGGAGACCATGCTCGCCACGTTGTACGGCCGGGCGGTGGACAGCGGACGGGCCACCTCCGTGCTGCACGACGACGAGGCGAAGCGCGCCGTAGACCGCATCGACTACGACTTCGCGAAGACCGGGATGAACACGACGGCTGCGGTCGGCGTCGCCATCCGCGCCAAGGTGCTCGACGACTGGACCCGCGAGTTCCTCCAGCGCAACCCGTCCTGCACGGTGCTGCACCTCGCGTGTGGCCTGGACACGCGCGCGCATCGCATCGAACGGCCGGACACCGTGCGCTGGATCGACGTCGACATGCCGGACGTCGTTGCGTTGCGGCACAAGCTGCTGCCTGAGCCGCAGGGCGACTACCGGCTCGTGGCGTCGTCGGTGACCGAGGACGCCTGGCTGGCAGAGGTGCCCGCCGACCGTCCGGTGGTGGCGGTGTTCGAGGGTCTGTCGATGTACCTCACGCGCGACGAAGGCCACGCGTTGATCAGAAGGGTCACCAGCAGGTTCGCCAGCGGCGAGCTGCTGTTCGACGTCTACGGGTCGTGGGGCATCAAGCTGCAGAAGCTCGTGCCCGCCGTCCGCAACGCCGGAGCGACCCTGCACTGGGGTGTGGACGACCCGCGCGAGGTCGAGGCGCTGCACCCCGGACTGACCACTGTGGACGCCTGGCGCAGCGTGGACCTGCCGTACCTGGACGCGTTGCCCAGGTCCGGCAGGATCCAGATGAAGGTCGTCAGCGCGACCCCGAAGCTCAGGGACGTCGGAAAGCTGCTGCGCCTGCGGTGGTGACTAGCGCTCGACGACGAAGTCGAACTTGGCGGTGTAGCGGTTGCCGACGAGCGGGCCGAGCTCGACCTCGCACTCGCGGTCGAGGTAGGCGTCGCGCCGGTTGAGCCAGGCGACGTTCATCCCGTACGCCCTGAGGTTGTCCGGGAAGAACAGCTGCGTGGTGAGGATCGGGCCACCCCGCGCCTGCACCTTGACGTGGATGTGCGGGGTACGGCCCGGATAGTCCTTCGGCACGACCGTCTCCAACACGTACGCGCCGGACGCGTTGGTGAACTGGTGGCCGCGCATCTTGAACGTGGTGTTGTCGTACGCGCCGCGGTCGTCCGCCTGCCAGAAGTCCAGCAGTGCGTTGGGGATGGGCGTGCACTTCATCGTGTAGACGAAACCGGTGATGCTGAGCACGACCCCGGTGACGCCGGGCGTGCGCAGGTTCGTGCGCTGCGGGGAGTTCCGCTTGAAGTAGGGGCCTTCGACGTTCGACGGGGTGTCGTCGTCCTCGACGCAGGCCGGTGTGAGCGGGAGAGGGGCGCTGCGGGCGGTGGTGGTACCCGCGGCGGTCAGCGCGATCGCTGCCGCCGCACCAGTCGCCATGAACGCCCGGCGGGTGGGCTGGTCGTGTTCGGGCATGATCGAACTCCGGTGGTTGCAACCCGCGGCAGGGGCTTGGGCTGGACCAACGGCTAAAACGTTAGCGTCAAAACGATCCCGGTACCAGCGGCGGTCTAGACCAAAAAGTCGACGTGGCCGAGCTTGTCCGGGTTCGCGATGTCGTAGACCGCGCTGACCTTGCCCTCGTGCACGGTGAACGTCATGACGCGCTGCGCCGCCTCGCCCTTCGCCGCCATGATCAGACCGAGGTCGCCGTTGACCTGCACGGGCCGCATCTCCGGGAAGTCGTTCTCGAAGCCGTACTTGCGGATGAGGCCGAAGAAGAAGCGGGCGACCTTCTCCGCGCCGGCGACCGTGTGGACCGCGGTGCGGACCTTGCCGCCGCCGTCGCCGATCATCACCGCGTCCGGGTGCAGCAGGCCGAGGACGGCGTCGATGTCGCCACCGGCCATGGCCTGGAGGAACTTCTCCAGCACCTCCTGCTGCTCGGCCAGCGCCGCGCGAGGCGGCGGCTCCGCACCCGCGACGATCTTGCGGGCGCGCGAGGCGTGCTGGCGCGCGGAGGCTTCCGAGACGCCGAGTGTGTCCGCGATCTCGTTGAACGACAACGAGAACGCGTCGTGCAGCACGAACGCGACGCGTTGCTCGGGGGTGAGCCGGTCCAGCACGACCAGCGCGGCCATGCGCACGCCGTCGGAGCGCACCACCGACGCCAGCGGGTCGTCCTCCTCACCGGTGGTGAGCAGCGGTTCCGGCAGCCACGAGCCCACGTAGGTCTCCCGGCGCACGGCCGCGGACCGCAACCGGTCCAGGCAGATGCGGCTCACCACGGTCGTGAGCCAGCCGCGCACGTCCCTGATGCCCTCTGCCGCGGAGAAGCGCAGCCAGGCCTCCTGCACGGCGTCCTCCGCGTCCGCGACGCTGCCGGTCAGCCGGTACGCCACGCCGATGAGGTGGGTCCGGTGGAGCGCGAAGTCGTCGGCCGTGGTCACGGTTGGCAGTTTGCCAGGGGATTAGACTCGAACGCGTGGCAGGACGCATCAGGGAGAGCGACATCGCATTGGTGCGTGAGCGCAGCCGCATCGATGAGGTCGTCGGCGACCATGTATCGCTGAAGAGAGCCGGCGGAGGCGCACTCAAGGGGTTGTGCCCCTTCCACGACGAGAAGACGCCCTCGTTCAACGTGCGCCCGTCGCACGGCACGTTCCACTGCTTCGGCTGTGGTGAGGGCGGCGACGTGATCGCCTTCGTGATGAAGGTCGAGCACCTGTCGTTCGTGGAGGCCGTCGAGCGGCTCGCGGACCGGGCGGGCATCCAGCTCACCTACGAGGGTGGCGGCGTCACGATCCAGCGCGACCGGGGCACGCGCAGCCGGCTCCTCGAGGCGCACAAGGTGGCGGCCGAGTTCTACGCCGAGCAGCTCGCCTCACCGGAAGCGCAGGCGGCGCGCGAGTTCCTGGCCGAGCGCGGGTTCGACGAGGCCGCGGCGCGCCAGTTCGGCTGCGGGTTCGCGCCCGGCGGCTGGGACAAGCTCACGAAGCACCTGCTGGGGCGCGGTTTCGAGCTCACCGAGCTGATCAAGTCTCAGCTCACCAAGGAAGGCCGCCAGGGTCCGATCGACCGGTTCCACCGGCGGCTGCTGTGGCCGATCAAGGACATCGGTGGCGAGGTCGTCGGGTTCGGTGCCCGGCGGATCTTCGACGACGACCCGATCCAGGCGAAGTACCTCAACACCAGCGAGTCGATGATCTACAAGAAGTCGCAGGTGCTGTTCGGGCTCGACCAGGCCAAGCGGGAGATCGCGAAGCGGAAGCAGGCCGTGATCGTCGAGGGCTACACCGACGTCATGGCGATGCACCTGGCCGGCGTCCCGACGGCGGTCGCGTCGTGCGGCACGGCGTTCGGCATCGACCACATGAACGTGCTGCGCAGGCTGCTGATCGACGACGACGTGAACGGCGAGGTCATCTTCACCTTCGACGGCGACGAGGCAGGCCAGAAGGCCGCGCTGAAGGCGTTCGAGGGGGAGCAGCAGTTCTCCGCGCAGACCTACATCGCGGTGGCGCCGGACAACATGGACCCGTGCGAGCTGCGGCAGGCCAAGGGCGACGTCGCGGTGCGCGACCTGGTGGCGCGGCGCACGCCGTTGATCGAGTTCGCGATCAAGGCGCAGCTCAAGGCGTACGACCTCGACTCCGTGGACGGGCGCGTCGAGGCGCTGAAGAAGATGGTGCCGTTCGTCGCGCAGATCAAGGACCGCGCCAAGCGGGACGGCTACGCGACCCGGCTCGCCTGGTGGGTGGGCTGGGACGACGAGGCCATGGTCGTGCGGCGGGTGCGGCAGGTCGCCGGAGGCAAGGCGCCGGTCGCCACCGCGCAGCGCGTCGACCCGAACCAGATCGCGCTGGGCGTGGACGTCGACGGACCGCCGCGGCCGAACCCGCGCGACCCGCGGCTGGTGCCGGAGCGCGAGGTGCTCAAGGTCGCGCTGCGGCTGCCCGAGTACGCCGGTCCGCTGTACGACTCGCTGCCGGACGAGGCGTTCACCGAGCCCGCCTACGTGGCGCTGCACCGCGCGATCCGCGAGGCCGGCGGCGCTTCCTCCGGGCTCGCGGGCACGGCGTACCTGGACGCGATCTCGCAGGCGTGTTCGCACGCCTCTGTGCGGTCGGTGCTGACCGAGCTCGCGGTGGAACCGTTGGCCGTCAAGCAGAACGACGAGTTTCGCTACGTGTCGATGGTGATCGCACGGCTGCAGGAGGTGCAGGTCGGCAGGCAGGTCGAGGACGTGAAGTCTCGGTTGCGGCGGCTGTCCCCGATCAAGGACGCCGACGAGTACCGGGCGCTGTGGGGCGACCTGGTGGCGCTGGAGGAGTACCGCAAGGCGCTCCTGCAGCAGAGCGCTGGAGTGCTGTAGTGGGGCTGTTTCGCCGGTTGTTCGGCTCTGGCGCGCCGGACGGGTTCACCGGATCGTTGGAACCTGACGAGACCGTGATCGCTTCTGCTCCCGTGCAGGACGGTCATCTCGTCGTCACGTCGCTCGGGCTGTGGGTGCCGGGTCCCCGTCGGATCGGCTGGCACCTGATCAGCAAGGTGAAGTGGGAGGGCGCGCTGCGGGTGGTCGAGGCGCACGAGGCCGGGCTGGAAGGCCCGGTCGTGCTGCTGGAAGACCTTCCCGCGCAACGGTTCGCCCTGGACGACCCCGGCCGGGTGCTGCGGGCGATCAGCCAGCGCGTCGAGGGCTCGATCCGGCACCGCGAGCGCGTCGAGTCGCCCGGTGTGTGGATCCTGCAGCGCAAGATCCCCGGCCAGGACGGCGTCGTGTGGCAGGCGCGCGGGGACGCCGGGGTGGAGTTCGCCGCTGTGCGGGTTGCCGTGGCGACGTTCGCCGCGAGGCTTGCAGGCTAGCAGTACGCGTGTACTGTTAGCCGTATGTGGGATCCGGCGCAGTACTTGGCCTTCGCCGATCACCGGGGGCGGCCGTTCTACGAGCTTGTGGCGCGCGTGGGAGCCGAGTCCCCGCGCCGCGTGGTGGATGTGGGCTGCGGACCCGGCAATCTGACCTTGTCGCTGGCGTCGCGCTGGCCTTCGGCTGTCGTGGAGGCGTTCGACTCGTCCTCCGAGATGGTCGAGGCCGCTCGTGCCGCCGGCGTGGAGGCGCGTGTGGACGACGTGACGACGTGGGAACCGTTGCCGGACACCGATGTCGTGGTGTCCAACGCGGTGCTGCAGTGGGTCGCGTCACATCCCTCGATCGTGTCGAAGTGGGCGACCTCGCTGCCTGCGGGCGCGTGGCTCGCGTTCCAGGTGCCCGGCAACTACTCCGACCCCTCGCACCGCTTGATCCGCGAGGTCGCCGGACCGTCGCTGGCGCACGTCTTCCGTGCGGAGAAACCCGTTCTGGACCCCGTGGAGTACGCCGAACTGCTGGCAGGCTGCTCCTCTGTGGACGCCTGGGAAACCACGTACGTGCAGCGGCTCTCCGGCCCCGATCCCGTGCTGGAATGGGTCACCGGCACGGCTTTGCGGCCGGTGCGCGCGGCACTGTCCTCATCGGACTGGGAGGCGTACGTCGCGGAACTGGCGCCGCGGCTGCGCGAGGCGTACCCCGAGCGAGCCGACGGCACCACGTGGTTCCCGTTCAGGCGGATCTTCGTGGTGGCGCAGGTGTGAAGATCATCACGCCCGAGGCGTGGCCGTAGGCGCGACGGTGCGGCCGTTGGCCTCCTCCTGGTGGCGCCACGGCGCCTTCTCGGCGGCCTTCTCCGCAGCGTCCGCCGCGAGGTCTTTTGCCTGGTGAGCGGCCTCGAACGCCTTGTCCTTGGCCTGGCTCGCCGTCTTGCGCACCGTGGGGTTCTCGATGAAGCGGTGCCACAGGCGCACGATCTGGTCGTAGCGCTCACGTCCGGCCTTCGCGCCGAGCACGTAGCCGATCGCCGCACCGACCAAGATGCCCTTCATGCGGGTCTCCTCTCACATCGTGCCTGGTCAGGGCCAATTTTGCCGCAAAGTGGGGGGTGGTTGCAGAACCCGTTTTGAGGCTCATGTAGAGTTACCCACTGTCAGGAGGAACCAAGCCTGACAGGCAAGACACAACAGAACATTCCCCCATAGCTCAATTGGCAGAGCATGCGACTGTTAATCGCAGGGTTACTGGTTCGAGTCCAGTTGGGGGAGCTTCCAAGACCCTAGTCATCCGACTGGGGTCTTTTGGTTTCGGGGGTCCTGCGTGACTTTGGGTCCATGCCCCGGTTCACGAACCTCCGCCGCATCTCGTCGCTCGACCCCGTCGCCGACCACGAGGAGATCGTGCGGATCTCCGCCGGCCTGGAGTTCCCGTGGGACTACCAGAAGTCGCTGGAGCTGGCGCTGTTCCGCACGTACTGCGTCCCGACGATCTCGGGCCTGCTGGAGCGCACCGGCGAGTTCGAACGCCGCCCGCAGAAGCGCTACGACGACACCGCCGTGCTGATGGCGGAGCTCGTCGAGCACGGCTACGACTCCCCGCGCGGGCGTGAGGCGTTGCGCGTCGTCAATCGCCAGCACGGCCGTTACGACATCTCCAACGACGACATGCTGTACGTGCTCTCGACGTTCATCTACGACCCTCTCGACTGGATCCAGCAGTACGGCTGGCGGCCGTTGACGCACAACGAGCAGCTGGCCGCGTTCCACTTCTACCGCGCGGTCGGCTCTCGCATGGGGATCCGGGACATCCCGTCGGACTTCGGCGAGTTCCGTGCCTTCAAGACGGCCTACGAGAAGCAGCACTTCGCGTTCGCCGAGTCGAACCACCGCATCGGCCAGTACACGCTGGACCTGTTCTGCTCGTGGTACCCGCAGGTGCTGAAGCCGGTGGTCTCACGGGCCGTGGTCGCGATGCTGGACCCTTCGATGGTGCGCGCGTTCGGGTTCGCCGCGCCGCCAGCCTGGGTCGGGGCTCTCGGGCGGCTGGCGTTGCGCGTGCGGGCTCTCGTGGTCCGCCGGATGCCCGTGCGGAAGACCTTGAAGCTCACGAGCACGCCCAACCGCACCTACCCCGGCTATCCCGCCGGCTACCGGCCCTCGGACCTCGGGGCGATCTCCAACACCGCGCGCTGACCGTTGAGCGTGAACCCCAGGGCCTTGAGGAACTCGTTGCCGGGCTTGAAGTCCGTGAGACCCACGTGCACGTGCGTGATCCCCGGGTAGCGCTCGGTGAGCGCCCTGGCCATCTCGCTGCCGATGCCCCACCTCCGCAGATCCCTCGGCACGAGGAAGAACCGGATGCTGGCGTGCCCCGGTTCGGGGTGGTCCAGCACCAGGTCCACGAACCCGATCATGCCCTGCGCCTCGGCGACCAGCAGCTGCTTCTGCTCGAACCGCGCACCCTCCGGCAACGCGTAGAAGAGGCTCTGCACGTCACCGGGCCCGGACGGGTGACCCGTGGCAGCCTGGAACCAGTCGTCGCAGTCGGCGAACAGCCGCAGCACCTCGGGCTCGTCCGCCGGAGTGAAGTCGCGGAGGGTCAAACGCACGCGTGCAGCCTATGTGTCGCTCGCCACGGGGGCGCGCAAGGGCCGTTCGGCGTGATCGGTATCCTCCACCACGCAGCGTTAGCGTGTGTGGTTCGCCGCTGCGAGGGGGCAGTAGCTCAACCGGTCAGAGCAGCAGACTCATAATCTGTCAGGTTGTCGGTTCGAATCCGACCTGCCCCACGGACTTGGGCGGCGTATGTCCGCAGCACGCGCGGACCTCAGGCGTCCGTGGCTGTCTTCTGGGGGGCGACCCCCAGGCCCCCGCAGGCTCGGGCGCTTTGCGCCCTCGCGAGTTGCGAGTTGCGAGTGCGCCACCGCGCGTCTTGGGTCTGCGAGGCCTTGAGGTGTGTGCGGCTTCGGGGATGTGCGGCCTTGCCTACGCGGCTTCCGGGGGTGTGCGGTCTTGGGTCTGCGCGGCCTTGGGGGGTGTGCTGCCTTGGGGCGTGTGCTGCCTTGGGACTATGCGGAGTTGGACTGCGCGGTTTCGGGGGATGTGCGGCTTTGGGGCCGCGTGGTTTCGAGGGTGCGTGGCTTTGGGAGTGTGCTCACGGGGATTGAGTGCGTAGGCCTTCGACGTAGATGGACAGGAAGCGTCGCCATTCGCTGGGTGAGTCCCTGATCACCTGGGCCATTGCCCTGGTCAGGGTGGCCATGTCCGCGATCGAGTAGTCCGGGCGGAGGACGCCGCCCTCTACGCCGCGGGCGATCAGGATTTCGGCGTGGCCTGCGCCTCGGTGGCAGGCTGAGACGACTTCCGGGGCGTTGGGCAGGTCGCGGGCCAGGACGTCGTTGAGCCCGCGGTCCTCGGCCTGCAGGGCGTAGAGGTCTTCGAGGTAGCCGGCGAAGGCTTGCCACGGGTCGGGGGTCGCGAGGGCCTTCTCGCCGATGACGTCCAGGGCGGCCAGGCGTTCGGGGAAGATCGCCGCTACGAAGGCCTCGCGGGTCGGGAAGTGTTTGTAGAGCGTGCCGATGCTGACCTCGGCTCGGCGGGCGATGTGTTCGAGCGGCACGTCGAGGCCGCGTTCCGCGAACAGTTGCGCGGCTGCTGCCAGCAGTTTCTCCCGGTTGCGTGCCGCGTCCGCACGCAGGGGCCTCGACGCGGTGACCATGCGCCGGATCCTACTCAGCGGTTAAGTCGAGAGTTGCCTCGACTTTAGTGGTAGCGTCGGGCCTGGAAGTTGAGGGTGCCCTCGAATTAGCGTGGAAGGACGGAACCTCATATCTCCCACCGCAGTTGTGCTCGGGGTTGGGCCTGGGCTGGGTATGTCGATCGCGCGCCGGTTCGGGCGCGAGGGGTACGACGTCGTGCTGGTGTCGCGGAGCAGTGCGCGGCACGACGGGTACCTGGCCGAGCTCGCCGAGGCTGGAGTGAAGGCTAAGGCGTTTGCGGTCGACGTCCGTGATCGCGAGCAGTTGTTGTCCACTTTGGAGGAAGTCGGGCCGGTCGGCGTCGTGTCTACGGGCCTGGTGCCACGGATCTGGGTGACATGCCCGCGGAGATCACGTCGACCACCTCCGAGGAGGCGCACGCGGCCATGCAGTGGCTCTACCCCGCCATCGACGTCGTCGGTCGAGTGTTGCCCGGTGTGGTCGAACGCAAGGGTGGCCTGTTGTTCGCCGGTGGGCTCAGTGCGGTGCGGCCGATGCCGGTGCTTGGTGCGCTTGCCCTTTCGTCGGCAGCGTTGCGCAACTACGCGTTGACGCTCAACGCGGCGCTCGCTGACAAGGGTGTGTACGTCGGCACGCTCACGATCGGTGGGGTCATCGAGCGCGGTGACATCCACAAGGTGGTGGAGAGCAAGCCCGAGCAGTTCGGCAACCTGGCCGGGCACACCCTCGATCCGGACGACATCGCCGAGGTCGCGTGGCGGATGTTCGTCGAGCGGGACCGGGCGGAGGAGGTGTTCTCCGTGATCTAGAGGTAGGAGCCGGGGGTGTGGCCGAGCGAGCGGCGGAAGACGTCGATGAACGCGCTCGCGGTGGCGAACCCGCACTGCTGGGCGACCGCGGTTACCGGGTGGCCTTCGGCCAGCAGGCGCAGGGCGTGGTAGAGGCGCAGTTGCGTGCGCCACTGGGGGAACGTCATGCCCAAGTCCTCGCGGAACAGTCTGGTCAGCGTCCGGCCGCTCGCGCCGGCTGCCCGGCCCAGTGCTTCGAGACCGCGTGAGTCCGAGGGGTCGGTCTCGAGCAACGCGCAGACGGTCGCTAGCCGCGGGTCGTGTGCGGAGGGGACGCGCACGGGGCGTTCGGACGCGGTGGCCAGCTGGTCGAGCAGCACGGCGCGCATTCGTTTGCCGGCAGGGGTTTCCCGGTCGTCCAAGCCGGTGTAGGCGATCAGCAGTTCGCGCAGGAGAGGGGAGACCGCGAGTGCGGTCGGCTCGGGGAGCCTCAGCGGGTTCTGCGTGAGGCCGAGGAAGTGCAGCCGGGTGACGCCGTACGCGCGGTGGGAATGCACTGTGCCGGCAGGGATCCACAGCGCGCGGTGGGCAGGTGCGATCCAGCGGGACGACTCGGTGTGCACGGCCACGACGCCGCTGCTGGCGTAGACGATCTGGTTCTCGTCGTGCCAGTGCGCCGTGACGCTGGCGGCGGCTGCCAGCTCGCGGCTCGTGGTCGGCGCTGCCGGCAGGTGGCGAGAATTCGACATACATCGGCAGAATATCGGAATCGCGAACGGCGCTGCCGGCGCCACGATCGGTGTGTGAACCACTCGAAATGGCGAATGACGGTCCTGGTCGCGGGTCACGCGGTGGACGACCTCTACCAGGGAGCCGTGCCCGCCATCGTCCCGTTCCTCGTCGCCGAACGGTCCTACGGTTACGTCGCGGCGGCAGGCATCACGGTCGCCGCGACGTTGCTGTCGTCGGTCGTGCAACCGTTGTTCGGCGTCCTGACCGACCGGCGCGCCATGCCGTGGCTGGTCCCGGCCGGCATGACGGTCGCGGGCGTCGGCATCGGGTTGTGCGGCCTGGGTGACTCGTACCTCTTCACCTGGCTCGCGATCGCGTTGTCCGGCCTCGGGGTCGCCGCCTACCACCCGGAGGCGGCCCGGCTCGCCCGCCGCGTGTCCAGGGACGGCCACATCGGGATGAGCTGGTTCGCGCTCGGCGGCAACGTCGGGTTCGCGCTCGGGCCGGTGCTCGTGACGCCGGTGCTGGCGTTCGGCGGCCTGCAAGCCAGTCCGCTGCTGATGATCCCCGCCCTGATCGGCGGCGCCTTGACGTTGGCCCTGCGTGGTGTCCGCGGCGAACCCGCGCACGTCGTGGCGCACACCGGGCGGGACGACTGGGGGCAGTTCGGGCGGCTGACCGTCGTGGTCATCGCGCGCTCGATGGTGACGTTCGGGCTCAGCACGTTCCTCGCCATCTGGGTGACGCAACGGGTCGGCGGTCTTGTCGCGGGGTCGGCGGCGCTCGTCGTGCTGTTCGGCGTTGGTGCGGCGGGCACGTTGCTCGGTGGTGTGCTCGCCGGGCGATGGGGCCGGATCCGGGTCGTGCGCGTGTCTTACGCCGTTGCTGTGCCTGCGGTTGCGGGCATCGCGTTGGTGCCGGGACCGGCTGTGTACCTGATGGTGGCGCTCGCTGCCGTGGCTCTCTACGCGCCGTTCTCGTTGCACACCACGCTCGGCCAGGACTACCTGCCCAACCGGCTCGGCACCGCGAGCGGTGTCACGCTGGGCCTCGCGGTCAGCGTCGGCGGGGTGGCCGCGCCGGCGGTCGGTGCGATCGCGGCGGTGACGAACCTCCAGTGGGCGCTGCTATCCCTCACGGTGTTGCCGGCGATCGCCTGGGTGGCCGCCCGCGGACTGCGCCGGCCCGCGCCGTTCGATGCGCGCTTGAGCCTCCGTGACTACGGTTGAACACGTGCGAGTGGCGACGTGGAACGTGAACTCGGTCAAGCAGCGCGTGCCGAGGCTGCTGCCCTGGCTGGACCAGCGCAAACCGGATGTCGTGTGCCTGCAGGAGACCAAGCTGGCCGACGAGGCCTTCACCGCCCTGCTCGGCGAACCGCTGCGGGAGCGCGGCTACGAGATGGCGCTGTTCGGCGAAACGCAGTGGAACGGCGTGGCGCTGCTGTCCCGCGTGGGCCTGGACGACGTCGCGGTGGGGGTGGCCGGCGCACCCGGTTTCCCGCACGTCGAGGCCCGGGCCGTGGCCGCCACGTGCGGCGGTGTGCGCGTGCACTCGCTGTACGTGCCGAACGGTCGCGAGCCCGAGTCGGACCACTACAAGTACAAGCTGGAATGGCTGGCGGCCCTGCGCGATGTCCTGGAGGCCGGGCCCGCCGACGCCGTGGTGTGCGGTGACATCAACATCGCTCCCACCGACGCCGACGTCTTCGACCCCGAGGCCTACGTCGGGCACACGCACGTGACCGAGCCGGAACGTGCCGCGTTGCAGGCGATCCAGGCGCTCGGGTTCCACGACGTCGTGCGGGAGCGGTGGCCTGATGAGCGGATCTTCAGCTACTGGGACTACCGGGCCGGGATGTTCCACCGCGATCTGGGGATGCGGATCGACCTGATCCTGGCTTCGGCCTCCGTCGCACCTCGGGTGAAGGCGGCCTGGATCGACCGGCATGCGCGGAAGGGGACCGGGCCCAGCGACCACGCGCCGGTGATCGTGGATCTGGACGAGGCTCCGGACGGGGACATCGGGCCCGTGGTGCCGCCGCCTTCTTCGCCGGGTGTGAAGAAGAAGGTCAAGCTGCCCCAGTCGAAGTAGGGCGCGTCTGCTCCTTCACCCCGGCCAGCCGACAGCACCAGTCAGGATCGCGGGACAGTCGTCGTACCAGACAGCCGCGAACGCTGGGATGCCAGGTTTCAGCACCTCTATCGGTACCTCGAGCTGGCAGGATGCCCACCGCCCAGCTGAGGTGCGGTCGGCTGGAGCCTGAGCGGAGATCCACTCGTTCGGCACGGTGGCGATTGCGGCTGGTCTGAGCTCGTCGGTGAGCCGAACCGCGACGAGATGCCATTGAGCGTCCCTGCGCATCGTGTCGAATTCGTGCCTGGACAGGTGAACGGTCAGACGTCCTCGGCGGAGCGTCGACTTCACCTCCAGGTGCACCGCAGTCGGATCGGTGTGGACAGCGATGTCGTACCCGTATCCGTCCGATACCGCTGCGACGTGCTCCACGCTTGCCGGGATGCTCTTTGCCAGGAGTTCCACCAGCGCGATTTCTCCTGCGGCCCCAATGCGCTGGCGGTGTTCGAGGTCGACTTTCCCCCACAGCACGGCTATCTCGCCATGAGCTTCCACCGCCGAGAGCCCGAGCAGCTGAGCTGCCCGCAGCGCGTCCGCTGGCAGTTCAGACGGCTCGCGGACGAGGAGGTCGGCATTCGCGAACCACACCGCCGAACTGCTGGTGATCGCCGCCGAGAACACCCTGAGTTCCGCGGGACGGGCGCACTGCAGATCCGTGAGCAATCCGGTTTCCCGCAGCCAGGCGTACGCCAGTTCGTACTGGGTCGGGGTGATGTCGCTGTAGCCCGAGTGCGTGATGAAGAGCGCACGGCAGCGAGCTGCATCGGCTTGAGGAAGCAGCTCCAGCCACCGGACGGCCGCGCGCAAGATCCGATCAGCGGGAATAGCCACGAAGGTGCCCCAGCAACGCTTGGAGATCCTGTTGGTCGAGACCGCCGCCGACCGCCGGTTCTTCGTCGAGGTCCGCAAGCTCGTGCACAGCCGGATCGTCGAGCACACGACCCATGAACTCCAGCTTGTCGCCGAGCCGCGCGGTGACGATCTCGTCGATGCTGCCCTCTGTCGCCAGGATCGTGATCCTCGTTTCGGTCTCGGGCGGGAGACCGAGCCGGTGGATGCGGTCGAGGCTTTGCAGGAAGCGGCCAGCCGCAAAGTCCCGGTCCACGTAGACGGCGTCATGACAGTGGTGGTGCAAGCTGATTCCCTCGCCGAGCGTGGCGGGGTTCGACAGCAAGACCATGCAGTCCGGGTCGTTGCGGAAACGATCGATCTCAGCTTCGCGATCTTCCGTCCCGCCGTGCACCATCGCGGGGTTGAACGCGCTGAGCAGCCGTTGAAGTGTGTTGAGGCTACGGATGAATGTGGACCACACGAGCGTCTTGCGACCGTTGGCCGCGTTCTTCGCGACGATCGCCAAGGCTTCCTGGTACTTGGGTGACAACTCGTACGCAGGCAGGTCCTGCATCAGCTTGAACAGTGGTGTGTCAGACGGAACGGTGAGCGGCGGCACCTGGTATGCCAGCGGTTCGTACCTCGTCGTGCCAACAGAAAGCAGGGCGGGACTGGTCGCGGCCATCAGCATGTAGACAACGATCTTGCCCAGTGCGGCGAAGTTGCCTTCCGCGCCAATCGCACGTGCCGAGAACCGCCCGCACAGCGCCTCGTACACCTCCTGGTGCAGCGGTGGCATTGGAACCGGAACCATCTTGGTCTCCGGCGGAGTGAGCCCGAGATCAGATTTGGTCGTGCGGGTGAACAGCGGCCGGAGCACCCGGCTCGCTTTGGACAGGTCACCTCCTGCCACGGCCTGAAGGACTTTCTGCCGGCCGTGGCCCGGCCAGACGAACCCGAAGAGGTTTTCGAGGTCTCTGACCCCATTCGGGGCGGGTGTGCCGGTCAGGATGAGGCGGTGGCGGGCGCGCGGCCCGAGCGCCAAACACGCTGCCCCGTAGGTCCCGTCCGCACCGAGCTTCATCCGGTGCGCCTCATCGAGCACCAGCATCGATGGTCGTGCGCTGAGCCACTGGCCGAGTTCGTTCACGGCTGGCGCGAGCCGTTCGTAGTTCACGATGAGCGCTTCCGCGGCGGGATCCGGCTCCCGGGAGAACACATCGACACGCAGAGGCGCAGCGAAGCAAATCTCGTTCTCTTCCTGCCAAGCCTCATAGCATGACTTCGGGCCAACGATGAGGACTCGCTCGATCCCCTTCGTCTGGCGGAGGGCCTGGAACACAGCGAGAGCGACGCGAGTCTTTCCCGCGCCAGGTACGGAAAAGTTCGCCCCGTGCCGCAATGACAGGAGCTTCGCGATGTCCCTGCGCTGGAACGACGTCAGGTCGCCAATCCAATCCGGACCGGTCAGCATGGTGACATCACTGACGGAGATCTCCGCTGGCTGAACCTCTGCAGTCAAGCGGGCTTCGACGGCTTGTGCGTCCGTGTTGGAATCGGTCGCCAATGCGGCAAGCTGAGGATCCCAGGAAACGCTCGTCTTCTCGGGCCAGGTGGAGAGCGCGACGAGGTTCGTGAGCAGATCGTCGATGTCGACGTCCATTGTGCTCGCCGACCGCTGCACACCGCTGCGCAACCGGAGCGCGAGCCTGCGCAGGTCGGCTTCGTATCCGCTGCCGGCTCGCAGGCGTGCCTTGGTCACCTCGTCGCCGAACTCGATCGTGAGGCTCGGCATGGCGATCTCCGGCATCACTGTTCCCGCGCCGCGTCGAGCAACCACGCGACGCCGTCGCCAGGGGCGCTGAATGTGCGTCCTGCCTGCTTGGCGAGATTCGCCAGGCTGGCGCGCAGCGTCAGCAGGGCGTCGTCGAAGGCGTCCTCGTCCAAGGCACGCCTGGCCTTCGCCTCGGCGAACTCCGTCACGCACTGGTTGACCTGGTCAGCGGCGTCCGTGAGGCGCTCTGAAACCGCGATCTGCCGCTTCAGCCGCCTCGCGTCCTGCCCGGCGCGGTCTACGGCCTTGTCGAAGGCGTCCCGCGCCGATTTGATCAGCTGATCTGCCTTCGACACCTGGTCTGGGGAAACCTTGTCGCCGGCCTGCGCGATGGCCTTCGCTTGGAGCAGCAAGTTCGTCAGTTCGCGTGTGGTCTTCGCTCCAGCCGTACCATCTGTGACCGTGACGCCCGGCAAACCGGGGATGCTGACACTCGCAGGTTTCTGCACGGCGGGCTTGAGATCGTCCGGGAGGGTTGAGTCCAGGTAGTGGTCGTGGAAGTCAGCCTGTGCCAAGCGCAGGTCGGTCTTCGCGTAGTTCAGCACGACCATTGCGAGCCGGGATTCCTTGAGCTGCATGGCCGCGTCCGGGTCCGTCTTCGCCAGCTTCTCGTAGTCGCGGTGAAGTTCGCGGAGCTTCTCCTGGTGGTCTTCGAAGTCGACCAGCTTCAGCGTTGCACCGCCGCCCGTCGCACTCCGCTCAATGGCCTCCATGATGAGCGCGTAGACCCACCTGTCCTTGCGGAGCGTGGTGATCTTGATGTTGAACTCGCGGGCGACGTCGTCCTCACGCCGGCCTTCCGCCAGCTGCTCCTCGATCGCCATGAGCCGGTTGATGTACGAGTACTCGCGCCTCTTGTCGCGGCGTAGCTGCAGCGCGAGCTCCACCCGGTTGATGTCACTGCGGGAGGTGTCCTCGGGCAGGACACCAACCCTGATGTCTTTGACACCGAGTTCCTGCAGGGCCGCGCGCCGGGTGTTGCCGTCGACCAGGATGCCTTCCCTGGTGATGATGCCCGGTTCCTTCTGCTGGAAGTCGTCCAGCTCCTCCATCAACGCGGTGTAGTCGGGATCCAGCTGGCTCGGGTTCGACGGCCGGCGGGTCAGCAGATAGCGCAGGTAGTCCTGGCTCTCGCTGCTCCAGGGGTCTTCGTCGAGCGCCTTGTCCCGTACCGGGTCCAGAGTGCGCTGGGCGCGGACCCGGTGCGTGTCCGGGTTGAAGTACAAGAGCTCTACCGGCATGGAGATGACGTCGAGGTGCTTCTGCTCGCCGCGCCAGTCCACGGTGACCTTGGCGCCTCTTTCCTTCAGCGCCTGATCCAGCCGCTCCTCGACGACTGAGCGGATGTGGTCACCCTGCGGTGGAACACCGAACTTGCGAGACATGCACTGGCCTCCAGCCGGACTGTCTGATCTTGCCCTGCCCGCATCATCGCAGGAACCCCTGACAATGTTGCGGCTCTTGATCCACAATTGGTGAATCCGCCGCGAGAACTGGAGTGACGTTGGCGATCCCGGAGTGGAACGATCCGTCGTTGAAGGCCGGCACCATGGTCAGGGGCGCATTGTGGCTGTTGCAGCAGGTCGGCGAAGGCAACAGGTTCACCAAAGAGCAGCTCCGGGCGGCTCTTCCCGGTGTGTCGCAGGTCGATCGCCGCATTCGTGATCTGCGCGCTTACGGCTGGGTGATCCTCACGAACACCGAGGATGCGACGCTCACCGCTGGCGACCAGCGGTTCGTGAAGGCAGGAGTTCCCGTATGGGATCCGGTCGCCAAGCGCGCCGCATCACCGCAGAAGGCACTTTCCGCCAAGGAGAAGAAGGCGGTGATGGCGCGTGATCATTACATGTGCACGAGCTGCGGTATTTCAGGTGGCGAGGAATACTTGGACGACTCGAATCAGACGGCCGTGCTGTTGGTGACGCGGCAGGAGGTCGTCATGCCGGATGGTGAGCAGGAGATCCAGCTGACCACCGAGTGCAAACGATGCCGGGCGGGTGCGGATGACGAGCCGGTCAGGGCCGATGACGTGGTGGCGGCTGTCCAGAGCCTCGACCAAGCCGATCGCGCGCGGTTGCTGCGCTGGATGGGCCGCGGCCGACGTGGTTCGACGCCGCTGGAGCGCGCGTGGAACTCGTACCGGCGGCTGCCCGCCGAGGCCAAGGACGCGGTAAGAGCGGATCTGCTCGGTTCGTGAGGCAATGGTGGATGACAGGCGCATTGCTCAAGATCACATCTGAGTGCAGAGGACAAGATCGTGGTGAACCCAGCCGCCGTTGCCGACGCGGAACTCGAACTCGTCCGGTCCGAGTTGTATCGGCTTGACCCCGACGGACAGAGGTTCGCCAACGTTCTCAGGGCTACCTATGACCAGCTGTACGACGGCCAGCGGACGGGCCGGTGGAACTACGATCAGCTGCACAAGACCGAAAAGACGCACATGGGCACGTTGGTGGAAATCAACCTGCATCGTGAGTTCGGCTTCGGTGACGGTGATCAGACCGACTACGAGATCGCGGGCGTCCAGGTCGACTGCAAGTTCTCCAAGTCACGTGGTGAATGGATGTTTCCTCCGGAGTCCTGGAATCACATCTGTCTCGTCGTGTGGGCGAGCGACGTGCAAAGCGCATGGTCGGCAGGCCTTGTCCGGGTCGATGGCAATCAGCTCACAGTTGCTTCGAATCGCGACAACAAGAGGCGGCTGACGGCACAGGGCAGGGCGGCTGTCGTTCAGTTGTGGCCGGACCGTCGTGAGTTGCCGAAGAACCTGCTGCTGCACATGGAGCCTGAGGCTCGTGCCCGTGTTTTCAACGCAACCGCGAAGAGAGGGAACCGGCACGGGCAGGCCCGCGTGAACCAGTTGTTCCGGGAAGTGCAGGGCGTACTCGTTCCCAGGGCCGTAATAGCAACCGTTGCGCAGCAAGATGACTTCATGAAGCGCGTGCGGGGTTCGGGAGGTGCCCGGAGCTACCTGCGTGATGAGGGCATTCTCGTTCTGGGGCATCAGGACAACGACCCGGTGGTGGCACGCGATCTCGGCCTTCCGGTGCCGCGCAAGGGCGAGGTTGTCGCAGCACGGGTGGTGCCGGCTGGTGAAAACGCCGTGCTGCCATCCGCGGAAATTGGAGGGCGACGCTGGGTGGTTGCGTCGCCCTCGGACCCTGTCTGTGAAGCGCCCGCTATGTCGCGCTAGCTGGTTTCCGCGTGTCCGGAGCCCATTGCGCTCAAAGTGTCAGACCTCGGAGGTAGGGTCGAACTCATGTTCGGTCTGCTCCAATGCGGCTACGACGGCGCCGACGGCCTCCGGCACCTGCTCGTGCTCCCAGAACCGCAGGACTCGCCACCCTGCGGCGCTGAGCGCCTCGTTCACCGTTTGGTCGCGTTCCATGTTCCTGCGGAGCTTGGGGGCCCAGTACCACTCGTTGGTGGTGGGTTGCCGGCCGTGTTCGGGGCAAACGTGCCAGAAGCAGCCGTCGACGAAGATCGCGACCTTGCGCGCGGTGAAAACGATGTCCGGTTTGACGCGGATCCCGTCGTCGAGGCGGAGCAGGTGGTCCTTGCGGTAGCGGTACCCGAGCTTGAACAGCGCACTGCGCAGTGCGATCTCGGGCTTCGTCTCGGAGCGACGGTTCGCGCTCATGTTGCGGGAGCGGCCTTCGTTGAGCGGCGCCGGGTAGAGACCAGCGGCGTGGGCCCGCTGGCGGGCTTCCGCCCTGCTCTTATCAGACATCTGAGGTCACCTGTGAACCCAGCTGCTGGGGGACGCTGAACACCGATGGACCATACTGCACCCTGTCATTCGCCTGATCGTTCCCGCGCTAGGGAGGAGCTCCTGTGCAGAAACCCGAAGTAGTGGAGATCTGCGCTGGAGCCGGAGGCCAAGCGCTGGGGCTTGAGAAGGCCGGGTTCAAGCACCGGCTGGCCGTTGAGCTCGACGTGAACGCTTCGGCGACGCTGCGCCGGAACCTTCCGCACGCGGAAGTGGCGACCGGCGACGTCGCGGATCCCGAGGTGTGGAACCCGATGGAGCATCTCGGGGTGCCGCTGCTTGCTGGTGGTGTTCCGTGCCCGCCGTTCAGCATCGCTGGCAAGCAACTGGGCGCGAACGACGAGCGTGACCTCTTCGCGTGGGCGGTCGAGCTGTGCGACGTGATCAGGCCTCAGGCTCTGATGCTGGAGAACGTCAGGGGTCTCAGCATGCCCCGGTTCGCTGGTTACCGTCAGCACGTCCTCGACCGGCTTGGGCAGATGGGCTACGTCGCCGATTGGCGGCTGCTTCAGGCATCGGACTTCGGAGTGCCGCAGCTCAGGCCGCGGTTCGTCCTTGTTGCACTGCAAGACCAGTACGCGCCCTACTTTGCATGGCCGGAGACTCAAGCCGCGGCCCCGACGGTCGGCACGGTGCTGCGAGACCTGATGGCCTCACGGGGCTGGGAAGGCGCGGACGACTGGGCGCGCCGTGCGAATGGCATCGGCCCGACCATCGTCGGCGGCTCGAAGAAGCACGGCGGAGCGGATCTCGGGCCGACGAGGGCGAAGCGTGCGTGGGCAGAGCTCGGCGTTGACGCGATGGGTGTCGCTGACGAGCCGCCAGCTCCCGGCGACGTCTTCAAGGTAGGGCCCAAGCTCACGTGTGAGATGGTCGCCCGCATCCAGGGCTGGCAGGACACGGACAAGTGGATCTTCGAAGGACGCAAGACGTCCCGGTATCGCCAGATCGGCAACGCGTTCCCGCCCCCGGTCGCGGAGGCGATCGGAGGCTCGATCCTGCGGGCGCTGCAGAAGTCGGGCAAGCGGCGTGAACGAGACACGCACACCGAGCAGGATCCGATCTACCGCGTGCTGCGGGACAGCGGTGAGTTCATGACGCAACGGCAGCTTGAGAAGGCTGTAGGCCGATCCTTGGAGTCCTACGAGCTCGAACGGGCAATCAGTGCTCTCAGCAGGGACTTCACGGTCGAGGTGCGCAACGGTTCCAGCGCGACGGCCTACCGGCTCGGCACGTTCAAGGGATTCGTGGGACAGGACGATCACCTCAGGCACGAGTTGTTCCTGAAGCATCGCGCCAAGATCAGCTAGTTCTGCCGCTCAGGGCAGAGAAAGTCAAGCTGCCCAGGCAAAGTGACGGTGAAGGCGGCCCCGCCCTCCGGCGCCGGGCCCGCCTTGATCGTCCCGCCCATCCGAGTCACCAGGCCGTGCACCAACGCGAGCCCCACCCCGGTCCCGACCGGCCGCGACTCCTGGTACCGCGCGTGCAGCACGCCGCGGTCGAACGCCACGGCGTAGTCCTCCGGCGCCAGCCCCGGCCCGCCGTCGCGCACCTCCAGCACCGACGACAGAGCGAGCACGACAGGTCGGCCGGCCGGGGTCACGCGCAGCGCGTTCTCCATCAGGCCGTCGATGACCTGGCGCAGGCGACGGGCGTCGGCCCGCACCACCGGGGACGCGGTGACGTCCAGCGTGAAGAGGACGCCGCGTGCGTGGCAGCGGGCGTGCCAGACCTCGGCGGCCGAGCGCACGACGGGTTCCAGGGCCACGTCCGCCCGGTCCAGGCGGAAGTCGTCGGCGCCCAGGCGGGCCAGGTCCAGCAGGTCGGTCACCAGGCGGTCCAGGCGGCGGGCCTCGTCGAGGATCACGGTGCCGACCGGGGCGACCTGCTCGCCGGTGACCACGCCGTCCGCCAGGGATTCCGCGAAGCCCGTCACGGCGGTCAGCGGGGTGCGGAGTTCGTGGGAGACGGAGAGCAGGAAGTCGCGTTGGCGGGATTCGCTGCGCTGCAAGGCATCCGCCAGTTCGTTGACGGACGTGGCGACCTCGGCCAGTTCGTGGGTTCCGGAGACCGGGACGCGGAGGTCCCGGCGGCCCGTGCTCATCGAGTGGGCCACGGAGGCCACTCGTTTCAGCGGGCGGGCCAGGAACGTGCCGAGGGCCAGGCCGGCCAGGCAGGCGACGACGAGGCCGATGCCCAGGGCGAAGATGATGTTGCGGACCAGTTTGCGGTACGTGTTGCTCGTTTCGGTTTCCTGCACCAGGGCGAAGCCGCCGGCTCCCGACGCGCGGGCCTCCACGTTCAGGCGGCCGCTCACACCGGTCACGGGCTGGCCGTTGAGCACGCGACCGACATCGGCCTCATGGGCTGCGCGCACCGCGGCCCTGTCCGTGCCGGACAGCTCGCCGGACGGGGAGATGCGGACGATCGCGATGCCCTGGCCTTCCAGGACCTGTTCGACGCGGTTGTTGGAGATCTGGCCCGCCACCACGTCGGCCTGGGAGCGCAGGATCTCGCGGCTCACCTGTTGCGAGGTCGAGAGGACGAGGCGGGTCGACACGACGCCGGCGACCAGGACGGCGACGAACGCGACTCCCAGGCACAGCAAGGCGATCCGGGCGGCCAGGTTCATGACGCGTCCGCCGAGTAGCCGACGCCGCGCACTGTCCGAATTGGACTCGCTGCGCCGAACTTGGCTCGCAGCTGGGCGATGTGGACGTCCACTGTGCGCGTGCCGGCGACGGACGCATAGCCCCACACGGCGCTCAGCAGCTGCTCACGCGAGAACACCTGACGCGGGTGCTTCATCAGGTAGGCGAGCAGGCCGAACTCCGTTGAGGTCAAAGACACTTCGGCAGAACCGGCGAACGCGCGCCGTTCACCCACGTCGATCCGCACGGAACCCACCTGCAGCACTTCCGGGGCAACGCCGGAGGAGCGGCGCAGGACGGTCCGGACGCGCAGAGCCAGTTCGCGCGGGCTGAAAGGCTTGGTGATGTAGTCGTCGGCGCCCAGTTCCAGGCCCAGCAGGCGGTCCACCTCGTCGTCGCGGGCCGTCACGAACAGCACCGGGGTCCAGTCGCCCGCGGCCCGCAGCGCGCGACAGACCTCGATGCCGTTCATGCCCGGCAGGCCGACGTCCAGCACGACGGCGACGGGAGAGAGGGTGCGGACCGCGGCCAGTGCCGCGTCCCCCGAGGACTCGACCTGCACGCCGAAGCCGTCGCGCCGCAGGTACAGCGCGACCAGTTCGGCGATCGCCGGTTCGTCCTCCACGACGAGCACCAGGCCACGTTCCACGCGTTCACCCCGGCTGGTTGATGTCCGACTCGATGCTGTTCAGCGTTGATTCCACATCATCGAGGTCCGGCGCAGGAGTCTCACCCCGGCACGCCGTCAGCGACACCACCAGCAACGCGGCGGCAACCCACCTCACTTCGACCCGCAGTGCTCGGACTTGAACTTGGCGACCCGCTCGCCGGCCTTCGACAGCTTCACCAGCTGCGCGTCCCGCAGCTTCAGCCGGGCGTCCAGCACGTCCGCACGGGCCGTGTTGCCTGCCGCGCGAGCATCGGCCGCCTTCTGCTCGATCCACTTCTTCGAGCCCAGCGTCTCGGGGCTGCCGTTGATGCGGTCGGTCAGCGCCTTGACCCTGGCCTCGACCCGCGGCACCCGCTGCGAGCAGATCTGCTGCACCTTCTCCGGGCTGATCGTGATCGGTTCCTGCGCGGACGCGGTCCCAGCGCCCAACAGCAGCATCCCCGCCACAAGCCCGCCGATTCGCGAAATGTTCATGGCACAGAACGATGACCGAGCACCATCAGAACCGAGTCCGCCGAATGTTCGGGTTCTGCAAAGACTCAGCGCAACAAGACCCCGCGCGCGGCCGCCGCCTGCATCATCGGCCGCATCCGGTCCCACACCCGTTCGGAACGCAGCCCCTCGGCGGCGTTGATCGCCTGCATCGCCACGGTCTGGCCCTGGTCGTCATCACCGTCGAGGAAGTGGCACGAGGCCAGCGCGATCAGGCAGAACGTCCAGCTCCGCGCCATCGCCGGCCCGAACTGCTCGATGGCGGACGACAGCGCGGGGATCGCGTGCCGGGTGTCACCGAGCTCTGCGTAGACGGTTCCGATCATCGCCGTCAGGTCGGTCTCGTCGTGGAAACGGGCCCAGTCCGGCACGTGTGACAGGTCCGCGCGCGCGAACGCGTCCTGTGCTTTGCCCAGCGCACGCAACGCCTCGGTGGGACGGGCCTGGCGGGCGTAAGCCCATGCCTCGTTCGAATGCATGATGCTCGACGCCAATGGCGCAAACGCACCCCTCTGGAAGTACGCCAGCGCATCGCCCGGTGCGCCGTGGTGCAGATGTACGCGCCCACGCCGGTAAACGATGTTGGTGGTCAGGTCTTCGTCGTGGCGCGCGAATTCCAGGGCACGATCGAAGTGGTGGTAGGCGGCCCCGACCTGGCCGCTGTCGAACGACGTCCACCCCGCCAGGTTGTGCAGATCGGCGACGGCGGACAGCAGCCGCGCCCGCACCACCTCGGAAGCCGAAGCCGCCAGCAGCTGCTGCGCCCAGTAGATCCGCACGACGACGGCGTCCCTGCACACCCCTCCGCCGTACTGGTAGTCCACCGACCTCAGCGAATGCGTCTGCGACTCCAGCTGGTCCACATCGCTCATCCCGATGCGGGCGGAGTGCGGGGGAGGGAAATACGCAGGATCAGCCATCTGGAATACCTCTGCGCCGCGTCGACTGTCCGAAGCGTAGGGCGCGCACGTCGGAGTGAGAAGAGGGTTCCGTGCCGCTTGGAATTCGGCCGAAGCGGCGATTAAACAGGTATTTATGCGGGTATACCTGGGATGGTTGACGGTGCAAGGTGCTGAGTATGAGGCGACGCGCGCACCTGCGGCTGGTGACCTCCTTCGAGGCCGAAGACGCGACTCTGACCGCTGTCCTCGGCGCCGAGGACCTGGCGGAGGAGCTCGGTCTCGACCCCCACGCCCGAGTGACCTGCGGTTGGCATCGCTGCTGGTTGCACCAGTGTGTGGCCTCCCCGGACCACGTCATCCCCGTCACCGGGCATCGCTGGTGCCGGCCGTGCGGCAGCCCTCTCGAGGTGTTCGTCGACGAGACGACCGCACAACTCTTCTGTCCGACGTGCGGCACACGCACCCCGGACACGGCGGCGAACCGTCAGGTCGTGCGCGCGTGCCGTACCAGCATCGCGGCTGCCCGCGCCCAGTAGAACGACCCGGAAGTCTTAAGCCTGGTGGGTGAAGACGGCGGCCTCCGAAAGGTAGCTCGGGGGCCGCTGGCTGTCCTCCGGTACGTCGAGCAACGCCCACATGATGCTCCGCCCGCCACCGGCCGGCGTCTCTCCCATGGTGAAGTTGCAGACGGCGATCGACGCGACGTTGCGCCGCATCGTGTGCCACTGCCTGAGGTCGAAGCGTGTGGTCGTGCGTACGGCAACGGACATCTTGTCGTTGCGCATGCGCAGCAACAGCGCCAACGGGCTCTCGTCCTCGACGTGCGACACGAGTTCAACGGCCACTTGCGGAGCGACGTCGAGCAACGACTGGACGCCCCACCGTTCGCACGCGCGCTCGGTGATCCGCTCGGCCACGTGCGGCAGGCAGCGGCACGTCGGCAGCGCCGCGTCCACCCGGTCCTCGTGCCGCAGCCGCACCACGGAGGCCAGTGCGGCGGCGGTCGTCTGGTGCATCGGGATGTGCCGGGGGAGACCGCGTGACTCCAGCACCGACCGCAGCAGATGGTCACTGACGACCAGGCTCAGCGAGATGCCCGGCCAGCGCGCCGCGGACAGCCACACGACGTCGAACACCACGAGCAGCGCGGGCGACTCCGCCACGAGGCCGTCGAGCTCCACGACGACGCCGACGAGCTCCTTGGTGGCGCAGTCGAGCAGAACGTCCTGCACGCGCATGTAGGTCGACCAGTCGAGGCGGCCGCTGAACCGGACGACGAGCACACCGTTCTGCTCCCTGACGTCCACGTCGAGGCTGTCACCGGCCATGATTCCCTCCCGCAGGCACGTCCCCGGCCGTCAAGAGTGGCAACGTGACCATGAGAGCCCTAGGGGGTAACTACCCGTGTTTCACCGTTGGTGCCTCTGGGGGACCGCATTGCAGCGGGAGATCGCGCCGACCTAGGGTGCCGCTGTGGGCGGTTCGCTTTCCCCGGGCAGCAAAGGCAATTTGCCTGCTGACACAACTACTTTCGTCGGCCGCAGGCACGACGTCACCGAGGTGAGAAGACTTCTGTCCGAGTCTCGCCTTGTCACTCTTACGGGTGTTGGCGGCGTCGGCAAGACCCGGCTGGCGCTGCGGGCCGCCGCGGAGACGCACAGGGCCTTCCGCGACGGCGTGTGGTTCGTCGACCTGGGGGGCGTCACCGACCGGGAACTGGTCGTGCACACGGTCTTGGGGCAGCTGGGTGTCCACGACGACACGGTCCGTCAGCACCGCACCGTCCTGGTCGAACACCTGCGCGACCGGCAGGCGCTGATGGTCCTCGACAACTGCGAGCACGTCGTCGAGTCCACCGCCGACCTCGTGGACGTGTTGCTGCGCAGCGCACCCGGTCTGCGGGTGCTGGCCACGAGCCGCGAACGTCTCGGCGTCGACGGCGAACACCTCTGGCAGGTCGCGCCACTTCCGGAGGACCCCTCGCTGACCCTGTTCGCCGAACGGGCCGCCGCCGTCGAACCGGGATTCGCCGTCAGTGCGGCCAACCGCGACAAGGTCGCCCAGATCTGCGCGTTGCTCGACGGCATCCCGCTGGCCATCGAACTGGCCGCCGTGCGCCTGCGCGTGCTCACGCTCGACCACCTCCTGTCCAGATTGGACAACACGTTCCGGGTGCTGGTGGAGGGTAAACGCGGCGGTGTCCCGCGCCACCAGACGCTGCAGGCCGCGGTGGACTGGAGCTTTCACCTGTGCACCCGGTCCGAGCAGATGCTGTGGGCACGGGCGTCGGTGTTCCGCGGCACGTTCGACCTGGAGGCGGCGGAGCGGGTCTGCTCGGGTGACAGCGTTGCGCCGGACGACATCGTGCACTCGCTCTCCGGCCTGGTCGACAAGTCGGTCGTGGTCGCGGAGCAGCACCCGTCCGGCACCCGCTTCCGGTTGCTGGAGCCGTTGCGCCAGTACGGCTTGGAGAAACTGCGGGGCGCCGGTCGCGAGCAGGCCGTGCGCGAACGGCACCGCGACCACTTCATCGAGTGGGCCGAGCACCGGGAGAAGGAGTGGTTCGGCCCGCGTCAGCCGCAGATCTTCCTGCTCACCCGGCTGGAGCACGCGAACCTCCGTTCGGCCCTGGACTTCTGCTTCGAGCAGGACGGCGAACGCGCGGTGTACCTCGCGGCGACGCTGTGGTTCTACTGGGCCGGCTGCGGCATGCTCGGCGAGGGCCGGTACTGGCTGGACCGGGCACTGGCCGACGCGAAGCCGGGACCGGAGCGGGCGAAAGCGCTGTGGGTGAACGGATACGTGGCGACGCTGCAGGGCGATCTCACCCCGTCCGCGCGGATGCTTGAGGAGTGCCGCCAGTACGCGCTGTCCGTGCCCGACGAGACCGCGCTGGCCTACTCGACGCACCGGCTGGCGTGCGCCCTCCTCGTCGGTGACGACCTCGACCAGGCGGAAGAGCTGTTCGAGGAGGCCATCCTCCTGTACCGCGGCCAGGGCACCGTCAACAGCCACACCATGCTCGCCGGCATCGAACTGGCGATCGCGGCGACGTTCCGGCACGACTTCGCCGCAGCCGAACGGCTCTGCGTCGAGGCGAAGGCCGTCGGCGAGGAGCACGGCGAGCTGTGGGCGCAGGCGTACGCGATCTACGTGCTGGCGTTGTGCGCGTGGGTCAGCGGCGACTTCGCGCGCGCCGACCAGCTCGGCCGGGAGTGCCTGCGGATCAAGCGCACGTTCCACGACCTGCTCGGCATCGTCCTCGCGATCGAGGTGCTGGCGTGGATCGCGGCCACGCAGGGCAACGCGGTGCGCGCGGCGACGCTGCTGGGCGCCACGAGCGAGATCTGGCAGTCGGTCGGCTACCCCATGTTCGGGTCGCGGTACTTCGGCGCCCCGCACGGCGAGTGCGAGGCCGCGACCATCTCCGCGTTGGGCGAGCAGGAGTTCCGTGCCGTGTTCCGCAAAGGCATGGACCTCGAGCTCGAAGAGGCCATCTCGTTCGCCATCGGCGAGCAACTGGCCGAGGAGACGCCGACGAGCGCCGCGCCGACCCCGCTGACCAAACGCGAGCAGCAGGTGGCCGACCTCATCGCCGGTGGCATGTCGAACAAGGAGATCGCGGCCAAGCTGGTGATCGCACGCAGGACCGCGGAGGGGCACGTTGAGCGGATCCTGCAGAAGCTCGGCTTCACCTCACGTGCCCAGATCGCGACCTGGGTGACCGAAAGACGTAGTTAGTCGATGCACGGAACGCCGTCGTCGGGTGGTGGAGGAGGCGGTGCCGTGGCCAGTTCGTTCACCTTCTCCCGCACCTTGGCCGGGTCGACCTTGTTCACGTCCTGACCGCCGATGTGCGCGCCACCCTCGACCGGCAGCGTGTCGAACCGCACCTCGGTCGGGAGGTTGCGGGCGAACTCCGTCAGGTCGAACCCCGCGTCGAGCACGACGTCCTGCTTCGCCGTGTCGATCATCGCCTGCACCACCGTGATGTCCGCGCCCTTCAACCGGCGGGCGACCGACGCCAGGAACGCCTGCTGCCGCCTGGTGCGGTCGAGGTCGCCTCCCGGCAGGCCGTGCCGCTGGCGCACGAACGACAACGCCTGACCGGCGTCGAGGTGCTGCGGACCGGCCGGGAAGTCCGCGCCGGACAACGGGTCCTTCGTCGCGTTCTTCAGGCACACGTCCACGCCGCCGAGCCCTTCGGCGATGTGGAAGAACCCGATCAGCGAGATCTCCACGAGGTGGTCGATCGGCTGGTTCAGGAACGTCGACACGGTCTGCACCTGCGCCCGCCGTCCTGCCTCGCGCCCGGCGCGCTCCAGCGTCCGCTTGTCGTGCGTGCCGGCGGCCTGCAGCCGCTCCTCTTCCGCGACCTTGGCCCGCCCGTAGGCCTCCTTGATCTTGCCTTCGCCGCCGGACGACAGCGGCACGAGGTTGTCGCGCGGCACGGACATCGCGACCGCGGGACCGGAAACGGGGATGTGCAACAGGATCAGCGTGTTCGCGTTGTAGCCGCCGCGGTCGCTCTCGCCCGCCTGCATGCGCCGCAGCACATCGTCCGGCAGCGGTTCGCCGTGCAGGTCCAGACGGGTGGTCAGGCCCATGATCAGGATGTTGCGGCCGGACTCCGACCGGGGTGCGTCGTCGGGGATCGCGTAGGACCTCTCGACGCCGGACGAGATCGTCGACACGGTGGACCAGGCGAAGCCCGAGACGACGAGCACCGCCGCGCACACGGCGATCCACGCGGTGCGCATCAGGACGAGAAAGGCCGTGCGGTGATGGCGGCCACGTGATTGCATGAAAAAGACACCCCCAAGGCTATTCTAGGTGGTCATGGGGGTACAGCTGCCGAGTCTGGCGGCGCTCGCGGTGCTGGCGGTGTTCACGCAGGCGGGGATCTGGGTGGACGGGGACAACCTCGGCTGGCCCTTCGGCGTCTGGTTGGTGACGGGTGCGGTGCTGGCTTCCGCGCTCGTTCGCCGCGTGGGGTTGTGGACGGTGGCACCGGCGCCACCCGTCGTGTTCTTGGTCGTCGCCGTGGGCAACGCCGCCTGGCGACGTCAGTCACAGCGACAGTCGTTCTGGGGGAACAGCAAGGAGTTCGCCGCGGACGCGGTCCCGTGGTTCGTCAACGGGTTCCCGTGGCTCGCGGCGTCGGTCGGCGCGGCCCTGGTGGTCGTGGTCGTCCGGTTCGTTCTGGGGGGATGGGGAAATGCAGGTCTTCGTCGACGCCAACGGCGGTAGACGGGTAATCGCGCGGCTGGTCAGCCTGACCGTCGCAAGTGGACTGATGGTGTTCGCCGCCGTGGTCGGCGGCACGCTGCTGGAAGTGTGGTGAGACGCGCTCCGCGGCTGCACTGGATCTCGATCCTGCTCGGGCTGCTCGTGCTGATGAGCGTGGTGTCCTTCCACGCCTACACCGCGATCAGGCCCGAGTCGGTGCAGCACACCCGCGAACACCGGGAGCTGCCGGAACGCACGCTCGCGCTGGCGTTCCACGGTGGCCCGGATCCGAAGTGGACGCCCCGGTTGCTCGACGTGCTGAGAGAAGTCGACGTCAAGGCGACCTTCTTCGTCATCGGCACGCAGGTCACCCGCAACCCGGAGGTAACGCGCCGGATCGCCGACGAGGGCCACCAGATCGCCATCGACGGCTTCCGCGCCGAGGGCGACCACGGCAACCCGCTGAACCTCGCCTTCGCGCAGGCGGCGCTGGCCGACGTGCTGGGCGCACACACGCCGCTCGTCGGCGCGCCCGCCGAGGTCGACAGCGGCGACCGCGACCACCAGGACATCGGCACGCTGGTGAGGATGTCGCTGCGGCACGGTGGGGGAGTCGTCCGGCTGCACGACGACGGCAGCATCGGCGCCGACATCACCCGTGAGCTGGCCAAGGCGCCGGGCTACCGGTTCGTCACGGTGACGGAGGACCGCCTGGTCGAGGCCACCGCGACCGAACGCTTCACCGGCGCGGTCACCACGTGGTCGCAGCGCAACGGCGGCATCGTGCTGATGCTGCTCGGCACGGCGATCGCGATCGCGGCACTTCTCGGCATCCTGCGCACGCTCATGCAGCTCGGCCTCGCGCACACCGACCGCCGGCTGCGGCGGGAGAGCGAGCAGTCGCCGCCGCCGTGGATCACCCCGCCGGTCTCGGTGATCATCCCCGCGTACAACGAGGCGGTGAACATCGCGGCCACGGTGAGGTCCATCGCCGCGAACAACCACTGCGCCGACGTCGAGGTGATCGTGGTCGACGACGGCTCGACGGACGGCACCGGCGACCGCGCCGAGGAGCTGGGCCTGCCCGGCGTCACGGTGATCCGCCAGGCCAACCAGGGCAAGCCCGCCGCCCTCAACACCGGCATCCGGAAGGCGAAGCACGACGTGCTCGTCCTGCTCGACGGCGACACGATCTTCGAGCCGGACACGATCGGTGAGCTCGTGCAGCCGTTCGCGGACGCCCAGATCGGCGCGGTGTCCGGCAATGCCAAGGTCGGCAACCGGCAGGGACTGCTGGGGCGCTGGCAGCACCTGGAGTACTGCGCCGGGTCCAATCTGGACCGGCAGATCCTGCACGCGTTGCGCTGCATCCCGACCGTGCCGGGCGCGATCGGGGCGTTCCGCAAGGCCGCGCTGACCGACGCCGGCGGCGTCAGCGAACACACGCTGGCCGAGGACACCGACCTCACGATGGCGGTCACGCGTGCCGGGTGGCGGGTCGCGTACCGGCAGCAGGCGAAGGCGTGGACCGAGGCGCCGAGCACGATCCGCGGACTGTTCCAGCAGCGTTACCGCTGGTCGTACGGAACTTTCCAGGCGATGTGGAAACATCGCGGAGCGTTGCTGGAGAACGGCCCGATGGGCCGGTTCGGACTCATCTACCTGTTCGCGTTCCACCTGCTGCTGCCACTGCTCGCGCCGGTGATGGACCTGTATGTCATGTACGGGTTCCTCGTTGCGGACGCACCCCTCGCCGCCATCGTGTGGACGGTGTTCCTGCTGATCCAGACCGCGAGCGCGGGCTACGCGCTGCGGCTCGACGGCGAGTCGCTCAAGCCGCTGTGGGCCTATCCGCTGCAGCAGATCGTCTACCGGCAGCTGATGTACGCCGTGGTGATCCAGTCGTTGATCACCGCGCTGCACGGCACGCAGCTGCGGTGGATGTCGGTGCGCCGCACAGGTCTTCTCACGGATGCTCCCGGCGGTACGGTGCACGTCACCTGATTCCGGTTTGGAAGGAGCACGGTGGGTCGCACGCCTTTGGACGCGCCGGAGCGTCTGCGGGAGGTCTTCTCCGCCGTGCTCGACGTGCTGGCCGAGGTCGGCTACGCCCGGTTCAACATGGACCTGGTCGCCGGCCGGGCCCGTGCGAGCAAGGCGAGCCTCTACCAGCGCTGGCCGTCGAAAGCGCGGTTGATCACGGACGCGTTGAAGGCGAACCTTCCCGTCCTGCCGCAGCCGGACGAGGGCACGTTCGCCGAGGACGTCCGGCAGATCCTGCGGTCGTGGGGTGAGCCGATGCCGTTCGACACCGCGGGGATCTTCCTCGGGCTCCTGGAGGGGAGCCGCCAGGACGCCGATCTCGCCTGCCTGCGCGAGGAACACATCGACCGCGCCTACACGGAGCACCTGCAGGTTGCCGTCGACCGGGCGAAGGCGCGTGGAGAGCTGCCGGAAGATCTCGACGCCGGCATCCTCATCACGGCGCTGATCTCGACTTTTGTCCTGCGTTCCGCCGAACAGGGCGTGACCGACAGCATCGTCGACGGCCTGTTGAGACCGCTGATCGGCTGACCTGGCCCGAACAACCTCGTCAACGCGTAGTTTCTTCGCTACGTTCGGTCATGGTTCCAAAAGAACGGTTCTGTTCTGTTGAGGGGGACTCCGTGACTGAAGCTGCCGTCTGCCCAGTTCCACACGAGAACCGCGCGCATCCGCTGGGTGCACCCGCAGGTTTCGAGGAGGCCATCGGCAACGGCCCGGTGAAGATGATCTGGCCCAACGGGGTCGAGGCCTGGGTCATCAGCAGCTACACCGGGGTCCGGCAGGTGCTCTCCGACCAGCGGTTCAGTGCTACGAGAGAGGGCGGCCCCGAGATGCGCACCGTGGGCGAGCCCATCCTCGGCCGCCCGCAGCCGGGCAACATGAACGTGATGGACGGCGACGAGCACCTGCGGCTGCGTCGCCCGCTGTCACGGGCGTTCATGGTCAAGAAGATGAACGAGATGCGGCCGCGCATCCAGCAGATCGTCGACGACCACCTCGACGCGATGGAACGCCGGGGCGCGCCGGCCGACCTCGTGCCGGCGCTGTGCCTGCCGGTGCCGTCGCTGGTGATCGCCGAGCTGCTGGGCGTCTCGCCGGAGCACCAGGAGCTGTTCCAGTCCACCGCCAGGGAGATGTTCGGCAAGAACGGCTCCAAGGAGGTGTACGACGCGAAGGCCGCCGAGCTGGGCGAGGTGCTCGTGAAGGTCGCGGCTGAGAAGAAGGCGTTGGGCACGACCGACGACATGATCGGCCTCATGGTCAACGAGACCGATTTCGACATGGAAGAGATGTTGATGCTCGCCATCGGCCTGCTCGCGGCGGGCCACGAGACGACGTCGAACTTCTTCGGCCTGTTCGCGCTCACCCTGTTCGAACGGCCTGACCAGCTGGAGATCCTGCAGCGCGACCCGAGCCGTGCCGACGTGATGGTCGAGGAGCTGCTGCGCTACACGATCGGCCGCCTCGGTGGCGCGGGGCTCGCCCGCAAGGCGGTCGAGGACGTCGAGATCGACGGCGTGACGATCAAGGCGGGCGAGTGGGCGACCGTGACGTTCCGTGCCAACCTGGAGGAGACGCTGTGCCCGAACGCCGGTGAGCTCGACCTGGAGCGCAAGGCGGTGTCGCACCTTGGTTTCGGCTTCGGTCCGCACCAGTGCCTCGGCGCCAACCTCGCCCGCGCGGAGCTGCAGATC
Source organism: Lentzea roselyniae (assembly GCF_039537795.1). Classification (NCBI taxonomy): domain Bacteria; kingdom Bacillati; phylum Actinomycetota; class Actinomycetes; order Pseudonocardiales; family Pseudonocardiaceae; genus Lentzea; species Lentzea roselyniae. Next base: position 77,117 of record NZ_BAABBE010000012.1, read on the forward strand.
CTGCTGCGCTCGCTCTTCACGCGATTCCCGAACCTGCGTCCGGCGATCCCCGTCACGGAGATGGACTTCCGCGAGGACTCGATCACCTACGGCGCGGCCGCCATTCCGGTGGTGTGGTGATGACGGTCCGGATAGACCGGACGAGGTGCATCGGATCGGGTCAGTGCGTGCTCGCCGCACCGGACGTGTTCGATCAGTCGGATGACGATGGTCTCGGCGTCGTTCTGGTCCCGGAACCACCCACTGACTTGCTGCCGGGTGTCCGTGACGCGGTGGACAGGTGTCCCTCTCAGTCGGTGAGCCTGGAAGAGTGACTTGATCGGCCGTTCCGGTGAGGTGTCGTCACTGGAAATTGATTCAGCTCTTTTCCGCCGACACCTCGATGGCCCCTTTCCGATCACGCTGTCCGTCCAGAATCGTAGGCGCGACCACCACGGCGTTGTGGTGGTCGCGCCCGCGTGTCCGCGGAGGGTCGAAGGACCCTTCCCGACCAGGTCGAACAACGGGATGGTGGCGGCGGCGCGGTGAGTACCGGCGGTGTGTAACGGGTATCTGTACAGCGGGTGCCCGGCGCACGTCAGGAGGACCAGCTATGTTCAACGACGACGCATTCCCAGCTCGCGTGGACAGAACAGACGTGCGGCACGTGGAAACGCTGACGAGTGCCCTCCGGGCGCTCGATTACGAATACGGCGGCGGCGCTTGCCGGGATGCCTGCGTCGCGTTGTTGAACTGGGCGAACCCGCTGCTCGACGCCCGCTCGTCCGGACCGGTGCTGCACCGGCTGCAGGTCGCCATCGCGGACCTGCACAACCTGGCCGGCTGGGCGTCGTTCGACATGGGCCTCCTGGAGTCCGCGCACGTGCACTTCGGCCGGGCGATGGACCTCGCACGGGCGTCGGGAAACTGCGCGCTGGAGGCCAACATCCACTACCGGATGGGCCGCGTGCACCTGCATTACGAGCTGGCCGAGGACGCGTTGGCGTCGTTCCAGCGCGGTCTGCCGATCGCACAGGCGAGCGGGTCGACTCTGGCCGTGTCGATCCTGCACGCCAACGAGGCGTGGGCGTTCGCGAAGATGGGCGCGGAGAGGCAGGCGTTGCGCCAGTTCGCGCGCGCCGAGGAGGAGTTCGAGCGTGCGTCCGGTGAGGACACGCCACCGTGGGCGCGCTTCTTCGACCTGGCCGACCTGGTGTCGATCGGCGGCATGGTGCACACCGAGCTCGCCCGCACGTGCGACGTGAAGTACGCGCGGTCCGCGATCCCGTTGCTGACCAGAGCGATCTCCTCCGGGGGAGAGGACGCGTCGCGCAGTCAGTCGTTCCGGCTCGCCGCGCTGGCGATGAACTACCTGGTGCAGAACGAGACCGAGCAGGCGCGCGACATCGGGGAGCAGGCGATCGCGGTGTCCGGCCCGATCCGCTCTGCCCGCACGCGGGACCGGATGCGGCCGCTGAAGCAGGAGGCGGACCGGTTGCGCGGCAACGAGGCCGCGGACGAGCTGTCGTCCCGTCTCGGGGCGTTCATGATGTCGTCGCGGGGAGCAGCCTGAGGCTTGGTGGAAGGGCGCCGCCGGAACCCGAGGAGAGGTTTGGGCTTCGGGTCCCGGCGGCGCCGGTGCCCGGACGACGCCCAGCTGGGGGGCCTTGACGCCGTCCGGTGTTCTGGGGTGATCAGCAGCGGATGCCGGTCCTGCCGACCTGCGTCACCGGTCCGCGTCCGGAGGCGCTCTCCGCCTGCGAGGCGGCGGCGATGGAGGTTGTCCGCTTCATGGGCGAGAAGCATCACGTGACCCGCTGACATTTCGCTGACACCTTGGGTTACCGGCTGGTTAGGATCGGCACATGCAGCGGCGGTGGGGGTTCAGGGTTCTAGGATCGTTGCAGGTCATCGACTCGGGCCGGGTCGTGGAACTCCGCTCGGCCAAACAACGTGTCCTGCTCGCCGCGTTGCTGATGAAGGCCAACGCGCCGGTCTCGTCGTACGAGCTGATGGAGCACCTCTGGGGTGAGGAGCCGTCCGGAGCGGCGCGCGCGACTCTGCAGACGTACGTCATGCGGCTGAGACAGTCGCTGGACGATCTCGCGGACCGCAAGCTCGTCCGCACGTGGCCGACCGGCTACTCGATCCACCTCGAGGACGACCAGCTCGACCTGCTGACGTTCCAGCGCCTCCGTGCCGAGGCCAAGCGCGCACCCGACCTGGAGACCGAGGCCCGCCTGCTCGGCGAGGCCGCGGCGTTGTGGCGGGGTCCCGCTCTCGACCAGGTGTCGTCGCTGCGGATGGAACAGACCGACGTGCAGCGCCTCAACGAGCAGCGCTGGGAGGTGCTGGAGCGCCGCAACGACGCCGAGCTGCAGCTGGGCCGGCACGACCAGGTCGTCGACGAGCTGCGGTCCCTGGTCGCCGAACACCCGCTGCGCGAACGCTTCTGGTACCAGCTGATGCTGGCCCTGCACCGCGCCGGCCAGCAGGCCCAGGCGCTCGACGTGTTCCGCCGGGCGAGCGACGTGCTCGCCGACGAGCTGGGCATCGACCCGAACGCCGAGCTTCGCGCTCTGCACATGGAGGTGCTGGCCGGGTCGTCGGCGCCGGTGGCTGTTCAGGCCGGTCCGTCGTGGCTGCCGCCGGCCGTCGGGGACTTCTCCGGGCGCACCGACGAGGTCGTGCGACTCACGGCCGGGTTGCGGGCCGGTGGGACGTGGACGATCACCGGGCCCGGTGGTGTGGGCAAGACTTCCCTGGCCGTGCACTGCGCGCATCTCGTGCGGGACGCGTTTCCGGACGGGCAGCTGTACCTGAACCTGCGCGGTGGTGAGCAGAAGCCGGTCGGGCCGGCCGCGGCACTGGACCGGCTGTTGCGCGGCCTCGGCGTTTCCGGTGGGGCCATTCCGTCCTCTGTGGACGACCGGGTGGACCTCTACCGCGATCTGCTGTCGGACCGGCGGATCCTGGTCGTGCTGGACAACGCGATCAACGAGGCCCAGGTCCGGCCGTTGCTGCCGGGAACCACCTCGGGTGCCGCGCTGGTGACGTCGCGGGCGGCGCTGGCGGGTCTGGAGGCGGCCCACGTCGTGCCGCTGGACGTGTTGCCGCCCTCGGACGCGCTGGCGATGCTGCGGGCAGCGGTCGGTGAGGCACGCTGCACCGCGGAACCCGGTGCGGCGCAGGACATCGTGGCGTACTGCGGGCAGCTGCCACTGGCGCTGCGGGTGGCGGCCGCGCGGCTGGTGGCACGGCCGCACTGGCAGCTCGCGAAGCTCGCGGGCCGGTTGTCCGACGAGCGTCGCCGGTTCGACGAGCTGTCGCTGGGCGACCTGGACGTCCGCGCATCCCTGGCCCTGTCCTACGACGGCCTCGACGAGTCGCACCGCACGGCGTTCCGGCTGCTGTCGCTGGTCGACACGCCGGACTTCCCGGCCTGGGTGGCGTCACCGTTGCTGGGGCTCGACCTCGACGACGCGGAAGACCACGTCGAGGCCCTGGTGGACGCTCGTCTGGTCGACTACGCGGGCCGCGACGCGCTGGGCCAGGTGCGGTACCGGCTGCACGACCTGCTGCGCGCGTTCGGCCGGGAGGCGGCGGACGAGGACCCGGCCGCGGCGCTGAAGGCGTTGTTCGAACAGTGGCTGGACCTGGCCACGCGTGCCGACGTCGAGCTGCCGCACCAGGCGATCCGCCTGGAACCCCTTGCGCTGGAACGGTTCGACCTCGGCGACGCGGCCGACTGGTTCGACGCGGAATGGCACAACATCCACGCCGTGCTCACCCAGGCCGCGTCCCTCGGCCTGTCCTCGCTGGCGGCAGAGCTGGCGATCCGGTCGTCGGCGTTCTGCGATCTGCGGGCCCGGTTCGACGACTGGGAGCACATCAACGATCTCGGCCTGTCGTGCGCGCCCGCGGATCGCAAGCCGATCCTGTTCCAGCAGCGCGGGATTCTCTGCGCGCGGTTGCACCGGTATGCGGAGGCTTCCTCGAACTTCGCCGCCGCGCAGGAGGGTTTCGCCGCGGCCGGTGACGTGTGGGGCGAGGCCTATGCCTGGTACGGCATGGGGTGGATGCACGAGTGGAGCGGGCGGTCGCTGGAGGCCCGGTCGGCGCATCGTGAGGCCATGGCACGGTTCGTCGCGTCCGGGAACCCGCACGGCGAGGTCGAGGTGCTGTGCTCGCTGGGGGCCATCGAACGGCGGGCCGGCGGGCTGGCCGCGGCGCAGGAATACCTGGAACGGGCGCGGCGGGTGGCCGCGCAGCTGGGGGACGAGCAGAGCGAGCTGATGGCGACTCTGGAGCTGGGACGGCTGCACCAGTTCACCGGGGAGTTGCAGCTGTCGGCCGGGTTCCTGCGGTCGTGCCTGGCCGCCGCGCAGAAGCTCGGGGACCCGGACTGGGCGGCGAACATCCGGTTGTTCCTGGCGGACACGTTGATCCGGTCCGGGCAGGCAGGGCCGGCCGAGGAGCAGCTGCGGCAGGCCTGGGAGTTCTTCGAGGAGCACGACGACCGGCAGGGGCGGATCTGGGTCTGGCGGCTGCGGTCAGGGCTCGCTGCCACGCCGGAGGAGGCGTTGCGGCTGGCCTCGCTGGCGATGGACCAGGCCCGGGAGATGGACTCGCCGCCGGAGTTCGGGCGGTCGTTGCGGGTGCTCGGCGACGCTTTGGAGCGGGCCGGAAGGGTTGAGGAGGCTCGGGAGCACTGGAGGCGGGCCGAGGAGACGTTGACCGCGGCCGGGTTCCAGGCCGAGGTCGACGAGCTTCGCCTGGCGACGTCCTAGTGCCGTGGCAGTCGGCCTTTGCCCCGTGTTCGGCGGTCAGACGGCCGCGAGGTGGCCCGCTGAGCGTCGAAGACGCGGCGAAGGTCGGCTGTCGCGGCACTAGCCCTGGTTCTGGCTCAGCACAGTGTCGACCGTGACCCCGGACGCCACGATCATGCTCAGCAACGGGTCCGGCACCTGCCGGTGGAACTGCACGACGTAGTTGTCGGCCGTCGAGAACACGGCTTTCGCCATGCCTTGCCACGTCTTGGTGATCCGGGCGACCTCGGTCTCGGTGTGGTCGCGCAACGAGAAGTTCCAGGCGCGGAAGTTCTCCGCGTAGATGCCGCCCACCTTCATCCCGTTGCACACGAAGGCGAAGCGGACCTTGCCGAACACGTTCTCCTGGATGATCTCGCCGATGGGCATGCCGTCGCCGCGCTCGACCATGACCTTGGACTTCCACACGGTCGCCGGCCGCACCAGGCGGAGGAGAGGACGGCCGTGCACGTCCCGGATCTCGAGGCGGACGTCCAGCATCGAGTCGAGCTTCGTGAAGGCGCGCAGGGCTTTGGCGGCTCCGGTCTGGCCCACCTGTTCCACGGTGCCGATGTGGCGGGCGTGCTGGTCGTAGATGACGTAGGAGTTCGACATCTCGACGAGTTTGGCCTTCTGGTTCACGACCAGGACCGGCTCGGTGAACAGGGTGCCTCCGCCGCCTGACACCGGGTTCTGGATGCCCGCGCGTTGCACCTGTTGCGCTACGCGGTCCTGGCCGGTGCCGCCCATCTCCACCTCCGCGTGGTGGGCGTCGGTCTGTTGCTGGCGCGGCTGGACGTGCGGGGTCCACTGACTGCCGTCCCACCACCGGACGAACCGCGGGTCGGCGTTGTCCGGGTACCAGCCGGGCGCGAAGTTCACGCGGACGAGGGTAGTGCGGAAAGCGCTGGCACGCGCCAGGATGCGAAGTATGTTCGCAGGCAAACGGTTCTTGGCGGCGTTCTTCGCCGCGACGCTCGTCCTGTTCGGCCTCAGTGCCGGAGTCAGCACCGCTCAAGCGACCGCCGAGGCGTGTGCGGGCGCCTATCAGGGTGACAGTCGGCTCGGGCCCGAGACGTTACCGGAGGTGTGGCAGCAACCCGTCGGGCCGCTCGTCGCCGGGTACAAGAGGTTCGGTCACCTCGACAAGGAGGCGTTCCTCGCCAAGTACTGGAACGGGACGGGCTGGAACTACCCGCCGCAGGACGGGTTCTGGCTCACGCCGGGAGGAGAGCCGATCAAGTACAAGCGGACCCTCGGCGTGCACACGAAGCTGGACCGGTTCGGCAGCGAGTACGGCGGGTTCCTGGCGTACAAGGGCTCGCACTACTCGACGCGGGCGATTCCGCCGCAGAGTCTCTACACGTTCGATCCCGCGTACCGGTGCAACTACCACGCCTACCGGGTCACGAAGGCCTTCGCGGTGTGGGAGGGGCCGATCGCGCCATGGTTCGAGCAGCCCGGCGGTGGCCTGCAGCAGAAGCTCGACAGGGCGCTGGTGCCAGGCGACGGGGCACTGAACGTCGCCTGGCTGCTCTCCAACGGTTACCTCGTGCGGATCAACTGATCGTGATCGCGCTCGCCGGGCACAGGCTCGCCGCTTCCTTCGCGGTGGCCTCGTGCTCGGCGTCGGGGTGCTCCTGCAGGAGAACGACGGTGCCGTCCTCCTCGTTCTGGTCGAAGAGGTCCGGATCCGTCAGGACGCACATCCCGGAGCCGCAGCACTTCGACTGATCGACGGAAATCCTCATGACGACCACGCTACTGGCAGCGAGTGGACTCCGTAGATCCCCATGTTCGTGCGCAGCGGCACCTCCTCCGGCTCCACGTCCAGCCGGAGGTCGGGGAACTCCTGGAACAGCTTGGAGAACCCGATCCGCATCTCGATGCGGGCGAGCTGCTGGCCCAGGCACTGGTGGATGCCGTGCCCGAACGCGACGTGACCCGACGCGGGGCGGCGCAGGTCGAGCTCCTCGGGGTTGCCGGGGAACTTCTCCGGGTCCCGGTTGGCCACCGGGATGTGCAGGAGCACGGTGTCGCCGGCCCTGATCAGGTGCCCGTCGATCTCCACGTCCTCGAGCGCGGACCTCATCGGTCCGAAGTGGATGATCGACAGGTACCGCATCAGCTCCTCGACGGCGTTGTCGATCGCCTCCGGCTCGTCCTTGAGGATCTTCAGCTGGTCCGGGTGCTGCAGCAGCGTGAACGTGCCGATGCCCAGCATGTTCGCCGTGGTCTCGTGTCCGGCGAGCAGGAGCAGCATCGCCATGTTCGACGCTTCCTCGTCGGTCGGCTCCCCGGTGGCCAGCAGGTCGCTGATCATGTCGTCGCCGCCGGGGTTGGCCTTCTTGCGGTCGATCAGCTCCCGCATGAACAGCTGGATGCGTTCGAACGCGTCCATGGCCTCCTTGAACGTGGAGTCCAGGCTCAGCATCTTCGCCGTGTCCTCCTGGAACCTGTGCCGCTCGTCGTAGTCGACGCCGAGCAACGCGCAGATCACCAGTGACGGCACCGGAAGCGCGAACTCCTTAACGAGATCCGCCCGGTTGCCGAGCGACCGCATGTGCTTGAGCTGGTCGTCGACGATCGTGCCGATCCACTCGGACAGCTGGTTCATCCGCCGGACCGTGAACTGACCCTGCAGCATCCTGCGCAGCCGGGTGTGGTCCGGCGGATCCTGGTTGAGGAACATGCCCGGCTGGGGCTTGCGCTTCTCGTCGTCCTCCGGCAGCTCGCCCTGGAACCGCTTGTCGAGCAGGTGGAACCGGTCCGGTTCGTTGCTGAACGCGGGGCTGCCCAGGATCTCCCGCACCTGGCGGTGACCCGTCACGAGCCAGCCCAGGTGGCCGTCGGAGAACTTCAGTCTGCTGATCGGCGCCTTGCCGCGGATCTCGCTGACCTCGGTCGGCGGATCGAACGGAGTGGCGCGCTCGGTGGGCAGCTCTTCGGAGATCAGTTCGGTCATCTCGCACACCTCCCAGTGCTCAGTAGAGGACCGCTTTCGAAGCTACAGAACTTTCATGACTCTGTGAAGGTGAACTGAGCGTGACGATCCGCCATGAAACGAAATCTGTCCGCATCTGTCTGTCGTGGGTCGCGACGGCCACGGCGGCCTTCGTGTGGTGGAGCGCCTCGGTCAGCTCGTCGACCAGGGCGATCGACAGGTGGTTGGTCGGTTCGTCGAGCAGAAGCACGTGCGGGGCACTGCTCAGCAGGATCGCCAGCTCCAGCCGCCTCCGCTGTCCAGTCGACAGTCGGGAGACCGGCCGCGCCAGGTCTTTCTCTCCCAGCAGGCCGAGGTCGTGCGCCTGTGGGCAGAGCCGGCGCGCCGTGGCGTCCTCGTTCTCGAACGACGACTCCTGGGCGAGCAGCGCCACCCGGCCGACGTGGTGAACCGTGCCGTGAGCGGGCGTGATGCGGCCCGCGAGGACGTTCAGCAACGTCGACTTCCCGGCGCCGTTCGCGCCGGTCACCAACAGCTTCTCGCCCGCGCCGAGAGAGATCGGCTCGATGAGGTTCAGCCTTCCGGGTACTTCCAGCGGCGTCGCGTGCAGCAGGTCGCCGTCGGCCTCCAGCTCCGGCGGCTGGAAGCGCAACGGTGGCGGGGGAGCGTCGACGCGCTGGTCGTCCAGCTCTTCGAGCCTGCGGGCGACGTTGCGCATCTTGTTCGCCGCGCGCGTACTGCGCTTGTGCTTGAACGCTCCCTTGGGTGGGCGCCACGCGTCCCTGAGGCGTGACTGGGCGCGTTCGACCCTCTCGGTCAGCTCGTCGTGCTCGGCTTCCTCCTGCGCGAACCGCTGTTCCCAGCGCTGGCGTTCGGCGCGCTTGGCCTCCTTGAACGCCCGGTAGCCGCCGCCGTGCAGGTGCACCTCGCCGTCCGGTGACGGGTCGAGGTCGAGCAGCTGCGTGCAGACGTCGTCCAGCAACGTGCGGTCGTGGCTCACGAGCACCACGACGCCGTGGTGCTGGCGCAGGCGTTCGGTCAGGAAGTTCAACGCGTCCGCGTCGAGGTGGTTGGTCGGTTCGTCGAGCAGCAGGACGTCCGCGCGTTCGGCTAGCAGGCACGCGAGCCGGACGCGATAACGCTGTCCCACACTGAGTTCCGCGAGTTTCACGGTCCTGGCGTGGTCGGCGCCGAGTGCTTCGAGCGCGATGGCGGCACGGCGTTCGGCGTCCCACGCTTCGATGTCCTCGGCGTGGGCCAGCGCCTTCTCGTAGCGCTGCTCGTCGAACGGCTCCGCCGCACTGTCCAGTTCGGACAGTGCTTCGCGGCTTTCGCGCAGCGCTTCTGACAGCAGGTCCCCCACCGTTTCGCTGTCGTGGAACGGCATTTCCTGCCGCACCAGGCTCAACGAACCGTGTCGCGTGACAGTTCCCTGGTCCGGCACCAGGTCGCCGGCGAGCAGCCGGAGCAAAGTGGTCTTGCCGCGGCCGTTCTCGCCGATGACGCCGAGCCGTTGGCCCGCGGAGACTTTCAGCGAGATGCCGTCGACGACAGGGCCGGCTTCATAGCCCTTGGTGAGGTCATGGGTCGTCAAATGAACATGCGAGCGCATGCGGATCCTCTTTTGGGTACGCGAAATCAGGACGTGATGCGTGGTGGCACACGTCCTGACTCAGAGGTAGAAGACCCCGTACCCGAATCCCATGAAACCCACGGTACCTACGGTCGCAACGCTTTTTCGACGGCCTTCCTGAGGTCCTGGAAGCTCTCCTCGGTGCCGGGCACCGGCCCGGTCGTGCTGCCGCCGCCGACCAGCCGGTAGAAGAGCAGGCCTTCGATGAACGCGGTGATGTGCGCGCCGGAGCGTTCCGGGTTCTCGTGACCCAGCGCCTGCGCAAGTGCGGTCGCCTGTTCACGCGGCGAGTGCACGAGGATCGACTTCAGCTCGGGGTGGTGCGTCGCCTCCAGCATCGCCGCGTACCGGGCGAGCGTCCGGTTCCGTTCGACGAGCCAGTTGTCGATCGTCCGCGCGATGCTGCCCGCGAGATCGGCCGTGTCGAGGTGGATCTCCTGCTGCTCCTGGACGGCGAGCCGTTCCACGAACCCTTCGATCAACGCCTTGCGGGTGCGGAAGTACGCGCTCGTGGAGCCCTCCGGCAGTCCGGCCTTCCTGTCGACCGCCCGGTGGGTCAGGCCACGCATGCCGAGTTCCGCCACGAGCTCGATCGCGGCGTCGGTGATCAGGTCTTTCCGCACTGTGCCCCTTCTCTCTCTACAGCCGTAGTCTACAGGTGTAGAGTCCTCTACAGATGTAGAGGAGGCGGGGATGAAGGCGATCGTGGTGGGTGGCGGCATCGGAGGGCTCGCGGCCGCGGTGTCGTTGCGGCGCGTGGGCTGGGAAGTCCAGGTGCTCGAACGCGCTGCCGAGTTCGGCGAGGTCGGCGCGGGGATCGGCGTGATGCCGAACGCGTTGCGGGCGCTCGAGTGGATGGGGGTCGCGGACGAGGCTCGCAGGCTGGGCACTCCGCGCGTGTCGGGTGGCGTCAAGGCGTCGGACGGGCGCTGGCTGACGCACCTGCCCGACGTCGGGCAGGAGAAGATCATCGCGATGCACCGGGCCGATCTGCACGGTGTGCTGCTGCGCGCGTTGCCGCCGGAGATCCTTTTCAACAACGTCGAGGTGACCAGCGTTGAGGAGCTGGACGCAGACCTCGTGGTGGCGGCGGACGGCATCAACAGCCGCCTCCGCGCGGAGCTGCTGCCCGACGCGCCGGGACCGGTGTACGCGGGGGCCACGGCGTGGCGAGGGGTGGCGCCGGGTCCCTTCGAGCTGCCGATCACGCAGACACTCGGTCCCGGCGGCGAGGCGGGCATCCTGCCGCTGGGGGACGGCAGGGTCTGCTGGTACGTCGCCGCGGTGGCGCCACCGTCGGCCGCGCTGGACCCGGTGGAGCTGTTCGCCGGTTGGCACGACCCGATTCCGTCGCTGGTGTCGACGACTCCAGAGATCATCCGGCACGACATCCACCAGCTGCCGCTGCTGCCGACGTTCGTGCGGGGACGCGTGGCGTTGCTCGGCGACGCGGCGCACGCGATGGTGCCGTACCTGGGCCAGGGGGCGTGCATGGCGCTGGAGGACGCGGTGACGCTGGCCGCGTGCGACGGTGATCTCGCCCGGTACGACGCGTTGCGCCGGCCGCGCACGCAGTCGGTGTGGCGGAGCTCGCGGATGGCGGGGAAGTTCGGGATCGAGGTGACCTCGCCGGTGGCACTGGCGGTGCGGAACTTCGTGTTCCGCGCGCTGCCGGGGCAGGCTGCTGTGCGCGGGATGACGCGCTTCTCCTCGTGGGACGTACCCGCGATGCCACGATGATGTCGACTTGCGCGCCCCGCCGCGGTTGCGGCGGCCGGACGAGGACGTGCTCCGGCAAGTACACAGTGGACGTTGCCGGGCACACGGTGACATGCCGGTGCGTTCGGTTCCTTCCGATCGCAAGGCGGAGATCGAGGTGCTCGCGGCCGACCGCGAGGTCGTCGTTTCCCAGTCCTGGCCGGACATTCTGCTCTTCCGCGCCGGTGGGTTCGCCTGGCCCGTGCGGCCACGGGTGAACTGTGCCGTCGCGTCCCCGGCGAGGTTCACTCGAACGGGTCGAATCCAGTGGTGAACTAGATCACTGGTCAATGTTTGGTGTCAGCGCGATAACAGTCGAAAACCACCCTTTGTCGCGAGGATTGTCACCCGGTTGCGGTATCAAGTACTCGCTGAGCGTGTCGGACGCGGTCCAGTGATCCAGACGGCGTAGCGCGACAGGCGGTTTCCGGTACACGAAAGCGCAACTACGGTGCCTCGCCATGACCCCCGTCCCGACTGATGTGATGCCCCGTTCCCTCACGGCGCTTCCCCCGGCGCAGGTCGAGAGCACCCACGAGATCGACATCGCCGAGGTAGAGGACTTCGTCCGCCAGCACCACGCCGAGCACCCCGACCTGGGGCCGGTGGAGGCCAGGCTGGCCGAGGTGCACGCGGAGATCGCCGCGACCGGCACCTACCGCCACACGACCGCCGAACTCACCTTCGGCGCCCGCGTGGCCTGGCGCAACAGCTCACGCTGCATCGGCCGCCTGTACTGGCGGAGCTTGAAGGTGCGCGACCTGCGGGAGGTGTCCGCCCCCGCCGACGTCGCCGCCGAGTGCGTCGAGCACCTCAGGGTGGCCACCAACAAGGGCAAGATCCGCCCCGTCATCACGGTCTTCGCCCCTGCCGAGCCCGGCCTGCCCGCACCCTCGATCCTGAACGAGCAGATCGTTCGCTACGCCGCCTACCGGGGTTCGGACGGCGGCGTGCTCGGCGACGCGAGGAACCTCGCGCTGACCGAGCTCGCGTTGAAGCGCGGCTGGCAGCCACCGGCGTCGCGCGGCCCGTTCGACGTGCTGCCGCTGATGGTGTCCTGCGAGGGCCACGACCCCGCACTCGTGGAGATCCCCGCGGACGCCGTGCTCGAGGTTCCGTTGTCCCACCCGGAACTCCCGTGGCTCGCGGCGCTCGGCGTGAAGTGGCACGCCGTCCCCGCGATCAGCAACATGCGGCTGCGTGTCGGCGGTATCGACTACCCGTCGGCGCCCTTCAACGGCTGGTACATGGGCACCGAGATCGGCGCCCGCAACCTCGCCGACCACGATCGGTACGACCTGCTGCCGTACATCGCCAAGCGGATGGGCCTGGACATGTCGTCGGAGGCGACGTTGTGGCGCGACCGAGCGTTGATCGAGCTCAATCGCGCTGTCCTGCACTCGTTCGCGGAGGCCGGGGTCACGATCACCGATCACCACACCGAGTCCAAGCGGTTCCTGACGCACCTGGAGAAGGAGGAGGCCGCCGGCCGATCCTGTCCTGCCGACTGGTCGTGGATCGTGCCACCCGTGTCGGGCGGGCTCACGCCGGTCTACCACCGCTACTACGACTCAGGTGAACTCCTGCCGAACTTCTTCCCGGCCTCCTCGCCGGCGAAGGGCTGCCCTGTCGCACACTGACCGGGTGCAGCTGACCAGGAGCCTGACCCTGACCGATGCCGTCTTCGTCGGGCTCGGCTCGATGATCGGCGCGGGTGTGTTCGCGGTGTTCGCCCCGGCCGCGGCGGCGGCCGGGTCCGCGCTGCTCGTCAGCCTCGTCATCGCGGGTGTGATCGCCTGCTGCAACGCGTTGTCGAGTGCTTGGCTGGCCGCGAAGTACCCGCAGTCCGGCGGTACCTACGTCTACGGCCGTGAACGGCTCGGCCGGATCTGGGGCGACCTGGCCGGCTGGGCGTTCGTATTGGGTAAGACGGCGTCGTGCGCGGCCATGGCGCTGACGGTCGGCGCCTACGTCGGTGCGCCAAAACCCGTCGCGGTGGCGGCGGTCGTCGCGTTGACGGTGCTGAACCTGACCGGTGTCCAGAAGTCCGCGCTGGCCACCAGAATCATCGTGATCGCGGTCGTGGTCGTGCTGGCCTTGACGGCTGTGACAGCTCAGGACGCGGCGGAGCCGGCTGACTTCCTCCCGACCGGCATCCTTCCCGCCGCCGCGTTGCTGTTCTTCGCGTTCGCGGGCTACGCGCGCATCGCCACCCTCGGAGAGGAGGTCAAAGAGCCCGAGCGGACGATCCCGCGTGCCGTGGTCATCGCGTTGGCGATCACGCTGGTCGTCTACGCGGTCGTTGCTGTCGTCGCGTTGAACGCGCTGGGCAGCGACCTCGCCACGAAGACCCTCGCGGACGTGTCGCCGACGCTGGCACCCGTCATCCGGGTCGCCGCCTGCCTGGCCGCCCTCGGTTCGCTGCTCTCCCTGCAACTGGGGGTCAGCCGGACCGCTCTCGCCATGGCTCGCGACCGCAGGCTGCCCAGGCAGCTGGCCGACCTGCGGGTCGCCGAGATCGCCACAGGACTCGCGGCGATCGCGCTGGTGATCGCCGTAGACGTCACGCGGGCGATCGTGTTCAGCTCGTTCTGCGTACTGCTCTATTACGCGATCGCCAACGCCAGCGCGTGGACGCTCGGTAAGCGCGTCGTGCCGGCGCTTGGGCTGGTGGGGTGCCTGACGCTCGCCGGAGCGGTTCTCTGGCAACTGTGATGTGGCCCAGGTCACCTTTGATCGCGTAACGTGCGTACGGTGAGAGTGGGAACACCCGCAGAGTCGCGGCCCGCCGAGCGTCGTGTCGCCTGCGTACCGGACACGGTGTCGGCGCTGGTCGACGCCGGGCTGACCGTGCACGTCCAGGAAGGCGCCGGCCGGCACGCCCACGCCCCCGACGCCGCCTACCGCGCGGCGGGGGCAACCGTGACGCCCGAGGATCCGACACCCGAGTCCGACGTCGTCGTGTCCGTGCAGCCGCTGACCCTCGACCAGGCCGCCAAGCTCAAGCCCGGCGCCGTCACGATCAGCTTCCTGCAGTCCGCGAACGAGCGGGACCTGCTCGAGGTGTACCGCGACCGCCGCGTGACGTCGTTCAGCTTCGACCTGCTGCCCCGCGTCACCCGTGCCCAGAGCGCGGATGCCCTGTCCTCGCAGGCGTTGGTGGCCGGCTACCGCGCCGTCCTCGTCGCCGCCGAACGACTACCGCGCTTTCTGCCCATGTTCACCACGGCCGCCGGCACCGTACCCCCGGCCAAGGTCCTCGTTCTCGGCGCCGGTGTCGCAGGCCTGCAGGCGATCGCGACGGCACGCCGGCTCGGCGCCGTCGTCGAGGCCTACGACGTGCGCAAGGCCGCGGGCGAAGAGGTTCGCAGCCTCGGCGCCAAGTTCCTCGAGCTGGACCTGGAGACGCAGTCCGGCGTCTACGCGTCGGTGCAGTCCGAGGAGTTCCTGGAACGCCAACGGGAACTCATCGGCGAGCACGTCGCCGCCTCGGACATCGTGATCACCACGGCCGCGATCCCCGGCCGCAAGGCCCCTGTGCTCGTCACGACCGACATGCTCAAGGCGATGGCGCCCGGTTCCGTGCTGGTCGACCTGGCCGCCGAGTCCGGTGGCAACTACGCCGGATCCGTTGCGGGCAAGGAAACCTGGGTCGGCGAGGTGCTCGTGCACGGCGCGTTGAACCTGCCGTCGTCGATGCCCGTGCACGCGAGCCGCCTGTACGCGCGCAACGTCCTGAACCTGCTCAAGCTGATGATCGTGGACGGGGTGGTGCAGCCGAACCTCGACGACGAGGTGCTCGACGGCTGCTGCCTCACCCACGACGGTCAGATCCGCAAGGAGTTGCCGTGATCGACCTGCTGACGATCTTCGTGCTGGCCGTCTTCGTGGGCTTCGAGGTGGTCTCGAAGGTGTCCACGATCCTGCACACACCGCTGATGTCCGGTGCGAACGCCATCCACGGCGTGATCCTCGTCGGCGCGATCCTGATCACGGGGTCCGCCGAGAGCACCCTCGAGCTCGTGCTCGGGCTGCTCGCGGTCTTCCTGGCCACGGTCAACGTCGTCGGCGGCTTCGTGGTGACCGACCGGATGCTGGAGATGTTCCGGAAATGATCGCCCAGCTGATGTACCTCGTCGCGGCGCTGTGCTTCATCCTGGCGCTGAAGGGCTTGAGCTCGCCCAAGTACGCGCGCTACGGCAACTTCATCGGCGCGTTCGGAATGCTGGTCGCCGTCGTCACCGCGTACGTGCACGGCGTCGTCCACAACGGACTGTGGATCCTGCTCGCCGTCGCGCTCGGCGTCGTCGTGGGCATCCCGGCCGCGCGCTCGGTGAAGATGACCGCCATCCCGCAGATGGTGGCTCTGTTCAACGGAGTCGGTGGCGCCGCGGCGGCACTGGTGGCGCTGGCGGAGTTCTTCGCGGTGCGCGATCCGGGTTTCCTGTTCCTGCTCGCGACCGTGCTCACGGTGCTGATCGGTTCGGTCAGCTTCTCCGGTTCGGTGGTGACGTTCCTGAAGCTGCAGGAGCTGATGACCACCAGGCCGGTGTTGCTGCCGGCGGGGCAGCAGCTCGCGATCGCGGCAGGCGTGTCGTCGGTTGCCTTGTGCGCTTTGGTGATGACGACGGAGATCGGTCTGCTGCTGTGGCTGCTGACCATCGCGGGGCTCGTGCTCGGCGTGCTGTTCGTGCTGCCGGTCGGCGGCGCGGACGTGCCGATCGCGATCTCGCTGCTGAACGCGTTCACCGGCCTCGCGGTCGCGGCGTCCGGGTACGTGCTGGCGAACACGCTGCTGATCGTCGCGGGCACGCTCGTCGGCGCGTCCGGCACCATCCTGACCCGGTTGATGGCGCAGGCGATGGGGCGATCGCTCGCGAACATCCTGTTCGGCGCGTTCAAGGCGACAACCGTTGCCGCGCAAGGAGAAGAGCAGCGCACGGTCAAGTCGGGCACGGTGGAGGACGTCGCGATCCTGTTGGGATACGCGAACAACGTCGTCGTCGTACCAGGTTACGGCCTCGCGGTCGCGCAGGCTCAGCACGCGGCGCGCGAGCTCGTGTCGCAGCTCGAACAGCGCGGAGTCAGCGTGTCGTACGGGATCCACCCCGTGGCGGGCCGGATGCCGGGGCACATGAACGTGTTGCTGGCCGAGGCGGACGTGCCGTACGAGCAGCTCAAGGAGCTCGACGACATCAACCCGGGGATCACGTCGGTCGACGTGGCGCTGGTGGTCGGCGCGAACGACGTGGTGAATCCTGGAGCACGTGACGAGCCGTCCAGCCCGATCTACGGCATGCCGATCTTCGACGTCGACCGCGCGAAGTCCGTGGTGTTCATGAAGCGGTCGATGCGGCCGGGCTTCGCGGGCGTGGACAACGAGCTGCTCTACAACCCCAAGACGACGTTGCTGTTCGGCGACGCCAAGGACTCGCTCACGAAGCTGCTGGCGGCGGTGAAGCAGCTGTAGTGAGCAGCTTGGTCACCTCGGCCGCGGACAGGGCGGGCAGCAGCCCGATCACGCCGTCCGCACCGATGGACCGCCAGTGCTCGGCGTCGGAGAGGGTGCGCACCTCGTCGACGCCGAACCGCACGCCGAAGCTGTGCACGGTGGTGATGAGGTCGCGCATCGCTTGGCGCAGCGGGGATTCCGGGCTCGGCGCGGGTGCGCGGGTGATCACCGTGCGGACCGGCACCTCGGTCAGCACCGCCAGTTCGTCGTGCCCGCCGCGGAAGCCGTCCAGCGCCGTCACGATGCCGCTGTCGTGCAGCACGACCGCGTTGTCGTCGCCGGCCAGCACCGACGAGATGTCGAGCGCGATCCGCAGCCGTTCCGCCGGCAGGCCCGTCTCGTCGAGCGCGCGTTTGACGTCGGCGACCAGGTCCTCGTCGCGAGACTGCAAGGCGCCCAGCGTGATGTGCAGCGTGGGCGCCCGGTCGCCGAACTCCGCGACCCATCCCGCGGCCTGGGCGCACGCCTCGCGCAGCAGCCACTTGCCGATCGGCAGCGACAGGCCCGTCGAGTCCGCCAGGGCCATGGTGTCGTTGTGGCTCAGGTCGTCCCAGTGCAGGCGGGCGACGACACCGAGCACCTCGCGGGTCTCCAGGTCGTGCACCGGCGCGTAGACGATCTCCAGCTCACCGTGTTCCCACGCGCCCGGCATCGACGCGGCCAGCGCGTACTTGCCGCGGCGGCGGGCGTCGTCGTGCGGGTCGTGCAACGCCCACTGCCGCTTGCCGCGCGCTTTCGCCTGGCGCAGCGCGGCGTTCGCGCACCGCATGAGCTCGGCCGCGGTCACGAACGCCGGCGGCCGGTCCACCACACCGATGCTCGCGGACAGCGCGATGCCGTGATCGTCCACAAAGGTCGCTTCGGCGAGCGTCGCCTGGATCTCCTCGACGGTCGTGGTGACGTGGTCCGAGATCGTCATCATCGCGAACTCGTCGCCGCCGATCCTCGCGACCAAGGCTTTCTTCTCGGCGGCGAGCGTGCCGAGCCGGCTCGCGACGATCTTGAGCAGCTTGTCGCCGGTCTCGTGGCCCAGCCCGTTGTTGACGACCGAGAACGCGTCCAAACCCAGGTGGTACAACGTGATCGCGTCGTTGCCGAGCCGTCGCTCGACCTGCGTGATGAAGTGCTGGCGGTTCGACAGCCCTGTCAGGGAGTCGTGCAGCAGCTGGTGGTCGAGGCTGCGTTGCAGCAGGTGCAGCTCGCTGATGTCCTCGACCATCGTCACGTGGTGCGTCGGCTCGCCGTCCGCGTCGCGCAGCAACGAGGCCGCGAGGTGTACCCACACCGGCTCGCCGTCCTCGCGGATCAGCTTGCGCTGGTCGCGGAACCTGTCGACGTGGCCTGCGCGCACCTTCCGGTAGGAGCCCGCGAGCGCGGCCCTGTCCTCCGGGTGGAAGAAGTCGATCAGCTCCCGCCCGATGAGCTCGGTGCCCGCCCTCAGCCCCACGATCTCGGCGAGCGTGTCGTTGGCCTCGACGCACCTGCCGTCGAAGTCGATGATCACGATGCCCAGCGCGGAGGACGCGAACACCTCCTGGAACCGAGCCTGGCTCACCTTCAGCGTGCGCTCGACCCGCTGCTTGGCCCGCACGATCGCGACCTTGATCTGCTCCTGCTGGTCGAACGCGTCCATCCGCATGTAGTGCGCGTACGCGGAGCTCAAGCGGGCGAGCAGCGGCAGCTCGAACGTGGGAAAGAGAACCTCGATCGTGGCACGCAACGAGTCGGGGCCGGTTGCGTGCAGTGACACCAATCTATCGGCTACCGATTCAGGTGACTCAGGCAGCTCCACCAGCGAATCGAGCAGCGCCTGCTCGATTTCGGCGTGGGACAGCGGGATGTACGCGGTCGACGTCAGCGCGTGCATCCAGCGGGCGGCGAGCTCCGGAAGTTCCATTCTGTGTGCAGAGCGTACGGAATAGCCGCCCCCTGGCCAACATGAGCGAGGGCTCTGGATCTTCGCTAGGCCTTGTGGCCGACAGCCGCGTAAATGCCCGCCTTGTCCGGATCGTCGGTGTTCGTGCCCTCCGGCCGCCACAGGGGCAGCGGCACGATTCCCGGCTCGACCACGTCGAACCCGTCGAAGAGCCCTTCGATCTCCTGCTTCGTGCGCGGAAACATCGGGTTCTGGCTCTTCTTCATGACCTCGACCACGCCGGCCATCTCCTCGGGCTGCAGGTCCTGGGTGAACTGCGAGAACGCCAGGTAGCTGCCGGAAGGCACGGCATCGCGGTAGGTGGCCACGACCGCGCGCGGATCCGCCTCCGGGGGCACGAAGTGGAAGACGCCCACGGTCAGCACGCCGACGGGCTGCGTGAAGTCGATGAGATCGCTCTCCTGCGCGGCCTTCAGCACGGTGACCGGCTTGGTCATGTCTTCCTGAATGATCGTCGCGTGCGCGTCGCCCTCCAGGATGAGCTGGCTGTGCGCGACCGCGACCTCCTCGAAGTCCACGTACACGACGCGGGCGTCCGGGTCGGCCTTCTGCGCGATCTCGTGCACGTTGCCGACCGTCGGGATGCCGGAGCCGAGGTCGAGGAACTGCCGGATGCCGTTGTCCATCATGAACAGCACGGCCCGGCGCAGGAACGCCCTGTTCAGCCGCGCGATCGTGCGCGCGTTCGGCTGTGCCTGCAGGAACTTCTCGGCCAGTGCCCGGTCCGCCGCGAAGTTGTGCCCGCCGCCGAGCAGGTAGTCGTAGAGGCGAGCAGCGCTCGGTTTTCCGGTGTCGAGGCCTTCAGGAACCCAGCTCAACCGTTCAGACATGGCCACAGGCTACTGATGTGCCACACGGGTGCGGCAGGGGTGTAGCCCCTTTTGGCCCATCGAAATCCGCTTCGGTCACTGGAAAGCGTGAATTGTCGCAATGATCCGCGGGACCCGGTACGGGGCCGCGATCCTGCCCATTGGGACGGGTACTGCCGCGAACGTAAGATCTCCGCATGTCAGACGAAGCCCGCACGCTCACCGACGTCGTGACTCGCCTGCGCCGGGCGTTGCGGACGAGCATCCGGGCGGACTGGCCGTGGGAGTCCCTGCCGATGGCGCAGGTGGAGCTGCTGCAAACCCTCGCGGAACGCCCGCCGATGAAGGTCGGCGACCTCGCCGCGGTGCTTCGTCTCGCCCCCAACACCGTCTCCGGCCTGGTGTCGCAGCTGATCGACTCGGGCCTCGTCGTCCGTGGCGCGGACCTCAGGGACAGGCGGGTGGCGCGGCTGTCCGTCTCATCTCGTGGACACGAACAGCTCCTCGTCTGGCAGCGTGAGCACGAGAAGAGAATCGGGTCCGCCCTGTCGAAGCTGGAGCCCTCGGAGCGCGAGGACGTCGTGCGCGCGCTGAAGGCCTTGGACCACCTGGTTGAGCACCTTGCCGAACCAACCTGACCCGATCGACCCCGACGTCGACCTGCACGTCCCGGCCCAGCGTCAGGAACTCCACCTGCCGTTCGTGGCGCTGGTGTCCTTGGGTGGCGGGCTCGGCGGCGTCGCGCGCTACGGCTTGTCGTCGGCCGTGCCGGGTACGTGGGGGTTGTTCGTCATCAACGTGCTGGGCTCGTTTCTCATCGGTGTGCTGATGGGACTCGTCCCGAAGCCGTTGGTGCGGGCGTTCTTCGGAGTCGGCCTGCTGGGAGGGTTCACGACCTTCTCGTCGTACGCGGCGTCGTGGTCGTGGGCTCTGTTCGCCACACCGGTTTGTGCTGTGCTGGCAGCGTTTCTCGGGCTGCGGGTGACGCGATGACCGTGCTCGCGGTTTTCCTCGGTGCTGCCCTGGGTGCTCCTTGCCGCTACCTGCTCGACCGGTTCGTGCAGTCACGGCACTCGTCGGACTTCCCGTGGGGCACCTTGACGGTGAACGTCGTGGGGTGCTTCCTCATCGGGTTTGTCGTTGGCACGTCCTGGATGCCGTTGCTCGGGGTGGGGTTCTGCGGCGGGCTCACGACGTACTCGACGTTCAGCTACGAGACGGTGAAGCTGCTGGAGACGCAGAAGTACCGCGCGGCACTGCTGAACGTGGTGGTCAGCGTGGTGCTCGGGATCGGCGCGGCGTCGCTGGGGCTGGCCTTGTCACGCTGACGCTCCCCGCCAGCCAGTTCTTGAGGAACGTGTCCACCTCGGGCGGGAACGAGGCTCGTTCCAGCCACCGCAACGCCTCGCTCTTGCCTCTCCAGTTGCGCCTGCCCGCCATGAGCGCGGCGGGGACGGGCGTCCACTGAGTGCTCACGTTGTCGTGGAACAGCAACTCCGCGAACGGGAGTGCCAACATCACCGCGAGTGCATCGGTCTTCTTCGGGTTTTGCTGGATCTTCGTGACCGACAGGAAGGCGAAGTCGGTCACGTTGGCCCATGGCGTGGCGCACTCCGTGATCGCGCTGGCGACGGCGTCTCTCGAAGCGGTGTCGACCAGCGTGGTTTCCTGTCCCAGCAACTCCTTGCCGTGGCGCAGACCATCGTGGAACTGCTCAGCCACAAGATCGAAAACGGAGACGAAGCGGCGGCGCAACTTCTGGAGCACCACCCCGGCTACCCATCCGGGGATCACGAGTGGTGGCGAGAAGCTCGGCCGCGGCTGCTGACCCGGTACCAGAACCGCATGGCCGAACTGCGCCGGCACGCAGCCTGGGGCGCAGTCGGCTCCCGCGACGACCCCGCTGCGCTGCGGAACATCGTTCAGAAGTTCGGCGTGGCCGCGCTCTACGTCGGATACGGCTACGGCCTCGTCCGTGCGGTCAGCTTGGCCGATCAGCGGGGCCTCGTCGTAGCCGATCTTCCGCGCGGTGACGAGGATCGGTACGAGTGGGTGGAGGTGGGCGAACCCTTCGACCAGCGCCACGACTCGGCGGCGGGGAACGTTCGCGGGCGCGGCGAAGTACATGCAGCTGAACAGTGCTCCGTCGACGAACATCAAGTCCGCTGGCCGGTAGAGCGCCCGCTTGGTGATCGGGTATTCCAGCGTGGTGAGCAACGCCGCCTTGGTGATCAAGCGGACGACGCGGGTACTGGGGTGCATGTGCCGCAACGCCCTGGCGGCGAAGTTGAGACCGTCCGGCTGGACCGCCTCGGTCAACAGTTCGTCGACGCCGTCCTCGACGTTGCGGTCGTACAGCTGCAAGGCGATCTGCGCGACCACCTCCCACTGGTTGATGTGCGGCAGTAGCGCGGTCCACAGCTCCTCGGCCGTCCGGTGGGTTGCTCCCGGGTTCGGCGTCTTCGTCGCTGCGAGCGTGGGTGGAACGTAAAGCTCGTCGTAGCGCGCGGCCCTGCTGACGCCGAGGTGAGGCAGCCGGATCTTGTTGTGCAGAGCGGTGACTTGGCTGCGCATACGTGCCGCGAAACCGTGGAACTCGGCAACAGACCTGAGCCTGCCGAGCAGACGACCCGTCGCCGTCGCAGCGGCGAGCAGGTCGTTCTCGTCGACGACGACGCCGTGGGTGCTGTACCACGACACGACCTCGTCGCAGGCCGCGAGCAGCAACCGGTGGACGGCACCGGTGGTCCGGGTGAGCAGGTCGCCCGACAGCCCGGCGAGCCGAAGCCCCTGGTGCAGCTGCTCCTCCACCTCCGCGCCGGCGGCGCGCTGGACGCGGACCTGGGTGACCACGGCGGCGAAGTCGGGAGAGTCGAGGTAGGCGGACAGCTTGTCCGCCTCGGTACCGAGGTCCTGCAGCAGCTCCTCGGTCTCCTGGGTCGGAAACGGCGCCCGGCCTCGGTACCGGGTGCTCACGAGACGCTTCGAGAGCTGGTCGCTCACATCGACGACGACCCGGATGACTGCAGACTCGATGCTCGCCATCCGGGTCTCCCGTTCGCTACGAAACGTCCTTCAGCCGGGATAGCACATCGGGCAGCGTTCCGGTGTGCACGACGCCGAGTCGTTGCGTGGCACGGGTCAGCGCGACGTACAGGTCCGACGCGCCGCGCGGCGACTCCTCCAGAATTCCCACCGGGTCGACGACCACGACCGAGTCGAACTCCAGACCCTTGGCGTCGGTCACCCCGAGCACCACGACCTGGGCCTCTTCCAGATCGTTGCCCATCGACGACCCCGGCACCGCCGAGACGATCGCCGAACCCACCGGCTGCACCAGGGCGGCCGGCACGATCACCGCGATCTTGCCGTCGCCGACGGCCTCCACCTCGGCGGAGATCAGCCCCGGTACCTCGGACTCGAACGACGGCACCCGCGCGACCCACGGCGGCACACCGGTCTCCCGCACGGACGTCGGCGGCACCAGGGAAGCGTCCACGGAGGCGAGCACGTCCGAGGCCACCTCCATGATCTCGGCCGGGGTGCGGTAGTTCACGGTGAGCTCGGTCAGGCGCCAGCGGTTCTGCACGTACGGCGACAGCACGGTGTCCCACGAGGTCGCGCCGCCGATGTCACCGGTCTGCGCGATGTCGCCGACGACCGTCATGGACTTGCTCGGGCAGCGGCGCATCAACGTGCGCCACGCCATCGCCGACAGCTCCTGGGCCTCGTCGACGATGATGTGACCGAACGTCCACGTGCGGTCCGCGGCGGCACGTTCCGCCGCGGTCTCGTAGCGGTCGACGCCGTGGCGCTCGGCGAGGCGGTAGGCGTCCATCAGGTCCGTGGCCATCAGGATCTCTGGGTCCGCGTCGTCCTCGAGGTCGAGGATGTCGAGGACGCCCTGGGCGTACTCGATCGCCTGGCGGCGCTGGCGTTCGGCGCGGGCCTTGGCCTCCGTGTCGTCCTCGCCCAGCAGTTCCGCCGCCTCGTCGAGCAGCGGCACGTCCGCCGGCGTCCAGTCGTCCGTGGTGCGCTGGAGCAGATCGCGTTCCTCGCGGGTGAACTTCGACATCGCGCGGTTGCGGCGCTTCGGGTTCGCGTACAGCTCGGACAGCAGCGAGAACGGCGTCAGCACCGGCCACAGCGACGAGATCGCGGCCTGGACCTCGTCGGACTCGCGGAGCTCGCGGCGGATGTCGTCCATGTCCGCCTTGTCCAGCAGGTGACCGCCGAGCCGGCTCGCCACCATCCCCGCCAGCGTCGAGACGATCTCGCGGGCGAACGTGCGGCGGGCCTCGTTGTGCGGGCGGCGGGTCCGGCGCGCCCTGCCCCGCGCGTCGGAGATCGCGCGGCGGTCGAGGCGCAACACGTCGTTGTCGAAGCGGATGTCGACGAACGCGGGCGCCTCCTGGCGGTCCCGCACCGCCGCGGCGATCACGTCGGCCATCTGGATGCGGCCCTTGACCGCCGCCACCTCGGCGGACTCGCGGCCGGTGGCCGTCAGGCCGGGGTAGAGCTCACCGACGGTGGACAACAGCACGCCCGTCTCACCCAGCGACGGCAGGACCTGACTGATGTACCGCAGGAACGTCGTGTTCGGGCCGACGACGAGAACGCCGCGTTTCGCCAGCTGCCGGCGGTGCGTGTACAGCAGGTACGCGGCACGGTGCAGGGCCACCGCGGTCTTGCCGGTGCCGGGACCGCCCTGCACCACGACGACGCCGTTCAGCTCGGACCGGATGATGATGTCCTGCTCGGCCTGGATCGTCGCGACGATGTCGCTCATCTGGCCGGTGCGCGACTCGTTCAGCGCGGCCAGCAGGGTCGCCTCGCCGGTCAGGCCCTCGTTGCGGGACGGCTCGACCGAGTTGATGTCGAGCACCTCGTCGTCGAGGCCGATGACCTTGCGCGAACGGGTGCGCAGGTGCCGGCGGCGCCGGACGCCGTCGGGGGAGGCCGCGGTCGCGAGGTAGAACGGCCTGGCGGCGGGTGCCCGCCAGTCCATCAGCAGCGGCTCGTATTCCTTGTCCTCGTCGAAGAGACCGATTCGGCCGATGTAGAAGCGGTCACCGTTGTGGAAATCGAGCCGCCCGAACGCGAGTCCGTTCTCCACCGCGCTGTACTGAGCCAATTGATCCGTGTACATCGCGACGGAGGTGTCGCGCTCGGACCGCATCTGGTGCGTGCCGCCGGTTTGTCGCAACGATTGTGCGAGTCGTTTCGACGTCTGTTCGCGGAGGTCGTCGAGCCGGCCGTACAACATGGCCACGTATTCCTGCTCCGGCTCCATTTCGGCGAGCCGGAGGTCATCGGAGGGGCTTGACAACTTGCCTCATTTCTCGATACTGTGGCCTATCAGGTTTCGGCCTGTTAGACCCATTCCTGCCCGCGCCGGGTTCGCGTGAGCGCAGACTGTCTAATCTACACGCAAATCAGCGTGATGCAGGTACGCCTTCCGCAGCAGTGTGGTGAGTTCAACCCGTTCCTGCGACGTCAACGGCGCCAGCAGCTCCTCCTCGTGCGCCCGTGCCGCCTCCAGGCGGTCGCGCAGGGCCTGCCCGCCCGCGTCGGTGATCGACACGGTGAACCGCCTCCGGTCCCGTTCATCCCGCCTGCGCTGGGCGAACCCGCGCCGCTCAAGATCATCGAGCACCGACACCAGGTCGCTCGCGTCCATCCGCACCCGGTCGCTGATCCGCTTCTGCGCCACCGCCTCCTGCTCGGCCAGGAACGCCAGCACCGTCACGTGCGGCGCGCGCAGGTCGTTGCGCGCGAGACGGCGGGCTTCCCTGACCAGCTGGAGCATCAGGTAGCTGGGCAGATGCAGAAGCTGATCAATGCTCATGTACTCAGCATAGGAAAGATCTGTCCCCGGATCGTGGATAGCGCTGCGTGATCAACCCCCTCGGACAGGGGCCGTGCGGGTGAGCGTTGGGGTGACGTTTCTCCGCAAACCACCTGGAAGCGGCAAGGTGGGGGTATGACGCGTGCGGAGATCGTCCGCCTCGCCCGCTGCGTGATGCGCAGGCCGAGGTGGCAGCTCGTCCTCGCGGTTGTGCTCTCCGCGTGGACGCTCGCCTGGGTGCTCGGTCAGCTCGCCCACACCCCGCTCACTCCACTCGGCGTACTGCGCTGGACCGGTATTCCCCTCGACGCGGCCTCCCTCTGGGCGCAGGAGCGCAGAGACGTGCTCGTCTGGCTCGCCACCCTCGGCGGGCTGAGCTGGGCCGCCACCACCGAGCGGGGTCAGCTGCCCGCGCTCGCCGGGTGGTTCGCGGTGCTGATCGCGGGAGAAGCGGCCGGGTACGAGCACGCGGTCCAGCGGGCGATGCTCAGCATGATCGTGTTCCTGGTCGTCCTCGCGGCCGTCTCGCTGACCGGGCGGCGCGCGTTCGTCGTCGACCGCGTCGCCGTCATGCCCAAGGACGTGATGCGAGCCGGCATCACAGCCGCCGTGCTGACCGCTGTCGTCCCCCTCATCGCCCCTGGTCTGGCCGTCACGCGTCTCGTTAGGCCCTATGTGACGAAACCCCCTCGGCAGCTCAGGCGGGTTGAGGCGCCGCTGCTGAGGGAAACCGGGTGAGGTGAGCGACTACCTGCCACCCCCGGCGCCTCCGCGCAGTGCTCTGACACTGCGGTTGTGGCTCGCCGGATTCGGCCTGGTCTTCAACTCGGTCGCGGGGTGGCTGGCACTCCGAGCTGACCTCGTCTGGCTCGCAATCGTGCTTTTACTACTCGCCGTTGTCTGCGTTGTCGACTTCGGTTGGGTACTTCATCGCAAACGCCGCGGAGATCCAGGCTGAAACCTGTCGGGAACCTGTGCTTGGGCTTAACGGGTCGTATGGATAAAGATGTTCGAGTGCATGAAGACCCGGCTAGGGGCAGGTTAGCCAGGGTGATGCGTCGACAGCCGGTGCAACAGCGTGGCGCGGCTACCGTCTCCGCGATCCTGGACGCTTGTGCGAGCCTGCTGAACGAATACGACTACGACGACATCACCACGGCGCGCATCGTCGATGTGGCCGGAGTGCCCATTGGTTCCTTCTATCAGTACTTCCCGGACAAACGATCCGTTGTCCACGCACTCGCACTGCGCGGTATGGAGACGTATCTGCGCGAGGTCGAGCAGCTGTTCGCCGCCGACCTGATCGCGGACACGTGGCGTGAGGCGATGAACCAGATCGTCAGCGTCTACCTGCGCATGCTGACCGACCTGCCCGGCTTCGGCAGGGTGCGGTTCAGCGACATGCTGGACAGCCACCGGCTCGACTCCAGCGTCGACCAGTACGAACTGATGGCCGAGCGGCTGGCGGAGATGTTCGTCGACCGGTTCGGCGTGCACGGCGAAGCCCCGGTGATGCTGACCTTCCGGATCGCCGTGCAGACCGCGGACGCGTTGTTCAAGCTCGCCGAACGCGTCGACGCCGACGACCACGCGTACGTGGTCGGCACGGCGAACGAGCTGCTGGCCGGCATGCTGGCGCCGATCTTCGACCAGCAGCCCGCACCTCAGAGCCCGTAGGCCTCCAGCAGCCGCAGCCAGACCTCGCTGATCGTCGGGTACGAGGGCACCGCGTGCCACAAGCGGTCCACGGTGACTTCCCCGACGATCGCGACGGTGGCCGAGTGCAGCAGCTCGGAGACGTCCTGGCCGACGAACGTGACACCGACCAGCGTCCGCGTGCGCTCGTCCACGACCATCCGCGTCCTGCCGTGGTACCCGTCCGCGTGCAGCGACGACCCGGCGACCGCGATGTCGAGGTCGACCACCCTGACGTCCCGGCCGGCCTTGCGCGCTTCCTCCGCGGTGTGACCGACGAACGCCACCTCGGGGTCGGTGAACACCACCTGCGGCACCGCCACGTGGTCCGCCCAGGCCTGTCCCGCCGACCACTGCTTCGGCTCGAACCCGCGCGACCGCTCCAGGATCGCCGTGCCGACCGCCCGGGCCTGGTACTTGCCCTGGTGCGTCAGCAGCGCGCGCCCGGTGACATCACCCGCCGCGTAGAGCCAGCGTCCGTCCACACCGGACACCAGTCCGGAGTCGTCGATGGTCAGAGGCTTGCCGTCCTTCGTCGCCGGCACCCGCCCTGTCGCCACGAGGATCTCGGAGCCGTGCACGACCCTGCCGTCCTGCAACGTCAGCGCACCCGGCGCGATCGCCGACGCGCGGGCGTTGAGCAGCACCTCGACGCCGTCCTCCTGCAGGCCCTCGACGACGAGCGGCCCGACGAACTCCTCCATCCGCGGCAACGGCCGATCGCCGGACACCACCAGCGTCACCTTCGACCCGAGCCGCGCCCACGCCTGCGCCATCTCGACGCCGACGACGCCACCGCCCAGCACCACCAGGGAATCCGGAACCTCGCGCGCTGACGTGGCTTCTCGCGACGTCCACACAGGAGCGTCGGCGAGGCCTTCCAGCGGCGGCATCTTCGGGACGCTGCCGGTGCACACCACGACGGCCTGACGCGCGCGGTGGACGTCTCCTCCCACCGTCACCTCGCGTTCGCCGGTGACCTCACCGTCGCCGCGGATGACCGTGATGTTCTCCGACTCGGCCCACTTGACCTGACCGGAGTCGTCCCAGTTGGACGTGAACCCGGTGCGCCTGGCCAGCACCGCGGCCGGGTCCAGCGACCCGGCGTTCACACCCTGCACGCGCCGGGCGGCCGCGAGCGCGTGACCGGGCCGGAGCAACGCCTTCGAAGGCATGCACGCCCAGTACGAGCACTCGCCGCCGACCAGCTCCTTCTCGATCATGGCGGTGGACAGCCCACCCGCGGCCGTCCGCCACGCCACGTTCTCACCTACGGGGCCACCACCGATGACGATGACGTCGAAGTCCATGCGGCCCACATTAGGCCGGAACTAGGACAGCCACACGAGGCAGAACGGATGCCCCACGGGGTCCGCGTAGACCCGGAACGTGTCGTCGTTGTCCTTCTGCAGCAACCGGGCCCCCAGCTCCAGCACCCGCGGTTCGGCCTTCTCGACGTCCTCGACCAGCACGTCGAGGTGGAACTGCTGCGAGCCGTGCGGATCGGGGAACGTCGGCGGCCGGTAGTCGTCGCTGCGCTGGAACGCGAGGCGCGTCCCGTTCGCGACGATCACCACCCAGGTGTCGTCGCCGCCGGCGAGGCGTTGGGCGCCGAGCAGTTTCTCGTAGAACGACGCCAGCTCGGAGGGATCAGGACAGTCCAGAACCACAGAACGAAGTTGTCCGACCATGCCCTCCACCTTCTACCGGGTGGTGGGCAGCCGCAACGCCTGCTTTGCGATCGCATCGAGCGACTGGTCGCCCGCGCCACCTGACCACACCACGAACGCCAGCTGCACGTGGCTGCCCTTGGCCCCGCTCGCGAACGCCGCGTTCTCCAGCGGTTTGCCGTCCATCCCGTGCACGCCGCCCGACCCCGGCGCGGTGACGACCTTGTGGAACGCGGTCGCGCTCGGCGCGTCCATCAGGTCGAGGTCGGCCACGAGCACCGTCGCCTGCTTGCCCTGCACCGACGTCTCGTAGGTGGCGCGCAGCAGCGCCGAGCACTCGTTCGCGATCAGCCACGCCTTCGCGTCGCCGAACGCCTGCGCCTGGCAGTCCTTGTCGCTCTTCACGTCCTTGGGCACGAACGTCGTGCCGTCCACGACCACCGTCGTCGGCGACGTCGCCGACGGTGCCGGCGTCGCGTCGGCCGGCTGGTCGTCACCGGGCAACGCCACCAGCAACCAGACGAAGAGGAGCGCGGCGACCAGTCCGCCCAGCGCGAGGTACTGCCAGCGAACCGCCTGGTGCAAACGCTTGCGCGGCAGTGCGGGCTTGGCCTGGATCTTGGGGATCAGCATCGTGCTGGCGGCCGCGAGGTCGGGGGAGACGGCGTCGCTGAAGCCCTCGCTGAGCAACGTCCGCGCGTCCGGCGGCGTGCCGGTGGTTTGAAGAATCGCGAGGAGCTTCATGGCGTGGTCGGCCGTGCACGGTACCGACGACGTCGCGAGCTCACGGGCCGCGCTGAGCAAAGTGGACGGTTTGGGATGCAGCACCCGCACGCCGCGGTTGAGGTCGGAGGTGGGCTGCACGACCTGGCTCACGAACGGGCCGACCGCCACGACCGTGCTGACCGGCAGCGGCTCGGCGCGCATCGCCTGGATCCGCTGCGCCACGGCGGTCGCCGCGGCCACGGCCTCGGTCGCGGGGTTCGCCGTGCCGTCCTGGCTGACCAGCGGCCACCCGTCGATCTTCCACTGACCGCCGAGCGGCGCCTCGAGCTTCACCGCGGGGTCCGGAAGATCGACGCCGACGATCACCAGCACGCCCTTGGGCAGCACGACGATCGCGTCCAGCGGGACGGGGCAACCGGGCGGTTGCACACCGACCAGCGCCACCCCGCCGAGGACCTCGGTACCCGCCCCGCACGCCGTCAGGGCGGCACGGACGTCCGCCCCAACGGCCGAAGGCTCAGCGCCCAGACGGATCAACCGCACGAGTCCCCACCTTTCCGCACGGGTGGACACGGTAGCGGTCCGGGGTTGGTCAACCGCATCCAGTCGAGACGTTGCGTGACACCCGTCACCGAAAAGTGGATCACTCGTTAGATGGATTGCCTGCCTATGTTCACGGAGGGTCCATGTACAAACGCGCCGCACTTCTCGCCGTCGTGCTCGTGGCCGCATCAACCCCTGTCGCGGCTGCGCTGCCGACCTCGACCGTCTACGTCCACGGTGCCGACATCGCCGCCGCGGAACAGGCGGTCGCGGCCGCCGGTCTGCAGAAGATCACCAGTTTCCGCAAGATCGGCGTGGTCGCCGCGCGGGGTGACTCCGCGCGCATCTCATCGGCACGGGCCAAGGCGGGCGTGACGCGCGTCGAGGTCCAGAAGCCGATCAAGTTCCTCGGTTCGACCTCGCACACCGCCACCCGCGGTCTCGACGCCCGCAACAGCCTCGGGCTGACCGGTGCGGGCGTGTCGGTCGCGGTGATCGACTCGGGCGTCGACCCGACGCACCCGTCGTTCAGCGGCGGCAAGATCGTCCGCAACCTCAAGAGCCTGTGTCTCGACGGGGCCACTGACTCGAGCTGCATCGTGCCGGTGCCGAACTTCGTCGACACCGACACCACGTCGCTGGGCGGCCACGGCACCCACGTCACGGGCATCGCGATCGGCAACGACGTGCAGCTCACCGGTGGCCCGGTGGTGCGCGGCGCGGCGCCGGGCGCGAAGGGCGTCG
Organism: Lentzea roselyniae; assembly: GCF_039537795.1. Classification (NCBI taxonomy): domain Bacteria; kingdom Bacillati; phylum Actinomycetota; class Actinomycetes; order Pseudonocardiales; family Pseudonocardiaceae; genus Lentzea; species Lentzea roselyniae. The sequence continues at coordinate 107,722 of NZ_BAABBE010000012.1, forward strand.
TGATCTCCACCGGAGCGGCGATCCTCATCCTCGGCGCGGACGCCGCGCTGAACTGGGTGCTGGAGAACCACAAGGCCCCGTGCGGCGCAGGCGTGCCCGCGTCGACGTGCCCGCCGATCAAGGTGATCAACAACTCGTACGGGCCATCTGGCGGCGGTGCGTTCGACCCCGAGTCGGTGACGGTCAAGCTGCAGCGTCAGCTCGTGGCCGAGGGCGTCGTCGTGGTGTGGGCGAACGGCAACGACGGTGGCGACGGTTCGGCGAACCTGTCCAACCCGCCCGGCACCGACCCGACACCCGGCGTGATCTCGGTGGCGTCCTACAACGACCTGGAGACCGGCACCCGCGACGGCGCGCTGTCGAGCTTCTCGTCACGCGGTCTCGCGACGAACCCCGCCACGTGGCCGGACATCTCGGCGCCCGGCGAGAACATCACGTCGTCCTGCCGCCTGTACCTGCCGATCTGCGCGACCGGCCTGGCCCCGCAGAACGGGCCGGGGCTGCTCGACCTCGGCACGTTCAACACGATCAGCGGCACGTCGATGGCGGCACCGCACATCGCCGGCATCGTCGCACAGCTGTTCCAGGCCAAGCCTTCCGCGACCCCCGCCGACATCGAGCGGGCGCTGAAGTCCTCGGCTCACAAGTACGGCACCGGTTACCAGCCGGTCGGCCCCTACACCTCGTCGTTCGACAAGGGCACGGGCCTGGTCGACGTGGTCGCCGCGGCAAACGTCCTCTAGATCACGATCACGCATCGCTCGACCGGGGAGATCGGGACTTAAGACCTGTATCTGCCCCGGTCGGGTGATGATCGAGCTGGTTCTTATGGCGGACATGCCTCAAGTCGAGGCAGAATGCAGCGAACGGGGTTTCACGGTGATCACCTCACTCGGCAAAGGCGTAGGGGAAGACGTCCCTCGTCGAGTAGCGGAGGTCAGCAGTGAGCACCCGTGGCAGCACCAGTGGCGTGGTCTACGTCCACTCGTCGCCGTCTGCGGTCTGTCCGCACGTCGAGTGGGCGATCTCGGGCACCCTTGGCGAACGAGTGGACCTCAGGTGGGCAGCGCAACCCGCGGCACCAGGCCAGTTGCGCGCTGAATGCGCATGGACGGCGGAGGCCGGCACCGGCGCGAAACTCGTGGCTGCGCTGCGCGCGTGGCCCATGCTTCGGTTCGAGGTGACCGAGGAACCGTCCCCAGGTCAGGACGGTGAGCGCTTCTGTTTCGCACCCGTTCTGGGACTGTGGCACGCCCGGACTTCGGCCAACGGCGACATCGTCGTCAACGAGGACCAGTTGCGTGCTCTCGCGGCGAGATCGCGGGGCGGTGAGTCCTTCGCACACGGGGTGGACGAGCTGCTCGGCGCGGCGTGGGACGACGCGCTGGAACCGTTCCGCCGCGCAGGCGACGGCGCGCCCGTGACCTGGTTGCACCGCGTCGGATAGTCCTGAGTGGACCCCGCTACCGTTTGGGCAGCGGGGTTTCCTCGTGGTACGTGGGGTCCCAGGCCAGCATGAGCTGCCCGTAGAGCGGGGACGTCCTGAGCAGGTCCTCGTGCGTGCCGAGCAACGGCTTGCCGCCGTCCATGACCAGCACGCGGTTCGCGCGCAGCGCCGAGCTCAGCCGGTGCGCGATCACCACGAGAATTCCGTCCCTTTGGGCAAAAACTCGTTCGACGCGGGCTTCCGCGGCCGGGTCCAGGTGTGAGGTCGCCTCGTCGAGGATCACGATGCTCGCGGAGGTGACGTGCACCCGCGCGAGTGCCAGAAGTTGCGCCTCACCGGCGGAAAGTCCTTCGCCCGCGTGGCCGAGGGTGGCGTTCAGGCCACCGAGCCGGTCCAGAATTGGTTTGGCGCCAACCTTCTTCACCGCTTCGAGCAGTTCCTCGTCAGTCGCCCACGGTGCGAGCAGTGTGAGATTTTCCCTCACGGTGCCGGTGAAGAGGTACGTCTCCTGCGGAATCAGCGCGATCGCGTGGTGCCGCACCTCGGGAACGACCAGGTCGACCGGTGCGCCGCCAAACAGGACGCGGCCGAGGTCCGGAGGCATCAGGCCGGTGAGCAGACTGGCCATTGTGGACTTGCCGATGCCGGACGGCCCGACCACGGCCAGGTGGTCGCCGGGACGCAGGGTGAGTGAGAGGTCTCGCAGCACCGGCTCCGCGTCCTGGCTCCAGCCGAACGTGACGTCCCGCAGCACCACCTCGCCGTTGGACGGGACCTCGGTGCCGATCTTCTTGTTCGTCCGCGGGGCGACTTCCTGGAGTCGTTTGAGCGCGACCATCAGCCGCATCACGACAGTGCTGGTGGTGCGGGCCAGGCCGTGCAACGCGGGGTTCACGTTGTTGGTCAGGTACACGACAGCCGCCAGCACCGCGCCGGTGGTCAGCTGCCCCGACGCGACGAGCGGGGGAGCGAACGCCACCAGCAGCACGACGGGTGTGAAACCGCCGAGCGCGATCACCGTGGCGCGCAACGAGTTCGCCCACGCGACGGTGACGGTCGCCTTGGCCTGCCGGTTCACCTCGGTCGCGATGTCGGCGAAAGCTTCCTCCGCGGCCTTGCACGCGGCGACGTCCCGCAGACCGGTCAGCACCGCACCGGAAGCCTCGGCGGTGCGTTCGTCGGCGATCACGGCGTCGCGCTGGCGTTTGGCCAGTGAGGGCAGCAGCAGGGCGAACAACACCAGTGAGGCCACGATCGGCAGCACCACCAGCCAGATCAGCGCGGCCGCCGTCGTGGCGAGACCGATGAGGGCGGCGACCGTGGTGACGAGGAGCGCGCGGGCCTGCACCAGGACTCCCGCGGTGGCGTCGCGGACCACCTCGACGTGCCGGGTGATCATGGCGACGGCGCTGGCGTCCGGGGTCCGCCGGTGCGTCGGGTCGTCGAGCACGCCCTGGACGATCCGGGTGACCAGCGCGTCGCGCATGGGCTCGACGACGGCGCCGAGCCGCGCGAACACCTGCCGCTGGCCGAGTGCGCCCGCGACCGCCAGTGCCGCGAAGGCCAGGAGCCAGAGGACGCCGCTTCGCGGGTCACCCGCGGCGAACCCCTTGTCGACGGCGGTGCCGACGAGCCGTCCGCCGAAGAACGCCGGGACGCCTTCGAGCACCGACCAGCCGAGCAGGATCAGGACGCCGCGGCGGTGCCCTGCCAGCGTGGAGAGGTAGAAACGCATCACTCGCCTCCGGTGAACACGGCTCGGTAGTCCTCGTTCTCCCACAGCTCCTGGTGGGTGCCGGTGCCGCGCACCCGGCCGTTCTCCAGCCACACCACGAGGTCCGCCCGAGCCGCTGTCGCCGCCCGGTGCGTCACCACCACACGTGTCCGGCCGGGCAGCGCTGTCGTGAGAGCCGCGTCCACTTTGGCCTCGGTGACGGTGTCGAGGCTCGCGGTCGCGTCGTCCAGGACGAGCAGAGCGGGATCGCGCACGATCGCACGCGCCAAGCCGATCCGCTGCACCTCACCACCGGACAGCGGGGCTTCGGCGACCGGTGTGTCGTAGCCCTGCGGCAGGCGGATCAGGACGTCGTGCACCTGGGCGGCGACGGCGGCATCGCGCACCTCGGCCTCGCCGGCGACGGTTCCATAGCCGATCGAACGGCCGATCGTCCTGCCCAGCAGCGCGGGACGTTCGAACGCGTACCCGACCTCGCCGTCGCGCAGGACCTCGCCGGAATCCACAGCGGACAGTCCGCCGAGGACCGCGGCCAGCGTCGACTTGCCCGCGCCGGAGCTGCCGACCACGGCGGTGAACGCACCGGCGGGGATCGTGAGGTTCACGTCGTGCAGTACGCCGGTGACGCCGGCACCGCGCAGTTCGATCGCGCCGGACTCCGGGGCCACGGGTGCAGCACGGCCGGGCGGTGGGGTGTCCAGCACCTCGGCGATCCTGCTGGCGGAGGCTCGCGTGCGCTCCAGGGCGGTGAGCTGCGGAATCTGGCCGACGATGCCCATGCCCAGCGCGGCGTAGCCGAGGGCGGCGAGCACGTCACCGGGGCTCAGCCTGCCCTCCATCACGCCGAAACCGGCGGTGATCAGAACGACGACCTCGACGGCCGGCAACAGCAGGCCCGCACGCCACATCATCTTCGCCTGAGTGCGCCACATGCCCGCACCGGCCGCCGCCAGCCGGGGCAGCGGCTGCAGCACCCGGTCGGCTTCGCGCCCGGCGATGCCCGCAGCGGCGATCGTGCGCTTGCCCGACACGGCGTCGAGCAGCCGCGCCGACACGTCGCCGGAAACCTCCTGGTAGGCCAGCACGTCGTCGGCGGTGAGCTGCATGTGCGTGCGGACCAGGAACATCGCCAGCGGCACGCTCACCACGAACACGGCGGCCAGTCGCCAGTCCATCAACGCCAGCGCCACGACGGAGCCCACCGAGGACGCCGCGGCGATGGCCAGCGAGATCAGCGTGACCACGATGCCGCCCGCGTTGCCGCAGTCGCCGGTCACGCGGCTGACCGCGTCACCGGCGGCGAACGGCGAGGGGTGCCCGAGCGCCAGCAGGTGGCGGGACAGGCGGTGCCGGAGCCAGGCCGTGGCCCGGCTGGTGATGCTCGCGGCCAGCACGATGCCGATCGCGTCACCGATGATCTCGGTTGCCGCCATTCCGAGCAGCCACAGCAGCGTGAACAGCACGAACGTGCCGCCGAGCGCCATGTCGACGGCATCGGCGAGAGCCGAGGGGATCAGCAGCCCGCCGGTCGTGGCGACAGCGGCGTTGAGCAGCAGCAGCCACGGACGGTGGTCGCGGCGCACCACGGAGAACAGCAGGGCGTCACCGGGTTTGGCCATCGGCTGTTCCTCCGGAAGTCATGAGGGCGCATCATGAGCGAGGGCCCGACAGCTGGCCGGCTGCCGGGCCCTGCAGAGGGTGGGTGAGCGGCATACTTCGCCTATGCCGCTCATCTACCGCGGTGTTTCAGTTGGAGCTCAGCTCAGCAGGCCAGCAGGCTGACGGTGCTGTGCGAGCAGGGGAGCAGCAGCGACGCGTTCGACGCGGTGGTGGAGCCACCGCCGCCGCCACCCGAGCCACCGGAGGCCATCACGCTCGTGGTCTCGGGCGTCTCGAGGTCCTGCATGTCAAGGATGAAACCCATGACAACTCTCCTTGTTCGAGGAATCTTTCGGGGGTTACTGCTACCGGTTCGCTAGAACCGGGGCCTGTGTCCTGCCCAGGAAGGGCAGTGGTGGACGTCCGTCCACTGTGGAGGCGATGGCGAGCAGGACGCCCGCACCGCCGGTGTTGAGATCCATGGAAAGCCGGCGCAGCTGCACGCCGGGGAACGCGAGCCCGCCGCCGTACCGCACGGCGTGCCAGCCGAGTGCCCGCAGGTGCTGCTGGATCGCGCGGTCGAGCCGTTCGTCCGGCTTGTGCGCGGCCGCTTGGGCGAGCGTGGCCATCAGTCCGGCCCTGCCGAGCGCGAACGCCGGCTGGATCACGAACTCGCCGGTGCAGCCGGTGAGCAGCTCGGGCAGCTTCTCCACGCACGGACGTTCCGGCGCCACCGCGGCGAACTCGGTGAGCACCAGCGCGATGCCCGCGCCGCCGATGCCCACGTACGGCAGCGACCGGAACGTGCCGTCCCGCACCTGCAGAGAGCCGTCCAGCGCGACCATCGTCTCGGCCAGGTCGCGTTCCAGCGCCTGTTCCGACAGTCTGAGCCAGCGCCGTTCGCCAGTGCGTTCGAACATCCGCAGGAAGAACAGCGCGGGACCCGACCAGCCGTGCAGCAGGCCGGCCTTCGCCTTGTCACCGGGTCCCGGTGCGCCGGCCAGCTGCTCCGCGAGTCGTTCGGCCAGCTCCTCGGCCCGCGCCGCGAAGCCGTGGTCCTCACGGACGTCCGCGAAGTGCAGCAAGTTGAGGCCGATGCCGGACAGTCCAGCGCTCAGCCCGTGGTCCCGTGTGGTGGCGACGAGCTGCGTGTAGCCCTCGACGAGCTCGGTCGCCAGGTCGTGGTGGCCGAAGTTCTCCAGCACGTGCGCGATGCCGTGCGCGCCGACGAAGAAGCCGGGCTGCTTCGGAGGATCCTTCCTGACCGCCTTGATCAGCCAGTCCTCGTGCTCGGGGTAGCGACCTTCGCCGCTGACGTCGAGCGCGTGCAGCACACCCGCCGCGCCGTAGCCGAAGCACGTGCCGCCGACCTCGAACTGCTCGATGTCGCCGGGGAACAGGCGGTCTTGGCGTTGCGGTGTCGCGCTGTGCAGGATCGCCGTCGCGATGGACTTCCTGACGACGGTCCAGTCCGGTTCCGGGTCGTCGAACGCGGTGAACGCGGGCTCCTCCGGCGGGTCCACGCGCGGCGTGAGCACGTCGACGATCGACCGGCAGTACTCGTCGCCGAGACCGAAGCGCTGCTGGATGACGTGCACGTGCTGCTTCAGCTTCGCCGGCGAGAGCTCCAGCACCGCGTTGAGCGGCAGGAAGATCCACAGCTTGAGCGCCGCGAGCGGGTACTCGTCGATCTCGAAGCCCTCGCGGTCGCTCGGGGCCTGGAACCCCGGTGCGCCGAGCGTCGGCCTCTTGACGTCCTCGATCGTCGACGACAGCTCGAAGTCGATCAGCGAGACCTCATCGTCGTCGTCCACCAGGATGTTGAGCGTGTGCAGGTCACCGAACACGACACCGCGTTCGTGCACCCGTGCCATCAGGTCTTCGACCTTGGTGACGAGTTTCAGCGCTCGTTCCCGGTACTCGGCGAGCTGCTCATCGGTGGTGTCCTTGTGCGTCAACGGGTAGTTGTGACCGAGCCACTGCCCGAGCGAGCGCCCCGGCATGAACTCCATGGCGACGAAGAGGTGCTCCCACTCGGTGAAGCGGTCGTACACCTCGGGCACGCCTGGGACTTTCTCCAGCTTCGTGAGGATCGTGTGCTCGAGCTCCAGCCGTGCCACGGCGTCGCGGCCCTCGCGGTCGAGCCCGGCGTGCGGCCGCGCCTCCTTGAGCACGACCTCCTTGCCGTCGCTCTTGCGCGTCGCCAGGTAGACACCGCCGCCGTTGGAGAAGTGCAGCGAACTCTTGATCTGGTACGGGAACTTCGCGGGATCACCCGCGTTGCGCTCGGCCAGGTGCGGCGCCAGGAACTCCGGCAGCTCGACCCACTCGGGCACGCTGAAGACGGGCTTGCGCTTGTCGGGGATGAGCGTGCCGTCCGGCCCCTCGATGGCGAGGACCTGCTGGCCGTCGACCTCCAGCCACTGCTCGGAGAACCCGCCGTAGCGCACGTAGAGCGGACCCTTGCCGTACCTCAGGTCGCTGAGGATGTAGGCGCCGTGCTCGCCCTGCAGCGTGGCTCCGAGCTCGGTGAGGATGCTCTGGAGCTGCTCGGTGCCGGCGGGGTAGATCGTGATCAGCTTGCCGCTGCCCTCACGGGGCGCGTACTTCGAGTTGCGGGCCAGCACGATCGAGATCGTCGGCAGGTACTTGAACGGAATTCGCCGTTCTACGCAGTAGTCGAAAGTGGCCTTCAGAACCCTGCTCGCGTTGTCGAGACCAGCGGAGACGTGGATCTTCCAGCCCTGCTTCGGCAGCGTGACCCCCTGCGGGTGCAGATGCCGCCACACGTTCCGCTCGGCCTGTACCCAGCCGACCGGCAGTTCGGGCAGGTCACGCGAAAAGCCGTCTCCTGGGAGGTCGCTTTCGGTGCTGCTCTGCAGATCGTAGAACCGCCGATCTGCGAAGCAGAACGCCTCGTATCTGAGGTCCACCGAATTCCCTCCCCGACGGTTTTTGCGATTTCGTTTACGCGGCATATTCCCGCACAATTCAGCGGCTATGGCCAATCCGCCATTAGGGGCGTATGGGTGGGCCGTTCGTGTCCGAAAGGTGATCGGTTACCGGTGCGTATGCCACGCTCTGTGATGAGGTTTGGGACCGTCTCACCCGCCTGCGAGGTTTGCTGATTGGCGAGTCAGCGCACGCGTCCTGGGGTTTTGCTAAACGGAACTGTATCGTTGCGGATGGGTGCAGCTCTCTGAGCTGCGGTATTCCACATGGATCTCCACGTATAGTTGGGGGTGTGCAACCGTCGTGCACGCGCTGTGTTCCGTACTCTTTTCGGGTGAAGCTGTAAGTGGGTTCCGATGCGTGTTTAGTGCGGCTGATCGGCGGCATCGGGTCGCCTGAAGGGACCCATTCGGAGGATTACATTGCTTTATCACGTTTTATGTAGCACTCATTGTCTCGCTACATGCAACTTGCATCTAGGGTGAATGTAATCTTTCGGGTGAAGTTTATGTTTTGATGTAACGGACCGGTGTTTTTGTGAGTGGCGCTCTGGTGGCTTGAAGCTGGGGCCGGCCGGGTACACGCGCGTGGGGTGTGTCCTCGCTGCTGGAGTCGGGTGGGGCCACCGGGTCGTGGGTGCCGACGGGTGGGCTGTGGGCGCGGACGGGGCGCCTGGCCACGGGTGTCGGCGAGGCCGGCGACGTGTCAGCGGGCAGTCGGGCCGCAGGTCGTGGGCGGGCGGCTACGCTGTTTGTGTGGGGAGCGTGGCTAGCCGCTGGCTGGTGCCGGCCGTGGTGGTGATCACCGGTGCCTCGGTGGCGGCCGGGATGGTGGGGCGGACGGTCTACTCGCGTCCTGCCGAGGCCAAGGGTGAGCCGGTGGTGCCGTCTTCTTCGGTGTCCGGGGCGGCGTTGCCCGGGGGCTCTGAGGTTCGCTTGAGTCCCGACTCGTTCACGCATCCTGATCGGACGTCTGTCCAGAAGGTGCTGCAGAAGTACTTCGACGCCATCAACGAGCGGGACTTCGCCGGGTGGCGTGGGGTGGTGTCTGCTCGGAGGGCCTCGCAGGCTGTTGAGAAGACCTGGCTGGCTGCTTATGAGACCACTCAGGATGGTGGAGTGGTGGTGCAGCGGGTCGAGTCCGATGTGGTGGCTCGGCGGTTGCGGGTGTTGATCAGCTTTGTGTCCACACAGGATGTTTCGAAGGCTCCGGTTGCCATGCCTGAGCCCTGCATCCGGTGGAGAGTTGTGTACGTGATGGTTTGGGAGGGTGGGGAGCTCAAGGTGGATGAGGCTCCTGAGAACCGGACCCCTCAGATGGAGAAGTGTTGATGGGGATCTTGGCTGGCGCGTCGGTCACGCAGGTGGTTGCGATGCGTGGGGCAGGCCCGTCACGAGCTGTCCCGGAGCGGCCAACGATCGGGCACGACTCGTGACCGGACCCACCCCACGGCGGCCCGCGCGTGGCTCAAAGCAGCTCGGCTTCGCCGTCGCCATTGCTCGGCTTCGCCTTCGCGAGATGCCTGTGTGCTGGCGGCTGGGTGTGCGTGTGGCGTCTGCAAGTACTGCCAACGCATGATCGAAACGCCTGTAACTACCGCCAACACGTCGAACGCCCCGGTCCGCTTGGCGAGCCGGGGCGTGTCGAGGTGTGCTCAGGCCGGGGTGAAGGCCAGCGCCACGTTGTGGCCGCCGAAGCCGAACGAGTCGTTCACCGCGGCGTCCAGCTTGATCTTGCGGGGCTCGCCTGCCACCACGTCCAGCGTGACGGCCGGGTCCAGGTTCTCCAGGTTCAGCGTTTGGGGAACCACGCCGTCGCGGATCGACAGGACGGTCACGATGGCCTCGACCGCGCCTGCTGCGCCCAGGAGGTGGCCCAGGGCGCCCTTCGGGGCGGTCAGGACCGGGTGGTCGCCGATCGCCTTGCGGATTGCCACGGTTTCTGCGACGTCGCCCACCGGGGTGGAGGTGGCGTGGCAGTTCACGTGGCCCACGTCGGACGGGTCGATGCCGCCGGACCGCAGGGACGCGGCGATGGCACGGGACTGGCCGACGCCCTCGGGGTCCGGGGCCGTGATGTGGTAGCCGTCGGCCGAGGTGCCGATGCCTGCCAGGCGGCCGTAGATCTTGGCGCCACGGGCCTCGGCGAACTCGCGGCGTTCCAGGACCATGACGCCCGCGCCCTCACCGAGGACGAAGCCGTCGCGGGCCGTGTCGAACGGGCGCGAGGCCTTTTCCGGCTCGTCGTTGCGGGTGCTCATGGTGCGGGCCTGCGAGAAGCCCGCTACCGGGATTGCCGTGATGCACGCTTCGGCGCCGCCTGCCACGACCACGTCGGCTTCGCCGGCCTTGATCATGCGGTAGGCCCACGCGATGGCCTCTGCGCCTGACGCGCAGGCGGAGACCGGGGCGTGGACGCCGGCCTGGGCCTTGAGTTCCAGGCCCACGTGGGCGGCCGGGCCGTTCGGCATCAGCATCGGGACGGTCAGCGGGGACACCTTGCGCAGGCCCTGCTGTTCCAGGAGGTCGTCCTGGGCCAGGAGGGTGATCGCGCCGCCGATGCCCGTGCCGATGATGACGGCGAGGCGCTGGCGGTCGACGGTGTCGTCGCTGTGGCCGGCGTCTTGCCACGCCTGGCGGGACGCCACGATGGCGACCTGCTCGGAGCGGTCCAGGCGCCTCGCCTCGACGCGGGGGAGCACCTCGGTGGGGTCGACGACCAGCTGCGAGGCGATTTTCACCGGCAGCTCGTACTTCTCCACCCAGTCGTGGGTGAGGGGGCGGACCCCGCTCTTGCCCGCGAGCAGTGCGTCCCAGGTGGACGTGACGTCACCACCGAGCGGGGTGGTGGCACCCAGCCCGGTGATGACGACGTCGATGTCCGAACTCACTTGTTGCTGGTGATGTAGTTCACCGCGTCACCAACGGTCTTGAGGTTCGCCAGCTCGTCGTCCGGGATCTTCACGCCGAACTTGTCCTCCGCCTGGACGGCGATCTCGACCATCGACAGCGAGTCGATGTCGAGGTCGTCCACGAAGGACTTCTCAGCGGTGACGTCGTCGGCGGCCACACCGGCGACCTCTTCGACGATCTCGGCAAGACCGGACAGGACGTTGTCGCTCACTGAAGTTCCCTTTCGATTGAAACGATGGAAAAACCGGGGGTACTCATGGGCACCGGACCACCTGTCCCGCGTAGGACAGACCAGCGCCGAAACCGACCATCAGCACCACGTCTCCGCTGGAGATCTCGCCCGCGGCCCGCATGTGGTCCAGTGCCATGGGGATCGAGGCCGACGAGGTGTTGCCGGATTCGACGATGTCACGAGCGACCTTCAAGTCCTCGCGCGCACCCTTGGCACGCAGGCGCTTGGCGATCGCTTCGATGATCCGCAAGTTTGCCTGGTGCGGGGCGAAGACGTCTACTTCGGACAGCTCGACGCCCGCGAGTTCGGCGGCGCGGATCGCCACGGGCGCGATCTGGGTCGTCGCCCAGCGGAAGACCGACTGGCCTTCCTGGTGGATGAAGGAGTCGCGGTCGGTGATGGTGATCGTCTCGGCGAGGTCACCGGCCGAGCCCCACGCCACGGGGCCGATCTGGTTCTCCTCGCTGGCACCGATGACGACGGCGCCCGCGCCGTCCGCGAAGATGATCGCGGTCGAGCGGTCGTCCTGGTCGGTCCAGTCGGTGAGCTTCTCCGCGCCGATCACCAGCACGTTGCGGGCCGTGCCCGCGCGGACGAGGTCCGCGCCGGTCGCGACGGCGTAGCAGAAGCCCGCGCACGCGGCGTTGAGGTCGAACGCCGGCGCCGCCTTCACGCCGAGGCGGTCGGCGATCTGCGCGGCGGCGTTCGGGATGGTCGACGGCATGGTGCACGTCGCCACGATGACGGCGCCGATGTCGGCCGGGTCGACTCCCGCGTCCTCGATCGCCTTCCCGCCCGCGATGACCGCCATGTCGACGACGCCCTCGTCCTTGGCGGCGAACCGGCGGTTCACGATGCCGACGCGGTCGCGGATCCACTCGTCCGAGGTGTCCATGCGCGCGGCGAAGTCGTGGTTGCTCACCACCGTCTCGGGCTGGTAGCTGCCGAGGCCGATGATGCGGCTACCCGCGGACGTCCGCGGGGCCTGGAAGGTCGTCACTGAGTTGCTCCAACGGTGTCGAAGAGCTCCGCCACCTTCTCCAGCTGGTCGGGCGTCTTCAGGGCGAGGGTGGCGGTGCCCTTCATCGCACGCTTGGCGAGGCCCGTGAGAGCGCCGGCGGGCGGCAGCTCGACCGAGCCGGACACGCCCTTCTCGACGAGCGTCGCCTGGCAGACGTCCCAGCGCACCGGGCTGGTGACCTGGGAGACCAGGCGGCGCAGCACCTCGGTGCCCTCGGTGACGGCCTGACCGTCCTTGTTGGACAGCAGCGGCATCAACGGGTCGTGCGTGGTGACTTCGGCGGCACGCGCGCGCACAGCGTCTTCTGCGGGCGCCATGTACTTCGTGTGGAACGCGCCCGCGACGGCCAGCTTGCGGACCTTCGCCATGCCCGGCGGGGTCTCCGCGAGCTCGTCGAGTGCGGGACGCGGACCGGCCGCGACGATCTGGCCGGCGCCGTTGCGGTTGGCCGGCACGAGGCCGAGCTCCTCGAGACGCGCGAGCACCTCCTGCTCGTCGCCGCCGAGCACCGCGGCCATGCCGGTCGGCTCGAGCGCGCAAGCCTCGGCCATCGCGGCACCGCGCACGGCGGCCAGTGCGACCGCGTCGTCGGCGCTGATGACGCCCGCGATCGACGCGGCGGCCAGCTCGCCGACCGAGTGGCCCGCGACGATCACGCCGGCGGGCAGCTCGACGCGGCGGCGCAGCTCACCGAACGCGAGCAGCGCGAGGGCCACGACCAGCGGCTGGGTGATGGCGGTGTCGACGATCTCCTCGGCCTCGGCGGTCGTGCCGAGGCGCACCAGGTCGAGGCCCGTGATCTCCGACCACGTGCGCACCTGCTTCTCGGTCCCCTCCAGTTCGAGCCAGGGGGCGAGCATGCCGGGCGTCTGGGACCCTTGTCCGGGCGCGAGGAGTGCGATCACGTGGATTACTAAAGCTGGTGAACCCGCCGGTACCCCATGCTGTAAAGAACGAAGTCCGGCGATGGTATTTGTAGAGACCCTACAAAGGTGTCGGCCAGGTGAACGCTGCGCGGCGTATGCCCAGCTCAGCACACCGGCAGGTCGTTTGGCCATCACCCTAACGGATGTGTGCGAAGTCGGTCACAGATCGTTCGCTACCACAGGCCCCGTGCGCGGGCAAGGCGTCCTACAGACAAAGCGACGCGAAGCACAAGTGCATCTCGAGCGTCATGTGCATTTCTTCCGGTCATTTCCTGAACGCGCCGAAGGCGATATCTGACCGTGTTCGGGTGCACGAACAGTCTTTTCGCGCACGTCTCCAGCACGCCGCCGACCTCCAGGAACGCGTCCACGGTCTCCAGCAGGGCGCCGCCGGCGTCCTCCAGAGGCCGGGCAACCCTGTCGACGAGCTGCCACTCGGCCTCCGGGTCGCCCGCGAGCGCCCGTTCCGGCAGCAGGTCGAGCGAGCGGACAGGCCTGGGCGCAGCGGGCCAGCCCACGACCGCGCGCAGCCCGCTCAACGCGTCGCTGGCGCTGCGATGGGCCTCCGCGAGCGAGGCGACCGTGGGCCCCGCCACCACGGGCCCCTCGCCGAAGCCCTCGGCGATGCGGCCCAGCACGTCCTCACCGGTCTCCGTCGGCCCGCCGAGCACGACGACCAGCCGTGAGCCCTGCACGGACAGCAGCACCGGCCGGCCGGCGCGGGCGGCCTTGCTGCGCACCGAGTAGATGATCGCCGGTGGATCCTCGCCGCCCGGATTGCCGACCAGCACCGTCGCCTCCAGCGCCGGATCCCAGCCGAGCGCGGCGGCCCTGCTCAGCAACGACTCCTCGGGGTCGCCACGCACGACGCCGTCCACGACCAGCGCTTCCAGCCTGGCGTCCCACGCACCGCGCGCCTCGGCGGCCGCGGCGTACGAGGTGGCGGCGGAGAAGGCGATCTCCCGCCCGTACCGCAGCACGCCCTCCATCAGCAGCGCGCGTTCGGCCTCCGTACCGGCCATCGCCGGCATCTGCTCCTCGAAGTGCTCCAGCGCTATCCGGACCAGCTCGACGGTCTGGCGCAGGCTCACCCAGCGGGAGATGTCCTTCGGCGCCGACCGGAACGCGTCCGCGGTGAGCCGGATCGCCTGCTGCCGGTCGTGCAGCCACTCGACGAAGCCCGCCACGCCGTTCTGGATCAGCAGCAGCACGCTGGCGCGCTGGTCCGCGGGCATCCGGGCGAACCACGGCAGCCGCTGCTCCATCTCGGCCACGCTCGCGGTGGCGAGCGCTCCGGACGCGCGTTCGATCTTGCGCATCGTGCGGGCGGAGAGGGTCGGCGGGTGCTCCTCCTTCGCCTCGGCTGCCTTGGTCATACCCGCAGCTTAAGGCCCTGGGGGTGACATCACCGGGACGGGTGACAGATCCCTCGCCTTCCTTTCAACGGCCATACCTTCGGATAGCAGAGGTCATTCGTTCGGCGCGGAGGTTTCGTCTTGCGTAGGTTCCCGGCTTTCGTCCTCGGCATGGTGGCACTCACCGCCACGGGCGTGACTGCCTCCGCCGATCCTCCCGATCCCCTCGCGGAGTACCACGCCCAGCCGGTCAAGTGGGCGGCGTGCAGCGGCAAGCTCAGCGGGCTGGAGTGCGCCACGCTCGTCGCGCCGCTCGACCACACCGAACCGGCCGGCGACCGGATCAACCTGACGATCAGCCGCAAGAAGGCGGCGGCGCAGGACCGCAGACGCGGTGTGCTGTTCACCAATCCGGGTGGTCCTGGTGGCTCGGGGCTCAGCCTGCCGCTGTTCCTCGCGAAGTCCAAGCTCTCCCAGGTCTACGACGTGATCGGCATCGACCCGCGCGGCGTCGGTGGTTCGACGGCGCTGAACTGCCGCGCGGCGCCCGCGATCGCCGCGCCGGACTCGCGGCCGGCGGACGGCGAGTTCGGCAAGTGGGCGGCCGAGGCGCGCGAGGCCGAGGAGTCCTGCCAGAGGTCGGCCGGCGGGATCCGGCAGTTCATCAGCACCGCGAACACCGCGCGGGACATGGACATCGTCCGTGCGGTGCTCGGCGAGGCGAAGATCAACTACCTGGGTTACTCCTACGGCACGTACCTGGGCGCGGTGTACGGGACGCTGTTCCCGAACCGCCTGGACCGCAGCGTGCTCGACTCGGCCGTGCACCCGGAGTGGATCTGGCACGAGCAGTTCCGCCAGCAGGCCGTGGCCTACCGGCGCAGTGTCGAGGCGTGGGCCGCGTGGGTGGGGGAGCGCAACCAGAAGTTCGCGCTGGGCAAGTCGCGGGACGAGGTCCTGGCCGAGGTGGAGAAGGTCGCGGCGAAGCTGCACACCGCGCCGATCGGTGAGCACGACCGGTCTTCCTTCGACGGCGCGGTCGGTGTGGGCTCCCGCTACCGTCCACTGTGGTCGGACCTGGCGTCGATCGTGATCAAGCTGCGGTCTGGCGAGAAACCGGAGAACACCGAGGGTGCCAAGGCGGGGCAGGTGCTCGCGAAGACCGGTCTGCAGGAGTTGCGGTCCGGCGTGTTCGACACGGTCACCTGCGAGTCGGACTGGCCGACCGACCTGCACGTCTACTACGAGGACATGCGGACGTTCCGCGAGCGCTACCCGTTCGGCTTCGGCATCGTCAGGGCCGCGCCGATGACGTGCACGTTCCGGTCGTTCACCCCGCCGGAGCAGCCGGTCAGGATCGGTCGCAGCGGCTACCCGGTCGGCGTGGTCGTGCAGTCCGAGGGCGACACGCAGACCCAGTACGCGAGCGGCCCGGCGATGGCGGCGCGGCTCAGGCACAACCTGATCACCGTCATCGACGAGGGCAGGCACGGCATCTACAACGGCGGCAACAAGTGCGTCGACGAGAAGGTCAACCGGTACCTGATCGACGGGGCGCTGCCGGGCAGCAGCTCCGAGTGCACGGGTGACCCGCGGCCGGACGTGCCGAAGGACGGTCAGGGAGGTGCCGCGCCGGCGTTGTCGCCGAACCGCATCCAGGGCTACCTGGAAGGGCGCGGACTCTCCGCCCGGCCGTAGAAATGTGGAAGCGCCCACCACGGAGCGTGGCGGGCGCTTCCCTCTCCCCGGTCCCCACCGGTAGCTCCACTCTGGACTGTGTTGAGACAAAAATCCACGTCAGCCACCCTTTCGTGTCACAGTGTCGAAGTTGCTGAGCGGTGTGATCCACGAAACGATCAACTGGTCGGATCTTCACTCACCGCAACTTCGTTCTAGGAGGGCCCGTGGGCTCGCAAATCACCGAGGGCCTGGGCCAGGCGTGGGCGATGATCGCCACGTTCGTGCCGAAGCTGCTCGGCTTCCTGCTCGTTCTGGTGATCGGCTGGTTCATCGCCAAGGCTCTCGCCAAGGGCGTCCAGTTCCTGCTCAAGCGCCTCGGCTTCGAGAAGCTCGTCGACAAGTCGGGCCTGAACAGCGCCATGAGGCAGTCGTCGATGGACGCGACCGGCCTGATCGCCAAGATCGTGTACTACTTCGTGCTGCTCATCGCGCTGCAGCTGGCGTTCGGCGTGTTCGGCGCGTCCAACCCGGTCAGCACGCTGCTGAACGAGGTGATCGCGTACCTGCCGCGCATCGTCGTGGCGATGGTGCTCGTGATCGTCGCGTCGGCCATCGGCACCGCGTTGAAGGGCCTCGTGACCGGTGCGCTGGGACAGCGTTCCTACACCCGGATCATGGGCAACATCACGTACGGCTTCGTGATGGCGCTGGGCGTCATCGCGGCGCTCAACCAGCTCGGCATCGCGATCTCGGTGACCATGCCGGTGCTGATCGCCGTCCTCGCCACGGTCGCCGGCGTGATCGTCATCGGTGTGGGTGGCGGCCTGGTCCGCCCGATGCAGCAGCGCTGGGAGGGCTGGCTGAACCGCATGCAGGACGAGGCGCAGGCCATGTCGCCGATGCCGCGTGCGTCGCAGGAGATGCCGGCCACGGTCGGCGTCCGTCCGGGTGACGCCCCGACGCCGCCCGCGGGCACGCCGATGCCTGAGAAGTAGTTCTCACCTCGGAGAAGGGGCCTCGCGCGGCGGGGCCCCCTTTTCGTTGTTTGGCGGTTCTCCAGCTTCCGTCCAGCGCGCGCACGGAGTCTCGTGTCCACCCGAACTGTCCGCTGTCGCGGTGGAGGACCCATGAAAGCCCTTGTGCTGTCCAGAGGAGCGGGAACACGACTGCGTCCGGCCGGGTACACCCTGCCGAGGCAGCTCGTCCCCGTCGCGAACAAGCCGGTGGTCGAGCACGTCGTGGAGAACCTGCGGGACATCGGGATCACCGAGATCGGCATCGTGGTCGGCGAGGGTGAGCACGAGGTGCCCGAACTGTTCGGCGACGGGTCGTACCTCGGTGTCTCGATCACCTACCTCCGGCAGGACGCGCCGCTCGGTCTCGCGCACTGCGTGCGGATCGCCCGGCCGTTCCTCGGTGCGGACGACTTCGTGATGTACCTGTGCGACAACGTGCTGGCCGAGGGGATCGGGCAGATCGCCGACGAGTTCGCGCGGCTGCGGCCGTCCGCGCACGTGCTCGTGGACAAGGTGGAGGACCCGCGCCTCTACGGCGTTGCCGAGGTGGACGAGAACTCGCGCGTGACGCGGTTGATCGAGCAGCCGCAAGAGCCGCGCAGCGACCTCGCGATGATCGGTGTCTACTTCTTCACGCCCGCGATCCACTCCGCCGTCGACGCGATCGAACCGTCGTGGCGCGGCGAGTTCGAGATCACCGACGCGTTGCAGTGGCTGGTGACGCACGAGCGCGATGTCCGGGCGCGGGTCTACTCCGGGTTCTGGAAGGACACCGGGACCGTCGAGGACGTGCTGGAGTGCAACCGCGAGCTGCTGATGGGGCTGCGGACGGACATCCAGGGGATCGTGGACTCGGAGTCGCGGCTGATCGGCGAGGTCGTGGTCGAGGAGGGCGCGCGCGTGGTGCGGTCGTGCATCGTCGGGCCCGCGATCATCGGCCCCGGCACGCTCGTCGAGGAGTCGATCGTCGGGCCGTACACGTCCATCGGCGCGGACTGCCGGATCACCGAGTCCGGGGTGGCCGACTCGATCGTGCTGAACGAGGCCTCGGTGCACAACGTGTCCGGCATCGAGACGTCGTTGATCGGCCGCAGGGCCCGCGTCGGCTCCGCGCGCCAGCACCGGTTGGTCGTCGGCGACGGCGCGCACGTCGAGGTCGCGGCCTAGCCGATCCAGTCCCGAAGGCGGTCGCACTCCTCGGCGACCGCCTTCTGCCTGCTCCTGGGCAGCTGGTCGATGTAGTCGACGGTGATGGTGCGCTCCTTGGTGATCGACCAGGTGGCGACGACGTAGCCGTCGACGAGGACGGTGGGCTTGCCGCCGATGACGACGCCGAGCCGGTCGTCTGAGATGACCCGCCGGCGGTCGGCGTGGGCGAGCAGGATGTTGTCGAACTCGGGCAGCAGCCGGACCGGGACGGGGGTTTCCGGGTCCGGGCGCGGGGCGTCCGGGAGGTCGAACAGCTCCTTGCCCGCCTCGGTGCGGAAGGTCACCAGCTCCGGCCGGAGTTTCTCGAAGACCTCGGTGAGCCTGGTGAGGCCGGACCACTGCTGGGCGTCCATCACGGTCGACGGGCCGAACGCCTTGAGGTAGCGCAGAACCAGCGTTTCGCGGCTCATGGGGTGTTGTTCCTGGTCGAGCCAGGCCTCCAGGGTCGTGCAGACCGCTCTTCCGCTCCTGTGCCACAGACCCCGCGGCGGGATCTGGACGAGCGCGAGCTTGTTGCGCAGCGCGTTGCCGAGCACGGTGTGCTCGCGGTCGGGCCACCGTTCGAGGAGCTGCCTGCCGGCGTCCGCGGTGCCCTGCGGTGCGTCCTCGAGGATCTTGCGGCCGGCTTCGGCGACGGCGTCGAGGTCGAGGCCCCGCAGCCTCTTCGCGAAGGGGCCGCTCTGCAGTTCGCGGTCGAGCTTGAGCTGGGTGTGGGGCCTGAGACCCAGGGCGTCCTGCGCGCTGACCAGGTGGATCGTGCCGCGCATCAGCAGGATGCGGACGGCCTGCCTGCTGACGAGGAGGTCTTCGAGCTCCTGCGGCTGGAAGTTCTTCAACCGTGTCCACAGGCCGATGTACGGCGACTTCGGTTCCTGCGCCTGGATGCCGAAGAGGTGGTTGATGGTGGCGAGCGCGCTCTTGTCGGCGCGCTCGCGCAGCATCTGGCGTTCGATCAGCGCCCGGTTGAGGGCGTCCTGGCTCAGCGTGGTCCCCATCGGGACAGGTTAGAACCTGATGAACGCGAATCCCGTGCCATTGGGGCGTTCGCCGTCGTGGACGACGAGCAGGTTGAGCGTGCCGAGGACGATGTCGGCGCCGTCGGAATGCTCAACGTCCTTGATGCGGAAGTCCTTCAACGGCTTCATGTCGGCCTTGCGGTAGGCGACGAACCGCGAGTCGCCCTGGCTGGACGCGAGCAGCACGTCGTCCGCGATCGTCAGACCCTCGGCGTCGGCTTCGAGCCACTTGCCGCCGAAGCCGGGGTTCGGGCCGTCGGGCTCGCACTCCTCGGTGTCCGGGTTGTACTTCTGCGGGGCGCCGAACGTGCGGACCTTGTCGACCAGTCGCGGCTTGCCGAAGTCGTTGGCGCGCAACGGGATGCGCCAGATACCGACGTCCTCCTGCGCCGCGTACAGGGTGTTCGTGCGTTCGTCGATCACCATGCCCTCGACCTGCGGGCCCTCGCCGGGTTCACCGCACACCGTCCAGCTCCGGCCGTCGGGCAGGGTGAAGGTGCGCGGAAGGTCCAGAGTGGACACCTTCTTGGTGTCGTAGGTGGTGCCCTTGTGGAGGTGGAGGAGCGCGATGCTGGTCTCGCTGCGCCGGCTCGTGACGACGACGTCCTTGCCGCTGATGCGCCCGGCGGCCAGGCCGTAGACGGTGTGCTGCTCGTCGACCTCCTGCTCGGTCGCCGAGAACACCGGCTTGGTGGCGGGGTTCGTGACGTCCTTCACGCCGCGTTCGTCCACTTGGAACACCCGGATGCGGTCACGGCCGCGGTCGCTGACGAACGCCAGGTCACCGAGGACGTCGACGTTGTTGTAGCGCCCCGGCTTGGCGTCCGGCGTGGGTGGCAGCGGCGCCGGGTGGACGCCGATCGTGCGGCCGTTCAGGTCGAACGCCGCCAGACCGCCTTCCTTGAGGGTGCCCAGGACCACACTGCGTTCGGCGTTGCGCGGGTTCACCCAGATGGCCGGGTCGTCGGCGTCCGCGGGCTCCTCGAACGTCTGCGTGATCACCGTCGGTGTGATGACGGGCGTCGCAGGTGCGGCGAGGAACAAAGGCACGAGCGTCAGCGCTAAGGAAGATGACATGGTGGGACCGTAGGAAACACCGGTATACGGCGACTGAACCCCGGGGGAACAAGCCGTGTGGTACGAGCTGGGACTGACGATCTTCGGGCAGAAGATCGCGTACACGGAGCTGGTCGGGCAGGTCCTGGCGCTGGCGGTGGTCTTCCTCGCGCAGCGCCGTTCACTCTTGACCTGGCCCGTTCAGCTGCTGTCGGTGGCTCTGCTGTTCACCGTCTACGTCTCCGCTCACCTCGGCGGTCTCGCGACCCGCCAGGTCGTGGTCGGGCTGATCGCCGTCTACGGCTGGTACGCGTGGGTGCGCCGCCGCGACCCGGTGTTCGGCGTGGTGGTGCGCGCGGGCTCCTGGCTGGAACGCGGTGTGGTGGCCGGGGTTTTCGTGGCGGGCACGGTGGCGTTCGCGCTGGTGCTCGACTGGTTCGACGCCTCCTGGGCGCCGTGGCCGGACGCCGCGATCTTCGTCGGCACCGTGCTGGCGTTCGCGCTGCAGGGCCTGGGCCTGGTCGAGTTCTGGCTGGTCTGGCTGGTGGTCGACGCCGTGGGCGTGCCGTTGCAGATCCAGTCCGGCCTGTACTTCAGCGCTCTGGTGTACCTCGTCTTCGCGGGCCTGGTGATCCACGGCTACATCGACTGGAACCGCACCGCCCGCCGGTTGACACAGGCGGCAAAGTCTCCCCTATGAGGGGACTGATCGCTTTACTGGCTGCTGCTTCGTTGCTGGTTCCCGCTCCGGCCCTGGCCGCCCCCGAGCCGCGAACGGGTTTCGAGAAGACCGGCAACTGGACCACCGAGGCCGAGGAACAGGCCTACCTGCGCGCCCTGAACCTTCCACTCACCCAGATCGGCACCACGGCCCAGGGCCGCCCGATCCAACTCGTCCGCGTGGGCTCTCGTTCCGCCCGCACGGTCGTCGTGTTCATCTGCTCCCAGCACGGTGACGAGCCCGCGGGCCGCGAGGCGTGCCTGATCCGCATGCGCTCGCTGCCGCGTTCGTCCGACGTGACCTACCTGTTCGTGCCGAACGCCAACCCCGACGGCCGCGCGGCGAACACCCGCGGCAACTCGTCCGGCATCGACATCAACCGCGACCACCTGCTGCTGCGCACCGCCGAGGCCCGCGCGATGGCCGCCGTCTTCCGCGACTGGAAGCCCGACGTCATCCACGACCTCCACGAGTTCGGGCCTTCCGCGCCCTACTACGTGAAGGACTTCCTGTGGCTGTGGCCGCGGAACCTGAACGTCGCCGACGGCGTTCATGATCTGTCGGAGACGTTGTCCCGCTCGTACATCCGGCCGTCCGTCGAGGCCGGTGGCCGGACCTCCGGCGTCTACGGCATCTATGTGGACCCGGTGACCGGTGAGCCGATCCGCCAGGTGGCCGGCGACCACCAGGAACGGATCCTCCGCAACACGAGCGGCCTCAAGCACTCCACGGGGCTGCTGGTGGAGACCAACGCCGACGGCACGTCCGCCTACCGCGTGGAGTCCCAGTTGCTCGGCCTCGACGGCACTCAGTCGTTCGTGCGCGACCGGCGTGCCGAGATCGAAGCCGCCACCGCCGCGTCGCGTGCGGTTCGTACCGGCCCCGTGTACTTCGGTGGTGCCGACAACCAGGCTCCGGCTCCCGAGGACGTGCTGTCGACGCCTCCGTGCGGCTACGTGCTGACCGGTGCCCAGTACGTCGAGGCGCGTGACGAGCTCGCTCTGCACGGCATCAAGTCGCAGTACCTGCGCGGCGGTGACCGCATCGTGCCGCTGAAGCAGGAGGCCCGGCCGTTGATCCCGCTGCTGCTCGACGCCCGCGCCGACGAGCCGCTGCTGAAGGCCCAGCCCGTCGCCCAGTGCTAGCCAACTAATATATCGGTAGCTCTGACCAGCGCCTTAGCAATGAAACTTTGGACTTCGTCCGCAAACGTCTCATTGCTAAGGTGTTTTCAACGGCCCGCAATCCAGGCTGGCTGAGTCGCCCTCAACTGATATATCGGTGCTGATATATCGGTGGCGGACGATCTCTGGGACGTGCTCCGATGGCCTGATGCGGGTCGAGCAGTACAGCTACTTCGTTCTCCTCAGCGAGACGACGTCCGCGGCCGACATGACACGCCGGCTCGGCGTGGAACCCGACGAGGTGCACGATCTGCCGCGCACGCATGCGTGGAAGGTCGTCCGGAGTGGCGACGAACGCCTCGACGAGCAGGTCCAGCACATCGTCGACAGGCTGAAGCCCGTCCGTGACGAACTCGTCTCGCTCACCGCCGACCCCGCGATCACCGCTCGTCTGGTCGTGGTGCGGTACTTCCGCGACAGCGACGACAAAGTGGGCCTCGGCTGGTGGATGACGGCCGAGTCGGTCGAGTTCCTCAGTGCGGTCGGCGCGTCGCTGGACGTCGACGAGTACGACCTGGTCGAGTTCCGCGACGAAAGCCTGCGCCAGATCAACACCGGCCTCCTGGCCGGCATTGAGCAGAACCTCGCCGAACACGCCTGTCATCTGCACCGGCACCTCCCGCACGCGACGGTGGTGCGGACGGACGACCTCCTGATCGCCGACAGCGGCCTGGCCGACGACACGTTCAACATCGTCGCCGCGGCCCGATTCACCGCAGACGACGTCAGTGCCCGTGTCGCGGAGACGGTGAGTGCGCTCAAGGCGACAGGCCGCCCGTTCTCCTGGTGGGTCGGGCCCGCCTCCGCTCCGGCCGACCTCGGCCCGGTGCTGCTGCAGGCCGGCATCGCGCCGGCCGGGACCGAGGCGGCGATGTGGCTGGACCTCGCCGATGCGGCCCTACCCGAACCGCACGCCGACGGCCTCGACATCCGCCGCGTCACGACCGAAGCAGAGCTCACGGACCACGCGGCGGTGCTGGCCGCGATCTGGGACCCGCCCGCCGCGACGGTTCGCCGCTTCTACGCCGACGCGGCGCCGCACGCGTTGGGCAGTCAGGCGCGTTACCTCGTGGGGTACGTGGACGGCCGTGCCGTGTGCACGGCGGAGGTGTTCCTGCACGCGGGTGTCGCCGGGATCTACAACATCGCGACCCTCGCCGAAGATCGGCGTCGCGGCTACGGCAGCGCGATGACGCTGGCCGCGTTGCGCACTGCACGGGCCGAGGGTTACCGCATCGCGGTCCTGCAGGCCTCTGAGGACGGCGAGAAGGTCTACCGGCGTCTCGGGTTCACCATCGCCGGTCAGTTCACGGAATACGCGCTCAGGCCGTGAAAAGGGCCGCCCCGCGTGTGCGGAGCGGCCCTTCTGGTCGAACGACTACGCGAGGCCCGCGTCCGACGTGGACGGACCGGCGGCCTGCACGTCGTCGATGCGGTACTTGCGAGCGGCCTCGATGACCTTGTCCTGGCCGACCTCACCGCGGCGGGCCAGCGCGGCCAGCGTGGCGACGACGACGGACTCCGCGTCCACCAGGAAGTGGCGGCGGGCGGCCGGGCGGGTGTCGGAGAAGCCGAAGCCGTCCGTGCCCAGGGTCGTCATGTCGGTCGGGACGTACGGGCGGATCAGGTCCGGGATCGCCGACATCCAGTCGGAGACCGCGACGACCGGGCCCTGGACGTCCTGCAGCACCTGCGTCACGTACGGCACGCGCGGCTCGGCGTCCGGGTGCAGCAGGTTGTGGCGGTCGGTGTCGACGGCGTCGCGGCGCAGCTCCGAGTACGACGTGGCGGACCACACGTCCGCGGAGACGCCCCACTCGTCGGCGAGCAGCCGCTGGGCCTTCAGCGCCCACGGCAGGCCCACGCCGGAGCCGAGGATCTGGGCACGCGGGCCACCGGTCTGCGGGCCGTCCTGGTACTTGTAGAGGCCCCGCAGGAGGCCTTCCACGTCCAGGTTCTCGGGCTCGGCCGGCTGCACGTACGGCTCGTTGTAGACCGTCATGTAGTAGAAGACGTTCTCGGCGTTCTCGCCGTACATCCTCCGCAGACCGTCCTTGACGATGTGCGCCACCTCGAACGACCACGCCGGGTCGTACGCGACCACGGCCGGGTTCGTGTGCGCCAGCAGCAGCGAGTGGCCGTCGGCGTGCTGCAGGCCCTCACCGGTCAGCGTCGTGCGGCCCGCGGTGGCACCGAGCACGAAGCCGCGCGCCATCTGGTCCGCCGCCGCCCACAGGCCGTCGCCCGTGCGCTGGAAGCCGAACATCGAGTAGAAGATGTAGATCGGGATCATCGGCTCGCCCTGCGTCGCGTAGGACGTGCCGACCGCCGTGAACGACGCCGTGGAACCCGCCTCGTTGATGCCCTCGTGCAGGATCTGGCCCTGCTCGCTCTCCTTGTAGGCGAGCATCAGGTTGGCGTCCACCGAGGTGTAGGCCTGGCCGTTCGGGTTGTAGATCTTCTGCGTCGGGAACATGGAGTCCATGCCGAACGTGCGCGCCTCGTCCGGGATGATCGGGACGATGCGCGGGCCGATCTCCGGGTCCTTCGCGAGGTCGCGGACGAGGCGGACGAACGCCATGGTCGTGGCGACCTCCTGCTTGCCCGAGCCGCGGCGGATGCCGTCGTAGACCTTGTCGCCCGGCAGCACGAGAGCCTTCGACTTCGTGCGGCGCTCCGGCACGAAACCACCCAGCTGACGGCGGCGCTCCAGCATGTACTGGATCTCCTGGCTGTCCTGGCCGGGGTGGTAGTACGGCGGCAGGTACGGGTCGGCCTCGAGCTGCGCGTCCGAGATCGGGATGCGCAGGCTGTCCCGGAAGCCCTTGAGGTCCTCCAGGGTCATCTTCTTCATCTGGTGCGTCGCGTTGCGGGCCGCGAAGTGCGGGCCGAGCGAGTAGCCCTTGATGGTCTTGGCGAGGATGACGGTCGGCTGGCCGACGGTCTCGGTCGCCGCCTTGTAGGCAGCGTAGACCTTGCGGTAGTCGTGGCCGCCGCGCTTGAGGTTCCACACCTCGTCGTCGCTCATGGCCTCGACGAGCGCCTTCGTCCGCGGGTCGCGGCCGAAGAAGTGCTCCTTGATGTACGCGCCGTCGTTCGCCTTGTAGGTCTGGTAGTCGCCGTCGGGCGTGGCGTTCATGAGGTTCACCAGCGCGCCGTCGCGGTCGGCGTGCAGCAGGGCGTCCCACTCACGGCCCCAGACGACCTTGATGACGTTCCAACCGGCACCCCGGAAGAACGACTCCAGCTCCTGGATGATCTTGCCGTTGCCGCGCACCGGGCCGTCGAGGCGCTGCAGGTTGCAGTTGACGACGAACGTCAGGTTGTCGAGGTGCTCGTTCGCGGCGAGCTGCAGCAGGCCGCGCGACTCCGGCTCGTCCATCTCGCCGTCGCCGAGGAACGCCCACACGTGCTGGTCGGACGTGTCCTTGAAGCCGCGGTCGTGCAGGTAGCGGTTGAACCGCGCCTGGTAGATCGCGTTCATCGGGCCGATGCCCATGGAGACCGTGGGGAACTCCCAGAAGTCCGGCATCAGGCGCGGGTGCGGGTACGACGGCAGGCCGCCACCCGGTCCGGCGTGCGAGTACTCCTGGCGGAAGCCGTCGAGCTGGTGCTCGCTCAACCGGCCCTCGAGGAACGCGCGCGCGTACACACCGGGGGAGGCGTGGCCCTGGATGAAGACCTGGTCGCCGCCGCCGGGGTGGTTCTTGCCGCGGAAGAAGTGGTTGAAGCCGACCTCGTAGAGCGACGCGCTGGACGCGTACGTCGAGATGTGGCCACCGACACCCACGCCGGGCCGCTGCGCGCGGTGCACCGTCATCGCGGCGTTCCACCGGATCCACGCGCGGTAACGGCGCTCCACCTCCTCGTCACCGGGGAACCACGGCTCCCGCTCGGTGGGGATGGTGTTGACGTAGTCCGTGCTGGTCAGCGCGGGCATGCCGACGTGGTTCTCACGCGCACGCTCCAGCAGACGCAGCATCAGGTAGCGGGCCCGCTGCTGACCGCCACCCTTGAGCACCTCGTCGAACGACTCGAGCCACTCGGACGTCTCTTCGGGGTCGATGTCCGGCAGGTGTGCGGCCAGACCGTCACGAATGACACGCACCCGCTCGGGGCCGGTGTTCTGCGGGCTCAAGGTGTCTCCTCGGCTTCGTTGGCGGTTCCTGCGTGGGCCCGGAAACCGTGCCACGCGGTCCTATCGTTGTCCTTGCGCGTCGACTTCGTCACCGCTACTGATCGGTAGTTCTGGATCGTGTTTCTCACGCGCGCGCGATAAGAGGTATGTAGAGCGTGCCTCATGCCAGTGTAGGGATCTCCACAGGGGTCCCTGTTACGGCGTGTCACGTGGTCAACAGTTGCGCCGGAGGTAGCCGACAGTGTTCGCTAGCGCGAGTAACGGACTCTGGCGGCAGTCTTAGGGCTGTCGCTCTTGCGTAGTTGGAGGAGTGAAAACCGTGGTCGCCGCGGAAGACGCCGGCAGGATCGGCGTCGCCGAGAAGCTCGGGATCGAATCGGGCATGGTCGTCCAGGAGCTCGGCTGGGACGAGGACGTCGACGACAACCTCCGTGCCGCCGTCGAAGAGCAGATCGGCGGCGACCTCCTCGACGAGGATGCCGACGAGACGGTGAGCGTGGTCCTGCTCTGGTGGCGGGAGGACGACGGCGACCTGGTGGATGCTCTCCTCGAGGCCACCGGCGTGCTCGCCGAAGACGGTGTGATCTGGGTTCTCACCCCGAAGACGGGCCGCCCCGGCCACGTCGAGCCGAGCGACATCGCCGAAGCAGTGCCGACCGCGGGCCTGTCGCAGACGTCGAACATCAGCGTCGCCGACGACTGGGCGGGCACCCGCCTGGTGTGGCCAAAATCCACCAAGGCCAAGCGCTGAGCCAAGTCCGGCTGACATAGGGTTGATCCACGCGCGCTGTGACGCCCGTGGTTCGTCTTCGTCAACCGGAGGGTTTTCATGGCGGTGGAAGTTGGTTCGGAAGCCCCGGACTTCACGCTCAACGACTACAACAAGCAGCCTGTGACGCTGTCGTCGTTCCGCGGCGCGAAGAACGTGCTCCTGGTCTTCTACCCGTTCGCGTTCAGCGGCATCTGCAATGGCGAGCTCTGCCAGCTGCGCGACGAACTGGCGACCTACGAGGACGAGAACGTCCAGGTGCTGGGCGTGTCCGTGGACTCCCCGTTCGCGCTGAAGGCGTGGGCGAACCAGGAGGGCTACCAGTTCCCCCTGCTGTCCGACTTCTGGCCGCACGGTGCCGTCGCCCAGTCCTACGGTGTGTTCAACGACACCGTGGGCATGGCGCTGCGGGGGACGTTCCTGATCGACGTGGATGGCGTCGTGCGCTTCGCCGAGGTCAACGCGCCTGGTGAAGCCCGGGATCAGGACGCCTGGAAGAAGGCCGTAGCCTCCCTCAAGGCATGATGTAGCTGTACCCCCAGTACTCTCGAGTGCTGGGGTTGGGGCGTGTAGCTCAGCGGAAGAGCACTCGGTTTACACCCGAGCGGTCGCAGGTTCGATCCCTGTCGCGCCCATTCCGCTCTGGGCGAGGTGTGTCGGCGGAAAGCGCCGACCGCCTCGCTCCATTGTGTTTCCGGGGTGCAACCCCCCGTGCGTGGTCAGTAGCCGCGAGCCGTGAGGAACCACAGGACGCCCGCGCCCAGCAACAGGACCAGCACGATCGAGCCCCAGATCCACCGCGTTCGCACGGTCTCTCGATGCAGTTGCTCGTACCACTGCCGCTGTGCCTCGCGGCCTTCTTCCGTGTTCCTGAGCCACTCGGGCCGCAGCACGGCCGTGTCGTCGGCGATCGCGTCGGCGACCCGCTGCACGTCGTCGGCGTGGTACTCGATCCAGGTGTTGGTGCCGTAGGTGCCCGTCGCAGATGCTTGCAGGGTACGGACGTCGTTCGCCTCGACGACCGCGCCGATGTGGCCGACGACCGGCCAGGCGGCCGCGACCTCGCCGTAGCTGAGGTAGCCGTCACGAGCGTAGTAGCGGCCACGGCGCCGTTGTGTGATCAACTCCGCCACCGGCACGGGAGCAGGGATGTCCGTCACGGCGAGGCACCTCCAACCACGCTGGAAGAAACCACCTTTCCGTGGGGCCGCCGCTGCCGCAAGGTCCGTGACGTTCATCGGCGATCACGACGAGTGGTCGTCCGGACACCGGTCACGATCTGGAACGGGACGCGGTGGTGCCGTATTTTGTACGGGTTGTCGGGGACGTTTGGGCCCGCCTCCCTCCTAAGGACGACTACCTGTGAAGCGCAAGGGCAAGGTCGCGAAGCCCGTCCCGGCCACCGTCACGCAGGAGCAGATCAAGCTGCTCGCGTTGGTGGAGCAAGGTGGCGTGCATCGCGGTGCCACCAGCTGGTACCTCGAGCACCGGCCGGCCAAGCACTGGGACGCCGAGGATCTGGAGATCCTGCAGCTGCGTCACTGGATCACGTGGGAGAGGCCGGACCGGGCCATGGACCACGGGATGGCGGCGCCCGTCGACATCACGCAGGAAGGCCGGGCGGCGCTGCAGCACCACCTGCCCGGATGGGTGCTGGGGCGCAAGGCCATCGCCGCGCCGCCGCCCCGCCTGCCCGCGGTGGAGACGATCAAGGTGCTCGACGCGCTCCAGTGATCGGAACGGGCGGTGGACATCTCGCTCCGGCACGGTAGAAACGGTGGCGAGACACTCTTCCGGGGGAGCGAAGCCGATCATGCCGAACCTGTTGACCGGTGGCGATTTGCGCGCACGCGAGCACCATCGGATCGAGGACGACGCACGGGCAGCAGGGCCGCTGCACGACGCGACACGGCCCGACGGCGTGCGGGTGAAGGTGGTGACGGTCGGGCTCGAGCTGACCCGCAAGCTGCTCACCGACAAGCGGCTGTCCAAGGACAGCGACGCGCTGCAGAACGAGTTCAAGCGCCAGCTGGCCGCGCTCGGCAGCACCCAGACCGAGCTCGCCGGCCTCTTCGGGCCGAGCATGCTCAACAGCGACAACCCGAAGCACGCCCGGCTGCGCGGGCTCGCGGTCAAGGCGTTCAACGCAGAGGCGGTGCAGCAGCTCGCACCCCGCATCGGCGAGATCACCGCGGAGCTGATCGACAGGTTGCCCGTCGGTGAGGAGATCGACCTCGTCGCCGCGCTGGCCGTGCCGATGCCGTTGCACATCATCGGCGAAGTGCTCGGCGTTCCGGAGAACGACCGCGCCCACGTCCGCACGTTGATCCAGACGATGATGTCGATGGACCCCGACGTCTCGCAGCCCGCGAGCGACGCGCTGGCCGGCTACTTCCACGGCCTGCTCACCGGCGACGAGCTCGACGAGAGCTCGCTGTTCGGAGCGTTGGTAGCAGCCGACGACGAAGGTGATCGCCTCACCCACGACGAGCTCATGGCGATGGCGTTCCTTCTCGTCGTGGCGGGCCACGAGACCACGGCCGGTCTCATCACGAACGTCGTGCACGACGCGTTGGACAACGGCCTGTGGGAGAAGATCGCCGCCGACCCCGGCCTGGTGCCGGTGCTCGTCGAGGAGACGCTGCGGCACAACTCCCCGGTCCGCAACGCCACGCACCGCATCACGACAGAGCCTGTCGAGATCGGCGGTGCCGAGGTGCCGGAGAACACCCTGCTGCTGATCAACCTCGGCTCCGCGGGACGCTGTCCTGCGGCGCACGAGGACGCCGCGCGGTACCGCGTCGACCGCTCCACGACGGGACACGTGGCGTTCGGCCACGGACCGCACTTCTGCCTCGGTTCAGGGCTTGCCCGCCTGGAGACCGAGATCGTCGTGCGTGAGCTCGCCACCCGGTTCCCGCGCACCACCTGCTCGGGCGACGAGCAGCCCGCGGTGACGGACAACGACATCATGGCCAGCTCGAAAACCCTTCCCGTCGTGCTGCGGCCCTGACCTACGCTGGCCCGCGTGGAGATCATCCAAGGGGGCCCTGAACACGTCGACACGGCCGCGCTCATCTGGGCGCACGCGGTGACCGTCCGGGACAACTACGACGAGATTCCGTCGCTCGAGGAGGCGCGTCCCGGCATCGAGAACGCGCTGGCGAACGAGCCGTCGCTGTTGCTGCTGGCGTTCGAAGGCGGTGAGGCGGTGGGCTTTCTGGCTGGCGGTCCACAGCAGACAGGCACACAGGGGACCGCGTACATCAACTACGTCGGCGTGCACCCCGACGCGTGGGGGAAGGGTGTCGGCGAGAGGTTGTTGCGCGCACTGCCCGATGCGTTGATCGAGCGCGGGTACACCGACGCGGAGCTGTTGGTCTACGTCGACAACCTGCGTGGCGTACGCCTCTACGAACGCCTCGGATGGACCAAGATCGGCGACCCGGCGCCGCATCCGCGCAACGGCCGGGTGGAGCAGCGGTACTCGTTCTCCGTGGCATCGCGCCCGACCGGGGTGTGAGAGCACTCAGCCGGGGATTAGGGGATCAACCCCAATGCGTCTGACCAGGGCTACCCCTGAGTCCATTTGAGACGTAACTTTTGTTTCATGTCAGTGCGCACGTTCGCCGTCGTGGTCGGTCTCGCCTTCTTGCTCGGCGGGGGTGCGATCCTGTTCGTGATGCTGGCCGTCGAGGCGCCCAGCGGGTCGCTCATCCCGTGCGGCAACGGCCTCGGCCTCGGTTTCGACCAGAACGCGGCCGCCGCGGTCAGTCCGGCCTATGTGGACATCTGCGCCGATTTGAGGCAACGCAGGCTGCTCTGGGCGTTGCCGGTGATCGGGGTGGGCGCACTACTGCTGATCGGCTCTTTGGTCGCTTCACGCAACGCTACTCGCCGGTAAGGTCGCGGCATGACGTGGATGGTCTACGGCGCCAACGGCTACACCGGACGTCTCATCGCGGAACTCGCGGTCAAGCGAGGGGAACGGCCGATCCTCGCGGGCCGCTCGAGCGAGAAGGTCGAGCCGATCGCCGGCGCGCTGGGACTCGAGCACCGCGCGTTCGACCTCAGCCAGGCGAGGGCTCATCTGGAGGACGTCGACGCCGTCGTGCACTGTGCGGGCCCGTTCGCCCACACCTCGGCCGGGATGGTCGAAGCCTGCCTGAAGACCGGCACGCACTACCTCGACATCACCGGTGAGATCGACGTCTTCGAGTCCATAGGGCGGAGGGACGTCGACGCGCGCAAGGCCAGCATCGTGCTGCTCCCCGGCGCCGGTTTCGACGTGGTCCCCACGGACTGCCTCGCCGCGGTCCTGAAGAACGCCCTGCCGACCGCCACCCACCTCGATCTGGCGTTCGTCGTCGGGGGAGGAGCGAGCGCGGGCACGACCAAGACCTCCGTCGAGGCCGCCGCCGTCGGCGGGCGCGTCCGCGAGAACGGCGAGCTGACGAGCGTGCGCATCGGACACCGCCGCCGCACCGCCTACTTCCGCTCCGGACCGCGCGAGGTCGGCAGCATCCCGTGGGGCGACGTCAGCACGGCCTACCGCTCGACCGGCATCCCGAACATCACGACGTTCACCACCGTGCCCAGCCTGCTCGGACAGCTTCAGCAGGTCTTCGCCCCCGTGCTGCAGACGTCGCTCGTGCAGAGCGTCGCGAAGACCGTCGCCGGCAAGGTCAAGGGCCCCGACGAGCGCAAGCGCGCCAACACCAGGGCCGAGGTGTTCGGCGAGGCGTGGGACGCCAAGACCAAGGTCGAGTGCGCCATCACCACCCCCAACGCCTACAGCCTCACCGCCGACTCCGTGCTCCGCGCCATCGGCAAGATCAACGGCGTCGCGCCCGGCTCGCACACTCCGTCGAGCGCGTTCGGCGCCGACTTCATCCGCGAGCTGGACGGCGTCGTCGTCGGCGAGGTCCGCTCCCGCTAGCCTCGCCGTTCCCGCAGGTCAGGCCCACTAATATATTGGTTGTGCAAAAGACGTTTGCGGACGTCCGCAAACGTCTTTTGCATGAGCACGAGAAACAGCAGCTCACCCGCGGTGGGTGAGCTGCTGATATATCGGTTGGCTCGCCGTCAGCGCGGGGCGAGCAGGCTGGTGATCTCCTGCGACGCGGAGACCGTCAGCAGGTGCTGGAGGTTCTCCGGCAGGGCCTCGCCGCGCTTCTGCTTCGCCTCGGCGTAGAGGCGGCCGGCGCGGTAGGAGGAGCGGACCAGGGGGCCCGCCATGACGCCGAGGAAGCCGATCTGCTCGGCCATCTCCTTGTGCTCGACGAACTCCTCGGGCTTAACCCAGCGCTCGACCGGGTGGTGCCGCGGCGACGGGCGCAGGTACTGGGTGATCGTGATGATGTCGCAGCCCGCGTCGTAGAGGTCGTTGAGCGCCTCGGTGACCTCCTCGGGGGTCTCGCCCATGCCGAGGATCAGGTTCGACTTGGTGACCAGGCCGAACTCGCGTGCCTTGGTGATCACCTCGAGGGAGCGCTCGTAGCGGAACGCCGGGCGGATGCGCTTGAAGATCCGCGGCACCGTCTCCAGGTTGTGCGCGAGCACCTCCGGGCGGGACTCGAAGACCTCGGCCAGCTGCTCGGGAACGGCGTTGAAGTCCGGGATCAGCAGCTCGACGCCGGTGCCCGGGTTCATCTCGTGGATCTGGCGGACGGTCTCGGCGTACAGCCACGCGCCGCCGTCGGCCAGGTCGTCGCGGGCGACGCCGGTGACCGTGGAGTAGCGCAGGCCCATCGCCTGGACCGACTCGGCGACGCGGCGGGGTTCGTCGCGGTCGAGGTCGGCGGGCTTGCCCGTGTCGATCTGGCAGAAGTCGCAGCGCCTGGTGCACTGCTCGCCGCCGATCAGGAACGTGGCCTCGCGGTCTTCCCAGCACTCGTAGATGTTGGGACAGCCGGCCTCTTCGCAGACCGTGTGGAGGCCCTCGCGTTTGACCAGGCCCTTGAGCTCCCGGTACTCGGGGCCCATCTTCGCCCGCGTCTTGATCCACGAGGGCTTCTTCTCGATCGGCGTCTGGCTGTTGCGGACCTCGAGCCGCAGCAGCTTCCGACCCTCTGGTACCACAGTCACCACCTCACCCTACGCTGCGGCCCCGCGTGTCCGGCGTCACGCACGGCCCACCAGAGGGTAAGTGCCAGAACCTGGGTTTCCGGTCGAGCGCTACGGCAGATCCGGGGTGATCCCGGTCAGCTTGATGGTGAGTTCCCACAGGCGGTTCGCGGCCAGGTCGTCACGGGCGGCGGCGGTCATCCGCGCGACGGTGGGGTGGCCGCGCATGCCGTTGAAGCCGTCCGGGCCGTAGTACTGGGCGCCGCGCGCCTCGGGTGACGTTGCCGCGTAGAGCTGCGGCAGCGCGCCCATCTCGACGGACTGCGAGAACAGGTGGCTGATCTTGCCGCCGATCCGCATGACCAACGACTTGTGCGCGTCGGCCATGTTGTTGGTCAGCTCGGTGGCCGTCATGCCGGGGTGCGCCGCAATCGACGTCACGTCCGGAGAGCGGCGATCCAGCTCCCGTGCGAAGAGGATGTTGGCCAGCTTGGACTGGCTGTAGGAGCCGCGAAGGCTGTACGAGCGGCGTTCCCAGTTCGGGTCGTCGAAGTCCATGTGGCCGTACTGGTGCATGAGCGATGACACGGTGACGACGCGCGCGCCTGGACGTTGCTTCAACGCCGGCAGCAGCAGCCACGTCAGGGCGGCGTGGCCCAGGTGGTTCGTGCCGAACTGGCGCTCGAAGCCGTCCGCGGTCCGGCCGTACGGCACGGCCATGATGCCCGCGTTGTTGATCAGAACGTCGAGCGACCCGACCTTCTCGGCGGCCGAACGAACGGAGCCGAGGTGGGCCAGGTCGAGCTCGAGGACCTCTGCGGAACCGCGCACCGTTCGCCGTGCCGCCTCACCTCGCTGGACGGAGCGACAGCCCATGATCACGTGGGCGCCCTTGGCCGCGAGCACCTGTGCGGTGCGCAGGCCGAGACCGGAGTTCGCACCGGTCACCAGGACGGTGCGGCCGGTCTGGTCGGGGATGTCGGCTTCGGTCCAACGACTCATGGAGTCATTCCTACCGCCCGGTAACTGCCGAGCGAAAGGTGTGCGTCGAGGACCGCTCGCAACACCGGCTCGTCCGCGGCCAGTTCGGCGGTGACGCGGTGCTCGTCGACCGGGCCGTCCAGCGCGGCCGCCTCCATGCGGGCGGTCAGCTTGTTCTGCCAGCGGTGGTCGAGCGCCAGCAGCAGTTCGTGCAGTGAGGAGAAGACGTCCGGATCCACGATCAGCGGTGCGGACGGGTCGCGCCGGGCGTCGCGCAGCACGGCGTCGAGTGCGTCACGGCGGCGGTAGTGGTCTGCCCAGCCCATGTCTCGTACCCCCGGTCTCTCGCATACTCCTGGTATGACCCGACCATACCATCGGTACGTACCGTCGGTATGTGAGATACGTTTCGCCCGTGCGAACACGACGGGCCGAGTACTCGGAGTCGACCAGGCAGGCGCTCGTCGACAGCGCTGTCGACCTGTTCACCAAGCGCGGGTACGCCGGTACGTCCCTCGACGAGGTCGTCAAACGCGCCCGCGTGACGAAAGGCGCGCTGTATCACCACTTCAGTGGCAAGCAGGCGTTGTTCGAGGCGGCTTTCGCGCAGGTCGAGACGCAGGCGATCGAATCGCTCACCGCGGTGGTCACGGCTGACGGTGACGCGTGGGAGACCGCGGTCGCCGGTCTGCGCGCGTACGTTCGCAAGTGCCTGGATCCCGAGTACCAGCGGATCATCATCCACGAGGCGCCGGTGGTGATGGGCTGGGAACGCTGGCGTGAGGCGGAAGAGCACTTCAGCTTCGGTTTGCTCCGCACGGCCGTGCAGTTGCTCGTCGACGCGGGGGAGATCGAGGAAGCACCCGTGGAGATCATGGCCCGGCTGCTGTTCGGCGCGTTGTCCGCGGGTGCCAGCACGATCGCGAGCTCGTCCGATCCCAAGCGCACCGGGCGCGAGGTCGAACGCGCGATCCTCCGCGTTCTCGAGGGTTTGCGCAAGAAGTAGTCGAGTTCGGCCCTAGTGGCCGGGCGCAACGTCGATCACCACGCGGACAACGAGGTGGTCAGCATCATGATCGAACCGGTCAACACGCGCCTGGGACTCGACGGAAAGATCGCTCTGGTCACGTCGGGAACGCACGGGCTCGGTCTCGCCATCGCGAGCAAGCTCTGCGACAACGGCGCGCACGTCATCCTCACGACAACAGACGACGACGTCGACATCGAGCGCGCCAAGATCGTGCTCGCGGGCAAACCCGGCTCGGTGGCGGTCACCCAGCTGAACATCCACGACGAGCATTCGGTGCGTCTCCTCTTCGACAGGGTCAAGGAGGAGCGCGGGCGGCTGGACATATTCGTGCACCACGCCGTGTCGCCGGACCTCACGCCGTTGCTCAACATCGTCGAGCCGCTCGCCAAAGTGTTCGTCGACGGTGGCCGTGTGGTCATCGCCGGCTACACCGTGACCCCGGTGCACGGCGTGATCCGCACGCTGGCGCTCGAGATGGCCTGGTACCGAGTGGCGGTCAACGCCGTTGTCACCACAGTCGTCGACAACGGCCCCATGAACATCGACCCGGACCTGGTCGACCGGCTCGCGATCAAGAGCCCGTCCGGGCGCGTCACCCTGCCCGGGGACATCGCCAACGCCGTCGCCCTGCTCTGCACCGACGAGGCCGCGTGGGTCCAGGGTCAGGTGATCACCGTCGACGGCGGGCTCGAACTGCTGGAGCGGTGGGGCGAGACCCGTTGAACCGCTATTCGGACCGAATCGCCGTCGGGCCCTGAAGTCGGGTCGTACTCGCATTTCGCTCGAGCCGTACCGGTTTTCGGTTCGGTTGCTGATGCAACTTGTGAGCATGCGGTCACTCGGCGTTACCTGCCGATTACCTTCATTAATTGGTCATAGCGCATTCGGAGTAACGCTCGGCGCGGTCGGCCTCAATGCTTGTCCTGACTGGTCACGAGTGTAAAACTCAAAATGGTGACCTGGGGGCAAGCAAGGGGGTCGGATGATCAGAGTGCTACTCGCCGAGGACGTGCAAATGGTCCGCGGTGCTTTGGTCGCCTTGTTGAATCTTGAACCTGATATTGAGGTCGTCGCCTCCGTGGCGTCGGGTGACGAAATCATCTCCGCGGTCGAGAAGAACAAGCCGGACGTAGCCGTCCTCGACATCGACCTGCCCGGGATGGATGGGCTTTCCGCCGCAACCGTGATCCACGGCACCGTCCCCGATACCCGGACGCTCATTCTCACCAGCCTGGGACGGCCGGGCACTCTCCGGCGCGCGTTGAACGCCCGCGTCAACGGCTTCATCCTCAAGGACGCCCCGGTCGGTGAGCTCGCCGACGCCATTCGTGGCGTTTCGGTCGGGCGGCGGGTGATCGACTCCCAGCTCGCCCTCTCGGCGTGGGACACCGACGAGTGCCCGCTGACGCCGCGTGAGCTGGAGGTGCTGCGGCTCGCCTCCGACGGCGCGGACGCGATGGAGATCGCCACAACGCTGTTCCTGTCGGTCGGCACCGTCCGCAACTACCTGACGGCGGCGACGGCCAAGCTCGACGCCCGCAACCGCGTCGACGCGGTCCGCATCGCCCGTAAGTCCGGCTGGTTCTAGGGCGCCGCCGGCACCTGCTTCACCGTCGCGCTCCAGATCTTTGCAATGGGACTTTTGACGACGCCGTCAAAAGTCCCATTGCTAAGGGGCTGGTGAGCGGGTTGCGGAGAGATCGTTTTGCGTGATGGCGGGCAATATATTGGTTGGCAAGGCCTGGGGGCGCGTCAGGCGGATGCTTGGTCGTCCTGCTGCGGGGAGTTGGCAGAGGTCACGGCCGGGATCGCGGCGTGGACGTGGAACGAGCCGTCGCCGATGTGCCTGGCGCTGAAGGTGCCACCCGCGGCTCTGACGCGTTCGGCCTGGTTGCGGACGCCGTTGCAGTCGGCGGAGGCGGCGCGGTCGGCGGCGCCGTCGTTGATCACGTCGAGGAGCACGGTGCTGCCGCGCTGGCGGACGCCGATGGTGCAGGTCTGGGCGTCACTGTGGCGCAGGACGTTGGTGACGGCCTCGCAGAGGACGGCGGCGAGGACGGTCTCCACCGGCTCGGGGAGCGGATCGTGGTCCAGTTCGACGCGGACGTCGATGTTGGAGGCGGTCAGCATCGTCTTCGCCGAGGCGGAGGTGTCGGCCAGCGAGACGGGCCGGTAGGCGCGGGCCATGGAGCGCACGTCGGCGAGGGCGTGGTGAGTGATATCCAATATATCGCTTAGGTGCTCCCGCATGTGTTCCCAGCCGTTGCCGGAGCGGTCGGCGACGATCCGGTGGGCGAGCTCGCTCTTGAGCTTGATGGCGCTGAGGCTGTAGCCGAGCAGGTCGTGCAGGTCGCGGGCGACACGGACGCGTTCGGCGGCCACCGCCGTGTCCACGCCGGCCACGTCGGCCGCGGGGCGGGGTTCGGCTTTGGCGGGTGCGAGCAGCGGGGTGGCGAAACCGGAGGCCAGACCGGCCAGGAGCAGCGCCATGGCGGCGGTGGCCGTCATGGCCTCGCCGTGCGTGGTCTGAGCCAGGGCGGTCGCCACCACGGTCGTCACGAAGACCACCCAGCCGAGCAGCGGGGGCAGGACCATCAGGGCGTTGCCCGCGACGAGGCCTGCGACGCCCGCCCAGGAATGTCCGAAGAGGACGTAAGGCAGCACCAGGAGGGCCGCCTGGGCGGCCAGGACGAGGCGGCGGGTGGCGGTCGACAGCTGGCGGAAATAGGTCACTTGCAGCAGGACAAGTAGAGCGAAATCAATCGCCGACACCGCCAATTCAGTGATCCCGTCGACGAGTAGTAGCGCGCGGGCCAGGTCGGTCAGGCAGACCGCGACGATGATCACGCGGTATCTCGGTATCGCAGCCGATGCATTCACCTTGTCCCCCCAACAGTCTGGGGGCAAACCGCTGGCCCCTCTGTACTTGCGGCGCGCGCCCGATCCGAATACTAAACAGGCGATGGCTGTTCGACTTGCTGATCTGTATCGGTTCAGAACAGTCGACCACATTGATCGGCGACTCAATTTCGTGCGAAGAGTCGAACATCTTTCGTGCAAGTAACCGTGCGTGGTTGAATGATTACCCAACGGATATGTTTGGGTTCGTTTGAACCTATGAATTTCTCATCTCCGGCGCAGTAGACCGCCATCTCGGAGTCATGCCTGGATACGTGGCGTTCGATAGCCCGGCTCAGGTGAACTTGATGGCACAAGCAAGTCAACCGCCGCCAATCAGGGGGAGGCTCCTATGGAGATCAAGGTTCTCGGACCGCTGGAGGCACGGGAGAACGGCATCTCGATCGCGCCGAGCGCGGTGAAGCCACGTCAGGTGCTGTCACTGCTGGGCCTGCAGGCCGGGCACGTCGTCACGGTCCCGACGCTGATCGAAGAACTGTGGGGGATGACACCGCCACGCAGCGCGCTCACCACCCTGCAGACCTACGTGCTGCAAGTGCGTCGCCGCATCGAGGCGGCCATGCCCGGCGATGGCCCGGGCATCGCCAAGAGCGTGCTGGTGACCCGCTACGGCGGCTACATGCTGGACGTGCCGCCGGAGAGCGTGGACGTGCGCAGTTACGAGCGGCTCGCGAGCGCGGGACAGCGCGCGTTCGAGGTCGGTGACCTCGAGTCCGCCTCACGCCTGCTCCGCAGTGCCGCCGAGGTGTGGCGCGGGCCGGCGCTGGTGGACGTGCAGATCGGTGTCCGGCTCGGCATGGAGGTCACCCGGCTGCAGGAGAGCAGGCTCGGCGTGCTGGAGACCCGCATCGAAGCCGACCTGCAGCTCGGCAAGCACCAGTCGCTGCT
Source organism: Lentzea roselyniae (assembly GCF_039537795.1). Lineage (NCBI taxonomy): Bacteria > Bacillati > Actinomycetota > Actinomycetes > Pseudonocardiales > Pseudonocardiaceae > Lentzea > Lentzea roselyniae. Next base: position 146,574 of record NZ_BAABBE010000012.1, read on the forward strand.
GAGCGAGCTGTCCGTGCTGACCGCGCAGCACCCGATGCACGAGAACCTGTGCGCCCAGTACATGCTCGCGCTCTACCGGGCGGGCCGGCAGTGGAAGTCGCTGGAGGCGTACAAGTCGCTGCGGGACACCTTGATCGAGGAGCTGGGGCTTGAGCCGTCCGAAAGGCTGCGTCAGTTGCAGCGGGCGATCCTGAGCTCCGAGCCGTCGCTCGACGAGCCGCTGTCCCCTCGCCAGCTGGAGCGCCAGCTCGCAGGCTGAACCCCTTCCGGGAGCTCACATCGTGGATACCACAGGCGCAGGTGCGTTGATCAGGGCGCTCGAGGACGTCGGCTGCGAGGTGATCTTCGGGATGCCCGGCGGGGCGATCCTGCCCGCCTACGACCCGCTGCTCGACTCGGTGAAGATCCGGCACGTGCTGGTGCGTCACGAGCAGGGTGCCGGGCACGCCGCGCAGGGGTACGCGCAGGCGACGGGACGGGTGGGCGTCTGCATGGCGACGTCGGGACCGGGGGCGACGAACCTCGTCACGCCGCTCGCGGACGCCTACATGGACTCGGTGCCGATCGTGGCGGTGACCGGCCAGGTCGCCCGCTCGGTGATCGGCACCGATGCCTTCCAGGAAGCGGACATCCGCAGCATCACGCTGCCGATCACGAAGCACAGCTTCCAGGTGACGGACCCCGCGGACATTCCCGCGGTGATCGCCGAGGCGTTCGCGATCGCGGCCTCCGGCAGGCCGGGGCCGGTGCTGGTCGACCTGCCCAAGGACGTGCAGTCGGCACCGGCGACCTACGTGCCGGCACCCTCTGCGACCCGCGGCCGTCCCGCCGTGTCACCGGTGCAGGTGCGCAAGGCCGCTCAGCTCATCGCGACCTCGCACCGGCCGGTGTTCTACGTCGGCGGCGGGGTGATCCGCTCGGGTGCGGCCCAGGCCTTGTTGCGGCTGGCCACCCGCACCGGGATTCCGGTGGTGACCACGCTCATGGCCCGCGGTGCCTTCCCCGACTCGCATCCGCAGCACCTGGGGATGCCCGGCATGCACGGCACCGTGCCCGCCGTCGCCGCGTTGCAGCGGGCCGACCTGCTGATCGCGCTGGGAACCCGGTTCGACGACCGCGTCACGGGGTCGCTGCCCCACTTCGCGCCGAGCGCCGCGGTGGTGCACGCCGACATCGACCCGGCGGAGATCTCCAAGAACCGCCGCGCCGACGTGCCGATCGTCGGCGACTGCCAGGACGTGATCGCCGCGTTGAACGCCGTGGTGAGCAGAACCCCCGATCTCGCCTCGTGGTGGGACTACCTCAACGGGCTGCGGACGACCTACCCGCTCGGTTACGACTGGCCCGCGGACGGCGCGCTCGCCCCGCAGTACGTGATCGAACGGCTGAGCACGCTCGCCGGCCCGGAGGCGATCTACACCTCGGGCGTCGGCCAGCACCAGATGTGGGCAGCGCAGTACGTGAAGTACGAACGCCCCGCCTCGTTCATCAACTCCGGTGGCCTGGGCACCATGGGTTTCGCGGTCCCGGCCGCGATGGGCGCGCAGGTCGGCGCACCGGACCGCACGGTGTGGGCGATCGACGGCGACGGTTGCTTCCAGATGACCAACCAGGAGCTGGCGACCTGTGCCATCGAGGGCATCCCGATCAAGGTCGCGATCATCAACAACGGCAACCTCGGCATGGTCCGGCAGTGGCAGACCCTGTTCTACGGCGGGCGCTACTCCAACACGCGGCTCAACACCCACAACCGCGTGCCTGATTTCGTGAAGCTCGCGGACGCGCTGGGCTGCGCCGGACTGAGGTGCTCGGAGAAGTCCGAAGTGGACGGCGTGATCACCGAGGCGATGGCGGTGCGCGACCGCCCGGTGGTGGTCGACTTCGTGGTGGGGCAGGACGCCCAGGTGTGGCCGATGGTGGCCGCGGGGACCGGCAACGACGAGATCATGGCCGCGAGGGGCATCAGGCCCCTGTTCGACGAGGAAGCTGAGTGATGACAAGACATTCGCTCTCCATGTTGCTGCGCAACGAGCAGGGCGTCCTCGCGCGCGTCGTGGTGCTGTTCTCGAGCCGTGGTGTCGACGTCGAACGGCTGAGCCTGCGCCCCGCCGGTGAGCTCTTCCGCCTCGACGTCGAGGTCGCGCTCCTGCCGGGGCGTTCGCCCGCCCAGCTGGTCGAACAGCTGCGCAGGCTCGTCGACGTCCGCGAGATCCGGCACGTGGACGAGGAGCTCGAACTCGGTGCCTGACCAGACGAAAAGGGCCGCCCCGACGTGCCGGGGCGGCCCTTTTCGCGGTGTGATCAGGCTGCTTTGGGGACGTGCTTGGCCACAACGGCCGCGTACTGCTCCAGCGTCTCGCCCGGCGAAGGACCGTCGAGCGCGGCGTGGATGCTCTCCGCGATGTCACCGTGGCGGTGCAGGTCGGCGTGCGTCAGAGTCATGGTGGTCGTGGTCGGACCGCTGGCCACGAAGTCCACCTTGATGAACGAGGCCTTCTCGTCGTCGAAGATCGGCCGCCACTGGGGGCCGACCCGCCACGTCATCACGAGCCGGTTCGGCGGGTCCCACTCGGTGATGGTGCCCCAGGCGATCTCCTCGCCGTCCGCACCGCGCTCGAAGTAGCGGCCGCCGACGAACGGCTCGATCGTGATCGCCTGCCGCTGCTTGACGAACACGTGCGATTCCGGCCACCACTCCAACGGCCGTTCCACGAAGATCGCGAACGCCTGCTCGATGGTCGCCTCGACCGTCACCGACTTGGCGACGTCGGGAACTGAGGCCATAGTGGCCCTCCTCGCGAGTTGGTAAGGATGCTGTCACCTCACCCTGGCGAGCACTTCTCGACGCCGGATGGAAGCGGGGTCGAACCAGGGCGGCTCAACCGGATGTCCAGCGGGGCGACGCATATTCGCCGTAGCGAAGCCGGCAGACGAGGAGTTGTCGTGTCCCGTGTCAGTGTTGAGGTCCACATCGAGGTCCAGACGTTCTACGCACAGCAGATGCGGCTGCTCGACGCGTTGGACATCGAGGGTTACGTCCAGACGTTCACCGAGGACGGCATCACCGACCACGCCCACCGCGGCGAGAAGGTCGAGGGCCGTGCCGCCATGATCGCCGGCGCCAACGCCGCCCTGCCCCGCTACCAGGGCGTGGCCGTGCGGCACTGGAACGACCACTACCTGATCGAAGAAGCCGGCGAGAACACGCTGAACGTCACCTACTGCTCGCTCGTGACGCGGACCGATGCCGAGGGCAAGGTCACGTTCGAGCCGACGTTCTTCATCGAGGACGTCCTGGTGCGCGTCGACGGCCGGCTCTACACCAAGTCGCGGACCGTTCATCGCGACGGACAGGCGAAGCCGGTCGCACGGGCTTCCTGACCTCGCGGAGCGCCTGGCTCCACCGCGGCTCTAGGGCGGTGTCCGAGGCTGTTCTCAAATCGATTCCGAGTACGGAGGTCCCCCTCATGGCTACCACGGCGATTCCCGCCAAGGCACGGGAAGTGCGTCTCGCCTCCCACGTGACGGACGTCGTGTCCGAGGCCAACTTCGACGTCGTCGAGGTCGATGTCCGCCAGCCCGGTGAGGGCGAGGTCGTCGTCCGCTACGACTACCTGCAGGTCACTGCGGTGATGCAGGATCTGATGCGCGAGGACGCGGACCTGCCGATGCCCACCTACAAGGTCGGCGAGACGCTGTGGGGCTTCGCCGTCGGCAAGGTCGTCGCGTCGAACAGCCCGGACCTCGCGGTCGGAGACAGCGTCGAGGGCATGAACGGCTGGCAGGAGTACGCGGTCGGCCCCGCCCAGTCGTTCTGGAAGCTCGACCCCGACCTGTACCCGACGCCCGAGCACTACCTGACGCAGGGCCCGACCGCCTACCACGGCATCGTGGACATCGCCCAGGTGCGCGAAGGAGACACGGTGTTCGTCTCCGGTGCGGCCGGTGGTGTCGGCTCGCTCGCCGGGCAGATCGCGAAGTGCCTCGGCGCCAAGCGCGTCATCGGGTCCGCGGGAAGCCAGAAGAAGATCGACTACCTGGTGAACGAGCTCGGCTTCGACGCCGCCTTCAACTACAAGAAGGGCAAGGTCGTCGACAACCTGCGCAAGCTGGCACCGGACGGCATCGACGTCTTCTTCGACGTCGTCGGTGGCGAGCAGTTCGAGGCGGCGGTCCAGGCGGCGGCGCAGGACGCGCGGTTCGCCCTGTGCGGTGCGCTGTCCGGCCAGGTCGGCGACAGCGAGGGCGCGTTTCCGCGCCTGGACATCATGACCGCGATCGTGCGGCAGATCCAGATCCGGCCGTTCGCGACCTACCACACCCCCGAGCAGATCTGGGCGTGGCAGCAGAACTTCAGCACGTGGCTGAAGGAGGGCAAGTTCGTCTTCCCGCACACGATTGTCGACGGTGGCCTGAAGAAGGCACCGAAAGCACTGCTCGATCTGTTGCGGGGCAAGCACTTCGGCAATGTTCTCGTGAAGCTCACCTGACAGGTCAAGGGGAACTCATCGTGACGACGTCCTTACCCGGATGGTCGGCGGCGGATGCGGACGGCGTGCAGCACGCCGTCGTCGAGGTGCCGCTCGACTACTCCGATCCGGCGGGTGAGCGGATCTCGTTGAAGCTCACCCGCATTCCGGCGACCGATCCGGAGCGGCGGCGCGGCGTGCTGCTGGCGATCAACGGCGGACCGGGGGGAGACGACGGTCTCGGTGCCCGGATGCCGGTCGAGCTGAAGCGCACCACCTCGTTGAACGAGGTGTACGACCTCGTCGGGTTCGACCCGCGCGGTACGGGCGACTCCACGTTCCTCGGCGCAGAGGCGAGTCCGACGACCGCGGTCTTCGACTCGAGGCCGCCGGACGAGCAGTTCCCGTTGATCGCAGCCGACATGAAGGAACGGGAGGAGGGCTGCAGCCGGGCGGGCGGCACCCTCCGCCCGCACGTCAGCACCCGCAATCTCGCGCGTGACATCGAGTTCATCCGCCGGCTGCTGGGTGAGGAGAAGATCAACTACCTGGGGTACGCGTACGGCACGATGGTCGGCGCGGTGTACGGCACGATGTTCCCGGATCATCTGGACCGCAGTGTGCTGGACTCGTGCAAGCACCCCGTGTGGGACTGGCGCACGCAGTTCAAGTCGCAGGGGGCCGCGATCCGGTACAGCGTCGACGCGTGGGCGCGGTGGACCGGCGAACGCGAGAGCCGGTACGGACTCGGCGCCGGCGCGAGCGACGTGGTCGGCTCGGTCGAGGACGTCGCGGCCGGACTCGCCGCGCTTGCGCCGAGCCCCCTGTTGCGCACCCTTTTCGACCAGCGGATCGGCGTGCTGGCGCCGCGGCGGCCGGACTGGGACCAGCTCGCCCGCCTGGTGGTCGATCTGCGCAAGGCGGTGTCGCACGGAGATTCGGCGGCGGCCGAGGCACTGCTCTCGGGCCAGAGCGTGTGGCGCCCCGGTTCCACGATGGGTGGCCTGCGCGAGGCGGTGCTCGAGGCGGTGACGCTGGAGACCGAGTGGCCCACGGACCTCGAGGTCTACTACGCGGACATGCGCGAGTTCCGGGAGAAGTACCCCTACGGGTTCGGCGTGATGCGCGCGCAGCCGTGGGTCGGGACGTTCGCGACGTTCAAGCACGCCGAGCCGCCTACGACGGTGGCCCGCATCGGATACCCGATGGGCCTTGTCGTGCAGACTGACAGCGACCCGTGGAGCTGTTACGAGGGCGGTGTCGCGATGGCGAAGCGCCTGGGACACCGCCTGATCACCGTGACGGACTCGGGCGGCCACGAGACGTTCGCCTTCGCCGGGAACACCGTGGTCGACCATCTCGTGACCCGCTATCTGGTCGATGGCGTGCTTCCGGAAGAGGACGTGACGTGCGCGGGTGACCCGCGTCCCGAGGTACCCGCAGACGATGCGGTGCGGTGAAGTCTTCCTTCCCCTGCGGGCGGGCCGTCGAGTGGACGGTCCGCCCGCAGACGTGTCCAGCTGAGAGCGAGGGACCGAAGTGGAGCCGATGTCGTGGCACGAGGCGTGCGCGCGCAGACTCGTCCGGCACTCGCTGACGAAGCCGAGCTCCGAGGGTGGCATCGCTGCCGTCGTGAGCGACGTGTGCGGGATTCACGCACAGGTGATGTCCGCGGCCGAGGTGTCGATCGGGCTGCGCGTTGCCAAGGTGTCCCGTGTGGACGTCCGCAACGCCTTGTGGGAGAGCCGTGAGCTGGTCAAGACGTTCGGTCCACGGGGGACGGTGCACCTGCTCGCGACCGCGGACCTGCCGATGTGGATCGGGGCGGTCAACGCGATTCCGCCGCAACCGCCGCGGCTCGCGGTGTCCGCCAGGATGACGCCGGACCAGCTGGACGAGGTGGTCGGCGTGATCGGCCACGCGGTGCGTGACGCCGAGCTGACCGTCGACGAGCTCGACGAGCGGGTGATCGCGGAAACCGGGCCGTGGGCTGGTGATCTCGTCGTGCCGGGGTTCACCGGGATGTGGCCGCGCTGGCGGACGGCACTGCAGGTGGCGGCGAACCGCGGTGTGTTGTGCTTCGGTCCGGACAACGCACGCAGGACGACGTACACCTCACCGGCGCGCTGGTTGCCGGGATTCACGCCGATGCCGGCCGAGGACGCCGTGGCGCGACTGGTGCTGAAGTACCTGCGCGCTTACGGACCCGCTACACCGCAGCAGTTCGCGCAGTGGCTGACGGCACCGAAGAAGTGGGCGAGCGAGGTGTTCGCGGCGCTGGGTGATCGGCTGCGTCCGGTCGAGCTCGACGGTGTGCGGGCCTGGCTGGCCGCGGACGACGACCTGGAGGTCGGGAAACGGCCACGCGGACTGCGGTTGTTGCCCTACTTCGACGTGTACGTCATCGGCAGTTACCCGCGCGAGGCGGTGTTTCCCGGCCGTGCCTTCGAACGGGCGTTGTCCCGGGGACAGGCCGGTCCGGTGCCGGTGGTGCTGATCGACGGCGTGGTGGCCGGCGTGTGGCATCAGAAGCGGTCCGGTAAGCGCATCGACGTGAAGGTGGAACCGTTCCGCGCGTTGAGCGTGAAGCACCGCACGGAACTCGACCGTCAGGTCACGCGCGCCGCGGACGTCCAGGAAGGTGTGGCGTCGCTGGAAATCGGGACGGTGGACGCTGGAAAGCACCTGTGAGAGACCCTGTTCCGCATGTTGTGCCCCGCCGCCGCGGAACAGGGTCCCCCTTGGTCACATCAGATGCGAGCCGCGGTGATCTTCGCCTGGGCGGTGGTGATGAAGTTGCCGTTGACGTCGTAGATCGTCGACACGCCCGAGCTGGACAGGGTCTTGCCCGAGATGGAGCCGGACTGGTTCACGTCGACCGAACCGGTCGGCGTGCCGGCGCTGTCGTAGAGGTACTCCCGCACGGTGAACTTGAAGGTGTTGGTGCCCGTGGACTTCCACGTGCCGGTGCCCTCGCCGTGGCCGCCACTGCCGCCACCGGAACGCAGGCACACGGAGCCGGAGGACGAGAAGTTGAGGCTGATGGGACCGCTGCCGCCCTGGTGCTGCACGGTTCCTTGCCAGGAACCGACCACGGGGTGGGCTTTGATGAACACCTGGCTGTCGGTCACCGTTTCCGCTCCGGCCGCTGTTGTGCTCGCCAGTGCGGCTCCGCTCAACGCGAGAGCCGTCGCCGAGGCGAACACGGCCAAGTTCCTGACAATACGGGGCATCTGAATCAGTCCTTTGCAGATCGATGGCGATCGAAGGCAGCGTGGCCGCCACACCTTCAAACGCAGTCGAGAACGACTACAGGGCGCGATCGCCTGCAGGCGTGGACTCAAGCGCGGTCCGATCGCGGGTGTACCGCGTGGCGGGACGCTGGGTCCCTTGGGCAGTGCGCACATCCACCCACGCGCGCACTCGGCGTTAACCAGCGAAGGAGCCAACCCATGTCGAATGCCAACCACGGGCGAACAGGCCTCGTGCTACTCGCCTGTTGCGTGGGGCAGCTGTTGGTGGTGCTCGACGGCACCATCATGAACGTCGCCCTGCCGTCCATCGAGTCCGCGCTGAGCTTTGACGCCAACAGCCTGCAGTGGGTCATCAACGCGTACCTGATTCCAACTGCCGGTCTGCTTCTCCTCGCGGGGCGGATGGCGGACCTGTTCTCCCGCCGCGGCTTCTTCCTCGCCGGCATCGCGCTGTTCACCGTCGCGAGCCTCGCCGGTGGTTTCGCCCAGGACGCGACACAGCTCATCATCGCCCGCGCGGGCCAGGGTGTCGGGGTGGCACTGATGTCACCTGCGACGCTGACGGTGCTGGGCACCACGTTCACCGAACCCGCCCAGCGCGCCAAGGCGTTCGGACTGTGGGGTGCCGCGGGCGGCAGCGGTGGCGCGATCGGCGTGCTGGCCGGCGGCGTCGTCACCGAATGGTTGTCGTGGCGCTGGGTGATGCTGCTGAACGTGCCGGTCGGCATCGCGCTGTTCATCGTCGCCGCGATCTCCATCACCCCGTCCGCCGTGCAGGCCGGGCCGCGCAAGCTCGACATCCTCGGTGCGGTGTCGGTGACGATCGGCATCGCCGCGTTGGTGTTCGGCATCGCGCAGGGTGAGCGCGAAGGCTGGGGTTCCCCGGTGAGCCTCATCTCGTTCGCGGTCGCCGTGGTGGGCATCGCCGTCTTCCTGTACGACCAGGCGAAGATCGCGAGTGCGCCACTCGTCCCGTTGAACGTGTTCCGCAACCGGTCGATCGTCGCCGCGAACATCTCGATGTTCTGCGTGGGTGCTGCGATGGCGTCGACGTTCTACTTCCTGACGCTGCTGATGCAGTTCGTTCTCGGGTACAGCCCGCTGGTCACCGGCCTGTCGTACCTGCCGCTGTCGGTCGCGATCTTCCTTGGTGCCGGCATGGTCGCACCGCAGACGAGCAAGCTGGGCGGCCGGTTCACGTTGCTGAGCGGCCTCGTCGCCGGTGTGATCGGCCTCGGCTGGCTGTCCTTCGTCGACAGCCGGGCGACGTTCGTCGCCGACCTGCTCGGTCCGAGCCTGCTGTTCGGTGTCGGCGTCGGCATGGTGCTCGGCACAGTGGCGAACCTCGCCACCGCGGCGCTGCCGTCGAGCCAGCAGGGACTCGCGTCCGGGCTGCTCACGACCGGCCAGGCCCTCGGTGGTGCGGCCGGTCTCGCCGTGCTCGTGGCGGTTGCCAACTTCAGCGGTGGCGAGTCGCGCGTCCCTGAGCAGATGGCATCCGGGTACGCGAACGCGTTCCTCGGCACCGCCGTCCTGCTCGTGATCGCGGCGCTCGCCGCGGCCGCGATGCCGAAGGTGTCGCGAGACGCGTCGGACGAGTCGGCGCCGGAGCCTGTCGTGGCGCACATCTGAGACACAGCTACGAGAGGGGGAGCTTCCACAGCGGAAGCTCCCCCTCTCGTCGCGGTTCAGCCGAGCACGCGCAGAAACGCACGGAGCTCGGCGGCGAGTTCCACCGGGCGTTCCAGAGCGGGGAAGTGGCCACCCTCCGGCAGGTCACGCCAGTACCGCAGATCGGTGAAGCGGGTGCGGGCCCACGCCCTCGGCAGCCATGCGTCGTTCGGGAACACCGACGCCCCGGTCGGCACGTTCGTGGGGTTCATCGGCTCGGTGTCGAAGCTCTCCCAGAACAACCGGGCCGACGAGACGCCGGTGCCGGTGAACCAGTAGGTGGACACGATGTCGAGCAGCTTGTCCCTCGGCACCGCCTGTTCGAGGTCGTTGTCGTGTCCCGCCCATTCCCAGAAGCGGTCGACGATCCAGGCCAGCAACGCCGCGGGGGAGTCGGTGAGGCCGTAGCCGAGTGCCTGGGGGCGGCTGGACTGGATCGCGGCGTAGCCGGAGCGGTTCTTGCCGAAGCCCCGCATCCGCGCCATGGCTCGCTGGTCGCGTTCGTCGAGCTCCACCTGTTCCTGCGGCGGCCGGGCGAGCGGCATCGTGAGGTGAATGCCCGCGAGGTGTTCGGGATCGACGGTGCCGAGCGCGGCCGAGACCCAGGACCCCCAGTCGCCGCCGTGTGCGACGTAGCGCTCGTAGCCCAGCCGCGACATGAGCTCGGCCCACGCCTCGGCGATGTGCTGCACCGTCCACCCGGTCGTCGCGGGCTTGTCGCTGAAACCGTGTCCTGGCAGCGAAGGACACACGACGTCGAACGCGTCGGCGGGGTCCTCCGGATCCGTCAGGAGATCGATGATGTCGAGGAACTCAACCGGCGCACTGGGCCAGCCGTGCGTCAGCAGCAGCGGTGTCGCCGACGGGTGCGGCGAACGCACGTGCAGGAAGTGGATGCCGACGTCGTCGATCGTGGTGCGGAACTGCGGCAGCGAGTTCAGCTTTCGTTCCACCACGCGCCAGTCGTACGCCTTCGCCCAGTGGCCGGCGAGTTCGGTGAGGTACGCCACCGGTGGTCCCTGGGACCAGTCGTCGACGGTCTCGGCGTCCGGCCAGCGCGTGCGCGCCAACCGTTCTCTCAGGTCGTCCAACGCGGACGGTGGGACGTCGATCGTGTAGGGCTCGATCTTCCGGCTCACCTGCTCACCTCCAGGTGGAGTGACTGGGTCGCGGGTCACGCTAGGGCGTCACGCTCGACACATCCTTGAGTCCACAATGGACCTTTGAGTGACGCTCCAGCCGACGGTGACACCCTCACGGCAGTCGACCAGGAGGACTCGTCATGACCACAAGTGCCGTCGAACCCGGCAGCGCCCAAGCTGAGGAGACGTTCCCGTACCAGAGGCAGTGCCCGTTCACGCCTCCGAAACAGTACGACGACATGATCGACGAAGACGTCGTCCAGGTCACGCTGACGGGCTCAGGGCTGCGGATCTGGACGATCAGCGGCTACCACACGATCAAGAAGATCCTGACCGACCCGAGGATCAGCGCTTCGCGCAAGCACGACAACTTCCCGTTCTACTTCGTCGCGCCGCCGGAGTTCCGCACCGAGACGTCGTTCATCGGCTACGACAACCCGGAGCACACCCGGACCCGGCGCAAGGCGGCCGTGACGTTCACCAACCGCCAGGTGAAGCGCCTTCGCCCGCGGATCCAGGAGATCGTCGACGAGTACATCGACAAGATCCTGACGATGACGCCGCCGATCGACTTCCACCGCGAGTTCTCGCTCGCCGTGCCGATGACGGTGATCTGCGAGCTGCTCGGCATCCCGCAGGACGAGCACGACTTCTTCATCAACCACGGCACGTGTCTGCTCGGCGGCCACTCGACGCCCGAGCAGCGTCAGGCCGCCATCGTCGAGGTGAACGCCTACGTCGACAAGCTGATCACGTTGAAGGAGAAGGAACCCGGCGACGATCTGCTCAGCCGCGCGATGGCCGAGTACGCCGCGTCCGGCGAGGAGTACACCCGCCGCGACCTGTTCAACATGATCCGCCTGCTGATGAACGGCGGCCACGAGACGACCGCCTCGATGCTCTCGCTCGGCACCGCCTGCCTGCTGGAGAACCCCGACCAGCTGCAGCTGCTGCTCGACGACCCGCAGGGCATGATCGAGCCGGCGGTAGAGGAGCTCGTCCGCATCGCCACCATCGGCGACACCGCGATCCCGCGCGTCGCCCTGGAGGACATCGAGATCGGCGGCAAGACGATCAAGGCGGGCGACGGCATCCTCTGCCTGGCGCTGGCAGGCAACCGCGATCCGGAGATCTTCCCGGAGCCGGAGAAGGTGATCCTCGCCCGCGGCACCCGCAAGCACCTCGGGTTCGGGCACGGGCTGCACCACTGCATCGGCGCCGACCTCGCGCGCCTTGAGATGGAACTGGTGTGGACGACGCTGTTCCAGCGGATCCCCTCGTTGCGGCTGGCCAAGCCGTTCCTGGAGATCCCGCGCAAGGAAGGCGCCGTGATCTACGGCCTGTGGGAGCTTCCGGTCACCTGGGACGCGTGACGTTCGGGCGAAGGGCCTCGATCCGGGGCCCTTTCCGCTCAAGGTGGCCTCCACCACACGAAAAGCACACCAGGGCAAGGTGGACAACGTCCGGCGAGCCGCAGATCCGTGGGAGAACTGCCATGCCAAAGATCACCTATGTAACGCACGACGGCATCGAGACCGTTGTCGACGTCGCCGTCAACGAGACCGTGATGCGCGGCGGAGTTCTCAACGGCATCAAGGGAATCGTGGCGCAGTGCGGCGGTGGCGCCTCCTGCGGCACGTGCCACGTGTACGTCGATCCCGAGAACACGAAGCCGCTCGCCGAGATGCACCAGGTCGAGGACGAGCTGTTGTACTTCACGGCCTGCGAGCGCAAGGAGAACAGCAGGCTGAGCTGCCAGCTGCCCGTGACCGAGGAGCTCGACGGGCTCGTCGTGCACCTTCCTGAGAAGCAACTCTGAGGAGAGAAGACGCATGAGCAAGCGACGGGTAGCCCTGGTCACGGGCGCCACGAGTGGTATCGGTCTCGAGGTCGCCCGCAGTCTCGGCAAGCAGGGGCACGCGGTGTTCGTCGTGGCCCGCACGGCCGAGAACGTGAACACCACGGTGAAGCAGCTGCGCGAAGAAGGGCACGAGGCGGACGGCGCTGCCGCCGACGTGACGTCCACAGAGGACATCCGCTCCGCCGTCCAGAAGGCGGTCGACACGTTCGGTCCCGTCGAGATCCTCGTGAACAACGCGGGTCGCGGTGGCGGTGGCATCACCGCCGAGCTGGACGAGAACCTCTGGCTGGACGTCATCGACACCAACCTCAACGGTGTTTTCCGCTTCACCAAAGAGGTTCTGAGCACCGGCAGGATGGTCGAGCAGTCCTGGGGCCGGATCGTCAACATCGCCTCCACCGGCGGCAAGCAGGGCGTGGTGTTCGCCGCGCCCTACTCGGCGTCCAAGCACGGCGTCGTCGGTTTCACCAAGGCCGTCGGCATCGAGCTCGCGAAGTCCGGCATCACCGTCAACGCGGTGTGCCCCGGCTACGTCGAGACGCCCATGGCCGGCCGCGTCCGCCAGGGCTACGCGAACCACTGGGGCATCAGCGAGGAAGAGGTCCTCGAGAAGTTCAACGCCAAGATCCCGCTGGGTCGGTACAGCACGCCGGAAGAGGTCGCCGGTCTCGTGACGTACCTGACCACGGACACCGCGTCCTCGATCACCGCGCAGGCGCTCAACGTCTGTGGCGGGCTGGGCAACTACTGACATGCGCGGCGAGTCGGTAGTCGTCGTCGGGGCCGGGCAGGCGGGCTGCCAGGTCGCGGTGTCCCTGCGAGAACAGGGACACCGCGGCTCCATCACCCTCGTGGGTGACGAGCAGGCCGCGCCGTACCAGCGGCCACCGCTCACGAAGGCCTACCTGGCGGGGGAGACCGACCTCGCCGGGCTGGTGCTGCGGCAGGACTCCTACTACGCGGACCACGGCATCCAGGTCGTGACCGGTGAACGGGTCATCGGTGTCGACCGGTCGGCGCGGGTCGTGGTGCTGGGCTGTGCCCGCACCATCGGCTACGACCACCTCGTGTTCGCGACCGGTGCACGGCCCAGGCCACTGCCCGTTCCCGGTGCCGAGCACGTGCTGAACCTGCGCACGGTGGCCGACGCGGACGTGATCAGACAGAAGCTCGAAGGCAGGACCGGACTGGACGTCGTCGTCATCGGCGGCGGGTTCATCGGCCTCGAGTTCGCCGCCGTGGTCCGGAAACTGCGCCACGAGGTGACTGTCGTCGAGACCCAGCCGCGGGTGATGCAGCGGGCCGTCTCCGAGGCGACCGCGCGGCACCTGACCAACCGCCACCGCCGTGAGGGCGTCCAGGTGCTGACCGGCACCGGCGTCGCCGCCGTCCGGGAGGGCTTCGTCGAGCTGACCGACGGCACGGTGCTGGTGGCGGACCTGGTGGTCGCGGGCATCGGCGTCATCCCGAACGCGGAGATCGCGCAACGGTCGGGGCTCGCGTGCGACGACGGCATCGTGGTCGACGCCCACCTGCGCACGGTCGACCCGCGGGTGCACGCGATCGGTGACTGCGCGCGGTTCGCCCGCCCGCTCTCCGGTGGCCTGGTCCGCCTGGAGTCGGTGCAGAACGCCGTGGACCAGGCCGGTTGCGTGGCCGCGGCCATCCTGGGAAGTGCCGAACCCTACACCGCGCTGCCGTGGTTCTGGAGCGACCAGTACGACGTGAAGCTGCAGATCGCCGGCCTCACCGACGGCCACGACCGCACGGTCACCGTCGGCGACCCAGCGGAGGGCAAGTTCTCGGTGTTCTGCTTCCGCGGTGACCGGCTGCTCGGTGTCGAGGCGTACAACCGCCCGGTCGACTTCCTCATGGCACGCCGCCTGATGGACTCCGGCGCCACGCTCACCCCGGAGATCGTCGGGAGGCCCGGCTTCGACCTCCGCCTGAGCCTGCAGCAAGCGGCCTAGCCCGATGCGCGCGCCAGCCGCGGAGCGGTCAGATCCAGCCCGCTTCCTCCGCGATGCGGATGGCGTCCACCTTGTTGCGCCCGTTGAGCTTGGTCATGATCGTCGTCAGGTAGTTGCGCACCGTGCCCGCCGACAGCGACAGCGCCGTCGCGATGTCGGCCGGGTCCGCGCCGTCGGCCGCCAGCCGGAGCACCTCGAGCTCGCGGTCGGTGAGCGGGCACTCGCCACGGTCCCATGCGGCCAGGGCGAGCTGGCTGTCCACGACCCGTTCGCCGGCGGCGACCCGGCGGATCGCGTCGGCGAGCTCGGTCGGCGGCGCGTCCTTCAGCAGGAACCCGTCCACGCGCGCGGCAAGCGCCTTCCGCAGCGTTCCCGGCCTGCCGAGCGACGTCAGCATCAACGTCCTGACGTTTGGCATCGTTTCGCGAATCGTCATGGCGGCGGTCAACCCGTCGAGGATCGGCAGATCGATGTCGATCACGCAGACATCGGGCTTGTGCAGACGCGCGCCCGGCACGATCTTGTCCCCGGTGCTGACCTCGGCGACCACCTCGATGTCCGGTTCGAGGTTGAGCAGCGCGATGAGAGCACCGCGCACCATGTGCATGTCCTCAGCCAGCAGAACCCTGATCATCGCGCTCCTCCGCGCGCCACCTTATCTCTCGCAGTTCATGTCGCGCTCCACGCCACATCGAGGCGTGCCCACAACGGTGATTTGCGTCGTGCGCGTCGACACGCGCGCTGAAGGAGGTTGGACCGCGGTGCGAGTTGAGGATGTTTTCGTCAGGGGCAACGGTGTGCGCCTGCCCGCGACACTGACGGTCGCGGACGCGATCTCGTCGGGGGAGTGCGAGCCGAAACTGGTGGCACGAACGGACGTCGTGTCGGTCGCCGTGTCCCCGGACGAGTCGGCCGCGGAGATGGCGGTGGCCGCGGCCAGGATCGCATTGGAACACGCGGGGTCCGCCCCGGACGACGTCGAGCTGATCCTGCACGCCACCACCTACCACCAGGGCCAGGACCTGTGGCCGGTCGGTTCGTACATCCAGCGCGAGACCGTGCGGAACTCCTGTCTGGCGCTGGAGATCCGGCAGATGTCCAACGGCGGCATGGCCGCGCTGGACCTCGCGGTGGCCTATCTGGCCTCCAGGCCCGGCAAGGACGCGTTGCTGACCACGGCCGACCGCTTCTGCCTGCCCGGCATCGACCGGTGGCGCACCGATCCCGGCACGCCCTACGGCGACGGGGCTTCCGCCATCGTGCTGTCCCGCCGTGGCGGGTACGCGAAACTGCTTTCATTGGCCATCAACGCGGATTCCGATCTGGAACCGCTGCACCGCGGTGACGTGCCGATGGGTCTTGCGCCGTTCTCGCACCGCATGCCGGTGGACTTCGAGGACGCCAAGCAGGCGTTCAGCCGCCAGTTCGGGCTGTCCTACGGCATCAACAAGGCCAACGCCGGTCAGGCCGCCGCCGTCGAGGAGGCACTCGCCGACGCGGACATGAAGATCGGTGACGCCGAGTGGGTGATCCTGCCGCACTTCGGCCGGCGTCGCCTGGACGTGAACTACCTGCGGCCGTACGACATCGAGCCGCGGCGCACCACGTGGGGGTGGAGCCGCACCGTCGGCCACCTCGGCGCGGGGGACCAGTTCGCGAGCCTCGGCCACCTGGTCGACGAGGGCCTGGCCCTCCCGGGGCAGCGGATCGTGATGTTCGGCGTCGGCGCCGGGTACAGCTGGGGCTGCGCCGTGCTGGAGATGGTCTGACAGAGCCACGAAGGCCGTGTGGGGGACTTCCCTCACACGGCCTTTTCGTTCAGCTCAACGGGATCTCGGCACGCAGGCGGAACGTGTGCTCCGGCGTGAGACCGGCGTGCAGGTCGCCGCCGAGCGCGCGGACGCGCGTGGTGAGGTTGCCGATTCCGCTGCCGTCCCTGGACTTTCGCTCCGACGTGGAAATCCCGTCGTTGACGATGTCCATCGTGACCCGTTCCGGCGAGCTGCACAGCACGATCTCACAGCGCTCGGCCTTGCTGTGCCGCAACAGGTTCGTCACGCCCTCGCGCAGCACGGTCGCGAGCGTCACCGTCACGTCCTTGGGCAGCTCGTCGCACGGGTCGATCCGCACGGTGACGTCGATGTCGGCCGCGGACAGCAGCGCCTGCGCCGACTGGGTCTCCTCGTCGAACGACAGCTCCCGGTAGCTCAACGCGACCGACCGCACGTCCGCCAGCGCCTGCCGGGAGATCTCCAGCACCTCGGTGAGCTCCTGCCGCGCCCGATCGGGGTCGATCGTGACCAGCCGGTGCGTGAGCTCGCTCTTCAGCGTGATCGCCGACAGGCTGTAGCCGAGCAGATCGTGCAGGTCACGCGCGAACCGCAGCCGTTCCTGCGTGACCGCCGCCGTCGCCAGCTCCTCGCGGGCCTCGTGCAGCTCGTTGACCATCGACTGCAACCGGGTCAACGCGTAAAGCACGAGGCCGTGGTTCATCGTGGCCATGAGGCCGTACGCGATGTCCACCGGTCCGTGGCCGAACACGTGGTAGAGAACGCCCTGGGCGGCCACCACGGTGAAGAAGCCGATCCAGCCGCCGGCGCGGGGCACCAGCAGCGCCACCGACCCGGCGAGGAAACCGGGCACGGCGAGGTACGGATCGCTGTAAAGCAGCTGGGGCGCGTACACGCAGACGGCCATGGCCGCGAGCACCCCGGCGGCACGCGGCGGCGGCAGCGAGACGTGCTGACGGCTCACCAGGCCCAGCACCAGCGCCGCGGTGCCGACGATGCCGGCCAGCGCGACCGCGACCCCGGTCGCGCCGACGCGGGTGTACTCGTATCCGGCGACCAGCATCGACATCGCGACGTAGCCGATCACCACGACCGTGAGCAGCACCTGCGCGAACCGTGTCGCCATCGCGGGACCGGCCGGGCGTTCCCGCGCCGCCGGCTCCTCCTCCGCCGGTTCGGCCGGCACCTCCGCGTGCAACCGGAAGGTGCCGTCGGGAGAGGTCTGGGCCAGCAGTGAGCCACCGATGGCCGTGGTGCGGATGTCGAGGTTGCTCAGGCCGCTGCCGCGGTCGGCGCCGGCTTCGACCGGCCCGCCGTCGTTGACCACGTCGAGCGACACGAGGCGGTCCATGCCCGAGATGCTGATCGTGCAGCGGGTGGCCTGGCTGTGGCGCAGCAGGTTCGTGACGCCCTCGCGCAGCACTGTCGCGAGCACCGTGCGGGACCGCGGGGAGAGGTCGGCGTGGTCGCCCGCCTCGATCGTGGTCTCGACGCCCGCCGCGGTCAGCACGGACCGCGCCGACTCGATCTCGTCGGTCAGCGACAGCTCCCGGTAGCTCGACGCCACCGCACGAACGTCGGTCAACGCCTCGCGTGCGATGCTGAGGATCTCGGCCAGCTCCTTCAGCGCGCGCTCGGTGTGCTCACCGACCAGCCTGCGCGCCAGCTCGACCTTCAGCGTGATCGCGGACAGGCTGAAGCCGAGCAGGTCGTGCAGGTCGCGGGCGAACCGCAGGCGTTCCTGCGACACCGCCAGCCCGGCGAGCTCGGAGCGGACCGTCTCCAGCTGCTTCACCAGCGGCGGCAACCGCGAGAGGCCGTACACGACCAGGCCGGAGGCCAGCGGCGACACCGTGTAGTAGACCAGTTGGGGGAGTGCGTCGACGTACGCGGACTTGATCACGCTGTTGCTCAGCGCCACCGCACCGAAGACCACCCATCTCACCCGGCCGGACAGCACCAGCAGCGCACTGCCGGCGAGGAAACCGGGCATCCCGGACCACGCGTTCGCGAAGAACGGGTACGGCACGTAGATCAACGCCGCCATCGCGCCCAGCGCCAGGTACGCCTTGGCCGATCGGAGGTTCGCGCTCGGTCTCGAGAAGACTCGCAGCTGCAGGTACCCGATGGCGAGCAGACAGGCGAGAGACGCGGCGATCCGCGTGGGCGTCGCCCCGGCCTGCAGCACGTAGAAGAAGGCGTTGCCGAGGTAGTTGGCGAACACCACGCTGATCACGACGTACGCCAGACGACGGGATACGGACGAGCGTTCCAGTCGTGACGTCACAGCAGCTCCCACGCGAGGATCCGGACGCGGCCATGATACGGGCGCTGCCCGTTTTCTCCCGTGCTTCGCGCTTCGCGATCGGGGCAACATGACGGCGGCTCAGCGCCTCGCCGGTACCACGAGCTGGGCGCCCGCGAGATAGGCGACGACGTCGGCGACGAGGGACTGCTCGACCTGCAGCGCTTCGGACACCTGCGCGATCGTGGTCTCGGCCGCCAGCAGCGTCTTCGCGATCTCCGTCGCGGGCGCGCTGTGCAGGATCACCTGGTACTGCGAGCCGGGGCTCGCCAGCGCCTGGTCGCCGTTGAGCCGCTCGATCTCGGTGCCCCGGCGCATCGTGACGGTCTCGTCGTCGCCGATGTGCGGCAGCGTGAACACCGCGTCACCGGTCACCGCCACGACCGACAGGATCGGGCCGGCGCCGTCGTTCAGCCCGAGCGACGGCACGACACAGCCGCCGAGCTGGTCGAGCGTGTTCTTGAGCTTGCGCCAGACCAGGCACGGCCCGCCGCCGTTCTTCCACCGCACGAAGTTCTCGTGCAGCACGGAGATGTTCTCCAGCGCGACGGGCCCGAGGGACATCCGGTGCAGAGCCTCGCGCACCAGCGGGCTGGTGTCGGCGAGCTCGATCGCACCCCAGCGCCCGTGCACGGTGAGGTGCTCGGCTCCCTCGTCGACGAAGGCGTCCTCGATCAACGACCACAGCGGGCGACCCGCGGGGACGTGCGACTGGGTGGGCACCACGGGCGCCTCCGCTCGGGTCACATGAACAGTGGGATCGGGTTGAGCTCGTCGTAGTGGCGGGGTCGTGGCAGTCGTCCCAGTTGTACGGGCACGTCGTAGAGGCGTCCTTGAGCGAACCTCGACCAGAAGTGCCGCAGTCCCGGCACCACGACCCGCACGACCGCAAGCCCGATGTCGGGACGGGTCTGGTCGAGCACGAGCAGCTCCATTCCCCGTTCCTCCAGGGTGGCCTCGATGACGCGGATGTCGTCGGCGAGGTCGGGATGGTGCGTGTAGCCGTGGTGCAACGCGTCGCGCACCGGCTCGGCCGGGTCGGGTGCCAGCCACGGCTGCTCGGAGAGCCGCGTGCGTTCGAACCACGTCCGCGTGTCGATGTCGAACGCGCCGAGATCGACGGGCTCGCACACCATCGGCATGCACTGGTTCAGCTCGGCGAGCGCGCGACGGGCGGCCAGCCGCGGGTCCAGGTGGGCACCACAGCCGAGCATGATGTCCTCGCGCGGGCCGTCGACCCGGCGGGACACCGCGACCATCACGGGTACGCCCAGGTCCGCCGTGACGTCGAGCAGCCACACCTCGCGGCCGAGGCTCGCGTGCACCTCGCGGCAGTCGTCGATCCAGCGGTCGTGGAACGAGTCCAGGTTCACGCCGGGCACGGGAGTGCGGTTGTACCACCAGATGGCGACCGCGTCGCGTTCGACGAGTTCCAGAAGCCCTTGCAGCACCGCGTCTTCCAGGCTGCTGCCGGCGGCGCAGCCGTTGGAGTTCGACATGACACTCGGCGGACAGGGGGCGCCGAAGTAGAGCATGCCGGTGGGCAGGAACTTGTGGCGTCGTTCGGTGAGGGACCACAACGGGGTCCAGTCCATCACCTCGTCGTCGTCGAACGGGGTGGTGACGTGCTGGAACCTGGAGTGACTCGCGTTCCACACGTCGCGGTTCTCGAACTGCCGCGGGTGGTAGTGCTGCACGGTGTCGGGGTGGACCGCCAGGTCGCCGAGCGACCGGTAGCTGCCGCTCACCCGTGCCTCGTCGCCGCAGAACGCGCCACTGCGCCGTTCCACGGCTTCGCAGAGCGCACCGACCTCGGCGTCGAGCGGCGTCACGCCCTTGCCGCCGGTGTCCGCGCGCAGCGACGAGCGCAGTGCCTCGATCCCGTCGCCCGCGGCCGCGATGTTCGCGCCGGACCAGAAGGAGTTGAAGAACGCGGGACCGGTGTTGTTGCGGCGGATCTCCCGCACGATCCCGGTGACCGGGCCGACGAGGTGCCGATAGGTGTCGAGCACCTCCTGCGGCGATGACGACCGGTGGCCACCGCCGTCGCAGGAACGCTTGAGCCTGCTCCTCAGGTCAACCCGCTCGAACGCCCTGCTCGCGACGATCCCGGGGTCGCCGCAGCCGGGACATTGCGGTCGCGCCCGGACGTCGTGGTGCGCGACCCGCATGGTCAGGCTGTCGTAGCTCCAGATCGCCCGCTGCGTGTTGTGCCGGAGACCGGCGAGCCACTTGGCCGCCTCGACCGACGCGATCTCCAGCGCGGTCGCGGTGAGCGACGGCAGCCCGATCGCGGCCCGAGGTGCCGGGCCGCGCTGTCCGCAACGCGCACGGACGTGGGCTTCCGCCGACCGGTTCGCCGACAGCCGGGTGGCGAGGCACCGCCAGCAAGGCCCGTCGCCCGGCGTGAAGAAGGGACCCACGCACACCTGTGCCCCGATCGGCTTGACCAGCAGCCACGGGGTGCCGGTCGAGCGGTGTGCGGCGTCGATGTCGCGGAGCTCGGGCGCCAGGTAGTCCGCACACGCCACGATCGTGAGGTCACCACTCCCCGAGGTGACCGTCAGTCCGTTGCGCCGCAAGGCTTCCGCGAGTGGGTCGCGATCGGTGCCGCCGATCGCGACGATGGAGACGGGCGACGCCGTTGTCGCCGCCACCGCTTCCGCTGGGTCGAGACCCGCCGCGTCCCAGTACGCGAGTGAGGCCTCGGTGCCGGCCGAACCGTCCTCCCCACCCCGCCTGCCGATCAGTCCCGCGGCGGTGAGCCGTGCCAGCATGCGGCCGACCTCGTCCGCGGTCAGCCCGGCGGGGGCGTCGCGCAGCAGCCCGGCGAGGTCGCGGGTGCCGTCGAGCAGCAACGCCAGCGATTCGACGTGGCTGCCCTGGATCGCCGTGACACCGGCTTCCGCGAAGAGGTAGACGGCCTCGCCCTGCACGACCTGCGGCCGGAGGTGACGTTTGAACCCGATGCGTTGCTCGCCAGGTTCAGCCAGCTCGCTTCTCATGCCGCGAGAACCTCGTCGAACGCCACGAACGGCCTGCCCGGCGCGGTGTGCGTCCAGGCGATGAAGAGGTCCATCGAGGCCTCACGGTCGAATTCGTAGATCTTCATGTCGTCAAAGGCGCCGTCGGCGTTGCTCATGGCGGTGACGGAAGCCAGGTGATCCAGAGGGAAGGTGGGGTGCATGGTTGCGACTCCGATGCATGGGACCAATGTGGTGCGTCAATCGTGCCTACCGGCCGTAATGGGCCGGTAGTTACGCGCTAATGCGCCCCGGTATGAAGTTTTCACACCCGCGCACAGGGAGAACTCATCCGAGATCGAGGACCGGTGCACTAACGCGACGCCGTTGGGCCGAGCAGACTAATCAGGTGCTCGGAGAAGGAGGAGGGGCGCGATGCAGATCCAGGTCCTGGGGCCGGTCGAGGCCAAGGTGAACGGTCGCTCGGTGACGCCCACGGCGGCCAAGCCGCGTCAGATACTGGCGCTGCTTGCACTGCACTCCGGATCGGTGGTGTCCGTACCGACGCTGATCGAGGAGCTGTGGGGCGACCGCCCGCCCCGGAGCGCGCGCACCACGTTGCAGACCTACATCTTGCAGCTGCGCAAACTGATCGGGGACGCGCTGGCGGTGTCCGGCGAGAGCGGCGCGAAGGAAGTGCTCGTCACCCGCTACGGCGGCTATTTGCTCGACGTGCCACCGGAGTCCGTCGACGTGCACGAGTTCGACCGGCTCGCCCGCGCAGGTCATCAGGCCCATGACGTCGAGGACCACGCGTCGGCCGCGCGGTTGCTGCGGCAGGCGCTGGAGATGTGGCGCGGTCCCGCCGTCGTCGACGTGCGGCCGGGAATGCCGCTGGGCATCGAGGTCGTGCGGCTGGAGGAGGCACGGCTCGGCGCGCTCGAAGCCCGCATCGACGCGGAGCTGCGGATGGGCAGGCACAAGGCGCTGCTCAGCGAGCTCTCCGTGCTGACGGTGCAGAACCCGTTGAACGAGAACCTGTGTGCACAGTACATGATCGCGCTGTTCCGCGCCGGCAGGCAGTGGCAGGCGCTGGACGCCTTCAAGGCGTTGCGCAACACACTGGTCGAGGAGCTCGGCGTGGAGCCGTCGGCGAGGTTGCAGGCGCTGCAGCACGCGATCCTCACCTCCGATCCGCGCCTCGACAGCGCCGAAACCCGGCAGCTGCAGAGGCTGCTCGCCTGAGTCCGGCTCCAGCGGCCCCCGTCACACTGTGGCGGGGGCCGTTTTCGTTGTCCTGCAACGCTTTCTTCCAGGACGTCTCCAGTGGCACCCCACCGCGCGCTGGCAACCTCACTGAAGGGCGCGCGGAAATCGCCCGGTGGAGGAAAGGAAAATAGCCGTGAGCGCACTGACCATCGAGGGCCTCAAGGAGATCCTCAACGAGGCCGCGGGCGAGGACGACTCGTTCAAGCCGGGCCAGGACATTCTCGACGTGCCGTTCCTCGAGCTGGGCTTCGACTCGCTCGCCCTGCTGGAGACGGTCGCGCTGATCAAGCGGAAGCACGGGGTCGCCATCGCCGACGACGAGATGGCGTACCTGGAGACGCCGCGTCAGTTGCTGGACAAGGTCAACGGACAGATCGCGGCCTGACGCCGGCGAATCGGAACGGAGACGAACATGACGCACACCACCACGCACACGGTCATGATCGGTGCTCCCGCCAAGGTGGTCTACGACCTGGTCGCGGACGTGACGACCTGGCCGTACACCTTCGGACCCACGGTGCACGCCGAGGTGTTCGAACGGGACGGATCCACCGAACGGCTGCGGCTGCACGCGTTCGCCAACGGTGACGTGCGCACGTGGACGTCCCGTCGCGAGCTCGATCCGGCGAACCTGCACGTCAAGTTCGAGCAGGAGCGTTCGGCCGCGCCCGTCAAGACGATGGGTGGGGAGTGGCGGATCGTCCCGATCGCCGACTCGGCGACTCGGGTCGATCTGCTGCACCACTTCACCGCCGCCCAGCCGGAGGCGGTCGACCTCATCCTCAACGCGGTCAACAACAACAGTGACGCCGAGCTCGCGGCGCTCAAGCGCGCCGCCGAGTACGGCGACGACTACGACAAGCTGGTGCTGTCGTTCTCCGACAGCATCACGATCCACGCGGGTCGCAAGGACGTCTTCGACTTCCTGTACCGGTCGGACCTGTGGCCGCAGCGGCTGCCGCACGTCGCCCGGCTGGACCTGAAGGAAGCTGTCACCGGCGTGCAGTCCATGGAGATGGACACGCGCAGCCCGGACGGGTCGATCCACACCACGCACTCGGTGCGGGTCTGCTTCCCGTACGACAGCATCGTCTACAAGCAGACGGCCACGCCGCCGATCATGGCGGCGCACGTCGGCCGGTGGACGCTCAGGGACATCGGCGACGGTATCGAGGCCGGCATCGAGGCGACCTCGCACCACACGGTCGTCATCCGGCCGGAGGTCGTGACCGAGGTGCTCGGGCCGGACGGCACGCTCGAGCGCGCTCGCGAGCTCATCCGTCACGCGCTGGGAACCAACAGCCTCACGACGCTCCGGCACGCGAAGGAATTCGCCGAGAACGGATGAGGTGACGCGCGATGGGGTTGGGTGGCGCGGAACTGCTCACCGCCGCGGCGCGTGCCGCGAGCCGCAACGGGCTCTACGTCGTGTCGATGTACCTGGAGAAGGCGGCGATCGAACATCAGCGCAAGGGATGTCCGTCCGAAGTGGCGCCCTGTGCTTACGAGATCGAGGCTTCCCGCGTACTGCTGTCGGGGTTCTAGATGGAGCACTACGACATCTCGCTGCGTCGCACCGGACTGTCCATCTCGGACAGACTGGTCGCGGCGCGGCGCCTCGACACGCCGGGACTCACGTTCGTCGACGGAGGCCGGCCGGGGCGGTTCTACCGCCGTGCCGCGGTCGAGCTCCGGTTGCGGGCCACCACCCTCGTCGTGTCCGGTGGTGCGGAAGACCTCACCGCACTGCTCGCCGCGGAAACCGCCGCGGTGGCAATGGTTGTGCAAGGGCACGGCTTCTTCCCGGATTCGGTTTCCGGGTTACGAGAGGCCGTGCGTCAACTCGTGCGCGCCCAACGGCGAGTGATCGTCGAGGCGCGGGACTTCTTCGACGGCTGGCTGGCCGATCCCGAGCACGCGCTCGAGGTCGTGCTGACGGCCGCGGAGGCTGGGGCGGAAACCGTGTTGCTGCACGACACAGCGGGCAGGCTGTGGCCGGACCAGATCGGCGAGATCGTCGAGACGGTCGCGGAAACCGGTGTGCCCCTAGGTTTTGGTTGCCACGGCGGCGACTTCGTGGCGAAGCAGCTGTTCGCCGCGGAGGCGGGGGCGGGCCTCTTGCAGCGGTCCTACGCCGTTGTTCGAGGTGGCCTCGATCGGGCCGTTTCACCATCGGTTCATTCGGCAGAAACAGGTATCGCTCCTGTGCCCTGTCCGAGATTGGAGCAGACCGTGTCCGCACAGAAGGCGATTGGAGGTGTCCGATGAGTCGTCGCGCCGTCATCACCGGGGTGGGCGTGGTAGCACCTGGTGGCATCGGAACGAAGGCGTATTGGAAACTGCTGTCCGAAGGGCGTACGGCGACTCGCATCATCACGCACTTCGACGCGTCTCCGTACCGCTCCCGCATGGCGGGTGAAGCAGATTTCGACCCCGTGCGCGAAGGCCTGTCGCCGCAGGAGATCCGCAGGCTCGACCGCGCCGCGCAGTTCGCGGTCGTCGCGGGCCGCGAGGCGATGGCCGACTCGGGCATCGAGTTCGACCAGCTCGACCCCGGCCGCATCGGTGTCTCGCTCGGCACCGCGGTCGGCTGCACGACCTCGCTGGAGCGCGAGTTCATCGTCGGCTCCGACCGGGGCAAGTACTGGGAGGTCGACCAGTCCTACGCCGTGCCGCACCTCTACGACTACTTCACGCCGTCCTCGATGGCGACGGAGCTGGCGTGGACGGTCGGCGCGGAGGGACCGGTCTCCGTGGTCTCCACGGGCTGCACGTCCGGTCTGGACTCGGTCGGCTACGCGGCTGAGCTGATCATGGAGGGCTCCGCGGACGTCGTCGTCACCGGCGGCACCGAGGCTCCGCTCTCCCCGATCACCGTGGTGTGCTTCGACGTCATCCGCGCGTCGAGCACCCGCAACGACGATCCCACCACGGCGTGCCGCCCGTTCGACAAGACACGTGACGGCCTGGTGCTGGGCGAGGGTTCCGCGATCATCGTGCTCGAGGAGCTGGAGCACGCCCGCGCTCGCGGTGCCCACATCTACGGAGAGGTCGCCGGGTTCGCCTCGCGGTGCAACGCCTACCACATGACGGGCCTGCACCCCGAGGGCATCGAGATGTCCGACGCCATCAACATCGCGTTGAAGCAGGCGCGTTCGGACGCCACCGACGTCGGCTACATCAACGCGCACGGCTCGGGCACCAAGCAGAACGACCTGCACGAGACGGCGGCGTTCAAGCGTTCGTTGGGCGCGCATGCGTACAAGACGCCGGTGTCGGGCTTCAAGTCGATGATCGGGCACTCGCTGGGCGCGATCGGTTCGCTGGAGATCGTCGGCTCGCTGCTGGCGTTCGAGGAGAACCTCATCCCGCCGACGGCGAACCTGCACGAGCCGGACCCCGAGTGCGACCTGGACTACGTGCCGCTGGTCGCGCGCGAGGCGAAGGTCAACACGGTCCTGACCGTGGGCAGTGGTTTCGGTGGATTCCAGAGCGCCATGGTGCTCAAGAAGGTGGAAGGGGCAGGCCGGTGACTCGGGCGGTGGTGACAGGAATCGGCATCGCGTCGCCGAACGGGCTGGGGCCGACCGCGTACTGGCGGGCGACCCTGCACGGGGAGGCGGCGATCAAGCCGATCACCCGGTTCGACAGTGCCAACTACTGGGCGAAGATCGCCGGCGAGGTGCCGGGCTTCGAGGCAGGCCGGCACCTGCAGGGCCGGTTGCTGCCGCAGACGGACCACATGACGCGGTTGACGCTGGTGGGCACTGACTGGGCGTTGCGCGGCGCGGGCGTGCAGCCCAACGACATCCCTGACACCGACATCGCGGTGATCACCGCGGCGACGGCGGGCGGGTACGAGTTCGGTCAGCGGGAGCTGCAGAAGCTGTGGCACCAGGGCCCGGAGTACGTCTCGGCGTACCAGTCGTTCGCGTGGTTCTACGCGGTCAACACGGGCCAGATCTCCATCCGCCACGGCACACGCGGTCCCGGCGCGGTGGTGGTGTCCGAGCAGGCCGGTGGCATCGACTCCATCGGGCACGCCCGTCGCCAGCTGCGCAAGGGAGTGAAGCTGGCGCTCACGGGTGGCATGGACTCGTCCCTGTGCCCGTGGGCGTGGGTGGCGCACCAGGCGTCGGGTTCCCTGTCGCGCAACAACAACCCTCGCCGCGCCTATCTGCCGTTCGACCGCGACGCCTCCGGGTACGTCGCCGGTGAGGGCGGCGCGATCATGGTGGTCGAGACGCCGGAGTCGGCGGCCGAGCGTCCCGGCACCCGGATCTACGGCGAGATCGTCGGGTATGCCGCGACGTTCGACTCGCGGATGCCGTCGCGGGAGCCGGGGCTGAAGCGGGCCGCCGAGCTGGCGTTGCGCGACGCCGGCATGGACGCCTCCGAGATCGACGTGGTGTTCGCCGACGCGGCGGGCATTCCCGAGCTCGACAAGGCCGAGGCCGAGGCGATCAAGGGGATCTTCGGGCCGTTCGGTGTGCCGGTGACGGCGCCGAAGACCATGACCGGCCGGCTGTTCGCCGGCGGCGGGTCGCTGGACGTGGCGTCGGCGATCCTCTCCATCTACTGGAGCGCGATCCCGCCGACCGTCAACGTCGAGAACCCCGTGCCGGAGTACGAGCTGGACCTCGTGATGAACGAGGCGCGGCACGGCAAGGTGAAGGCCGCGCTGGTGCTCGGTCGTGGCAAGGGCGGGTTCAACTCCGCCATGGTGGTTCGCGAGTACAGGTGATGTCACCCGTTGCTCAGGGGTCGCGAGATTTCCTTCGCGGCCCCTGAGCCGTTTCTGGAGGCTTTCGTGGATGTAGCACTGATGTTTCCCGGGCAGGGGTCGCAGTACCCGCGGATGGCGGCGTCCCTGTACGGCACGGATCCCGTGTTCACCTCGGTCATCGACGAGGTGTTCGAGCTCTTCGGCGAGGTTGGTGCGGTTGCTTGTGAGGACTGGCTTTCCGGTGCTGACATCGACCACGTGTCGCGTGCTCAGCCGTTGTTGTTCGCGGTCGACTACGCGTTGGGGCGCACCGTCTTGTCGTGGGGTGTTCAGCCTGTCGCGTTGATCGGGCACTCGGCGGGGGAGGTCGTCGCGGCGACTCTCGCCGGGGTCTTCTCGTTGGAGGAGGCCGTTTCCCTGGTGCGGGACCGGGTGTTGTCGGCCGTGCCGATTCCGTCCGGTGGCATGCTGGCCGTCGCGGGTTCCGAAGCCGACCTGGTGCCCTACCTGGAAGGCGATGTCGCGATCGCGGCGGTGAACTCGGCTCGGCAGACGATGCTGGCCGGGTCGGACGAGCCGCTCGCTCGGGTGCGGCTGCGGCTGGAGGCGGACGAGTACATCGTCGTGACGGTGCCGGCGTCGACACCGTTCCACAGCCCGGCCATGCAGCCCGCAGTGGATGAGGCCCTGGCTTCGTGGAGCGCGTCGCCCTCCGCGCCCTCCCTGCCGGTGTACTCCGGCTACACGGGCAAGCTGATGACCGCCGAGGACGCGTTGTCGGCGCGGTTCTGGACTCGGCAGCTGACCGATGCCGTCTACTTCGGACCAGCGTTGAACGAGCTGCTGGCGATGTACGACGTCCTGCTGGTGGAAGCCGGACCCGGCCAGACGCTGACGTCGTTCGCGCGCCGCACGAAAGCCGTGCGGACGGGTGTTTCCCAGGTGTTGCCGTTGCTGGACGCCTCGGATTCCGTCGAGGCTGCTCGTTCGCGTCTGGTGTGAGACGTATAAAAGGGCCGCCCTCTGCCGGAGGGCGGCCCTTTGGCTGGCAACTAGTCGATGCCGCGGATGATGTGGTCTTCGGTTTCAGGTGGCCGCATTTCGTTGTTCTCCATGCTTTTACGGTAATTGTGGTGATTCAGCTCTCA
This sequence comes from Lentzea roselyniae, assembly GCF_039537795.1. NCBI lineage: Bacteria > Bacillati > Actinomycetota > Actinomycetes > Pseudonocardiales > Pseudonocardiaceae > Lentzea > Lentzea roselyniae. Next base: position 175,142 of record NZ_BAABBE010000012.1, read on the forward strand.
CTCGAGAGATGGTCGTCGAGCAGTGCGACCGCACGCGTCCAGCCCGCGCCGGCGCCCTTGATCTTGACCGGGAACGCGACGACCGTGAACCCGAAGTCCGGCAACGCTTCCAGGTTCGAGAGGCGTTCGATCTGGCAGTACTCGCGGTCGCGGCCGGCGAAGTGCGCTGGCCACAGCACGCTCTCGTCCTTGGTCGCGAGGTAGCGCTTGACGATGTCCGGGAAAGGCGCGTCGAGACTGAACGCGTCGGTCGCGATCACCTTGACCCCCAGGTCCAGCAACAGGTTCGTGGCGGGACCGTCGAGCCCGGTGTAGTCGGTGAAGTAGGTCTGGGTGCCCGCGTGCTGGGCGGCGCCGGTGTCGAGGATGACGATGTCCATCGGCTTCGGCGTGTAGCCGATGCGGGCGAACTCCTTCTCCAGCACGTCTGGGCCGATGACGCCGGTGCCGTGGCCGCGGACGTCGAGCTTCACGCCGGGGTTGTGGAACCACTCCAGCGGCATCTCGTCGATGTGGCGGGGGATTCCGTTGCCGTACGTGGTCTTCGAGCCGTAGTGGGAGGGCGCGTCGACGTGCGTGCCGGTGTGGGAGGTGAGGCTGATCCGGTCCAGCGTCAGGAACTCCGAGTCCCGCAGCACGGACACGTCGAACTCGATGCCCAGCCGCGCCTTGAGCTGCTCGGCCATGTGCTGGGCACCCTGGGCGGCCGTGAGCACCTCGTGCGTCACCGGGTCCGCTTCGTACGCGGATGCGTCAATGTGGGAAGACAGATCGATGATGCGCATGCTCAGCAGCGTGGCGGGTGTTCCTTGAGCACGTCTCAAGACGCGGTGTGCATGGTTCTCCTGGAGCTGACACCGGTTTTGGGGAGAGTCATGATCACCTTCGTCAACCGTTTCACGCTGACCGGCGACCCCGAGGAGTTCGAGAAGGCCTTCGACGAGACGGCGGCGTTCCTGCGGGAGCAGCCGGGCCTGATCAAGTACACGCTGTCGCGCCAGCTGGACGACCCGGCGTCGTACGTGAACATCGCGTTGTGGGAGAGCGCTGACGCGCTGCGTGCCGCGCTGGGGCACCCGGACTTCGGCGGCCACGCCAAGGCGATGCGCGGCCTGGCCGAGTCGCAGGGGGCGATCTTCACCCCGCGCCTGTCCTTCGAAGCCTGATGGGACCTTTGCGGGGCTTGAAGGTCGTCGAGTTCGGCGGCATCGGTCCGGGCCCGCACGGCGCGATGCTGCTCGCGGACCTCGGCGCGGAGGTCGTGCGCGTCGAGCGTCCGTCCGGCGGCCTGTCCGTGGTGCCGGACGCCTCCCGCGACTTCCTGTTGCGCGGCAGGCGTTCGGTGTCCGCGGACCTGAAGTCCGCCGAGGGCCGTGCCTCGGTGCTGTCGCTGATCTCGGCCGCCGACGTGGTGATCGAGGGGTTCCGGCCCGGCGTGCTGGAACGGCTCGGGCTGGGCCCGTCCGACTGCCTGGCGGTCAATCCCGGTCTGGTCTACGCGCGGATGACCGGCTGGGGCCAGTCCGGCCCGCTGGCCGACCGGGCCGGCCACGACATCAACTACCTGTCGCTGACCGGTGTCCTGCACGCGATCGGCAAACCGCCGCTGAACCTCGTCGGTGACTTCGGCGGTGGGTCGCTGTACCTGGTGGTGGGCGTGCTGGCGGCGTTGTGGGAACGCCAGCGCACCGGCCGAGGCCAGGTCGTCGACGCGGCGATCGTCGACGGCGTGGCCTCGCTCGCCCAGATGATCTGGTCGATGAAGGCGCAGTCGGTGTGGGACGACGCGCCCGACTCGAACCTGCTGGACGGCGGCTGCCCGTTCTACGCGCTGTACGAGTGCGCTGACGGACGTTCCGTCGCCGTGGGTTCGCTGGAACCGCAGTTCTACGCGTTGCTGCTGACCGGCCTGGGCTTGTCCGCCGACGACCTTCCGCCGCAGCTGGACCGCGACGGCTGGCCGTTGCTGCGCAAGACGTTCGCCGAGGCGTTCCTGACCAGGACCCGAGACGAGTGGGCAGAGGTGTTCGGTGACACCGACGCCTGCGTGACCCCGGTGCTGACACTGGAAGAAGCCGCTGCGCACCCGCACCTGGTGGCGCGCGGAGTGTTCACTTCGGACGGTGCCGCCGCGCCCGCACCCAGGTTCGCCTGATCGTCGTCTCAACTGGCGTCGTGCGGGACATCGTTCGCACGACTGAGTTCTTTGTCGTGGAACTGCGCATCTTCACCGAGCCCCAGCAGGGGGCGAGCTACGACGACCTGCTCCGCGTGGCCAGGACGGCGGAGGACGCCGGCTACGGCGCCTTCTTCCGCTCCGACCACTACCTCAAGATGGGCTCGGTCGACGGGCTGCCGGGCCCGACGGACCCGTGGATCACCTTCGCTGGTCTGGCCCGCGACACCAGCACGATCCGCCTGGGCACTCTGATGACCGCCGCGACGTTCCGCTACCCCGGCCCGCTCGCCATCAGCGTCGCCCAGGTCGACCAGATGTCCGGCGGCCGCGTGGAGTTCGGCATCGGCGCCGGCTGGTACGAGGCGGAACACACCGCCTACGGCATCCCGTTCCCGACGCTCGGCGCCCGCTTCGAACGCTACGAGGAACAGCTCGCCATCATCACGGGCCTCTGGGAGACCCCGGTCGGCGGCACCTTCTCCTTCGAGGGCAAGCACTACAACCTCACCGACGCTCCGGCTCTCCCCAAGCCCGCGCAGGACCGCATCCCGGTCGTCATCGGCGGCATGGGCGCGCGCCGCACCCCGGCACTGGCCGCGAGCTACGCCACCGAGTTCAACCTCCCGTTCGTGGGCATCGACGCCGCCGTCGAGCAGTACGCCCGCGTCGACGCCGCGTGCGCCGAAATCGGCCGCGACCACCGCGAGATCATCCGCTCGGTGGCCCTCGTCGCCTGCGTCGGCCGCACCGATGCCGACGTGTCCCGCCGCGCCGCCGCGATCGGCCGCGAGGTGTCCGAGCTCAAGGAGAACGGTCTCTGCGGAACCCCGGCCGAGGTTGTCGACCGCATCGGCACGTGGCGCGAGCAGACCGGCATCCAGCGCGTCTACCTGCAGATGCTGGACCTGTCCGACCTCGACCACGTCACCGAGGTCGCTGCCGACGTGGCTCCGCAGTTGTCCTGATATCCCGTATATCAGCGAGGCTCATATCCCATATCCGATATATCGCACATCGGATATGGGATATCTCCCCGTGACCCTCGCTCAGGCGAGTGCGCGGCGAACCTCGTCCGGCATCGGCATGGCATACCGTCCGAACCGCCGCCGATATCCGATGTACCGCAGCTGCAGCGCGGGGTCGTCGAGATAGCGGCGTTCCAGCCCGTCCTTGCCTAGCACCAGCTTCAGCCCGCGACCGAGCATCGACGGCGAGTCCAGCCCGAAGCGGTCGCGCAGCACGTCGGCGGCAGCGTGGTCGCCGAACTCCAGCGCGGCCCGTCGCACGGACTCGACCGGCACCATCAGGTACGGCTCGTCGGCGCGAACGCCGTCGCGATGTGCGATGCCCAACGCACTGAGCGCCTTCTGATGCGCGCCGCCGTCGAGCCCGAGGTAGTACTGCTCCCAGTCGCCGACCTGGATCTCGCCGCTCCACGTGCGCGCCGGTGCGGCTACCGCCGCCGCACCGCCGAACGGGAGACCTGATGACGCGAGCGCCGTGACACCGGCAGCCGTGAACAACTGGCGTCGAGAAAGTCTCACGACGCACCCTCCTCCGGAAAACCCCCTGGGAAACCCGCGGTTCCCCGCCGCGGGGCTACGGAATGCTAGCGAAGGTGATCCCCGGCGCGACGGGGCCAGAGCGGGTCAAAGTGCGGTCCGTCAGGGGGAGGGTTCCGTCCAGTGCCGCGAGCACAGCGTCACGTGCCATCGGCAGCACCTCGGCCACGGTGACGTCCCGGTCCAGCTCGTGCGAGAGCGAAGCGACGCCCGCGTCCTTGATGCCGCACGGGATGATGTCGCCGAACGCGTCGAGGCTCGCGTTGCAGTTGATCTCGAAGCCGTGCATGGTCACGCCGCGCTGCACGCGGATGCCGATCGCGGCGACCTTGCGCTCCGGGCCGCGGTCGTCGGCCGGGATCCACACGCCGCTGCGGCCCTCGACCCGGCCGGTGTGCACGCCGAGCTGGTCGCACACGTCGATCAGGCCCTGCTCGATGCGCCGCACGTACTCCACGACGTCCATCGGTTCGATCAGCCTGACGATCGGATAGCCGACCAGCTGACCAGGACCGTGCCAGGTGATCTTGCCGCCACGGTCGACGTCGATGACCGGGGTGTCGCCGCCGCGCGGGCGCTCCTCGTCCAGAGTGCGTCGGCCGCACGTGTAGACGGGCGGGTGCTCGAGCAGGAGCAGCGTGTCCTCAGCGGTGCCGCCTGCGCGCTTCTCCGCGATCTCCTTCTGGAGGTCCCACGCCGCCATGTAGTCGATGAGGCCCAGCTCACGGACGACGACGGGGTCTGACGAGGTGCGGCACGAGTTCACGACCCGACGTTACCAACCCCAGAGCCAGCGCTGCCACGAGTCCAACACCCGTCACACCCAGCACCGCGCCGATGACATCGGTGACCCAGTGCATCTCCAGCACGACCCTGGCGAACCCGGCCACGAGCACCGCCAGAACGGCCCACAACACGCCACGGTGCAGCAGCACGATCATCGTGAACGCCACCGAGGCGACCGCCACGGTGTGCCCGCTCGGATAGCTCGGCAGGTGGTACTCCACAGGCCGCACCCGGTCGAACAGCCACCGCACCAACACCGTCGCGCAACACAGCCCGTGCAACGCCAACGCCTTCCACAACCGCAGATCACGCCGCCGCCACGCCAGCACGAACAACACCGCCGCGAACGACCACCCGATCGTCGGCCCGAGCACCAGGCTCACGACGTACGCCGTCGCCCGCAGCCAATCCGGGCGCGGCAGCGCGTCGTGCACCCACACGTCGAGCCCGGTGACCTCCGGCATGCCGAGCAGGATCCAGGAGATCACCAGGACGGCGGCGACCACACGAGTCATGCGACCGCCGCGTTCAAGGCGGACGGCAGCGCGGGATGCATGAAGCGGAACCCGCGGCTCTCCAGCACCTTCGGTGTGAGTCCCGGCCCGCTCAGCAGCAGTTCCTGCGCCATCTCCGCACCGAGCAACGTCTTCAACGCGAACGCCGGCACCACCCACGGCGTCGGCCGGTGCAACGCCGCCCCGACCGCCTTGGTGAACTCGGCGTTCGTCACCGGCGTCGGACCGGCGACGTTCACCGGCCCGCGAATCTCGTCGTGCTCGACGACGAACCGGTACGCGGACACCACGTCGTCCAGCGACACCCACGGGAAGAACTGCTCCCCGGTACCGAGCTTGCCGCCCAGGAAGAACTGGAACACAGGCTTCAGCCGGCCGAACACCCCGCCCGACGGCGAGATCACGACGGCGGTGCGCATCAGCACCACCCGCACGCCACCCTCCTGCGCCACGGACGTCGCCGCCTCCCAGTCCTGGGTCAGCCGCGACATGAACGTGTGCCCGCCCGGCGCGTTCTCGTCCGCCAGCCGCGAACCGGTGTCGCCGTAGAAGTGGGCGCCCGACGAGTTCACCAGCGCCGGCACCCCGTGCTCGACGACCGCGGCCGACAACACCTCGGCCGGCACGACGCGGCTGTCGTGCAACACCTGCTTGCGCGCGTCGTCCCACCGCTTGTCGCCGATGCCCGCACCGCACAGGTTCACGACGGCGTCGACGCCGTCGAACGTCCCTGAGTCGATGCGCCCGGCATACGGGTCCCACCCGCGTTCGTCAGGCGCGGCGGCCTTGCGGCGCACCAGCCGCAGCACCTCGTGCCCGGCGGCGCGCATCGACGCGACCAGACTCGTCCCGATCAAGCCCGACGATCCCGCGATGACAACTCGCATGAGTAGATCGTTCCGCACTGTGTCATTACCTGCACAGCAATACGTCGCATGCAGAAGCCCAGATGTGCCGAAGGCCACCCCTGGCAGAACCGGGGTGGCCTTCGACCAGTATCCGATATATCAGCGACTGATACCCAATATATTGGATATCAGCGCTGATCAGGCGCTCAGAGACCGAGGTCGGCCTCGAACGCGCCCTCCTCCAGACGGTTCTTGACCGTCGTGAGGAAGCGGCCCGCGTCGGCACCGTCGACCAGGCGGTGGTCGTAGGTGAGCGCGAGGTACATCATCGAGCGGATCGCGATGGTGTCGTCGCCGTTCTCGTCGGTGATGACGACCGGACGCTTCTTCACCACGCCGACGCCCAGGATGCCGACCTGCGGCTGCTGGATGATCGGGGTGTCGAAGAGCGCGCCGTTGCTGCCCAGGTTGGTCAGCGAGAACGTGCCACCGGTGAGCTCGTCCGGCGTGAGCTTGTTCGAACGGGCGCGCGCGGCCAGGTCACCGATCTTGTGGGCGATGCCCGACAGGTTCAGGTCACCGGCGTTGTGGATCACGGCGTTGAGCAGGCCGCGCTCCGTGTCGATCGCCAGACCGAGGTGCTCGGCACCGTGGTAGGTGACCTCCTTGCGCTCCTCGTCGATCGACGCGTTGAGCACCGGGTGGGCCTTGAGCGCCTCGATGGCGGCCTTCGCGAAGAACGGCAGGAACGTGAGCTTCGCGCCCTCACGCGCCTCGAACGCCTTCTTCGCCTGGTTGCGCAGGCGGGCGATCTTGGTGACGTCGACCTCGAACACCTGGGTGAGCTGGGCCGACATCTGCAGCGACTCGCGGGTGCGCTGCGCGACGATCTGACGCAGGCGCGGGAGCTTCTGCACGGTGCCGCGCTTGCCGGAGTTGTCGACCGCGACCGGAGCGGCGGTGCGAGTGGCGGGGGCAGCGGCCGGAGCAGCGGCGGCGGGTGCCGGAGCCGGGGCCTTCTTGGCCTCGACGGCGGCGAGCACGTCCTGCTTGCGGATGCGGCCACCGACACCGGTGCCCTTCAGCGAGCTCAGGTCGATGCCGTTCTCCGACGCGAGCTTGCGCACCAGCGGCGTGACGTACGGCGTGCCGTTCGCGTCGTCAGAAGAAGGCGCGGCGGGCGCGGCCTGCGGAGCCGGAGCGGCCGGAGCCGGGGCGGCCTGCGGGGCCGGAGCCGGAGCAGCGGCGGGAGCAGGAGCCGGAGCGGCCGGGGCGGGCGCGGGAGCCGGGGCGGGCGCGGCGGCCGGAGCCGGGCTGCCCGAACCGATGACGGCGAGCTTGCCGCCGACCTCGACGGTCTCGTCCTCACCCGCGGTGATCTCGAGCAGCGTGCCCGCGACCGGCGACGGGATCTCGGTGTCGACCTTGTCGGTCGAGACCTCGAGCAGCGGCTCGTCGACCTCGACGCTGTCGCCGACCTGCTTCAGCCAGCGGGTGACGGTGCCCTCGGTGACGGACTCGCCGAGCGCGGGCATCGTGACGTCGGTGCCCTGAGCCGAACCACCGGACTGGGCGGGCGCGGCCGGAGCCTCCTGCGCGGCCTCGGCGGGCTGCGCCGACGGCTGGGTCTGCTGCGGCTCGGGCTCGGGCGCGGACTCCTGGGCGGGAGCCGGTGCGGGAGCGGCGGAACCGCTGTCACCGTCACCGATGATCGCGAGCTCGCCGCCGACCTCGACGGTGTCGTCCTCCTGCGCGACGATCTTCTGCAGGACGCCGGCCGCCGGGGACGGGATCTCGGTGTCGACCTTGTCGGTGGACACCTCGAGCAACGGCTCGTCCACCTCCACCCGGTCGCCTTCCTGCTTCAACCACCGGGTGACCGTGCCCTCGGTGACGCTCTCACCGAGTGCGGGCATCTGGACGGAGAAGGCCATTGTTCGCTGACTCCTCGTGCTCTCGTGTGGCTGACTTGGATGGGGAACGGTCAGCCGTGCACGTGCAGCGGCTTGCCGGCCAGGGCGAGGAAGGCCTCGCCGAGGGCTTCAGTCTGGGTCGGGTGGGCGTGGATCAGCGGAGCCACGTCCTCCGGGTAAGCCTCCCAGCTGTAGATCAGCTGGGCCTCACCGATGAGCTCGCCGACGCGCTCGCCGACCATGGTGACGCCGACAACGGGACCGTCCGGAGCCTTGATCAGCTTCACGCCGCCGGCGGTCTTGAGGATCTGGCTCTTGCCGTTGCCCGCGAGGTCGTAGATGAACACCTCGGCGGAACCGTACTTCTCCTTGGCCGCGGCCTCGGAGAGACCGACGGAGGCGACCTCGGGCTTGCAGTAGGTGACGCGCGGGATGCCCGCCTCGTCGATCACCTTCGGGTTCTGGCCCGCGATCTCCTCGGCCACGAAGATGCCCTGCTGGAAACCGCGGTGCGCGAGCTGCAGGCCGGGCACGATGTCGCCGACGGCGTACACGTTCGGCAGGTTCGTGCGCAGGCGCTCGTCGGTGATGACGAACCCGCGGTCGATCTTGATGCCGGCGTCCTCGTAGCCGTGGCCCGCGGTGTTCGGGCCGCGGCCGACCGCGACGAGCAGCAGGTCGGCGTCGAGGACGTCGCCGTTCTCCAGCGTGATGGACACGCCGGAGTCGGTCTGGGTGGCGCCGGTGAACTTCACACCGGTCTTGAACTTGATGCCGCGCTTGCGGAAGGCGCGCTCGAGCTGCTTGGAGGCGTACTCGTCCTCGGCGGGCACCAGGCGGGGCAGCGCCTCGACGATGGTCACCTCGGCGCCGAACGACTGCCACACGCTCGCGAACTCCACGCCGATGACGCCGCCGCCCAGGACGACGACCTTCTCCGGGATGAAGTCCAGGTTGAGCGCCTGGTCGCTGGTGATGACGCGGCCGCCGATCTCCAGACCGGGCAGGCTCCTCGCGTACGAGCCGGTCGCGAGCACCACGTTCTTGCCGACGTAGCGCTGACCGTTCACGACAACGGTGTTCGGGCCGACGAACGTGCCAGCGCCCTCGATCAGGGTGACCTTGTTGGCCTTCGCGAGACCCTGCAGACCCTTGTAGAGCCGCGAGATCACGCCGTCCTTGTACGAGTTGACGCCGGCGATGTCGATGCCCTCGAGCGAGCTCTTGACGCCGAACTGGTCGCCTTCGCGCGCGTTGTCCGCGACCTCGGCCGCGTGCAGCAGCGCCTTGGTCGGGATGCAGCCGCGGTGCAGACACGTGCCACCCAGCTTGTCCTTCTCGACCAGGACGACGGACAGGCCGAGCTCGGCCGCGCGGAACGCGCAGGCGTAGCCGCCCGAACCGCCGCCGAGGATCACGAGGTCGGCGTTGGTGGCCGAATCCAGTTCCGGCGAAGTCACTTCGGATCTCCTCGGGATTACTTACTACGCGCGGGTGCGCGCGAGGTACGCGGCCATCTTGTCACTAGTTGCCAGGGCGTGGTGATCCGGCATAGGAGACCACGCCCTCTTCTGATCATTCACCTACTCATAACACCCGCACCTGGCACCATGGTGGAGGGAAGCGCAGGAGGTGCTCGATGGGGCTGTTCGATCGTTTTCGCAGGAAGCCGCGCCCTGGTGTGCTGCGAACCGCCTCGAGTCAGGACACGAGTCACCTCGAGCAGTGGGCCGCGAGCCGTCAGGGCGTGGAGGCCTATGTGGAGCCCAAGACCACGGTGACCGAAACCACTGTGGTCCTGGTCGCTCACGACGGCGAGTGGACCAGGCGCCGGGTCGCCTCTCCCGACGCCGCCCGCACCTTCGCCCGCAAGCTCGGCATGCCGATCTACGACGCCGGCATCGTCGGCTACCCGAAGCGCATGCGCGACTACACCGCGCGCAAGAAGGCCGCGGGCGAGTCCTAGACCTTCACCTGCGGCTCGTGCCGCACCGGGAAGTTGACGCTCGCCGCGATGAAGCACATCGAGTGCGCCTTCTCGTGCAACGCCTGCGCCTTCTCGCGGGTCTCGGGATCGGCGACGGTCACGACGGGGTTGAGGGTCACCTCGGTGAACCGCCCCGACCCGTCGGGGTGCTCGGCCATCGTGCCGGTGGCGTGGTCGCGGTAGTCGGTGACGACGACCCCGTTCGCCGACGCCAGGTGCAGGTACCAGAGCATGTGGCACTGCGACAGCGACGCGACGAGCAACTCCTCGGGGTTGTAGCGGCTGCGGTCACCCCGGAACGACGGATCCGACGACCCAAGAATCGTCTCTTTGCCTTCAGCGCGCACCTCGTGCGCCCGCTCATAGGCCTTGTACCCGGAAGTCCCGCTCCCGGTGTTTCCGGTCCACACGACATCGATCTCGTACTGATGCGTCCCCATGTGGAAATCCTTCTCTCACCGGCTCCGGCCGCCTAGCCCGGTGAGACGCGTGTCTCCGTTCAGCCGCACCCGTTCGCGCCCGACGAACGCCACCCCAACCGATATATCAGTTCCCTCCACCCCTCCAACCTGCTGCTTAGCAACGACTCTTTGGACATCGTCCGCAAAACACTCATTGCAAAGGTGTCGGGGCGACGGCGTGCAGGGGCGTCGACGGCGTACGGCCTGCCGCTCGGCGAACGTCCAACCCGGACGATTCGCCAGGCGCGCGACGACGAGTCGCATGTGGACGCCGCACAGATATCGGTTGCAGAAATGCGATTTCTCGTACGAAACAAAACGGGCGGAGTCCCGAAGGAACTCCGCCCGTTTGGAAACGAGTGAACTCAGCCATTCGCGGCGATGTCCGCCAGCACTGCCGCGATGGTCCGCACCGGAACGCCGGTGCCGCCCTTCGCGGTGTACCCGTACGGGCCACCCGTGTGGTACGCCGGGCCGGCGATGTCGATGTGCGCCCACTGCACGCCCTCGGCCACGAACTCGCGCAGGAACAGGCCGGCCGCGAGCATGCCGCCCCACCGGTGCCCGGTGACGTTGGCCAGGTCCGCCAGGCGCGAGTCGAGGTCCGACCGCAGCTCCTCCGGCAGCGGCATCGGCCACGCCGACTCGCCGACCGCGGTGCCGATGGCCGCCACGCGGTCGCGGAACTCGTCGGAGCCCATGACACCCGAGGTGCGCTTGCCCAGCGCCACGACCTGCGCGCCGGTCAGGGTCGCGGTCTCGATCAGGTAGTCAGGGCCGTCCTCGCACGCGCGCACGATGGCGTCGGACAGGATCAGGCGGCCCTCGGCGTCGGTGTTGAGCACCTCGACGGTCTTGCCGCCGTACATGGTGAGCACGTCGCCGGGGCGGTACGCGTCGCCGGACGGCATGTTCTCCGCCATCGGGATCGACGCGATGATCTCCAGCGGGTACTTGAGCTTCGCGGCGAGCACCATCGTGGCGACGATCGCGGCGGCACCGGCCATGTCGGACGTCATCTCGTCCATGCCCGCGGCGGGCTTGATCGAGATGCCGCCGGTGTCGAACGTGATGCCCTTGCCGACGAGCGCGACCTTCTTGGTGGCCTTGGTGCCCTTGTACGAGATGCGCACGAGCCGCGGCTGGCGCGACGAACCACCGCCGACGCCCAGGATGCCGCCGAAGCCCTGCTTCTTCAGCGCCTTCTCGTCGAGCACCTCGACGTCGAGGCCGGCGGCGGTGGCCAGCTTGGCGGCGCGGTCGGCGAACGAGCCGGGGTAGAGGTCGTTCGGCGGCGTGTTCACGAAGTCACGCGCGATGGCGACGGCCTCGGAGATCGCGACGGCGGCCTTCAGCGCGGCCTTGTTCTCTTTCGAACCGGCGGCGACCAGGTCGACCTTCGCGACCGCGGGCTCGCCCTTCTCCGACTTGTACTCGGTGAACGCGTAGGCGCCGAGCAGCGTGCCTTCGGCGGCCGCGGCCAGGTGCAGCGAAGCCAGCGTGTTGATCGCGCGCTTCTTGCCGGCCAGCGCGCGGGCGGCGACACCGGACGCACGGCGCACCTGCTCCTCACCGGTGGCCTTGCCGAGGCCGACGGCCAGCACGAGCGGAGCCGCGAGCTTGCCGAACGTCGGTACCTTCACGAGCTCGTCGGCCTTGCCCGACGCGCGCAGGGTGCCCAGCACGTCGAGCAGCGCGCCGTCGAACGCGGCGTTGACAGCTTCGGCACCGGGGGCGAGCTCCAGACCGTCCGCACCCTGCAGGGTGCCCACGACGACTGCGTCCGCGGCGGTGGTGCTCAGGTCACCTTCGGTGAGGGCCAGCTTCGGGGCTGTCACGTGCTGCTCCAGGGTTGTACGTGGTGGGGAAGGTCGGAATCGTGACCTATGCTAAAGGTCGGACTGTCCCACCAATGCCGAGCCCCGCCACGTTCGCCGCAATCCGTGACGTTGACAGTTGCTCACGGTGGCGATTCGCCCATTTCGTGCATCAGTCGACCGGGTGGTTACGGCCGGATGCCGCATCTGCGAATGTGTACCGGTGACCTACACGCCTCGCGAGATCGTCGCAACGGTCGCGCTCGGTCTTCCCGCGGTGCTCGGTGCGGGGGTCTTCGCCGGATTCGCCCCAGCCGCAGGACTTGCGGGCTGGTGGGTGCTCCCGGCGCTGGCCATCTCCGCGTTCGCCGCGCTGTGCTCGGCTTTCTCGACCGCTGACCAGTCGCACGCCTACCCGGACGTCGGCGGCGGTTACGGATACGTGCGCGCACAGCTCGGCGTGTGGCCCGCACGGTTGACGGCGAGCGCCCACCTGCTCGGCCGGTGCGCCATGGCGGCGGCGGTGGCGTTGATGTTCGGCGCGTACGTGGTGCCGGACCAGCCGTTGATCGGTGCACTCGCCCTCGTCGCGGGCACGGTGCTGCTCGGCGCGGTGGGCTTCCGCTTCACCGTCGGGGTCAGCGTGCTCGTGTCGCTGGTCGTCCTCGGTGTGCTCGCGCTCGTCGTCGCGTCGAGCTTCTCGATCGCACCGGTGCCGTCGGCGGGCGAAACGGGCACCGCCAACGAGCTCGTCGGCGTCGCGGGGCTGATGTTCATGGCGTTCGCGGGGTTCGAACGCATCACCGCGCCCCATCGCGGTGAGCGGCCGCACTCGGCGTCGGCGCTGAAGATCGCGATTCCAGTCCTGATCGGACTGTCCTTCGTGGTCTATCTGGTCGTGGGTGCCGGTGTGCTCCGCCAACTCGGCAGCGCGCGCCTCGCGTTGTCACCCGCACCGCTGCGAGACGCGCTCGTCGCAGCAGACGCGTCGGCGTTGGTGCCGCTCGTGCAGATCGCCGCGGCGGTGGCCGGCGTGGCCGCACTGCACTTCGTTCTGTTGTCGGCACACCGCACGCTCACCGGACTCGTCGAGGACGGCGACCTGCCGACGCGCCTCAAGCCGGGAGTGCTCACTTTCGCGGTGGTCGTCGGTTCCGCTCTCGCGATCACCCTCATGCCGATCGCGATCGCACTGGGCGTGGCCGCATGCTCGACGTTGTTCTACTACGCCTTCACGAACGCGTCGGCGCGCGTGTTGCTGCAGAACGACCGCACGTGGCCGATGCGCACGGCGTGCCTCGGACTCGGACTCTCGGTGCTGCTCGCGATGAGCACCCCGGTGCCCGCGCTGCTCATCTCCCTCGCGGGGCTGGGCGCGGGCACGGGCCTCATCGGCTTGACAGCGACACTGAGAGAAAAACGAGCAGCGTCACGCCAACACACACCGCAAGCCCGTACACCCGGCCGTTCGTAGCCGGTTTGTCCTTGCTGATGCTGTAGTAGCCGACGAGGAAGAAGACGGCGAGGAACACCGCGCCGATCACTCCTCCGACACCACCGAGCACCCAGCCGTCGAACAGCGTGACGCCGGTGCCCAGCACGAGCAGCGCGGCCTGCAGCACGGTGCGGGCGTCAGCGCCCACTGAAGATCGTTCCCCCTCGGTCATGGACGGGGACTCTAGCGAGCGCCAGTTAGTAGGACGTCCGAGTTTTGAGAAGACGATTTTCCGTATCCCCACCAGCGGGTTACCGTGCTCACATGACGAGCGAGTTGCCTTTCACCCGGACTCCCCACCCGCACCCGGCGACCCCGGAGCGCGTAGCGGAGGTACTTGCCAAGCCGGGCTTCGGGCAGCACTTCACCGACCACATGGTGACGATCCGCTGGAACCGCGAGAAGGGCTGGCACGACGCTGAAGTCGGCCCCTACAGCTCCCTCTCACTCGACCCCGCGGCAATGGTGCTGCACTACGGCCAAGCGATCTTCGAAGGGCTCAAGGCCTACCGCCAGCCCGACGGTTCGATCGCGTCCTTCCGCCCTGAGGCCAACGCCGAGCGCTTCCGCGCCTCGGCCCGCCGCATGGCGATGCCCGAACTTCCCGACGAGCTCTTCCTCGAGTCGGTGCGCCAGATCCTCGCGGTCGACAGCCGCTGGGTGCCCACGGCCGAGGAGGAGTCGCTCTACCTGCGGCCGTTCATGTTCTCCACGGAAGCCGGCCTCGGCGTGCGACCCGCGTCCGAGTACATCTACGTGTTGATCGCCTCGCCCGCCGGCTCCTACTTCTCGGGCGGGATCCGCCCGGTGAGCGTGTGGCTCTCGACCGAGTACGTCCGCGCGGCACCCGGTGGCACCGGCGCCGCCAAGTTCGCCGGCAACTACGCCGCGTCCCTCGTGGCGCAGGCGCAGGCCGCCGAAAAGGGCTGCGACCAGGTCGTCTGGCTCGACGCGGTGGAACGCCGCTGGGTCGAGGAGATGGGCGGCATGAACCTGTTCTTCGTCTTCGGAGACAAGGTCGTCACCCCCGAGCTGACCGGCACGCTGCTGCCCGGCATCACCCGCAGCTCGCTGCTCCAGCTGGCCTCCGACCTCGGACTGTCCGTCGAGGAGCGTCGCATCTCCACGGACGAGTGGGAGAAGGCCAACGCCTCCGGTGAGCTCACCGAGGTCTTCGCCTGTGGCACGGCCGCGGTGATCACGCCGGTCGGCCACGTCAAGCACGCGGGCGGCGAGTTCACCATCGGCGACGGTGGCTCCGGCTCGGTGACGATGAAGCTGCGCGAGCGCCTGACCGGTCTCCAGCACGGCCACGTCGCCGACGCCCACGGCTGGATGACGACCCTGCGTTAGGCGATCACCAGCACGGCCAGAAGCGCGATTTCGGCGGCAGCACCGAGCACATCACCGGTGATGCCGCCGAAGCGCTTTCCGGTGTGCTTCACGAGCAACCACACCAGCGAGGCCGCGACGACGACGGCGACGACCGCTCGCCACCCGAGCGGAACGGCCGCGGCGGCAAGCAGTACCCACGTGCCGATGACCAGCATTGGATGCTGGGTACCGGCGACAAGCGCGCCGAGCCCTTCGGGGCGTGCGGCGGGCACGCCCCGCATGCAGCAGATTCCGAACGCGGCCCGGCTCGCCGCGAACGCGAGCACGACGACGCCCCAGTCAGCGTGGGGGAGTGCGGCAGCCTGCGCCCCCAGCACGACGATCAGCGTGACGACTCCGAACGGTCCCGCGCCGCCGTCCTTCATGACCTGAAGCGCGCGCTCCGGCGGTCCGTAGCAACCAAGACCATCTGCGGTGTCCGCGAGCCCGTCGAGGTGCATACCGCGCGTTGCCAGGGCGACGACGCCGACGACCAGAAACCCGGCTACCAGCGGCGATATATCGGATATCGCCAGCAGCTGGAGCACGCCGACGACGAACGCGCCGAGCAGCACGCCGACGAGCGGCGTGCAGGCGATCGCCCGTCTTGCCGCTTTGACGTCGACGTCGTCGACCCGCAACGGCAAGACGGTCAGCCAGGACAGCGCTAGTTTCATTCCTTGTTCGTGACGCCGGCGCTCTCGAACGTCGCCATCTCCGCGAGCACCTTCACCGCCGAGATCAGCAACGGCAGCGCCGCCACCGCACCGGACCCCTCGCCGAGCCGCATCTCGAACTCCAGCAGCGGCTTCAGGTTCAGGTGCCCGAGCGCGATCGCGTGGGCGGGCTCAGCCGACTGGTGCCCGGCCACCCACCACTCACGCGCACCCGGCGCCAGCTCCTCGGCGACGACAGCGGCCGCACCGACGACGACGCCGTCGAGCACCACGGGGGTCCGCCGCACCGCGGCCTGCGCCAGGAACCCGGCCATCGCGGCCAGGTCGGCGCCACCGGCGGTGGCCAGCAAGGCGATCGGGTCGCTGATCACCAGACGGGCGCGGCGCAGCGCGTCCCGGATCGCCGCCGTCTTGCGCATCCACGCCTGGTCGTCGATGCCCGTGCCGCGGCCGACGACCGCGACCGGCTCCGACCCTGTCAGCGACGCGATCAGCACGGCGGCGGGCGTCGTGTTGCCGATGCCCATGTCACCGGCGATGAGCACGTCGGCGCCCGCGTCGACCTCCTCGTCGGCGACGGCGCGCCCGGCCGCGATCGCCAGCTCGCACTGCTCACGGGTCAGCGCGTCCTCGCGGTCGATCGACCCGGACGAGCGCCGCACCTTGTGCGAGCTGACCGCCGCCGGGGTGTCGGAATCGACGGCCATGTCGACCACGCGCACCGTGGCGCCCGCGACCTGGGCGAGCACGTTCACCGCGGCGCCGCCCGTGAGGAAGTTCGCGACCATCTGGCCGGTCACCTCGCTCGGGTACGCCGACACGCCCTGCGCGGTGATGCCGTGGTCGCCGGCGAAGACGACGACGCGCGGCCGCACGAACGGCTTCGGCGGCACTACTCCCTGGCACGCCGCGATCCAGTTGCCCAGCTCCTCGAGCCGTCCGAGCGAGCCGACCGGCTTGGTCAGCACCGCGTGCCGGGCCTCGGCCTCGCGCAGAACTGTCTCGTCCGGCGGTTCAACCGGCGGGAACTCGGTGCTCACCTGGTCGCTCCTTCATCCCTGTCGTCAGGTCAACGCAATCTCAACGGAATGCCCGCGACGAGCAACACGACCTCGTCGCACACCTCGGCCACGCGCGAGTTGAGCGCACCGAGGTGATCGCGGAAGAGTCTGCCTGAGCGTGTCGACGGGACGACGCCGAGGCCGACCTCCGCCGTCACCAGCACGAGTCGCGTCCGGCACATGGCTGCTGAATGCACCAGTTCGTCCACGTTGCGTTCGACGAAATCGGCGCCGTGCCCTTCCCACGCGTCGGCGTCGTCCAGAACGCCGACCAGCCACGTCGACAGGTCATCGACCAGGATCGGGGGGTCTTCGTACTGCGTCGCGGTGAGCAGTGCGGGCAGATCGGCGGGCGCGGGCGCCTCGACCGTGTGCCACGTGGACGGTCGACGGGCGACGTGCAACGCGATGCGCGCGTCCCAGTCCGGGTCGCCGGGGTATCTGCGCGCGGTTGCGACGTAAGTCACCGCCGCGTCGGTGAGCAGGCCTTCCGCGTGCGCTGACTTGCCTGAACGCGCTCCGCCGAGCACGAGCGTCCGAGATGACAAGAGTTAGCCTTCGTCTCATGGAGTTCCGCTGGCGCTACCAGGATGCACAAGGCCGCGACGTCGCGGGCCCCGATGTGGCGTTCGCCGACCAGACGGAGGCGGAGGAGTGGTTCAGCGCCGAGTGGCGTGACCTGCTCGACGCCGGGGTCGAGCAGGTCACGCTGCTGCG
The DNA here is from genome assembly GCF_039537795.1 of Lentzea roselyniae. NCBI lineage: Bacteria > Bacillati > Actinomycetota > Actinomycetes > Pseudonocardiales > Pseudonocardiaceae > Lentzea > Lentzea roselyniae. Next base: position 192,534 of record NZ_BAABBE010000012.1, read on the forward strand.
CTCGGAATCCGAGGTGTACGGCCCGATGAGCCTCCACCCGGCCCAGTAGCTCTAGCCCTGAGCGGTGAGCCTCGGGTCGTCGGTGATGACGCCTTCGAGGACGTTGTCGATCCGCTTGAGCACGTCGTCGTCCAGCGTGATGTCGATGGCCTTGACGTTCTCGTAGACCTGCTCCGGACGCGACGCGCCGATGATCGCGGACGCGACGTTCGGGTTCCGCAGCACCCACGCCACCGCGAGCTGCGCCATGGTGACGCCGGCTTCCTCGGCGATCGGCCTGAGCTGCTGCACGGCGTTCAGCACGTCGTCGCGCATCCAGCGGGAGATCATCTGCGAACCACGCGCGTCGGCCAGCCGCGAGCCCTCCGGCACCTCGGCGCCCGGCAGGTACTTGCCGGTCAGGATGCCCTGTGCGACGGGGGAGAAGACGATCTGGCTGAGGCCCTCGCGCTCGCACGTCGGGATGACCTGCGGCTCGATGACGCGCCACAGCATCGAGTACTGCGGCTGGTGCGACACGAACGGCACCTGCAGCTCACGGGCCAGCGCGGCACCGCGGGTGATCTGCTCGGCGGTCCACTCGGAGACACCGACGTAGAGGACCTTGCCCTGGCGGACGAGGTCGGCGAACGCCAGCATCGTCTCCTCGAGCGGCACGGTGTAGTCGAACCGGTGGGCCTGGTACAGGTCGACGTAGTCGGTCTGCAGGCGCTTCAGCGACGCGTTGGCCGACTCCATGATGTGCTTGCGGCCGAGCCCGCGGTCGTTGGGGCCACCGGGACCGGTCGGCCAGTAGACCTTGGTCAGGATCTCCAGCGACTCGCGCCGCTCGCCCTTGAGCGCCCGGCCGAGCACCGACTCCGCGGCCGTGTTGGCGTAGACGTCCGCGGTGTCGAAGGTCGTGATGCCCGACTCGAGTGCCGCCTTCACGCAGGCGTGGGCCTGCTCTTCCTCGACCTGGGAACCGTGGGTGAGCCAGTTCCCGTACGAGATCTCACTGATGTTCAGGCCGCTGCGGCCGAGTCGACGGAACTTCATACATCGGAGCTTAAACCGAAATCGTTCGTGCTGCTAATGAAATTCCGGTGCTCGCCAGACCAGTGAGTACCGCCAGAACACGTGCCTGCGGATGCGCGCGTCAGGCGTGATCTCCGCAGCCGCCGCGCGGATCTCCCGCAACGTCGGAGCTGTCATCACCACCTGCATCTCCGGGTCGTGCGGTTTGCCACCGGTGCCGTTGACTGCCTTCGCCAGTCCGACGATCGCGTTCGCGGGCAACGTCACGAGTTCCATGGCCCGGTCCGCCCGTGTCGCCGTCATGTACAGCCCGATGACGACGAGCAGCCCGCCCGGCTTCGTCAGCTCGGCGAGCCTGGTGAGGCCTTCGCGCAACGGGAGGTGGTGCAGGCTCGCCTCGGCCGTGACGACGTCGTAGCGCCCGAGGTCGTGGGTGAGCACGTCACCGTGGATCCACCGGACGCGTTCGCTGGTCGCGCTCGCCCGCTCGATCATGCGCGCGCTGGCGTCGATCGCGGTGACCTCGTCGGCTCTCAGCGACCGCGCCAGGTGGCCCAGCCCGCAGCCCACGTCGAGCGCCGAACCGGCCCGAGACGGCAACTGCCGGAGCAGCCAGCGGCGGTACCACGCGTTGTGGTCCCACCGCAGCCGCTCCGGCAGCTGAAGCGTGCGTTGCTTCTCGCGCACCTACTTGATGGCCTCGCCGGGCTTCACCCGCGGCTTCGGGACGCGCAGGCGACGCAGCTGGCTCGCGCGGATGAACGAGTACCAGCCGATGGAGATGCCCTTGATCGGCTCGTTCGGGTACTTCGCCCGCACCCGCCGCGTGACGATCCGGCCGAGGACGAGACCCTCGATGATCATCGCGATCAGCATGAACGTCGTGGCGAGCGTCGCGTACCGCTGCACGGCGAGCGACGGCGTCAGCAGCGCCACGAACACCAGGATCGCGAGCGGCATGAACAGGCCCATGAGGTTGCGGCGCGAGTCGACCAGGTCGCGGATGTACGCCTTCACCGGGCCGCGGTCGCGCGGCAGCAGGTACTTGTCCTCGCCCGCCAACATGCGCTGACGATTCTCGCGGGCCGCGGCACGACGCTCTTCCTTGCTGGCCTTGTTGCCGCGCATGCGCTTGAACGCCTCGCGCTGCGTGCGGGGAGGCGGCGGAACGGGACCGCTGCGCCGGCCCTGCGCCTCACGCCGCTTCGGCGTCGGCCTGCCCTTGCCCGAGCTGTGCGCCTTGTCGAGCGGCTCGGCGAGTTCAGCTCCCGACTCGGGAGCCTCGGCGGTGGTGTCGGCGGAGTTGCGGCGCAGGAACCTCACAGCACAAGGGTAGGACAATGGCTCTTCTGTACCTTTCGCGAGGTGCGCGTACTCATCGCTCCGGACTGCTTCGGCGGCACCCTGACCGCCCGCGAGGCCGCCGACGCCATCGCCACCGGCTGGCGCGAGGCCAAACCCGACGACGTCATCGTCGAACGCCCGCTGGCCGACGGAGGCCCCGGATTCGTCGACGTTCTCCATGCCGCGCTGGGCGGCGATATCCGATGTATCACCGTCACGGGCCCGCTCGGCAAGCCTGTCGAAGCACGCTGGCTCACCGTGTCCGCAGCCGGTGTGCGTACCGCGTACATCGAGTCCGCCGAGGCGTGCGGCCTGCACCTCATCCAGGCTGAGCTCCGCCCGGAATCCTGCGAGACGGCGACAACGCGAGGCGTCGGCGAGCTCATCGCGGCAGCCGTGGCCGACAACGATGTCATCACGGTCGGACTCGGCGGCTCCGGCACGACCGACGGCGGCGCCGGAATGCTGGCCGCTCTGTCCGACACCGGCATCGACCTGACTGATATATCGCTCGTCGCCGCGTCCGACGTCGAGAACGCGCTCCTCGGCCCACACGGCGCCGCCCGCACGTTCGGTCCGCAGAAGGGCGCCTCGCCGGAGGCCGTGGAACGCCTCGAAGCCAAGCTCGCCGCGATGGACGTCCTCAAACCCGTATCCGATGTACCGGGTGCCGGTGCGGCAGGCGGCCTCGGCGCCGCCCTGCTTTCCCTCGGCGCGACGGTGAAGTCCGGCGCGGGCCTGGTCCGCGAGCTCAGCGGCCTCGACGCCGCACTCGACGACGCCGACGTCGTCATCACCGGCGAAGGCAGCTTCGACTGGCAGTCGCTTCGCGGCAAGCTCATCACCGCCGTCGCCGGGGGCGCCGCCGAACGCGGTGTTCCGTGCATCGCCATCGCGGGCCAGGTGAGCGTCGGCCGCCGCGAGATGGGCGCCGCCGGCGTCCAGGAGGCCTACTCGGTGTCCGACCACGTCGGCTCTGTGCAAAAGTCGATTGCGGACGCCCGCAAAAGTGTCATTGCAACGGCCCAGCACGTGGCCCGGCAGTGGTCGCGTCAGGGGCGTTGAGAGGGTTTCGAGCGCGGATTCGGGGGCAACTGATATATCGGTTGGCCCGTCCGGGGGTGGCCCACGTGACGTTCGACAAGGGTGCGCGCTGTGGGACCATGGAAGTGGAACAAAGCGGGAGACGCCCGTGTTGTTGAGGGGCGAACCGCCCGCAAGGACCTCTTAGGAGTGCCATGACGACCGCTCAGGATGCCGCTTCGACCTCCGAGGCGCCCACCCACGGCGTGACGCTGACCGATGCCGCCTCCGTCAAGGCCAAGGCGCTGCTCGACCAGGAGGGCCGCGACGACATGCACCTGCGCATCGCCGTCCAGCCCGGTGGCTGCGCGGGTCTGCGGTACCAGCTGTTCTTCGACGAGCGCACGCTCGACGGTGACGCGTTCCGCGACTTCAACGGCATGAAGGTCGCCGTTGACCGCATGAGCGCCCCGTACGTCGAAGGCGCTGTCATCGACTTCGTGGACACGATCGAGAAGCAGGGCTTCACGATCGACAACCCGAACGCCGGCGGGTCGTGCGCCTGCGGCGACTCGTTCCACTAAGGCGAACAACGCGCGAGGCCGCGTTCCCGCACCGACGGGAACGCGGCCTCGCGTTGTGCTGAACGGAAGTTTTCGGCAGGAATCCGACCGGCCCTGGACGTCAGGCGCCGTACTCGGTCAGGCCTTCGACCTGGCGGGTGCACTGGTCGTCGACCTGCCAGGGCGCGGCCGCGCGCGGGGCGGGCAGGGGGTGCTCGGGGTGGGTCAGAGCGAAGGGGAGCTGCGCGCAGTCGTCGATCAGCTCACTCATCGTGGTCGCCTCGGGGATCGTCACGCTCCGACCGTATGTCGGCGGTCTGACCTGCGATAGCCCTACCAAACGGTAGTCTTCACAGCTGCACTCGTCCGGGTGAGTTGTCACCTAGCGCAACAAGGGAATGGGAGAGCCGACGTGCCGGTAGCCGTGTGCGGCAGCATCGCGACCGACCATCTGATGCACTTTCCGGGTCGATTCGCGGACCAGCTGGTCGCGGAGCGTCTCGACCGTGTGTCACTGAGCTTCCTGGTCGACGACCTCGTAGTCCGCCGCGGTGGCATCGGCGCGAACATCGCGTTCGGCCTCGGTGTCCTCGGGGTTCGCCCCGTGCTCGTCGGTGCCGTCGGCAAGGACTTCGAGGACTACCGCTCGTGGCTCGAGCGGCACGGCGTCGACACGTCCGGGGTGTACGTGTCCGAGGTCGCGCACACCGCGCGGTTCGTCTGCACGACGGACGACGACATGTGCCAGATCGCCTCCTTCTACGCCGGCGCGATGGCCGAGGCGCGCAACATCGAGCTGGCGCCGATCGCCAACCGCGTCGAGGACCTCCAGCTCGTCGTCATCAGCCCCGACGACCCCGCCGCCATGCTCCGGCACGCCGAGGAGTGCCGTCAGCGCGGCTTCCGGTTCGCCGTCGACCCGTCGCAGCAGCTCGCCCGCATGGACGGCGACCAGGCGCGCGCGTTCATCGAGGGTGCCGAGTACCTGTTCAGCAACGACTACGAGTGGGAACTGCTGCTGCAGAAGACCGGCTGGACGGAGGCCGACGTCCTCGCCCGTGTCGGCAAGCGCATCACCACGCTCGGTGCCAAGGGTGTCGAGATCGTCGACGCCCAGGGTTTCTCGCTGCACGTCCCCGCGGTTCCCGAGGTCGCGAAGACCGACCCGACCGGTGTCGGCGACGGCTTCCGCGCGGGCTTCCTGGCCGGTATGACCTCTGGCCTGAGCATCGAGCGCGCGGCTCAGCTCGGTTCGCTGATCGCCGTCGAGGTGCTCGAAACCGTGGGCACGCAGGAGTGGGTGCTGGAGCGCGAGGCCGCGCTCGCCCGCATTCGTGGCGCATTTGGTGACGAAGCTGCTGAGGAGATCGCTCCGGTCCTGCCATGATCGGACAATGGGGACGTACCTGTTCGGCAACTCCGGTGAGTTGCTCGATCCGCAGTTCGACGCGCTGAGCTCCCTGCTCGACGCGGGCACGTTCGCCCGCGTCGAGCGGCTCGGCATCACAGACGGCTGGCGCTGCCTGGAGGTCGGTGGCGGCGGGGGATCGGTGGCGAACTGGCTCGCCGACGTCGTCGCTCCGTCCGGGCACGTGACGGTCACCGACCTCGACGTCTCACGGCTCGAGGAACGCGACAACGTCACGGTCCTGGAGCACGACGTAGTATCCAACATATTGCCTGGCAACGCGTTCGACCTGGTCCACGCCCGTCTGGTGCTCTTCCACCTCCCCGCCCGCGACGCCGTCCTGCGCAAGCTGCGCGACTCGCTGCGTCCCGGCGGCTGGCTCGTGCTCGACGAGTTCGACTGCCTCCCGCTCGAAGTGCTGAAGGCCGCCCCCGACGACGCGAAGCTGATCATGCGGGTGAAGAACGCCCTGCTGACGCTGCTCGAACAGGCAGGCGCGGAACTGGCGTGGGGTGCGCGCATCGAACGGGCGTTGCTCGACACCGGACTGCACGACGTCAGCGGCTCCCGCGAGGTGCAGGAGTGGGAAGGCGGCTCACCGGGCTGCCGCCTGCTCGCCACCTCCGCGCGTCAGGTGCGCGCGAAGCTGCCGCTGTCCGACGACGAGTTCGATCGCTACCTGGAGCTGATGGCGTCGCCCGAGACGGTGGTCAGCTCGTACGCGATCTGCAGTGCGCAAGGCCGCAGGTGAACGAAAGGGCCCCTCAGGAGAGGGGCCCCAACGTCAGAGCTTGACCGGGTAGTGCGGTTCCGGCACCTCGGGCTTGATGCGGCCCTCGACGAAGATGCCGTGCCAGATCATGAACACCAGCAGCGCCCAGATGCGGCGGCTGTGGTCGATGATCCCCGAGCGGTGCTCCTCGATCAGGCGCAGCACCGCGTGCTTGTCGAGGTACTGGTCGGTCTGCGACGAGCGCACGATGTCGACCGCCCAGTCGTGCATCTCGTCCTTGAGCCAGTGCCGGATCGGCACCGGGAAGCCGAGCTTGCGGCGGTTCAGCACGTGCGCCGGCACGATGTCGCGGATCGCCTTGCGCAGCGCGAACTTCGTGGTGTCCTTCGTGATCTTCAGCTCGCTCGGGATCTGCGAGGCGATCTTGAAGACCTCGGGGTCCAGGAACGGGACCCGCAGCTCCAGCGAGTTGGCCATGGTCATCTTGTCGGCCTTGACCAGGATGTCGCCGCGCAGCCACGTGAACAGGTCGACGTGCTGCATGCGCGTGACCGGGTCCCAGTTGCGCGACTCGCGGTACGGCTGGGCCGTGACGTTCATGTGCGAGACGTTCGGGTCGTACGTGCGCAGCACCTCGCGCAGCTGCGGGTCGAGGAAGATGCGCGCGTTGCCGTAGTAGCGCTCCTCCAGCGAGAGCGCGCCACGACGCAGCAGGTCCTTGCCGCGCACACCATGCGGGATCTTCGTCGAGACCTTGCCCATCGCCTTGCGCAGCGCGCCCGGCACCTTCTCGAACGCCGCCAGCGACAGCGGCTCGCGGTAGATCGTGTACCCGCCGAAGAGCTCGTCCGCGCCCTCACCGGACAGGACGACCTTCACGTGCTGGCGCGCCTCGCGGGCGATGAACCACAGCGGCACGAGCGCCGGGTCGGCCACCGGGTCGTCCAGGTACCAGGTGATCAGCGGCAGGGAGTCCATCATCTCCTGCGGGCTGACCGTGCGGACGACGTGCTTCACGCCGATCAGCGCCGCCGACTCCGCGGCCACGTCGACCTCGGAGAAGCCCTGGCGCTCGAAGCCCGTGGTGAACGTGATCAGGTCCGGGTTGTGCTCCTTGGCCAGCGCCGCGACCACCGTCGAGTCGATGCCGCCGGACAAGAACGAGCCGACCGTCACGTCCGCGCGCATGTGCTTGGCGACCGAGTCGCGCAGCGCCGCCGTGATCTCGTCGTACAGCGCGTCCGCCTCCGCCTCGCTGCGGACCGTGCGCACCCGGAAGTTCGCGGGGAAGTAGCGCTCGAACACGGGCGCCTCGCCCGGCACCAGCGTGAACGAGTGGCCGGACTCGACGCGGAAGATCTGGTCGTGCAGCGAGGAGGGCTCGGGCACGTACTGCAGCGTGAGGTAGTGCTGCAGGCCCTTGACGTTCATCTTCGGCTCGATGCCGAGCGTGGGGGCGATCTCCAGCAGGATCTTCTTCTCGCTGGAGAACGCGACGCCGGTGCTGCCCTGCGCGTAGTACAGCGGCTTGATGCCGAACGGGTCGCGGCCGCCGAACACGATCTTGCGCTCGGCGTCCCAGATCATGAAGGCGAACATGCCGCGCAGCTTCGTGATCGCCGCAGGGCCGAAGTAGTGGTACGCGGCGACGATCGTCTCGGTGTCGCCGTCGGTGTGGAAGACCGCGCCGTACTTCTCGGTGAGCTCGGCGCGCAGTTCCAGGTAGTTGTAGATCTCGCCGTTGAAGTTGATCGTGTACCGGCTCGGCGCCTCCGGAGGGCCCCAGGTCAGGGGCTGGTGGGAGTGCTCGATGTCGATGATGGCGAGGCGGTTGAAGCCGAACACGACCTCGTCGACCCGCCGGGTGCCGCTCTCGTCCGGCCCGCGGTGGCGCATGCAGCGCAGCGCGGCCTCCACAGCCGGGCGGGCGGATTCGGCCTCGTTCTCGCTAGGGCATACCAGTCCTGCCAGGCCGCACAAGGCTCTCGCACCTCTCAGAAATACGACGGGGAAGGCTTCAGTATGCCGAAGCTGCTCTGTGTGACAGAAACTGCACCGCAAGGGCGGTGCCCCCAAGGGGTGAGCGCGGTTGCGCTGGGCTACGCTCCCGCTTGATCCGTTGGCATGGAACGAGGAGGCGGGCGAGCAGTGGGCCTGAAGGAGGGCACCAGGGCATCCCGGCTGGCGAAGACCGCCGGGCTGGTCGGCCTGGTCGGTATCGGGGCCACCGGTTGCTCCACGGACGAGGTGCTGCGCTTCGGCTGGCCAGTGGCCGTCACGCCGCAGGCCGAGAAGATGCGCGAGCTCTGGACCTGGTCCGTGATCGCCGCGCTCGTCGTCGGCGTCATCGTGTGGGGCCTGATCCTGTGGTCGGTGGTGTTCCACCGCAAGAAGTCGGAGGAACTGCCGCGTCAGACGGCGTACAACCTTCCGCTGGAGATCGTGCTCATCGTCGTGCCGACGGTGATCGTGGCGGTGTTGTTCTACTTCACCGCCGTCACGCAGAACTACGTCACGGACAAGTCGGGCAAGCCCGACGTGAACGTCGACGTGATCGCGTTCCAGTGGAACTGGGAGTTCCAGTACCCGGACCACAAGACCGAAGCGGGCAACGTCGTCAGCACGGTCGGCACGTCGGGTGAGATCCCGATCATGGTGCTGCCGGCTCACAAGCGCATCCAGTTCACGCTGCGCTCGACCGACGTCATCCACTCGTTCTTCGTACCGGAGTTCCACTTCAAGCGGGACGTCTTCCCGAAGCCGGAGAAGAACAACCAGGACAACGTCTTCCAGATCGACCAGATCGACCGTCCCGGTGCGTTCGTCGGCCGTTGCGCCGAGCTGTGCGGCTCCTACCACGCGGTGATGAACTTCGAGGTCCGTGCCCTGAACGAGGCCGACTTCGACAAGTACATCGAGCTCCGCAAGGAGATCAACACCAAGACGGGCAAGCCGTACACCACGGCCGAGGCGCTCGCTCAGGTGAACTGCGGTGAGCTGTGCGCGCCGCTGGCCACCACGACCACCCCGTTCAACACCGACCGGACGGCCCGTGAGGCCTCCGGCGCGGGTCAGAAGTAGGGACACGCCCCCGCGATGAAGATCGAAGCTCGCGTATTCGACCTGGTGATGGCCTTCTCGTTCCTGATGGCCGTCGTCTACGGCTACTGGACGCACGCGGCGACCGGCCACGTCGAGCCCACCGGCACGGTGGCGCTCGCGCTGACCGGTGGCCTGGCCCTCATCACCGGCACCTACTTCCGGTTCGTGGCCCGTCGCATCGAGGTGCGGCCGGAGGACAACCCCGACGCCGAGGTTTCCGACGGTGCCGGTGAGCTGGGCTTCTTCAGCCCCGGCTCGTACTGGCCGGTCGGTCTCGCGGCCGCGGCGGCGACCGCCGGTGTCGCGGTGGCGTTCTGGCACGTGTGGCTGCTGGTGATCGCCATCGTCATGGTGCTGATCATGGTCGGCGGCCTGGTGTTCGAGTACCACACCGGTCCCGACCACGACTGATATCCGATATATCGGATATAGCTCGCGCTGAGGCCCTCTCCGTCACGGAGGGGGCCTCAGTCGTTTGCACCGGAATTTCGCAGGCCCATATCCGTCATGTGATACATCGCATACTGGATATCGGCCGCGCCGAGCGACGGCTCCGATATCCGATATGCGGTATATCGGACCTGTAGCCGATACCGAGCCGGTATCCGATATATCGCATGATGCGCAAAGGGCCCTCCCCGCCGTTGGTGGCAGGAAGGGCCCTTCTCGGGTCCTGAGGCGCTCCAGAACGAGCGCGGCGCCTACGCGGCGGCGGTGACCTTCTCCGGGGTCTTCTGGTACGCGTCGACGTACTCCTGGCCGCTCAGGTCCAGGATGCGGTAGATGATCTCGTCGGTGACGCTGCGCAGCACCGGCAGCGACTCCTGCATGCCGTCGTAGCGGCTGAAGTCGAGCGGCTCACCGAAGCGAACCGTCACGGGGACGATCTTCGGGAACTTGCTGCCCACCGGCTGCACCTTGTCCGTGCCGATGATGCCGACCGGCACGACCGGGGCACCGGACTCGAGCGCCATGCGGGCCACCCCCGTGCGGCCGCGGTGCAGCTTGCCGTCGAGCGAGCGGGTGCCCTCCGGGTAGATCGCGAAGGCCTCGCCGCGCCCGAGGATCTCGGCGGCGGTGTCGAGCGCGGCGCGCGCGTCACGGCCCTTGCCGCGGTGCACCGGCACGTGCCCGAGCGACGAGAAGAACCAGCGGGACAGCGAACCCTTCACCCCGGTGCCGGTGAAGTACTCCGCCTTCGCGAGGAACGACACGCGCCGCGGCACCACCATGGGGATCACGACGCTGTCGATGAAGCTGAGGTGGTTCGCCGCCAGGATGACGGGGCCGTCGGTGGGGATGTTCTCCAGACCGTCCACCACCGGGCGGTAGACAAGACGGGCTGCGCGCGCGACGACATGCTTCATCACCGGGTAGAGGACCATGCCTCCAGCATTCCAGGTGGCGGTTGCCGCGGCGTTACCACGTGGTGCGCATCTCCGGGTCATCACTCGCTCGGACTACGCCTGTACAGCGGTCGTGCGAGCACGGTCACGCGCCGGCGACGACGCGTGACCGAGCTACCCCTTGAGGGACGTTGAAAGCTCCACCCAGCGGCTCAGGAGCGTTGCCGCCGCACCCGAGTCGATGGCGTCGGCCGCGCGGCCCAGCGAGGCCGTCAGGTCGGCGTGCAGGTCGTCGGAGAACCCGCCGTGCGCCGCGATGGCACCGGCGGCGTTCACGAGCACCGCGTCCCGCACCGAGCCGGTCTTGCCGGCCACCAGGTCGCGGACCACCTGGGCGTTGACGGACGCGTCGCCGCCCTTCAGGTCCTCCTCGCGCGCGGGCTTCACCCCGAGCACGGCCGGGTCGATCGTCTCCGTGCGCACTACCCCGTCCTGGGCGAGCCAGGCCGACGTCGTCGTGGTCGTCGTGATCTCGTCGAGGCCGTCGTCGCCCCGCACCACCAGCGCGGTGTTGCGGCGGCGGGCGAAGACCCCGGCGATCAGCGGCGCCGCGGCGGCCCGCGCGCAGCCGATGAGGCCGACGGTGGGCTGGGCCGGGTTCGTCAGCGGGCCGAGCAGGTTGAACGACGTCGGGATGCCGATCTCACGGCGCACCGGGCCCGCGTGCCGGAAGCCGGGGTGGAACACCGGCGCGAAGCAGAAACCGATGCCCAGCTCCCGCACCGTCGCCTGCACGCCCTCCGGAGGCAGGTCGATCGCGACGCCCAGTGCCTCCAGCACGTCCGCCGTTCCGCACTGGGACGACGCCGCCCGGTTGCCGTGCTTCACCACGGGCACGCCCGCGGCGGCCGTGACGATCGCGGCCATCGTCGAAATGTTCACCGAACCGGAATGATCGCCACCGGTGCCGACGATGTCCGCCGCCCGCACGTCCACGGTGAAGCGGCGCGCGTGGTTCAGCATCATGGTCGCGAGGCCGTCGATCTCCTCCGGCGTCTCGCCCTTGGCGCGCAACGCGACGACGAACGCCGCGATCTGCGCCGCGGTCGCCTCGCCGGACATCACCTGGTCCATTCCCCAGGCGGTGTCGTCGGCGGTCAGGTCGACGCCGTCGAGCAGTCTGTTGAGCAGCGAGGGCCAGGTGCGCTGGCTCATGGCCGGATCAGCCCTTGACGACGGGAACAGCCGAACCCCGCAGCACCTCGGCCACGGTCTCGGCGGCGGCCAGCGGGTCCAGCGGGTGCACGAGCACCGCGTCCGCCTCCGACCAGGTCGCGAGCCAGCGGTCGTCCTTGCGGCGCACCGCGACGACGATCGGCGGGCAGTTCGTGATCTCGTTCTTGAGCTGGCGCGACAGGCCCATGCCGCCGGTCGGCTGCGCCTCGCCGTCGAGGATCAGCAGGTCCACGGAGCCGTTGTCGACCTCGTAGAGGACGTCGGAGATCGCACTGGCCTCGATGTAGTCGACGCGCGACAGGTCGGGCGCGGGACGGCGGCCGACGGCAGTGATGATCGTCTCACGCACCTCGGGCCGGTGGCTGAACACCAGGATCTTCGTGGTCTGCGTGCTCATCTCACGATCCTCCGCTGCGACTGCTGACTGCGGTCCCCAGAAGTATCCGCAGAAACGTGACCAAGGTCGCCGCGATGCTATCGGGCGGGCTGCAGCGCGTCCCACCCCAGGGCTTCACCGCCGAGCCGTTGCGCCAGCGACGCCATCCGCGATCGCTCCTGAGCGCAGTGCAGAGCGTCGAGCTTCTGCACCCGGCTGATATGCGATATATCACCTGCGACCAGCACCCAGCCGTCCGGCGTGAGCAGCTCGCGCGCACGTTCGACCTGGTCAGCGGGGATGCGGACGTGATGTCGCAGCACGGCGAGCTCGTCCGCGCGCCACTGCGGGGAACGGGCCAGAGCGGCCGAGCCGGCCTCCGCGATGTCGAACGCCTCGACGACCACGACGAGCGCCGGGTCGTCGATCGACAACGCCGGTTCGTCCTGTCGTCGCAGCCAGTCGCGCAATCGGCCCAGCAAGCCCATCCGTTGATCTCCTCGCGATCACCGGCTGTGTGACCCAGCCGACCCATGATCCGCCCAGGACCCGATGGGCGGACGGAAATAGCGCAAGCAATAATGCTGCCCGTGACCACGGCAGCGCCTTCAATCGGCCAGCGCGTGCACTCGCTGAACCGCCCGAACATGGTCAGCGTCGGCACGATCGTCTGGCTGTCCAGCGAGCTCATGTTCTTCGCTGGCCTCTTCGCCATGTTCTTCACGGTGAAGGCCCAGAACGAGGGACCTTGGCCTCCGCCCCCCACGCACCTCAACATCCCCTACGCGTCGGTCTTCACGATCATCCTGGTCGCGTCGTCCTTCACGTGCCAGTGGGGAGTGTTCGCGGCTGAGCGCGGTGACGTCTTCGGTCTGCGTCGCTGGTACATCGTGACGCTCATCATGGGCGCGATCTTCGTGGGCGGTCAGGCAGGTGAGTACGTCCAGCTGATCCACGAGGGCACGACCATCCCGTCGTCGGCCTACGGAACGGTCTTCTACCTGACGACCGGCTTCCACGGCCTGCACGTCATCGGTGGTCTGATCGCCTTCGTCTACCTGTTGATCCGGACGAAGCTCAGCAAGTTCACTCCGGCACAGGCCACCTCCGCGATCGTCGTGTCGTACTACTGGCACTTCGTCGACGTCGTGTGGATCGGGCTGTTCGCCATCATCTACATCGTGCCCTGACCTGATCCCCAGCCACGAGCTCCCGAACTGACAGCAAGGGTTGCCGCACACCATGACCACCACGACGAAACGCCCCCGCGGCGCCCGCACGAAGCTGCGTCGCCGGGTCGCCGGACTGCTCGCACTGGGCTTCGGCCTGCTGAGCGCCGGCATGCTGTTCGCCGCCTTCGCGCCCACGGCGCAGACCGCCCAGGCACAGCAGCAGGACGCCCTGGTCCGCCAGGGCGAGCAGATCTACCTGAACACCTGTCTGAGCTGCCACGGCCCGTCTCTCGAGGGTGTCAAGGACCGCGGGCCGAGCCTGATCGGCGTCGGCGACGCCGCGGTGTACTTCCAGACTTCCTCCGGCCGCATGCCCATGGCGCGGCAGGAGGCGCAGGCCATCCGCAAGCCCGCGAAGCTCTCTCCCGAGGAGATCAACGCGCTGATGGCCTACATCACCGCGAACGGCGGCGAGGGTCCGAAGAAGCCCTCCGAGTCCGGTGAGGCCCTGCGCGGCGACAACCCAGCGCGCGGCGGCGAGCTCTTCCGCCTCAACTGCGCCAGCTGCCACAACTTCACGGGTCGTGGTGGCGCGCTGTCGTCCGGCAAGTTCGCGCCGGCGCTCGACGGCGTCACCGAGGAGCAGATCTACACGGCGATGCTGAGCGGCCCGCAGAACATGCCGAAGTTCGGCGAGCGCCAGCTCACGCCGGAAGAGAAGAAAGACATCATCGCGTACGTCAAGTCGGTCACCGACGGAAACAACAACTCCGGCGGTAACCCCCTGGGCGGGTTCGGGCCCGTGTCCGAGGGATTGATCGCGTTCATCGTGGGTATCGCCGCGCTCATCGGCGTGACCCTCTGGATCGGAGCCAAGGCATGAGCGGCGACAAGCCGACCGAGCTGCCCAGCGAGGCAGAGCTCGCGGAGATGAGCCGGGACGACCTCGTCAAGCTCGGCACCAAGATGGACGGCGTCGAGCTCGTCCACTACGAGGAGAAGTGGCCGGTCTCCGGCACCCGCGCCGAGCGCCGCGCTCAGCGTCAGGTCGCCCTGTGGTTCATGATCTCCGCGCTGTCGGGTCTCGCCTTCCTCGGCGTGTTCCTGTTCTGGCCGTGGGAGTACGAGGCCCCGCACACCGACGGCCACCTGCTGCACATGCTCTACAACCCGCTGATCGGCCTGTTCCTGGGCCTGTCGGTGGTGGGCCTGGGCGTCGGTGCGCTGCTCTACACCAAGAAGTTCATCCCCGATGAGCTCGCGGTGCAGCAGCGGCACGACGGCCCGTCGGCCGAGGTCGACCGCGCCACCCTGGTCGCCGAGCTCGCCGACGCCGGTGAGCGCAGCGGCATCGCCCGCCGCAGCCTGATCAAGCGCACGGCCGGCCTCGGCGCCGGCGTGCTGGGTCTCGGCATCACGGTCGTCCCGCTCGGTGCGCTGGTGAAGAACCCGCACTCGGACAGCGAGACCAAGAACTCGCTGTGGCACACCAGCTGGAAGCCGGAGAAGCCGGGCGAGAAGGTCTACCTCCGCCGCCACACCGGCAACTTCCACGAGGTCTCCCTCGTGCGTCCCGAGGACGTCGAGCCGGGCGGCTTCGAGACGGTGTTCCCGTTCCGCGAGTCGGAGCGCAACGACGAGCACGCGCTGGTCGCGGCCCTCAAGCGGGCCGACGCGCCGGTCATGCTCATCCGCATGCGCCCGAACCAGGCGATCACGAAGCGCGCGGGCCAGGAAGACTTCAACTACGGCGACCTGTACGCGTACTCGAAGATCTGCACGCACCTGGGTTGCCCGACGTCGCTGTTCGAGCAGCAGACCGGTCTGCTGCTCTGCCCGTGCCACCAGTCGCAGTTCGACGTGTTCGAGTACGCCAAGCCGCGGTTCGGTCCGGCGACCCGTCCTCTGCCGCAGCTTCCGATCACTGTGGACGAAGACGGATACTTGGTTGCCCGCAGCGACTTCATCGAGGCTGTGGGTCCGGCGTTCTGGGAGCGGAAGTCATGAGTGCCATCACCACGCCGACGAAGCCGGCCAACGCGGCCGCGCGCGTCGCCGGAGCGGCGGCCAACGCTGCCGACGAGCGCTACCACGCAGCTGCTGGCCTGCGCAAACAGCTGAACAAGGTCTTCCCGACGCACTGGTCGTTCCTGCTCGGCGAGATCGCGCTGTACAGCTTCATCGTGCTGCTGCTGTCGGGTACGTACCTGGCGTTGTTCTTCGACCCGTCGATGACCGAGGTCACCTACAACGGCGCGTTCGAGAACCTGCGCGGCATCGAGATGTCGCGCGCGTTCGCCTCGACGCTCGACATCTCGTTCGAGACGCGCGGTGGCCTGTTCGTCCGCCAGGTGCACCACTGGGCGGCGCTGCTGTTCATGGCCGCGATCGTCGTGCACATGTTCCGGATCTTCTTCACCGGCGCGTTCCGCAAGCCGCGTGAGATCAACTGGGTCATCGGC
This sequence comes from Lentzea roselyniae, assembly GCF_039537795.1. Classification (NCBI taxonomy): domain Bacteria; kingdom Bacillati; phylum Actinomycetota; class Actinomycetes; order Pseudonocardiales; family Pseudonocardiaceae; genus Lentzea; species Lentzea roselyniae. Next base: position 208,316 of record NZ_BAABBE010000012.1, read on the forward strand.
ATCGTGCTGTTCATGCTCGGCGCGATCGAGGGCTTCCTCGGCTACTCGCTGCCGGACGACCTGCTCTCGGGCACCGGCCTCCGCGTCATGGCGGCGCTGCTGATCTCGTTCCCGGTCATCGGCACGTGGCTGAACTGGCTGATGTTCGGCGGGGAGTTCCCCGGCACGGACATCATCCCGATGCTCTACACCGCGCACATCCTGATCATCCCGGCGATCATCCTGGGTCTGATCGCGGCGCACCTCGCGCTGGTCTGGTACCAGAAGCACACGCAGTTCCCCGGCGTGGGCCGCAAGGAGACCAACGTCGTCGGCGTCCGCATCATGCCGGTGTTCGCGGCCAAGGGCGGCGGCTTCTTCGCCATCGTCGTCGGTGTCATCGCGATCATGGGTGGCGTCTTCCAGATCAACCCGATCTGGAACTTCGGCCCGTACAACCCCGCGCAGGTCTCTGCCGGCTCGCAGCCGGACTGGTACATGGGCTGGACCGACGGCCTGGTCCGCATCTGGCCCGCGTGGGAGTTCTACCTGGGCAACTACACGATCCCGGCGCCGTTCCTGCCGTTCATCCTCGGTCTGCCGCTGCTGACCGGCATCGCGGCGGTCTACCCGTGGATCGAGCGCAAGATGACCAAGGACTACGCGCACCACAACCTGCTGCAGCGCCCGCGTGACGTGCCCGTCCGCACCGCGCTCGGCTGGATGGCGATCACGTACTTCATGGTCCTGCTGCTCATGGGCGGCAACGACATCTTCGCGTACAAGTTCGACATCTCGTTGAACCTGACGACGTGGATGGGCCGCATCGGCATGCTGGTCCTGCCGCCGATCGCCTACTTCGTGGCCTACCGCATCTGCATCGGCCTGCAGCGCGGTGACCGCGAGGTGCTCGAGCACGGTGTCGAGACCGGCATCATCAAGCGCCTGCCGCACGGCGAGTTCATCGAGATCCACCAGCCGCTCGGCCCGGTGGACGACCACGGCCACCCGATCCCGCTCGCCTACCAGGGCGCGTCGGTGCCGAAGAAGATGAACAAGCTCGGCTCGGCCGGTCACCCGGTCGTCGGCAGCACCTGGTCGCCGGACCCGGTCGAGGAGACCGTGGCCCTGGAGAACGCGCGCAAGAAGGCGCACGTCTCCGAGGAGATCAGCGCCGAGGACAAGGCCGGCGAGCTCGCGGGCAAGCCGTCCGACTCGAAGGACTGATCGTCCCGCCAGAAACCGCGAAAGCCCCCGTGATGGTTCACGGGGGCTTTTCGTTGTTCTCAGGTGCTGGCGGCGACTACTGGGCGTCGTCCAAGCCGATGGCGAAGGCCGCCTCGTCGTCGCGCTTCGAGTAGCTGCGGAACGCGATGTGCGTGTCGGTGTTCAGCACGCCGGCGACCTTGCTGATCTTGCCGGGCACCAGCGCGGCCAGGTCCTCGTGCTTGCTCACCCGCACGAGCGCGATCAGGTCGACGTCACCGGCGCAGGAGTACACCTCCGTGACTCCGTCGATGTCGGCGATCTCCTGCGCCGCCTCGGGAATGCGTTCGGCGGCGGCCTGGATCAGCACGATGGCGGTGACCACGGCGTCCTCCTCTGGTCTCAGCACGGTGACTAAAGCACTCGTAGTCTGCCCTACCAGCGTTCACGTCACGCAGGGGTCATGAACTCCAGCCGGTTGCCCACGTTGTCGAACGCGTGGAACCGGCGGTAGGCCGGGAAGTTCTCGTCCCAGGCGACCTCGGTGCCCGCGGCGGCAAGCCGTTCGGCGAGTGCGTCCAGGTCGCCGACGAGGATGCCCGGATGCGCTTTGCGGGCCGGCCGGAACTCGGCCTCCACGCCGAGGTGGATCTCCAACGACCCCGATCGCACCCACAGCCCACCGCGGGCGGCGAGCGCCGGAGGCTTCGGCACCTCCTCCATACCGAGCACTCCGACGTAGAAGGCGCGGCAGTCGTTCTCAGCGCCCGCCGGGATCGCCAACTGGACGTGGTGCAGCGCGTAACCGAGATCGCTCATGATCGCGATTCTGCGCCCTGGACACCTCGCAACGCGCTGAAATCCGATATATAAGCTGCCTGATGTGCTGTTTACCTGGGTCTTAGCAACAGGTCTTTTGACGACGTCGTCAAAAGACCTGTTGCAAAGGTGCGGTGCGGGTCAGGCCCAGCGGTCGTGCAGGGGGCGGGCGCCTGCGGCTTGTTCGGCCCACGGCACCCATGCCGCCGCGGCACCGGCGGGGGAGGACCAGGGCTCGTCCGCGTACACCAGGCGGGTGCCCGGCTGGTCGAGCCAGCGCAGCACGACGCCGGTCTCCTCCGGTGGCGCACCCCGGAGTGGACCGGCTGCCGGTATGACGGTCTCGGCCGAGGCGACGAGCGCGTCGACCACCGGCATCGGGCGGGTGCCGCGGCGGGCGACTCCGGCTGAGGCGAGCCGGCCGTAGCGGACGACCGAGAACTCCCAGCCGCCCTCGCGGTCCGGCCGTGCCGCCACGAGTTGCGGCAGCGCGGCGAGAGCGGCCAGGCGCTGGGCGCGGTCGAGTGACCGGACCAGGCCGGCCAGCCGGTCGCGGCGGGTCGCCGCTTCCTCGAAGCGCTCGGCCGAGGCCAGGTTGCCCAGTTGGTCGATGAGCGTGCGTAACGGGTCTGCGCTCCGGCCGACGACCAGGTCGCGGACCGCCGTGACCGCGGGGGAGTACTCCTCCACGCTCTGACGGCCCGCGCACGGGGCCTGGCAGCGGCCCAGTTCGGCCAGCGCGCACGGGGAGGCCCGCTGGTTCGACGCCGGGATCTTGATCGTGCACGAGCGCAGCGGCACGGCGTCGAGGAGCGCGCTCGCCACCGACTCGGCTGCCTGACGCGTGCGGAACGGGCCCAGCGCGCCGTCACGCGGGTTTCTGACCATCGACAGTCTCGGGAACGGCTCGTCGGTCAGCACCAGCCACCACGCGTGGTGCGGGTTCTTCGATCTGCGGTTGTAGGCGGGGCGGTGAGCCCGCAGCAGCCGCAGCTCGCGCACCTCTGCCTCCAAGGGATGCGCGCACTCGACGGCGTCGACGCGCACCGCGAGCGCGACCATCTCGCGGAGCCTGCGTCTGCCCTCGCTGGCGGTGAAGTACTGCCGGACGCGGCGGCGCAGATCCGACGCTGTGCCGACGTAGAGCACCTCTTCCTTCGGGCCGCGGAAGAGGTACACGCCCGGCTTGGACGGCAGGTGCGCGGCCAGCGAGCGCTTGCGGCGCTGTTCCGGCGTCACCTCCGGCAGGTACGCCAGCAGTTCTTCCAGGGAGTGCACGCCCACGTTGCCGACGCGTTCCAGCAACGCGTGCAGCACCTCGACCGTGGCGCGGGCGTCGGCCAGCGCCCGGTGCGTCGGCCTGGTCGACGTGCGGAACAGGTCGGCCAGGGCGGACAGGCGGCACGACGGTGCCTCGTCGCGGCTCAGCACGCGCCGCGCCAGTTTCACCGTGCAGACCACCGGCGGTTTCGGCCACCGGTAGCCGTACCGCTCGCAGGCCGCCTTGAGGAAGCTGATGTCGAAGCCGGAGTTGTGCGCCACCAGCACCGCTCCCGCCGCGAACTCCAGGAACGCGGGCAGCACCGTCTGCAGCCTCGGCGCGCCCGTGACCATCAGCTGCGTGATGCCGGTCAGCTGCGCCACCTGGACGGGGATGCCGCGCTCCGGGTCGACCAGCGTGGCGAACTCGCCGAGCACCTCGCCGGCGCGCACCTTCACCGCACCGATCTCGGTGACGGCGTCCTCCTCGGCGCTTCCGCCCGTCGTCTCCAGGTCGAAGACGACGAACGTCGTGTCGCGCAGAGGCGTCCCCAGCTCGTCGAAGGACAGTTGACCGGTCACGATGTGGACGTTAGCGGCGGGGTCTGACAATTTTCGGCGGTGATCATTCGCAGGGGCGTTGACCTGCGGTTGTCAGGTCCACCGGAGGTCGCCGGTCAGCCTTTTCCAGATCGTTGTCCTGAAGGCGGGAGATGTCCGTGCGCTGCTCAGGCACCGGGGCTCTAGCCTGTTGGGGTGCCAGACCCGATGCCCGAGCCAGAGTTCGACCAGCCTGCCGAGGAGGTAGGCGAGTCCGCAGACGAATCCACTGTGGACTGGTCGGCCCTGCCGGAGCCGTTGCGGGTGAGGCTGGCGGAGCTGGGCGCCGACGCTCTGGGTGAGATGGCGAAGGTCGACGTGCCCCAGCACCTGCGGCCGGTGGCCAAGTTCGCGCCGACGAAACGCGCCCGGCTGGGCGGGCCGCAGGTCGTCGCCGCCCTGAGGAACTCGGCGAACTTCCGCACCGCCGTCGTGGAGTGGCTGCGGAAGAACCGGCCGTCGACGCTGGAGGTGACCTCGCCCGACCCGGTGACGGCTGCCGCGGCGGCGGTGCTGACCGGTGACGAGGTCGCACTGCACTACGTGGAGCTGGTGTCGCGACGGGTCGGCGACGCGACGTTGCGTGCCGAGCGGGATGCCGCTGTGACGCGGGCGGAACGGCTGGAGAGCGAGCTGGAGCGGCTGAATGCCGAACGCAGCCAGCTCGACGGCGCCGCCGAACGTGTCCGCGCGGACGCCGAGATCGAGCTGGAACGCCTGCGCAAGCGGTTGCGCGAGCAGGGCGTGAAGCTGCGTGAGGCCAAGGACGCCGCGGAGGCGGCGGCCGCAGAGGTGGACAAGATCCGGGCGCGCACGGCGGACGAGGTCAAGCGTCTCACCGCCGAACGCGACCGCGAACGCGAACGGGCGGAGACCGAGCGGGGCAAGGCGCAACGGGCGATCGCCGACGCCGAGGTCGCGCGGCAGTCAGCGCGGGAAGCCCGCCAGGCGGACGAGGTACGGCTCGCGCTGCTCGTCGACACGCTCGACGGTGCCGTGACGGGTTTGCGCCGCGAGCTGGCGCTGGGTGGCACCGGGCCGCGTCCCGCCGATCTCGTGCGCGGCGCCAGCGCGTCGCAGGGAGCCGTTGGACGCGTGGAAGACCCTGCCGCCCTCGACCGGCTGCTGGCGTTGCCCGCCGTGCACCTGGTTGTGGACGGCTACAACGTCACGAAGACCGGTTATCCGGAGCTGTCGCTGTCGGACCAACGCGATCGGTTGGTGCACCAACTGGCCGTGCTGGCCGCGCGCACGGGTGCCGAGGTCACGTTGGTGTTCGACGGCGCGGGGGTGGTGGCCGTGCCCGCGGCGGCGCCTCGTGGCGTGCGCGTGCTCTTCAGCGACCCCGGTGTTCTGGCTGATGACGTGATTCGCGCGCTGGTCACCGCGGAGCCCGAGGGACGTCCCGTGGTGGTGGTGACGTCGGATCGCGCGGTCGCCGACTCGGTGCGCCGGCGTGGTGCGCATCCGGTGCCGTCCGCCGTGTTGCTGGCCCGTCTCGGGCGCGTTTGATCACCCGGTAGCCTGACGCCGTCGATCTTGACGGTCTTGTTCTCGCGAAGGGGATCGGCGACGTGATGTCGCGCAAGCTCACCCGCGGTGTTCTGGTCACCGCCCTGCTCTTCTCCGCTCTCCCGGCCGTGTCGTTCGCCGCACAGCCGGCTGATCCGGCGCGCGTGTACGCCGATCTGACGGCGCAGGCGACGAAGCTCAACGAGGAAGTGCTGCGCGCACAGGAGGATCTGGTTCTGCGGCGGGCCGAGCTCGAACGCGCGACCGCGGACGTCGCGGCGGCGCAGCAGATCGAGCGGCAGGCGAAGTCGGACGAGAACGCCTTCCGCGACCAGGTGGACCTCATCACCCAGGCGTCGTTCGAGGGCGCGCGGTTCAACCAGCTGTCGGCGCTGCTCGTCGCGGACTCGCAGCAGGACTTCCTGAACCGCCTGGAGATGATGCGGGTGCTGGCCGCGGACAAGGCCGAGTCGCTGGCGCTGTTGTCCGGTGCGGTGGAGAAGGCGCGGCTGGCGCACCAGGTGGCGGAGAACGCGCGGACCCGTGCCGCTGAGGCGATGTCGGCGGCCGAGCGGCTGAAGAGCGATCTGGACGCACGGAGCCGCGCGTTGCAGGCGCAGACCGGTGAGGTGCGCGCGGCGTTGGCGCGGCTGCCCGCGCCGGTCGTGAACCAGCTGCGCGATCCGGGGGACCGGTCACCGGTCAGCGTGCCCCAGGGGGCGGCCGGGCTCGCACTGGCGTTCGCGCTGGAGCAACGCGGCGACGAGTACCGGTACGGCGCGACCGGGCTCCACGAGTGGGACTGCGCCGGTCTGACGATGAAGGCTTACGCGGCTGCCGGGTACGCGATTCCGCGCACGTCCGGTGGACAGGCCGGGGTCGGGCGCGTCGTGACGCGCGCTGACGTCCGTGCGGGCGACCTCATCATCTACTACTCGAGCCGGTCGCACGTCGCGATGGCCGTCGACAACACGAGGGCCGTGCACGCCTCCACCGAGGGGCAGCCGGTGAAGATCGCGCCCATCGACGCCATCGGGCCCATCGCGGTGATTCGGCGCATCGAGGGCTAGCGTTTCGCGGGTGAAGCACCTCAGGACGTTGCTGGCGATCACGGTCGCCATGACGTTCCTGCTGGGCCTCAGCGTTGCAATGCGGCCCGTTGAGTTGCAGCCGACTGCAACAATTCATTGCAAAGAAGTGGTGCTGACGGTGTCGTCGGGCACTGTAACCAGCACTTCTTGTGACGGCGAGCTCGCGGCTCGGGTGTCCGGTCTCGTGGACGAGTCGGTGGCCGGTGTCGCCGATATATTGGATATCACCTGGGCGCGGCGGGCCGATGTCGTCATTCCGGCGACCGATGCCGAACTCGTTTCACTCGTCGGGCCGGCCTTCGCGGACATGGCCGGCGTCGCGATTCGCGACGGTGCGACGCAACGTGTGGTGCTCAATCGGGTGCGTGCGGCGCCACTGACGACGTTGGAACTGCGTGTGCTGCTGCGGCACGAGATCACGCACGTGGCGACGCGCGACCTGACGTCGGACTCGGCACCGCTGTGGCTGGTGGAGGGCTTCGCGGACTGGGTGGCGTTCCACGGCCTCGGGGTACCGCTGCGCCAGGCCGCGCCGTTGCTCACCTCCGACGTCTCCGCCCTGCCCACCGACTTCGGTGGTCCCAGGCGTGATCTGGCTTACCAGCAGGCGTACTCGATCATGGTCTACCTGGAGTCGAAGCTGGGGGAGCGGGGCGTCGTCGACTTCTTCCTGCAGTACGCGTCGCTTTCCGCTGTGGACCCGCGGGCCGTGGACGTGGCGGGCTGGCGCGAGTTCCTGCGATCGAACATCGGCTAGCGTGGGTTCCGTGCGCCGAACCTTGCTGGTGACCAACGACTTCCCGCCCCGCCCCGGTGGCATCCAGTCCTACCTGCACGCTCTGGCGACACGGCTGCCCGCGGAGTCCCTCGTCGTCTACGCGCCGAAGTGGAAGGGCGCGGCCGAGTTCGACGCCGAGCAGCCGTTCCCCGTCGTGCGGCATCCGACGTCGCTGATGCTGCCGACCCCCGACGTGCTCAGGCGCGCCCGCGACATCGCCCGCGCCGAGTCCTGCGACGCCGCGTGGTTCGGCGCGGCGGCTCCACTGGCGTTGCTGGCACCGTCACTCGGCCTGAGCCGTGCGGTGGCCTGCACCCACGGCCACGAGGTCGGCTGGTCGATGCTGCCGGTGGCACGGCAGGCGTTGCGTGCCATCGGGTCCGGTGTGGACGTTGTGACCTACGTCAGCCGCTACACCCGCTCAAGGTTCGCCGCGGCGTTCGGTCCGATGGCGGCACTGGAACACCTTCCGTCCGGTGTGGACACCGAGCTGTACCGCCCGGATCCGGCCGCCCGCACCGAGATCCGCCGCCGCCACGGGCTCGGCGACCGTCCGGTGATCGTGTGTGTCTCGCGGTTGGTGCCGCGCAAGGGCCAGGACATCCTGATCCGCGCGCTGCCGCTGATCCAGCGCACGGTGCCGGACGCGGCTCTGCTGATCGTCGGCGGCGGTCCGTACCGGGGAACGCTGGAGAAGATGGCCGCCGGCAACCGTGACGTCGTGCTGACCGGCTCGGTGCCGTGGGAGGAACTGCCCGCGCACTACAACGCCGGCGACGTCTTCGCGATGCCGTGCCGCACCCGCGGTCGCGGCCTCGACGTGGAAGGACTCGGGATCGTCTACCTGGAGGCCTCGGCGACAGGGCTGCCCGTGATCGCCGGACGGTCCGGCGGCGCGCCGGAGACCGTGCGCGACGGCATCACCGGCAACGTCGTCGACGGCCGTGACGTCGAGAACGTCGCCGAGAGGATCGCCAACCTGCTCGCCGACCCAGAGATGGCGGCCAAGATGGGCCGCGCGGGGCGGGAGTGGGTGAGCGACCACTGGCGGTGGGACCAGCTCGCACACCGCCTCGAAGGCCTCATCGGCTGAGTTCGCGGGCCCGGCTCTCCAGCGCGCGCAAACCCAGTTCGGCACTGCGTCGTACGGCCCGGTCGGCGGCTGACCGGGAGTCGGCGTGGCGTTCGAGATCCCGCCACACCACGGCCAGGTTGATCAACGCGCGGACCTCGCCGGAGGCGTAGCCGATCCGCCTGGCCGTGGCGAGAGCCTGCTCGAACAGCTCGGCCGCGACGTCGAAGTCGGACACCGTGCGGCGGATCTCGCCGAGCATGATCCGCACCGAGGTCGCCACCTGCGGATCACCGCCGTCCGAGACCAGTGTCAGCGCGCGTGAGGCCAGCGACAGCGCGACCTCCGCGTTGCCCTCGGCGAGCTCCAGGGCGGCGAGGTTCTCCAGGGCCTCGGCCTCGCCGGCGGGGACGTTGCCGATCTCCAGGGCGTGTTCGAGGTGGGCGCGCGCCTCGCCGAAGCGGCCCTGCAGGCGCAGGGCCATGCCGAGGTAGGTGTGGCTGTCGGCGTTCGGTGCGAGGGCCAGTGCCTGCGAGAAGTGCTCGACGGCGCCGTCGATCTCGCCGAGCTCCACGGAGAGCTGGCCGAGGTTGTACAGGCCGGTGCTGACGCTGTCGGCGGAGTGCAGCATCTCCAGGCAGCGGACGAGGGCCTGCTTCGCCTCGGTCAGCTGGCCGGAGCGGCGGTGGACGAGGCTCAGGTTGTTCAGCACGCTCGCCTCGGCGTCCTTGTCGCCCAGCGCCCGGTACAGCCCGACAGCCTGGTTGTGGTGCTCCACCGACAGCGCGTACTCGCCGAGCCGCAGGTAGAGGGTGCCGAGGTTCGCGTGCATCGCGGCCTCGGCCGGGCGGTGCGCGGACGCCTGGGCGGCCTGCAGGCCGTGGTGGGCGGTCGCGAGCCACTCGCCGACGTGCTGGCCGATCCACAGGTAGCCGCGCAAGGCGTCGGCGAGCTGCCACGCCATCTCAGCAGGGCCGTGCTCGGCGGCCTGCCGGATGGCCGCGGTCAGGTTCGGGCGTTCCGCGTCGAGCCACGCCAGCGCCTCCGCCGAACTGGAGATCCGCGGCGCCGGGCCGGAAGCGGACGTCGGCAGCCGCACGATGCCGGGGTAGAGCAGCTCGGCGCAGCGCTCCACCCCGCGCAGGTAGTGGTTCAGCAGCGCCGTCCACGCGACTTCCTGCTCGGCAGGGCTGTCCGACTGCTCGCGCAGCGTGGCCGCGTACCGCACGAGCTCGTCGTGGAACCGGTAGCGGCCGGGCACCGGGGACACCACGAGGTTCGCGATCGCCAGCACCGTCAGCAGGCCGTCGGCGTCCACATCGGCCAGTGCGGAGGCGCCCTCCGCGGTGAAGTCAGGGCCCGGCACGAGCGACAGCAGCCGGAACAACCGCTGCGGCGCGGGCGGGAGAGCCGCGTAGGCCAGCTCGATCGGAGAGCCCGAAATCGTCACGTCGTCGCGCCCCGCGAGGTAGGCCGCCGCGACCCGCAACGCGAGCGGCAGATGCCCGCACCGCTCAGCCAGCTCCGCGTGGTCACCCGGCCCCAGCAGCGTCGACAGCAACGACGCGGACTCCACGGGCGTGAACACGTCGACCGGCACGGTCCGCGCCCCGTTCATCGCGATCAGCCCGCGCAGGTCGTCCCGCGACGTCACGATCACCCGGCACGACGCCGTCCCCGGCAGCAACGGCCGCACCTGGTCGGGCGCGGAGGCGTTGTCCAGGACCAGCAGCATCCGCCGGCCCGACAGCAACGAGCGCAGCATCGTGCTCTGCTCGTCGGCGTCCGGCGGGATCTCGTCCGGCGGCACCCCGAGCGCCCGCAGGAACCGCGACAGCACGTCCATCCCGTCCGCCGGCGGCCCCAGCGCGTACCCACGCAGGTCGACGTAGAGCTGCCCGTCCGGGAAGTGGTCCCGCAGCAGGTGCGCCACGTGCACCGCCAGCGTCGTCTTGCCCACGCCCGGCTGGCCCGCCAGCGTCACGATCGGCACCGCACCGCGCGTGATCAGCCCGGAGACCCGCTCCACGTGCCACGCGCGCCCCGTGAAGTCGGAGATGTCGTCCGGCAGCCGCATCGGCGACGCGGGCGCGCGCTCCGGCTCACGCGGGGCCACGGGCGCGGCGAGTTCCGGCGCGCCCACGAGGATCGACTGGTGCAGCTCGCGCAGCTCTTCCGCCGGGTCGATGCCGAGCTGCTCGTCCAGCGTCCGGTCGAGCTGCCGGAACGCCTCCAGCGCCTCCGCCTGCCTGCTGCTGCGGTACAGCGCCAGCATCAGCTGCCCCCAGAACCGCTCCCGCAGCGGGTGGTCCCGCGTCAGCGCGAACAGCTCCGGCACCAGGTCGGCGTGGTTGCCCAGCGCGAGCTCCACGTCGATCCGCTGCTCGTGGACAGTCATCAGCAGCTCGGTCAGCCGTGGTGCGTGCTCGGAGTACAGCGTCTCGGAAGGCACATCCGACAGCACCGGGCCGCGCCACAGCTCCAACGCCTCGGCAAACGCTTTCCGCGCCGCCGCCAGATCGTTCGAAGCAGCCGCCGCACGTCCGCGGGCAGCCGCGTCGGCGAACCGGTGCACGTCCACCGCCAACGGGTCGACGCGCATCCGATAGCCGTCGGGCGCGGTCTGGATCAGCGACGGGTCGCCCAGCGCCGCCCGCAGTCGCATCACGTACGTCTGCAACGTTCCACGCGTGCGCGCAGGCGGTGTGTCACCCCACACGTGCTCGACGAGTTCCGTCACGGGCACGACGCGGTTCGGCCGCAGCAGCAACGCCGCCAGCAACGCCCGGTGCTTGCCCGCGCGCAGGACGACAGCGGAGTCGTTCAGGCGCACTTCCAGCGGGCCGAGCAGCCGGAACTGCGGACCCGAAGCCATTGCCTACCCCTCGTACGCGCCGAATGATCCCCGTCTACCGGACAGCCTATTAGCGCGCTGTCGCCGAGTGACATCGGCGCGTCAGCGATACGTCAGCGTCGTACGGCAATCTTCTACACGTCCCGGTCGGGGGGCCGGGGCAACAAACTTCTCGGGTTCCGCGGAGATCCGCGGATCACGATCGCTGGGGGTCGAAAGGCCCAGGAGCTCTGGAGCTCCTGGGCCTTTCGCGCATTTCACCTGCTACTTCGCGTAGATGGCGTCGATGTCCGACGCGTAGGTCGTCGCCACGACAGAGCGCTTGAGCTTCAGCGACGGCGTCATCTCACCACCGGCCTCGGTGAAGTCGATAGGCAGCACCCGGAACTTGCGGATCGCCTCGGCCTTCGACACCGACTTGTTCGCCTCGTCCACCACGGCCTGGATCTCGGCCAGCAGGTCGGAGTCCTCGATCAGGTCCGCGACCTCGGCCGACGCCGGCTTGCCGTGCGACTCCTTCCACGCAGGGAAGAACTCCGGGTCGATCGTGATCAGCGCGCCGATGAACGGCTGCTTGTCGCCGACGACCATGCACTGCGACACCAGGGGGTGCGCCCGGATGCGGTCCTCGAGCTGCGCGGGGGAGACGTTCTTGCCACCGGCGGTGACGATGATCTCCTTCTTGCGGCCCGTGATCTTCAGGAAACCGTCGCTGTCGAGCTCACCGATGTCACCGGTGTGGAACCAGCCGTCCTCGAGGGCCTCCTTGGTGGCGGCCTCGTTGTTCCAGTAGCCGGTGAAGACGATGTCGCCCTTGATGAGGATCTCGCCGTCCTCGCCGATCCGCACCGACGTGCCGGGCACCGGCAGGCCGACCGTGCCGACCTTCTCCTGGCCCTTGAACGTCACGCACGCCGCCGCCGACGTCTCGGTGAGGCCGTAGCCCTCGTACACCGGGATGCCCGCGCCGCGGAAGAAGTGCGACAGCCGGTCACCCAGCGGCGCGCCACCGGACACCGCCGCGATCGCCCGGCCGCCCAGAGCGGCCCGCAGCTTCGAGAACACCAGCTTGTCGAACACCGCGTGCTTGAGCCGCAGCACCAGGCCGGGGCCGCCGTTGTCCAGCACGCGCGAGTACTCGACGGCGGTCGCCTCGGCCGCGTCGAAGATCTTGCCCTTGCCGCCGGCGTGCGCCTTCTGCTTCGCGCCGTTGTAGACCTTCTCGAACACGCGCGGCACCGCGACCACGAACGTCGGCCGGAACTGGCCCAGGTCCGCGACGAGGTTCTTCACGTCGGCGGTGTGACCCACCGTCGCCCGCGAGTACACGCACGCCAGCGCCAGAGCACGCGCCAGGATGTGTGCGAGCGGCAGGAACAGCAGCAGCGAGTTGCCCGCGGTGAGGATCTCCGGGAACCGCGACAGCGCCGACCGCACCTCGGACAGCAGGTTGCGGTGCGTCAGCGTGCAGCCCTTGGGCCTGCCCGTGGTGCCGGACGTGTAGACCAGCGTCGCCGTGTGGTCCGCCTGGACCTGTCCGCGACGCTCGTGCACCTGCTCGTCGGTGATCTCGGCGCCCAGCGCCGTCAGCTCGTCGACGGCGGCGGCCGAGCCCTCGATCTGCCACACGTGGCGCAGCTCGGGCAGCTTGCCGACGACCTCGTCGACCAGCGCGCGGTGCGACGACGCCTCGACGAACACCGCCGTCGCGCCCGAGTCGGACAGGATCCACTCGATCTGGTCCGCCGACGATGTCTCGTAGATCGGCACCACGACGCCGCCCGCCGCCCAGATGGCGAAGTCGAGCAGCGACCACTCGTAGCGCGTCTTGGAGACCAGTCCGATCCGGTCGCCGAGCTCGATGCCGGCGGCGATCAGACCCTTGGCAACCGCCATGACCTGCGCGGCGAAGTCACGGGCAGTGATGTCAACCCAGGTGCCGTCCACCTGCCTGCGGAAGCTGACGGCGTTGCCGAAGCGTTCCGCGTTGGCCCACACCATGTCGGTGAGGTTCTCCTCCGGAGCCACTGCGGCGGTGGCGGGGACGCTGAACTCGCGCACGTCAACCTCCGTACGGTGATTTGTTACTGGTGGGGAAACTTAGCGTGTGATTCCGGCGATACAAAGGTTGGTACGCCCTTCCGTTACCTTTTCACTCCATGGCCAGTGTGGACGTCGTCGACGAGACTTTCCTGGCGGTGCCGCCCAGCGTGGTCGCCGCAGCCTTCGCCTCGCCATCGTCGTGGCGGTCGTTCTGGCCGGATCTCGAGCTGGACGTCTACGCCAACCGCGGCGACGAGGGACTGCGCTGGACCGTCGGCGGCGCGCTCGTCGGCACGATGGAGGTCTGGCTCGAGCCGATGCTCGACGGCACCCTGCTGCACTACTTCCTCCGTGCCGATCCGCCCGCGGGCTCGCTCACCCCGCGCAACGCGCTCCGTGAGGTGCTACGCCGGCAGCTCGACGCGAAGTCCGTTGCTCTGGGTCTGAAGCTGACTCTGGAGGACGGTCGTCCGCCTGGCTGCCCGCCAGGCGAGTGATCTTGGTTGACGCGCGTCTCAAGAACTAGGTTGGGGACTGTGCGGGTTCACGTGGTTTCGGACGTCCACGGCAACGCGGAGGCGCTGGCGCGCGCCGGTGACGGTGCCGACGCGCTCGTCGTGCTCGGCGACCTGATCGACTTCGTCGACTACCACGACCACTCCAAGGGGATCCTCGGGCGCGTTTTCGGTGCCGAGAAGGTGGGGATCTTCGCCGAGCTGCGACGCGGAACCAGGCGCGCTGACACGGCGAGCTACATCCGGTCCCTCTGGGACGGTCTCGCGGACGCCCGCTCCGTGGTGGAAGAGGCGGTGCTGGAGCAGTACCACGCGTTGTTCTCGGCGATGTCCGCGCCGACGTACGCGACACCGGGCAATGTGGACAGTCCGCAGCTGTGGCCGCAGTTCGCCGGTGACGGTGTGCACGTGCTCGACGGCGAGGCGGTGGAGATCGGCGGGCTGAAGTTCGGGTTCGCGGGTGGCGGGCTGATGCTGCCCGGACACATGCGCAACCCCAACGCGCCGTGGTTCCCGTACCTCCGAACGGACGAGGACATGGCGGCCGCACTGGATCGGATGGGTCCCGTCGACGTGCTGTGCACGCACATCCCACCGGCTGTTCCGGATCTGACCTACGACGTCGTCGCGCGCCGTCCCGAGTGGGGTTCGCGGCCGGCGCTGGAGAAGATCGTGCGGGAACGTCCGCGCTGGTCGGTGTTCGGGCACGTGCACCAGCCGCTCGCCCGCCGGGTGCGGATCGGGTACACCGAGTGCGTCAACGTCGGGCACTTCCAGCGCAGCGGCAAGCCTCACGTCCTCAACTGGTAAAGACGCGAGTAACCTCCTCACACATGGCCGACGAGTCCACTCAGTCCATCGTCATCGACGCGCCGCCTGAGAAGATCATGGCGATCATCGCGGATTTCCCGTCGTACCCGGACTGGGCGAACGGGATGAAAGAGGTGGAGGTCCTCGACGCCCGCGACGACGGCCGCGCGGAGCAGGTGCGCTTCGCGATCGACCAGGGGCCCGTCAAGGATGAGTACGTCCTGAAGTACGACTGGGCCCCGGACGGCCTTTCGGTGCAGTGGGACCTCGTCAAGGGCACCATGCAGAAGTCGCAGCACGGCAGCTACGTGCTGGAGCCGTCCGGTTCCGGTACCAAGGTCACCTACACGCTGTCGGTGCAGCTGGTGATCCCGATGATCGGGCTGTTCCGCCGCAAGGCGGAGAAGCTGATCCTCGACACCGCGCTCAAGGAGCTCAAGAAGCGCGCGGAGAAGGCGGCTTGAGCCGGGTCCTGCTCTTCACCGGCAAGGGCGGGGTCGGCAAGACGACACTGGCCGCCGCGACGGCGGCCTCCCTGGCGGCGCACGGCCGCAAGGCGCTCGTGGTGTCGACCGATCCCGCTCACTCGCTGGGCGACGCCCTCGACGTCCGTCTGGGCGCCTCGCCGTCCGAAGTGGACACGGCGGACGGTCTTTACGCGTGCCAGATCGACCCGCGCGGCCTCGTCGACGAGGCGTGGGGGGAGCTGCGCGGCCATCTGCGGACCGTGCTGGCGGGCGCGGGCGTCGACGAGCTCGACGCCGAGGAGCTGACCGTGCTGCCGGGCGTCGAGGAGCTCCTCGCGCTCGCGGAGGTGCGGCGGCTGGCTTCCAGCGGACCGTGGGAGGTCGTTGTCGTCGACTGCGGGCCGACCGCGGAGACGTTGCGGCTGCTGTCGCTGCCCGAGGCGTTCGCCGGCTATCTGGAGAGGCTCTTCCCGACGCACCGGCGGGTGGTGCGCGGGCTGCTGGCCGGTGTCGCGGGCACCGGGACCGTCGAGAAGTGGGATGCGACGGCGGACGCGCTCAGCAGGCTCGCGGAGCGGCTGGACGCGTTGCGGAGCATGCTCGCCGATCCGTCCTCGTGCTCGGTCCGGCTGGTGCTGACACCCGAACGCGTCGTGGCCGCCGAGACCCGGCGCACGCTGACCGCGTTGGCGCTGCAGGGAATCCGCGTCGACAGTGTGATCGCGAACCGGCTGGTGCCTTCGCCGGGTTCCGCGCGTGGTGCCGCCGCGACGTGGCTGCGGACGCGCCGGCACGAGCAGGACGCGGTGCTGGCAGAGCTGACCGGCATCGGCGAGATCCGCACGGTCGACCACCGCGCTTCGGAACCCGTCGGCGTGCCGGCTCTGCTGGAGGTCGCCGGGCAGCTCTACGGCGACTCGGACCCGTTGCCCGGTGGCGCGGTGCCGGAGTCGTTGCTGGAGGTGTCGGGCAGCGGACGCGGTCTCGACGCTCGATACTCGCTGCGTATCGCGTTGCCGCTGACCGATGACACGGAGCTCGACCTCGCGCGCGTGGGCGACGACCTCGCGTTGACCGTCGACGGCCGGCGTCGGCTCGTGGCGCTGCCCTCGTTGCTGAGGCGCTGCATCGTGACCGGCGCGGAGATGGACTCGGGTGGCGTGACAGTGGGGTTCCGCCCAGACCCGTCGCTGTGGCGCTGATCAGGAGTTTTCAATGACCCAGGACAACACCGGCAAGCTCGCCGAGGAGCTCCGGCTGCTCATCGACGCGGCCGCTGAGCGCATGCAGCCGTGGCTGCAGCGTGTGGCGGAGGCGGGCGACGGCTCGCACACGCCCGAGACGTGCGGCTGGTGCCCTCTGTGCAACGGCGTGGCGCTGCTGCGCGGCGACCGTTCCGAACTGGCCGCGAAGGCCGCCGAGCACGCGGCGGGCCTTGTCGCGGTGCTGCGCGCTGCCCTGCGCGAGCCCGGTGCCCCGCCGACGCCACCGCCGGCCTCGGGTGGCGAGCCCGCCGAGGCAGGCGAGGCCGGCCAGCGGGTGCAGCACATCAAGGTCGTCAGGAAGACCGACTAGTGCTCACGGTCGGAGTGGACATCGGTGGCACCAGCGTGCGCGCGGGCGTCGTGGACGCGCGTGGCTCGGTGCTGGACACCTCACGCGCCCCAACGCCCGCCGGCGAGCGCGCTCTCGAAGACGCGATCGTCGCCGCCGTGGAGGAGGTGGCGGACCGCCACGCGGTGAACGCCGTCGGTCTGGCAGTGGCGGGCTTCATCGCCTCAGACCGCCGCACGGTCCGTTTCGCGCCACACCTGGCGTGGCGACAGGCCGACGTGGCCGACCGCATGAGCGACCGCCTGGGCATGCCGGTCGTGCTGGAACACGACGCGAACGCCGCCGCCCTCGCCGAACACCGCTTCGGTGCGGCCCGTGGCGCGCACACGGCCGTGTTGGTGGCCATCGGCACGGGCATCGGTGCCGCGCTGCTGCTGAACGGCGAGGTCTTCCGCGGTGCCCACGGCGTGGCTCCCGAACTGGGTCACCTGCGCGTCGTCCCGGACGGCCGGCCCTGCCCGTGCGGCAAGAACGGCTGCTGGGAGCGCTACTGCAGCGGCACGGCCCTGAGCGCCACCGCCGTGGAGCTGCTCGCCAAGCATCCCGGCATCTCGACCGTGCTGGCCCGCGAAGCCGCCGGTGACTCCCGCGCGGTGACCGGCCGCCGCGTCGCCGGGGCCGCCCGCGACGGCGATCCCCTGGCCAAGCGCGCGATGGCCGACCTGGCCCGCTGGCTGGGCGAGGGCCTGGCGCTGGTTGCCGACGTCTACGACCCCGAGGTGATCGTCATCGGAGGAGGGGTGTCGGAGTCGGCACCGCTGTTCCTCGACGACGCCCGCGAGCGTTACGCCTCCGTGGTGACCGGCGCGGGCCACCGCCCGCTCGCCCGGATCCGCACCGCGCAGCTCGGTGACGACGCGGGCATCGTGGGCGCGGCGACTCTGGCTCGCGAGATGTCCGCCTCGATGGCGCGGAACTCACGCCGCTCCTGACCGCTCGCCGGACGCGCCCCACAAGCCCGAGGTCCTGCGCCGCCCCTTGTCCTCCGACTGATCCCGGCTCGCTTGCCCCTTGCAATGACTCGTTTGCGGGCGAAGTCCAAAGTCTCATTGCTAAGGCACAGGTCAGAGACGCACGGAACTGATATATCGGTTGGTATGTCATCCGCGACGGGCTGGTGCGTTCAACATCGCCAGGGCTGGGATCGACGGACTGGCAGGTGCCCGAACACGCCGAAGCCCGCTGCGCCGGGCGGGATCGCCAAGTGCAGCGGGCTTCCGGGTTGAGGTGTCGCGGCAGGCGTGTCGGGGTCTGTTCGCTCGCCGCGAACACCCAGCTCGAACGGCCGGGATCTAGCGGCCGAGCATGCGCAGGATGCGCGGGCGGCGGCGCTTGGCGCGCTCCGCGTCCTTCTTGCCCAGAGTCGCCAAGGCGCGGGCCATCATCAGGTGCTGCATCTGGTCCATGCCCGACACCGTAGGCATGACCGAATCGTTATCTGAAGGTTTGAGTGGCCGTTATCACGCCGTTACCAAGCAAAAGGTGACATGTCACACCTGGGCGCCGTCGTCCCATCCCGAGTCGGGTGGCGGGGTGTTGCGCATGCGCAGGATCAGCCAGCCGACGCCCGCGCACAGCGCGACGAGCGACAGCGGCGTGCCGATGCGCGGCTGGAGGCCGAAGATGCCGGGGGCGACCAGAAGGACGATGCCGAGCACGAAGAGGCCGAGCGCCGCGATCGTGGACGCGCGCAGCACCGGGAACGGCGGCGGCTCCGGCGGGACGTAGTGGTCCTCGTCGTCCCGATCTCGCCGATCAGGCTCTTCCGCGGGCTCGGTCGCGATGTCGTCGGTCGCGTCGTCGCGTAGCTTGAGGTCCTCCGGGGCCGCCTCGTCGAGGTCGAGCCAGTCCTTGCCGACCCCGTCCCGTTCGAGACCCGCGACGATCTCGGCAAAGAGCTCGTCGACGTTCTCGGGGCCGTCGGTCGAGTCGCGCCGGGCGTTCATCCAGAGCCTCTCCGTGTGCCGCAACCCTCTTGACCCCTCATCGTTGCACGGGCGGGATGTGTTGCGGGTTACGGCAGTCGGCTCAGTCATGGCCGTGACGCACTGACTCGGGATTCGTTGTGTGAGGTGCGGTCGGCTCCGTAGGCTGGTTGTCGGGATCAAGGTTCGGTGTCTAGGGAGGCGCTTCCCGCTGTGCTGTACTGGATCATGAAGCACGTCCTCCTGGGACCGATTCTGCGGCTGTTCTTCCAGCCGAAGATCATCGAGGGCGCCGAGAACATTCCCAAGGAGGGTGGCGCGATCCTGGCGAGCAATCACCTCGCCGTTTCCGACTCCTTCTTCCTGCCGCTGATGTTGTCGCGGCGCGTGACCTTCCCCGCCAAGATCGAGTACTTCACCGGTACCGGGCTCAAGGGCAAGCTGCAGAAGTGGTTCTTCTCCGGCGTCGGTCAGGTGCCGATCGACCGGTCCAGCGCCTCTGCCGCCCAGGGCGCGCTCGACACCGGCGTGCGGATCGTGCGCGAGGGCAAGCTGCTCGGCATCTACCCCGAGGGCACCCGTTCGCCCGATGGCCGCCTCTACAAGGGCAAGGTCGGTGTCGCGTGGATCGCGCTTGAGTCCGGCGCGCCGGTCATCCCGGTGGCGATGTTCGGCACGGACAAGGCGAACCCCATCGGCTCCCGGATGTGGAAGCCGTACCCGATCCGCATCAAGATCGGTAAGCCGCTCGACTTCTCCCGTTACGAGGGCCTGTCCGGCGACAGGTTCGTGCTGCGGTCCATCACCGACGAGATCATGTACGCGTTGATGGAGCTCTCCGGCCAGGAGTACGTCGACGTCTACGCGGCGAAGGCGAAGGAACAGCCGGCGAACGTCCCGGAGCAGGGCAAGCCCGCCGACCGGGTGCCCGAGACGAAGGCGGGCTGACCGCACCCCCTAGGGTGTCGCGGTGCGGTTCTTCTACGACTGTGAGTTCATCGAGGACGGGGTGACGATCGACCTCGTGTCGATCGGTGTGGTCGACGAGGAAGGCCGCGAGTTCTACGCCGTGTCCACCGAGTTCGACCCCGAGCGCGCGGGGCCGTGGGTGCGGCAGAACGTCCTCAACCAGCTGCCCTCGCCCGCGGACAAGGCGTGGCGCAGCCGCGAACGCATCCGCGAGGACCTGCTCGACTTCCTCGGCGCCCGCAACGCCGCGCGCGACGAGGTGGAACTGTGGGCGTGGTTCGCCGCCTACGACCACGTCGCGCTGGCGCAGCTGTGGGGCGCGATGCCGGCGTTGCCGCGCGCCCTGCCCCGCTTCACCCGCGACCTGCGGCAACGCTGGGAGGACGTCGGACGTCCCAAGCTGCCCGCCCCGCCCGCGGACGCGCACGACGCCCTCGCCGACGCCCGCCACAACCTCGCGCGGTGGAAGGTGATCGAGGAACAGCGGCGGAAACTCGGCTTTCCCGTCCGGTAAGTGAGACCCGCATTGCTGCACCGATACAGCTCGTGAAAGTCTGAGTGACACAGAACACGAGAGATTGGGCAAGCAGATGCGCATCGGTGTGCTCACTGGCGGTGGTGACTGCCCCGGTCTGAACGCCGTGATCCGGGCCGTGGTCCGCAAGGGAATCAAGGCTCACGGCTGGGAGGTCGTCGGGTTCCGCAACGGGTGGCAGGGCCCGATCGAGAACCTCACCAAGCCGATCGGTCTCACGGACGTCGAGGACATTCTCACGCGCGGTGGCACGATCCTGGGCTCGTCGCGCACCAACCCCTACAAGGTCGAGGGCGGTGTCGACCGCATCCGCGAGGTTCTCGCGGAGAACAAGGTCGACGCGCTGATCGCCATCGGCGGCGAGGACACCCTGGGTGTCGCCAAGAAGCTGACCGACGACGGCATCGGCGTCGTCGGTGTGCCGAAGACCATCGACAACGATCTCGGCGCCACGGACTACACGTTCGGCTTCGACACGGCCGTGCACATCGCGACCGAGGCCATCGACCGCCTCCGCACCACGGCCGAGTCGCACCACCGTGCGCTCGTCGTCGAGGTCATGGGCCGGCACGCGGGCTGGATCGCGCTGCACTCGGGTCTCGCGGGTGGCGCGAACGTCATCCTCGTCCCGGAGCGCCCGTTCAGCGTCGACAAGGTCGTCGAGTGGGTCGAGCGCCGTTTCGAGCGCGAGTTCGCGCCGATCATCGTCGTCGCCGAGGGCGCGATGCCCGAGGGCGGCGCCGAGGTGCTGCACTCCGGTGAGCGCGACGCCTTCGGTCACGTCCGCCTCGGTGGCGTCGGCCAGTGGCTCGCGGAGGAGATCGCGGACCGCACCGGCAAGGAGTCGCGCGCGGCGATCCTCGGCCACATCCAGCGCGGTGGCACGCCGACCGCGTACGACCGCGTCCTCGCGACCCGCTTCGGCCTCAACGCCGTCGACGCCGTCGCGGATGGCGACTTCGGTGTCATGGTCGCGCTGCGCGGCACCGACATCGTGCGCGTGAAGCTGTCGGAGGCGACGGCCGAGCTCAAGACCGTTCCGACGGAGCGCTACGAAGAGGCCGAGGTCTTCTTCGGGGCCTGATATCCGATATATCGCGTGCCGTCACAACGCGGTGCCGACCCGCCGATATATCAGTTATGCAAAAGACGTTTGCGGTCGTCCGCAAACGTCTTTTGCATAAGGATGGGTTTGCGCAGGTCAGAAGGCTTTCACGTCGAGGTAGGCGGCGAACGTGCCGAGCCAGTGGTCGGCCATGTAGCCGTGCCCGCCGAACACGTAGGTCCACCCGGCCTCGCGATGCGACGCCGAAGCGGTCCGGGCCAGCTCGGCATACCGGTGCCCGTCCGGCAGCGACTCCGCGATCGCCTCCCAGTTCCACGCCCGCGACAACGCGAGCCCGGCCAGGTGCGAGCCGTAGGGGTCACTGGGATCGTCGACCGGGAAGGGCTCGCGCAGCACGCGCCACCGTTCCGCGTCGAGGTCCGGCAGGTACGCGTCGAACCACGCGGCGAAATCCTCGGCGTCCATTGCGCGGCGCATCAGGTCGGCCGTCGTCAGCGCGGGCGACAGGAAGTCCGCGGCGTCCGGCTCGAACCCGCCGTACGCGACCTCGTCCCGGTGCCACCGCAAGGCGGCGTCCACGCACGCCGAAGCCAGCTCGGAGTCCCCGTTCACCTGAGCGGCGTCCAGCACCAGGCCGGTCGCGAACGCGGTGTTGCCGTGGGTCCCCGTCCGCACCGGCAGCCGCGCTGCCGAGATCCACTCCAGCCACCGGTCGCGCAGCACGTCCGCGATCGGCGCCACCGACCACGGCAGGCCGGAGGTTCGCAGCTCCGCGTCGAGCAGCAGCAGCCACGCCCACCCGTACGGCCGTTCCCAGTGCCGCCCCGCCGGCGAGGCGAAGAACGAGGCCTCTACGGCGCAGTTGTCGGGGGTGACCAGCTTGTCCAGCGCGTCACGGGCCAGGTCGGCGCCCGGCAGCGACGGGCGCAGCCGCAGCAGCCGCACGGCGAGCCACGTCTGGTGCACGCACGAGTGCCAGTCGAACGACCCGGCGAACACGGGGTGCAGGACCCGCTGCGGTATCAGCCGGTCGTCGCCGTCGATGACGTGTGTCCAGTGCACCGGGTGATCGCGCTGGATGTTGTCGATCGCGATGGCCAGCAGCCGGGTCGCGGTGCTGTCATCCAGCCGGGTGGCGTTCATGGCCACATCATGCAGGGCGTTGTCTCAACAGGGCAGAGGTGGATAGTTGACAAGTAACAGACTTCACTCGCAATACACCATCGGGCGGCATCCGTGCCGGCACCCGTGCAACTGCTGACAGGCCCGGCCGGGTCTCTCAGTGTGGGACAACTAGGATGAGCAGCGTGAACTGGACCGTGGACGTGCCCATCGACACGCTTCCCGAGCTTCCGCCGCTGCCTCCGGAAATGCGCAAGCGCCTGGACGACGCCCTGTCGCGCCCGGCCGCTCAGCAGCCCGAATGGCCCGACGCCGAACAGGTGCGTCGCGTGCGGACCGTGCTCGAGAGCGTGCCGCCGATCACCGTGCCCGCCGAGATCGACCGGCTGCACACGCAACTGGCGCAGGTCGCGAACGGTGAGGCGTTTCTTCTGCAGGGCGGTGACTGCGCCGAGACGTTCGCGGACAACACCGAGCCGCACATCCGCGCGAACATCCGGACCCTGCTGCAGATGGCCGTGGTTTTGACCTACGGCGCGAGCCTGCCCGTGGTGAAGGTCGGCCGCATCGCCGGCCAGTACGCCAAGCCGCGTTCGTCGAACATCGACGCGCTCGGCCTGCCGTCCTACCGCGGCGACATCATCAACTCCCTGGTCGCGACGCCCGAGGCCAGGATCCCCGACCCCGGCCGCATGATCCGTGCCTACGCCAACGCCGGCGCGGCCATGAACCTGCTGCGTGCGCTCACCGGCGCGGGTCTCGCCGACCTGCACCGGGTGCACGACTGGAACAGGGACTTCGTGCGCACCTCGCCCGCCGGCGAGCGCTACGAGGCCCTGGCCAGCGAGATCGACCGCGGCCTGAAGTTCATGTCGGCCTGCGGCGTCAACGACCAGTCGCTGCACGGCACGGAGATCTTCGCCTCGCACGAGGCGCTGCTGCTCGACTACGAGCGTGCGCTGCTGCGCCTGGACACCACCGGTGACCAGCCGAAGCTGTACGACCTGTCCTCGCACTTCGTGTGGATCGGTGAGCGCACCCGTCAGCTCGACGGCGCGCACATCGCGTTCGCGGAGATGCTCGCGAACCCGATCGGCCTGAAGATCGGCCCGACGACGTCGCCGGAGATGGCCGTCGAGTACGTCGAGCGCCTCGACCCGCGCAACGAGCCGGGCCGCCTGACGCTCATCTCGCGCATGGGCAACCAGAAGGTGCGCGACGTGCTGCCGGCCATCATCGAGAAGGTCGAGGCGAGCGGCCACAAGGTCATCTGGCAGTGCGACCCGATGCACGGCAACACGCACGAGTCGAGCACCGGCTACAAGACCCGGCACTTCGACCGGATCGTCGACGAGGTCCAGGGCTTCTTCGAGGTGCACCGCCGGCTCGGCACGCACCCCGGTGGCATCCACATCGAGCTGACGGGTGAGGACGTCACCGAGTGCCTGGGTGGCGCGCAGGAGATCTCGGACGACGACCTCGCCGGCCGCTACGAGACGGCGTGCGACCCGCGCCTGAACACGCAGCAGTCGCTCGAGCTCGCGTTCCTCGTCGCCGAGATGCTGCGTTCGTAGAAGTTTCCTGAAGACGAGCTGAAGAACGAAGGGCCCCGCGTCGAGAACGCGGGGCCCTTCGCTTTGCCCTGATCAGAGACCGACGATCGTGATCTCCGTGCCGCGCCTCACCCGTGTGCGCGGCGGGATCGACTGGTTCACGACGGTCGCGTTGTTGCTCTTGTTGAACTCGACCTTCACCTTCAGGCCGAGCTTTTCGAGCTCCTCCTTGGCCTCGCGCACCTTCAGCCGCGTCACCTCGGGGACCTCGACCTCCTTGTTGCTCTGGAAGAACACGGTGACGCGCTTGTTCGCCGTGCCCTCCAGCACCGTGCCCGCCGGCGGATCCGTCCGCACTGCGCGCGCCTCGTCGCCGTCGGCGGCGTCCTCACCGCTCGCCTCGACCGGCTCCAGACCGGCACGCTGCAGCTCGGCGAACGCCTCGTCCTTCGACCTGCCCGCGACGTTCGGCACCGGCCTGCGCGGCGCCGGGCCCTTGCTCAGCACCAGGGTCACCGGGTCGGTGGTCTTGAGCGCCGTGCCGGGACGCGGATCCAGCGCGACGACCTTGCCGATCGGCACGGTGTCGTGGAACGCGTCCTTCGTGGCGTCCTTGATCGCCTTGAGCCCCGCCGCCTCGATCTCCTTGGTCGCGGCCTCGACGTCCACGCCGACGTTGACGAACGGCACCACGGGCTTGCCGCGCGACACGACGATCTTCACGGGCTGGTTCTTGCGCAGCTCGGTGTTCGGAGCGGGATCGGTGCTGATGACCTGGCCGTTCGGCACGTCGTCGGACGGCACCTTGTCGACCAAGGCGGTGAGGTCGGCGCTGCGGATGAGCTGCGTCGCGTTCTGTTCGGTCTGGCCGACCACCGGGGGCACCGTCGTCCAGCGGCCCGCGCCGACGTACCAGGTGAACAGGCCGCCGATCAGCACCAGCACGCCGGCCACGGAGCCCAGGATGATGAAGAGCCTCTTCTTGCGCTTGCGCGCTTCCTCGACCGGGTCGACCTTCGGTTTCCGGTTCTGCGGCGGCCGCCGCCGCGGCGGTTCCGGCCGCGCCATCGTGCGGGTGGCCGAGATGCCCGGAGGCGGCGTCGGCGGGCCCGTGTTGACGGTCGTCATCGCCGGCTGCACCGGCTGCACCGGCCGGGTCGCCTCGGCGATCGACGGGGGAGTGGCGCCGACCGCGACCGCGACCGGAACCGGCCGCATGACGACCGTCCTGTCGTTCTCGGGCGCCGTGCCGGGCACGGGCACCGGCTGCGGCGTCAGGCCGACCTCCGACCCCACGCGCTCCAGCTCGGCGAGGAACGCGTCCGCGTTCGCCGGCCGCAGCGACGGGTCGCGCCGCGTCGCCTTGCGCACCAGCGTGTCGAGCGCCAAGGGGACGTCCGGGATGGACGGGACGTCCGAGTTCACGTGCTGATAGGCCACTGAGATGGCCGTGTCGCCGCGATACGGCGCCCGCCCCGCCAGCATCTCGTAGAGCACGATTCCGGCCGAGTAGACGTCACTGCGCGCGTCCGCGGCGCCCGTCTCCACCTGTTCGGGTGAGAGGTAGGCCACAGTGCCGAGGATCTCGCTGTCGCTCGTGACGCCGTTCTCGGCGATCGCGCGGGCCAGCCCGAAGTCCGCCACCTTGACCTGGCCGCCCGGCCCGATCAGCACGTTCTCCGGCTTCACGTCCCGATGCACCAGTCCGGCCCGGTGAGCGGCACCCAACGCGGACAGCACCGGGCCGAGAACGCTCAACGCGATCGCGGGCGGCAGCTTGCCGCGCTGATTCAGCAGGTCACGGAGGTTTCCGCCGTCGATCAGCTCCATCACCAGGTACACCTGGTCACCGTCGACGCCCTGGTCGTGCACGGACACCACCGCCGGGTGGTGCAACTGTGCCGCCGCGCGGGCCTCGCGCTCGAAACGCGCGACGAAGGCCGGGTCCGCCGTCAGGTGCGGATCCATCACCTTGATCGCCACATCACGATCGAGGCGGGTGTCGCGACCTCGATAGACGGTGGACATGCCACCGCGCGCGAGCACGGAGTCCACCCGGTAGCGCTGCTCGAGCAGTCCACCCATCACGTTCGAAACCGACCTCTCCACAGTGCGAGATGGTAAAGCTCAGGATGACCCGGTTGGCGGAAGGGCGTTCACAGTTCGGTTATGGCATCGTGACCCCCGTGAGTGCGATTCCTGCCGCTGCGGATGTACTGGCTGCCGACCTGGAGGTTCTTCCCCTCCCCGAGGTGGCCGACCGAATGGGACTTCCGGTCACCCGGGTCCACCAACTGCTGCGCGACGGGCAACTGCTCGCCGAGCGGCGCGACGGCGTTCTCGTCGTCCCCGAAGCATTCCTCGCTGCCGGAGGTGTGGTGAAGGGTCTGCCCGGCACCATCACGGTGCTGCGCGACCAGGGCTTCTCCACGGACGAGATTCTGCGCTGGCTCTTCACGGAGGACGAGAGCCTCCCTGGCACTCCGATCGAAGCATTGCGCGGAGACCGTGGGCGTGAGGTAAAGCGACGCGCGCAAGCCATGGGCTTCTAGTTCACACGATGTGGCGGTTCCGGGCTTCTCGGCAGGCGAGAGACGCCCGGAACCCCTGAACTGGTGCGCATGATCATCAAGACACTGCTCGCCGGCGTCACCGCCGTCGGGCTGCTCCTCTCGCCGGTCGCAGCCACCGCGGCTCCGGCCGTGCAGGCCAAGCCGACCACGCTCGAACTCGACGCGGGTGGCGCCACGGTCAAGCTGAAGAAGGGCAACCAGCTCCAGATCAAGGGCAAGCTCGGCGCGCAGGGCGAGCGTCAGCTCACCCTCGGTCTCGACGTGTTCGCCCAGGTCAGGGTCGGTGCGTCGACGTGGACCAACATCTACACCAGGTCCTGTGCGCCGAACTCGACGTTCACCGCGAAGCTCACCATCGACGCGTCCGCTGACCTGCGCCTCTACTTCGCGGGCACCAGCGTCTACGCCTCCGCGACGTCCAACATCGTCGGTGTCGTCGTCATCTAAGGCCGGGTTCATCTGGTCATGGCGCGTGCGAGCAGTGCCCGGCCCGCGCCGGGCACTGCCACCGCGAGACGTCGTGAGTTCGGCACAGCGACCCTCCGCCACAGCACCTCGCAGCCGATGAGGCCGAGGATGTCGCGATACAGCGTGAAGGCCGTCTGCATGCAGGGCCGCGACGACGGCGACAGCATCGCGATCCCCGGTTCGGCCGACTGATATATCGCATACGAGTGCGCGAC
Source organism: Lentzea roselyniae (assembly GCF_039537795.1). Lineage (NCBI taxonomy): Bacteria > Bacillati > Actinomycetota > Actinomycetes > Pseudonocardiales > Pseudonocardiaceae > Lentzea > Lentzea roselyniae. The sequence goes on from NZ_BAABBE010000012.1 coordinate 235,362, forward strand.
GAGGTCGCCGAGCGCCCGTTGCACGCGGCCGTCCGCGCGACGACTTCGTCGGCACCATTGCAAGAGGTCGCGGTCGACGCCGTGCGCGACGAGGACGTCCTGCGGCAGGTACACGCGGCCGCGGTCGAGGTCCTCGCCGACGTCGCGCAGGAAGTTCGTCAGCTGGAACGCCACCCCGAGCCGGGCCGCGTACGGTTCGGCGTCCGCACGGGGCACGACGGTGCCGAGAACGGGCAGCATCTGCAGCCCGATGACCTCCGCCGAGCCGTGCATGTACACGCCGAGGGCGCCGAGGTCGGCGTACTCGGTGACGTGGAGGTCCATCCGCATCGACGCGAGGAAGTCCGTGAAGAGCGAGCGGTCGATGTCGTAGCGGCGCATCGTGTCCGCCAGCGCGTGCAGGACCGGGTTCGACGGCTCCTTGCCGAGCATCCGCTCCAGCCGGTCGAGCTCGCCCTGGCGGTCGTCGACCCCGGCCGCGTCGACGATCTCGTCGGCCCACCGCGCGAACGCGTACAGCGCGTGCACCGCGGGTCGCTGTTCGGGCCGCAGCAGCGTCGTGGCCAGGAAGAAGGTCTTGCCGTACCGCGCGTTCACCCGGCGGCAGGCGGCATAGGCGGTGTCGAGACTCATTCGTAGCGGGTGGACAGGCCGAACGGGTCCGGCTTCACCAGCGACCGCGCCGCGAGCGCCGACACGAGCAGGGCGAAGAACAGGTAGCCCCACGAGTACAGCGCCGTGTCGCCGTTCGGGTACGTCACCAGCAAGAGGAACACCGAGGCGACCGTCACCGTCACGAGCGCACCTGTGCTCCAGGCGAACCCGGCGGCGAGCGCCAGCGGCCAGCTGAAGTACCACGGCAGCGTCGCGGGGGAGAGCAACGCGACGGCCAGCATCGTCAGCGTGCCGCGCCGGATGCTGTCGCGGACGTCGCCGTCACGCGCCGCCCACCACTGCGTGTAGGCGATCCAGATCAGCACCGCAGAGCCGAGCGCCCGCGCCACGCCGATGAAGATGCCGCCGTCGACGTAGACGAACCAGTTCACGACCATGCGCACGAAGTCGCCGACCGCGCTCGGGATCGACAGCCAGTTGATGATCATCGACGAGCTGCGCAGCGCCGGGATCCAGCCGAGGGTCACGCCGGCGACGAGCGTGCACGCGGCGAACGTCCCGAGGAACGCCACCAGGCCGGGTACCAGCGCCTTGCGGAACTGCGTGCGCTTGTCGCCGTCGAGCCGCGCGGCCCAGATCCAGACGAGGAACGGCACGATCACGACCGCCGTCGCCTTCACCGAGAACGCGAGGGCGAGCAGCACGAAGCCGACGATGTGCCGGCGGTCGAGCACCAGCAGCACACCCGCGGCCATCAGCCCGATCATGAGCAGGTCGTTGTGCGCGCCACCGACCAGGTGGATCAGCAGCAACGGGTTCGCGGCCACCAGCCACAGCGCGATCGCCGACTTGCCGCCCAGGTGACGGCTGAGGCCCGGCAGCGCCCAGCACAGCAGCACCAGCCCGCCCGCGAGCGCGAACCGCATCGCGACGACGCCGAGGATCACGCTCGCGTTCGTCGCCCACACGATCGCCTTGGCGACGAGGATGAACAGCGGCCCGTACGGCGCCGGCGTGTGCTGCCACACCCAGCTGACGTTCTCGCTGAGCGTGCTCTGCAGCACCGCGGGCCCGACCTCGTACGGGTCGTACCCGGTCAGCGCGAGCTGGCCCTGCGCCAGGTAGCTGTAGATGTCCTTGCTGAACAGCGGCGGCGCGAAGAGCAACGGCAACGTCCAGACCGTCACCGCGACCAGCACCGCGAAGTCGCCGATCTCACCCCACCGGACGAGGCGGCCGAGCCGGACCCACGCCCAGATCACGAGGCCCAGGCCCAGATACAGAACCATGCTCGCGAGGTCGTGACCGTGGCCGTAGCGCAGCCAGCTGAGCCCGACCTGGGTGAGCAGCGGATCGCGCTCCAGAATCGCGCCCGCACCCATGCCGCCGAGCGCGATCAGCGCCACGCCCAGCAGGCCGAGCATGGTCGTGCGGATGGGGATGGCGTAGGTGTTCGCGCGCACGACAGGTGAAGGCTCCAGCGGAGACACCTCGGAGCTCGTGCGGGGGAGAGACGGAGTTGCTGCCATCGCCCGAACATCGTTGCACAAGGCGTGGAAGCGTCAGCAAGCAACAGCCCGGACTGGTCACGAGGAGTTAATGAAGAAACCAGTCCGGTGACTCATGATCGACTTCAGAACGCCCGCTTCGTGGAACTGATCGCGAGGTCGGCGAGCTTGGTCGCCGCGGGCTCGGCCACGGGAGCCGCGTCGAGGGCGGCCAGCGCGCTTTTCGTGAGCTCCTCGATGCGCTCCTCGACGGCGTCGACGGCACCCACCTTCACGAGCGCGCGGCGGACTTCCTCGACTGTGTCGATGTCGAGGTCGGGCTTGCCCAGAGCGATATCCAATATATCGGCGCCGAACTGCATGCCGAGCGCCACAAGCAGCGTCCGCTTGCCCTCGGCGAGGTCGTCACCAGCGGGTTTGCCGGTCACCTCCGGGTCGCCGAAGACGCCGAGCAGGTCGTCGCGCAGCTGGAACGCGACGCCGATGTCGGCACCGAACGCCCGCAGCCCGTCGATCAGCTCCGGCGAGCCACCCGCCATCGCCGCGCCCATGTGCAACGGCCGTTCGACGGTGTACGCGGCCGTCTTGAGCCGGTCGATCCGCAGCGCCGCGTCCGCGGACGAGTCGCCCCGCGCCTGCGTCAGCACGTCGAGGTACTGGCCCGCGAGCATCTCGGTGCGCATGTCCCGCCACGGCTCGCTCATCCGCCGCAGCACCTCGGAGGGCAGCCCGGCGGCGAAGAGCATGTCGTCCGCCCACGCCAGCGCGATGTCGCCGATCAGGACCGCGGCCGACATGCCGAACCGCTCCGACGAGCCGAGCCAGCCCTGCTCCCGGTGCCGCGCGCCGAACGCGATGTGCACGGTCGGCTTGCCCCGGCGCACCGACGAGGCGTCCATCAGGTCGTCGTGGATCAGCGCGCACGCCTGGATGAGCTCCAGCGAGCTGACCGCCGTGAGCACCTCGTCCGCGAGCTCGCCATCCGGATCGCCACCCGCCGCGCGCCACCCCCACCACGCGTAGGTCGGGCGGATGCGCTTGCCGCCGCCCAGCACGAAGTCCGAGAGCGCGTCCACCGCGCTCGCGAAGCTCGGGTCCATCGCCTCGCCCGACGCGCGCCGGGAGGCCAGGTACGTGGTCAACGCTTCTTCGACGTGCTGGGGCAGGGCAACATCGATCGGGTGGTGGGACACATGTCCATGGTCCGCTGTGTCCGGGACCACCCGCATGGCGGGGCCCGCGTACCACATGGTGAGCGGAAGTCTCACCTGGCGGAAATGCCATTAGGGTTGTACCCATGACGTCGGTGGTGGAGCGGCTACAGGGACAGTCCAGTGTCTCGGCCCCCAAGTTCTCGGTCGAGTTCCTGCCACCGCGGGACGCCGAGGACGAGAAGATCCTGTGGAAGGCCGTTCGCGAGCTGGAAGGCCTGGACCCGGCCTTCGTGTCGATCACCTATGGCGCCGGCGGGTCGCGAAGGGACCGCACGATCCGCGCCACCGGCCGGATCGCGCAGGAGACGACGCTGCTGCCGGTCGCGCACCTGACCGCCGTCGACCACTCGGTGGCCGAGCTGCGCAACGTGATCGGCTGGTACGCGGCGATCGGCGTGCGCAACATCCTGGCGCTGCGCGGCGACCCTCCCGGCGACCCGATGGGCGAGTGGGTCGCGCACCCCGAGGGCCTCAACTACGCCGACGAGCTGGTCCGGCTCGTGCGCGAGCTCGGCGACTTCTGCGTCGGCGTGGCGGCGTTCCCGTACGGGCATCCGCGGTCGAGCGACCTCGACACCGACCTGAAGTACCTGCTGCGCAAGCTCAACGCGGGCGCGGACTACGCGGTGGCGCAGCTGTTCCACGAGCCGGAGCCGTTCCTGCGGCTGCGCGACAGGGTGGCGGAGGCCGGCTGTTCGGCGGCGATCCTGCCGGGGATCATGCCGATGCTGTCCGCGCGCGGCCTGGCCAAGATCGTGGAGCTGTCCGGCGCTGACCTGCCGGTGGAGATCTCGCGGCGGCTGGAGCCGTACGCCGACGACCCCGCGGGATTCCGCGCCACGGGCATCGACATCGCGACCGAGATGTGCCAGCGGTTGCTGGAGGAAGGCGTGCCCGCGCTGCACTTCTACACGATGAACCGGTCGAAGGCGACGAAGGAAGTGCTGGGGCGCTTGGGTTTGGTGACCCGCGTCTAGGTCATCACGTTGCGCTTGTGCGCGATGAGAGCGAGCACGACGACGATCAGCGCGGCACCACCGGTGAGCCCGGCGACGAGCAGCGCCCAGCCGAAGAACGAGCCGGACTCCTCGCCCGCGTACTGCACGGTCGCCTGGAGCATCGACGCCTGACCGGGTTTCGGAGACCACGCGATGGTGTTGTTCTCCTCCTCGCGGCCGTTGGTGTTCACGATCTTGCCGGGGAAGCTGACCTTCACCTGGATGTCCGCGCGTTCCACTGGCACTTGGGTGAGGTCGACCGAGCCCGAGAGCGTGACAAGATCACCCGACCGGCGGAAGTTCATGCTGTACCGGCTGTTCGACGAGCTGGTGGCGGAGGAGAGCGTGCGCATCTCCTCGAACGACAGGCCGTTGAAGAACAACTGCGTGCCCGCGTACGCCTCAACCCGGTACGGCTTGGTGGTTACGCGACTCGCGAGCTCCGGCGGCACCTTCAGCTGGGGACCGGGGTCGTTGTCCTGCGTGGGCGGCGTGGCCGCGACGATCTCACCCGAGACGCGGTCGTCGTCCGACACGGCCATGGCCGCGTACACACGAACGCAACCGCTCAACGAGAACAGGGTGAGCAGCAGGAAGACCGGCACCAGAAGTGCCCGGGATCGACGCACGGCGGACATCCTGCCAGCACGGTCCAAACGACGCAGTACCTCCATTGGTCGTGAGCTTGACTAACTACCTTTTGGTGCCGTGGGCCGCGAGGTAGCGTTTCGCGCCATGGCATCCGTGCACGAGATCAGCAACAAGTACGTCAGCGACTACGTGGCGCTCGACCCCATCACCGCCACCACCCTGGGCTTCGCGGGATCCGATGACCAGCTGACGGACTTCTCGCCGGAAGGGCACGCGGCGCGCGACGAACTCGCCGTCCGCGCTCTGGCGGACATCACCGCCGCAAAACCCGCGGATGCTTCCGAGGAAGCGGCACGCGCCGTCTTCCTCGAACGAACGGGCCTCGAGCACGAGCGTTACGAGGTCGGCCAGACCGAGTCGTCGTTGAACGTGATCGCCAGCCCGATCCAGTCGGTGCGCGACATCTTCGATCAGATGCCGACCGACTCGTCGGAAGACTGGGCCACGATCGGGCGTCGTCTTTCCGCCGTGCCCACAGCTCTGGACGGTCTGCGCGCTTCTCTCTCACACGCCGCTTCCCGTGGCCACGTTTCCGCGCTGCGTCAGGTGACCAAGGTCGCCGCACAGTGCGACGTCTGGGCTTCGACGTTCTTCACCTCGTTCGTCGCCTCGTCCGGTGCCGACGGCGCGCTGCGTTCCTCTCTCGACGCCAGTGCCGCCGCCGCTGCTTCCGCGTACGCCGCGTTCGCCTCGTTCCTGCGGACGTCGCTGGCTCCCCAGGCGCCGGAGAAGGACGCGGTCGGCGAGGAGCGGTACCGCCTCGGCTCGCGCTACTTCACCGGGTCGCGGCTCGACCTGGCCGAGGCGTACGCGTGGGGCTGGGAGGAGTTCCTCGGCATCGAGGCCGAGATGAAGAAGGTCGCGGCACGGTTGAAGCCTGGCGCTTCACTGGTCGAAACGGCTGCCTACCTCGACGAGCAGCCGCGCTACCAGGTCCACGGCAAGGACGGGCTGCAGGCGTGGATGCAGGAGCTGTCCGACAAGGCCCTGCTCGACCTGCGCGACGTGCACTTCGAACTGCCGGACGCGCTGATGAACCTCGAGTGCAAGATCGCGCCGCCCGGCGGTGGCGTCGGTGCCTACTACACGCCGCCGACCGCCGACTTCTCGCGCCCCGGCCGCATGTGGTGGTCGATCGCCGAGGACAAGACGGTGTTCCCGACGTGGCGCGAGACCTCGACCGTCTACCACGAGGGCGTGCCGGGACATCACCTCCAGTGCGCGACGGCGGTGTACCAGGCGGAGACGCTCAACAACTTCCAGCGCCTGATGTGCTGGGTCTCCGGCCACGGCGAGGGCTGGGCGCTCTACGCGGAACGCCTCATGCGCGAGCTCGGTTACCTCGACGACGACGGCGACCTGCTCGGCATGCTCGACGCGCACCTGTTCCGCGCGGCCCGCGTGATCATCGACATCGGCATGCACCTGGAACTGGAGATCCCCGCCGGCACCGGTTTCCACCCCGGTGAGCGCTGGACCCCGGAGCTTGGTCTCGAGTTCCTGCTGACGAGGACGCTGCAGGAGCCCGCGGCGGCCCGTGACGAGATCGACCGCTACCTCGGCTGGCCGGGCCAGGCACCGGCGTACAAGATCGGCGAGCGCCTCTGGCTCGCCGCTCGCGAGGACGCACGGGCCCGCAAGGGCGCCGACTTCGATCTCAAGCGCTTCCACAAGGACGCCCTGGAGATGGGCTCGATGGGCCTCGACACCTTGCGTGAACGGTTGGCAGCCCTCTGACCCACCTCTCCGCCGCAGCACTCTGACCTGCGCAAACCCGCCCTTGTGCAAAAGACGTTTGCGGACGTCCGCAAACGTCTTTTGCATAACTGATATATCGGATATCGCTGGCGGAGTGCTAGCCGGCGGGGTGAGGGCGCCGGAGCCGGAACATCGAGATGTCGAAACCGGTGCCGGTGAGGCTGCTGTCGAACGGCGCGCCATCGGGGCCGGAGTAGGTCAGCCTGCGCACGTCGTCGTTGGACAGGAACGCGCCTTCGATCTCGAAGTCGTCGCCACCGCTCTTGATGCGCTGCGACAGCTGGTGGGCCAGGTACTGCGCGAGGCTGTACCCCTTGCCGGTGCCTCCCACCTCGGCCTTGAGCTCCTTGGCGATCTCCGGGTGCGCCCGGTCGACCTTGATCGCGAGTTGGTACGCGGTCATGTAGGGACGGCCGAAGTGGTGGCCAGACTCGTTGACGATCGTCACGGTCCCGAGCGCTTCACGGACCTTCTCCTGAACCGACAGCCTCTCCCAGATGCTCACGTGGCACGTCCTCCTGCGGCGGCGGATTCGACGGACGGCCTGTCGCGGGATCGCGGGAAGTCGTTACGACGCGGGCGCCCACCGAACGCGCACTCGGTTGGTGATCGGCTCCGAGTCGTCGGTCCGCACGAACTCCAGCCACGGGCCCGGTTCCGGCCGCACCGAGGCGAACCCGTCACCGCTGCGCACCACCGGATGCCCGGTCGCCTGAGCGGAAGCCAGCGGATCCGGGGAGTCGACGACGACGGCCGCGATCACGCCTGTGTACTCGGGCCGGGGTTCCAGGACGCAGAACTCGTTGCCCTGCGGATCGCGCAACACGACCCACGGCACGTCTCGCTGCCCGATGTCGGCGTGCTCGGCGCCGAGCTTCAGGGCCCGCGCCACGATGTCCGCCTGGTGCTCGGGCGACGTCGAGGCGAGATCGATGTGCACCCGGTTCTTCTCGATCTTCGGGGCGTCGCTCCACACGAACGTCAGCTCGAGCTCGTCACCGGCGAACTCGGACCAGAACGCGGCCAGGGCGGAGGGATCGGCTGCGTCGAACGTGATTTCCACGCGTGCGAGGGTACTGTCTCGCGGGTGGCGAAGCTGGTGCTCGGACCGCTCCTCAGACATGTCAACGAGACGTCCGCGACCGTGTGGGTCGAGACGGACGTCTCCTGCGACGTCACGATCGCGGGGCACACCGCGCGTACGTTCCAGGTCGGTGGCCAGCACTTCGCCCTCGTCCGACTGGAAAACCTGGGCCCGCGCACGGAGTACGAGGTCCAGCTCGACAAGCAGACCGTCTGGCCCGAACCCGGCAGCACGTTTCCCAAACCCGTGATCCGCACCGGCGACGTCCGCCGGATCGCCTTCGGGTCGTGCCGTGCCGCGCCGAACCAGCCGGTCGGCCCCGACGCCCTCGACGCCTTCGCGCAACGGCTCATGAACACACCCGAACAGGAGTGGCCGCAGGCGCTGATCCTGTTGGGAGACCAGGTCTACGCCGACGAACCCACCGAGGCCACCAAGCAGTGGCTGCGCGACCACCGCCACGGCACGCACGAACCCGACGGTGAGGTCGTCCACTTCTCCGAGTACGCCCGCCTCTACCACGAGACCTGGGGTGACCCGGAGATCCGGTGGCTGCTGTCGGTCGTCCCGACGTCGATGATCTTCGACGACCACGACGTGCGCGACGACTGGAACACCTCCGCCGCCTGGCGCGCGGAGATGAAGGACAAACCCTGGTGGCGCAACAGGATTCGCGGCGCCATCTCCTCGTACTGGGTGTACCAGCACCTCGGCAACCTCGGCCCGGAGGAGCTCGCCAGTGATCCCTTGTACGCCAAGGTGAGGGCCCAGGGCACGGACGTCCTGCCGCTGCTGGAGGAGTTCGCCGAGGAGGCGGACAAGGAAACGGAAGGCCGCAAGTCCACGTGGTGGAGCTTCCGCCGCGACTTCGGCCGCGCCAGGCTGCTGATGGTCGACACGCGCTGCGGCCGCATCCTCGAGAACGGCCGGCGGAAGATGGTCAGCGACGCGGAGTTCGAGTGGCTCGAACGCAACGCCGACGGCGAGTACGACCATCTGCTGATCGGCTCGTCGCTGCCGTGGCTGATGCCGCACGCGCTCAGCCACTTCCAGTCCCTCAACGAGATCGGCGCGCGCAAGAAGGGCTGGCAGGGACGGGCGGCCGAGAAGATCAGGCAGGCCGCCGACCTCGAACACTGGCCGGCGTTCCGCGAGTCGTTCGACCGGCTCACCCGCATGATCGAGAAGGTCGCGAACAACGGCGCCGCAACGGTGTGCGTGCTCTCCGGCGACGTCCACCACAGCTACGTCGCCGAAGCCGAGTTCCCCGCGCCGACCAAGGCGACCGTCACGCAGCTCGTGTGCTCACCTGTGCACAACGAGCCGCCGGACGTGTTCCTGCCGATCTTCCGGCTGTCGTGGTCCCGCATCGCCGCGTGGGTGTTCCGTCGTCTCGCGAGCCTCGTCGGCGTGCCGAAGGACCTGGTGCGCTGGCGCAAGACCAGCGGCCCGCACTTCGGGAACTCCGTGGCACTGCTGGAGTTCGACGGCCGCCGCGCCCGCTACCGGCTGTTCTCGGCAACGGGAGCGGAAACCGCGTCGGTGTTACTTGGTCGCGAGCCGCAGTAGTGCCCACAGCTGTGCGATCGCGTCGTGGTCGCCGATCACCTCGACCATCCGGTCGGGCAGCCGGCCCCACAGCCAGCGGTACATCGTCATCGGGAGCGCCGACACCTGCGCGTCGGCCAGGTGGGCGTCCTCCGGATTGACGACACGCCACGCCGACGCACCGTGCGGACCACAACGCGTCAGCCACTCGTCGTCGCCGACCCGAATGGCGACCAGCCCGTCCCGTGACCCCCGCACGCCGAGCACGTCCAGCTTGTGCCCCAGCCACAACGTGAGCACCTCGTCGACACCGTCGATCGCGACCTCGTCGGCGACGGCGCCGACCTCCATCCCGGCGGCACCCTGGATGTCCATGCGGTGCAACGTCGTCTCGTGCGCGAGCCGTCGCCGCCAGAACCCGTAGTTCTGCTGCACCGGCCACCACGTCGCGCACGGCTCGTTCTCCTCGTGCGCGCTCAACTCCTCGATCACGGCCTCCGCGCCCGAACGCATGAAGTCCAACGGGTCTTCGCCGTCCGCGGGAAACTCCTGCCATTCCCCGGCTTCGGGCTTGCGGCCGAGCCTGATCCACGCCAGCGCGATGCGGTAACCGCTGCCGACGTGCCGGACGGTCTCCCCGAGATTGAGCCCAGGACACGCGGGCACGCCCTTGTGCGGCGGCTGGCCGATCGCGGACATGGCGAGCAGTTCGGCCTCACGACGCAACACCTCCAGTGAGTTCACCGCCTCGCCTCGTTCATCACGCGGTCGACGAGAGTCACGAACTGATCGGTCTGACGCACCAGGTCGTCGGCCGTGCGCGCGTTGACGTGTCTGGTGATGCCTGCGAGCACAGCAGCACGCGTGGATGACCACGACGCGAAGAACGCGGCCCACTCCTGCATTTCCGGCGCGATCGCGGCGAGCAGCACCCACGCGCTGGTCGGCTTCGAACGCCCGCGATGGGGCCGTCCTCGCAACGCGAGCACCGCGGCGGCAGCACGCAACGCGGCGAGATAGGCGGTGGCGAACCGCTCCGGCGGCTCCGGCGTGCGCTCCGACTCGGCGAGCGAGTCGCGAGCCTGCTGCAGCAGCGCGAGCGCGGATGCGGGTGGCAACGGGATGGGGAAGTCGATGGCAGTCATCTCGGCCTCCTCGTGGCGTCGGTGAACGACGTCTCCGCCGAGGGGAAGCCGGCGGCTCCCGGAGGTGGGGTGCTTCCCCCACCCCACCTCCGGGGCATGGTGCGACTCGAACACATGTTCGAGTCCCTCTCAGCGTAGCTCCCGGCCGATGGATTCCTCAACCCGCCCCACCACGTGGGGGCCAGTCGTGGTCTGATGGTGATGTGAGTGCGCTCGAACACCCTGGAATCCGCAGAGTCGCCGAAGCCCTGCCACCCGCCACCGCCGAACGCATCGTCGTGCTGCCGGACGCCGTGCGGACCGCGGCAGCCGCAGCGGACGCGGTGGGCGTGCAGGTCGGCGCGATCGCGAACAGCCTGCTGTTCGCCGCGGTGCGCGACGGCGTGGCGACCCCGCTGCTGGTGCTGACCTCGGGTGCGCACCGGGCGGACACGTCACTCGTCGCCGAACTGGTGGGTGCGGACGCGGTGAAGCGCGCCGACCCGGAGTTCGTGCGCGAGCACACGGGCCAGGTGATCGGCGGGGTCTCGCCGGTCGGGCACCCAGCGCCGATCGAGACGGTGGTGGACGAGGCGTTGTCCGGCTACGAGGAGATCTGGGCGGCCGCGGGACATCCGCACGCCGTGTACCCCACGACCTTCGCGGAACTGGTGGCGCTGACGGGCGGACGTGTGGCGGTGGTGTCGTCATGACGGCGTCGCCACGCCTGGAGCGCATCGTCGAGATGTCCGCGTCCGAGCTGAACCTCCGCCTCGGTGAAGCGCTCGCGCTGTACGTGACCGCGATGAACTACCCGCCCAGCACCGTCGAGCAGCGCGCCCCGATGTGGCTCGCGCACATGATGCGGGAGGACTGGCGCTGCGTCGTGGCGCTGGGGGAGCAGGACGAGCTCGTCGGCATCGGGTACGGCTACCGCGGCGCCGCCGGGCAGTGGTGGCACGAGCAGGTGCGGCGCGGGCTGATGGCCGTCGCGTCACCCTCCGTCGTCGAGGACTGGCTCACCGACTACTTCGAGCTGACCGAGCTCCACGTGCTGCCGCGCGCGCAGGGCCGTGGCCTCGGCGAGGACCTGTTGCGCCGGCTCTTGGAGAGCGTGCCGTCGTCCCGCGTGCTGCTGTCCACGCCCGAAGGCCCGAGCAAGGCGTGGAAGCTCTACCGGCGCGTCGGTTTCCTGGACGTGTTGCGGCACTACCAGTTCACCGGCGACCCGCGCCCGTTCGCGGTGCTCGGCCGGATGCTGCCTCTCTAGCTCGCCCAGAACCACTCCGACTCCCGTGCCGCGCGCAACGCCTTGCGTCGCAGCTCCGGAGTGAGCCGGGACAGGTACAGCTTCCCGTCGAGATGATCGGTCTCGTGCTGCAAGCACCGCGCCAGCAACCCGGTTCCGCGCACCACCACAGGCTCGTTGCGCAGATCAACGCCGCGCACGACGGCCTCCTGTGCGCGCACCGTCGGGTACCAAAGTCCTGGTACCGACAGGCATCCCTCGCCGTCGTCCTGCGTCTCCTCGGACAACTCGACGATCTCCGGGTTGATCACGTACCCGGTCAGCCGTCCGTCCTCGGTGGGGACGTCGTAGCTGAACGCACGCAGCCCCACCCCGATCTGCGGCGCCGCGAGCCCGGCTCGCCCGTCGGGCTTCACCGTGTCGAGCAGGTCGCTGATCAGCGCTTCGAGGTTGCGGTCGAACCGCGTCACCGGGTCGGCACGGCTCATCAGCACCGGGTCACCGAAATATCGGATATCGCGTACTGCCATGCCGTCCAGCCTAGGTTGCGATCACCGGACCACGCCCCTACTCTCACCAATATGCAATATATTGGATATGGGTCACTGAAGGAGCGGGCGGCCGCCGAGATCAGGTCGGCGATCGTGCGCGGCGACCTCGAACCGGGCACCGCCATCAAGGACGTCGAGCTGGCCGAGAAGCTCGGCCTCTCCCGCACCCCGGTGCGCGAGGCGCTCGCCACGCTGGCCGACGAGGGCCTCGTCGAGACCAAGCCGCACGCGTACACCCGTGTCACCGCGCTGGAAGCGGAGCCGGTGCTCGACGCGCTCGTTGTCGTGCAGTCGATGCATTCCCTCGCGACCGGCCTGGTCGTGAAGTCGCGGTCGATCACGGCCGAGGACATCGCCGCGATGCGCGCCGCGAACAAGGCCTTCAAGAAGGCGCTCGACGCCAACGACGCCGTCGCCGCCCTGGCCGCCGACGACGAGTTCCACGCGGTGGCCGTCCACCGCTGCAACAACTTCGCGATCGCCGCGACCATCGACCGCTACACCCCGCTGGTCCGCCGCCTCGAACACAGCAGGTTCTCCTCGCCCAACGCCCGTCACTCCGTGCCCCAGCACGACCAGATCATCGAGGCGTGCGAGCAAGGCGACCACGCGCTGGCCTCGACCTTGGTCGACAAGAACTGGAGCACGCTGCAGGAGGAACTGTGAACAGATTCCCGCTTCTCTTCGGTCCCTCGCCGGTCCACCGCCTGGACCGCCTGACCACGCACCTCGGCGGCGCCTCGGTCTGGGCGAAGCGCGAGGACTGCAACTCCGGCCTCGCCTACGGCGGCAACAAGACCCGCAAGCTCGAATACCTCGTCGCCGACGCGCTCGCCACCGGCTGCGACACCCTCGTGTCGATCGGCGGCATCCAGTCCAACCACACCCGCCAGGTAGCGGCCGCCGCGGCGCGCGCGGGCCTGAAAGCCGTGCTGGTGCAGGAAAGCTGGGTCGACTGGACCGACGTGGGCCACGACCGGGTGGGCAACATCCTGCTCAGCCGCATGATGGGAGCCGACGTCCGTCTGGTGAACGCCGAGTTCGGCATCGGCGTCAAACCCGCCTGGGAACAGGCCATCGAGGACGTCCGCGCGTCCGGCGGCAAGCCCTACCCGATCCCAGCCGGCGCCTCCGACCACCCGCTGGGCGGCATGGGCTTCGCGAACTGGGCCGACGAGGTCCGCCAGCAGGAAGCCCAGCTGGGCGTCTTCTTCGACACCATCATCGTCTGCTCGGTCACCGGCAGCACCCAGGCGGGCATGGTCGCCGGTTTCGCGAACGACGCCAACCGCCGCGTGCTCGGCATCGACGCGTCCGCCAAGCCCGCCGAGACCCTCGACCAGATCACCCGCATCGCCCACAACACCGCCAAGCTCCGCGAGGTCACGGTGTCCGAGAAGGACATCCTCCTCGACGACCGCTTCCACGCCGGCACCTACGGCATCGCCGACCAGTCCACAGTGGACGCCATGCGGCTCGGCGCCCGGCTCGAAGGCATGATCACCGACCCCGTCTACGAGGGGAAGTCGCTGGCAGGCCTCATCCACCTCGTGTCGTCGGGTGAGATCGACCGCGACTCCACGGTTCTCTACGCCCACCTCGGCGGCCAGCCGGCCCTGAACGCCTACAGCTCGCTCTTCCCCGCCTGATCAAGCTCTCAACCGCAGTCCCTTCGGTGTGGCACGGAAACCCGCTTCCTGCAGCACCGTCGCGAGGTGCGAGGTCAGCGCGACCTCGCCGTCGGCCCGCTGCACGGCCAGCTGACCGAGCCAGCCGTCACGGACCGCCCGGCTCAGCGCGTTCGCGGCGATGCGCAACGTCGGGTCGTCGTCGGTGAAGGACAGCAGGGACTTGCCACCCCGCTCGACGTACAGCGCCGGGCTGCCGTCGACCAGGACCGCCAGCGCACCGGCCTTGCGTGCCGGCCGGTGTTTGCCCTCTCCCAGCGGATCCGGCCACGGCAACGCGGCACCGTACGGCTGGGCCGGGTCGGCCGCCGCGAGCACCACGGCAGCCTGGTCGGCCTGCGCCGGCTGACCGGGTGGACGGGACAACGCCCGCAGCCGGTCCACCGCGCCGCGCGCCGCGAACTGGGCCGCGCCCAGCCCTTCGACGACGTAGCCGCGGATCACCTGGCCCGATTCCTCCATGGCCCGCAGGACCTTGTAGACGCCGCTGAACCCACCGGTCACGCGTTCGGTGTCGAGGGCGCCACGGGTCAGCACGCCGTGGCGTTCCAGGAAAGCCTCGGCTCTGGCGTGCGCCCGGCGAGTCGGGTCTTCCGCCGGGCTCACCGCCAGCGACCAGCGGCCCGCGGCCGTCGGCGGACCCGTGCGCGACGGCATGTCCGGACGAGCCGCCCGCAGCCGGGCGTAGCGACCCCGCGGAGCGCTGCGGCGAGGTTTGTGGGCCGCGCCGCCACCGGACACCAACGCGCGCAGCGGAGACAGCGTGTCGTTGGTGATCAGGCCCGCCCACACCAGGTCCCACAGCGCGCCGACGACCTCGGCGTCCGTGCACTCCACGGACAGCGAGACCCGGTCGACCACCTGCCGGAAGAACAGCGCGCCACCGGACAGGGTCTCCAGGACCGCCGTGTGCAGCGGCGACTCCGGGATCGACTCCGGGACCAGATCGGGCAGCAGCAGATCGGCCACGTCCGTCGGGGCCAGCGCGATCCAGCCGTCGCCACCGGCCAGCGAACCGCAGCCCGTCCACGTCACCTCGCCGGACGCGGTCAGCTCGTCCAGCAGCGCCGGGTAGTAGCCCGGCAGCCGGGAGGGCAGCAGCAGGGATTCCAAGGCACTCGCGGGAAGTGGCGCTCCCGCGAGCTGTTCCACCACCGAGAACACGTCGTCGACCGTCGGCGCCGAACGCAGCCGCCGGCCCAGACCGTGCCACGACGGCAGGAACCGGCCCAGCGCCGCCGGTTCGACCGGCTCCACCTCGGAACGCAGGCGGGCCAGCGAGGCGCGGCGCAGGCGGCGCAGCACGTCCGCGTCGCAGTACTCGGTGTGCGTGCCGCCGGGCCGCAGCTCACCGCGGACCAGCCGGCCCGTGGCCGCCATCCGCTCCAGGACGCCCGTCACCACGGCCACGCCCAGACCGAAGCGAGCAGCGGGTTCCGCGGCGGCGAACGGGCCGTGGGTGCGGGCGTAGCGGCTCAGCAGGTCGCCCAGCGGATCGGCCACCGGTTCGGTGAACGCCTCCGGGACACCGACCGGGAGGGCGGCACCGAGCGCGTCGCGGACCCGGCCGGCGTCTTCGATCGCGATCGTGCGTTCCTCACCGGCGATCCGGACGCGGATCGCCCTGCGCGCGGACACCAGCTCGTCCAGCCACGCGCGGGGCACGCCGCGTTCGAGAGCCTCCGCGTCGGAGAGGTCTCCCAGGAACCGCAACAGGTCCGCGGTGTCCTCGGCGTGCCGCGGGCGGCGGTCCTCGGTCAGGCGCCGCAGGCTGCGCTCGACCTCGGCCACGACCTCCGGGTCCAGCAGTTCCCGGATCGCCTCGGAGCCGAGCAGCTCCGCGAGCAGCGTCGAGTCGAGGGACAGCGCCGCCGCACGGCGTTCCGCCAGAGGAGCGTCCAGCTCGTAGAGGAACATGCCGACGTACCCGAAGAGCAGGCTGCGGGCGAACGGCGACGGCGACGGCGTCTCCACCTCGACCACGCGGACCCGGCGCGCGCGGACGTCGGACATCAGCTCGCGCAGGCCCGGCACGTCGTAGACGTCCTGCAGGCACTCGCGCATCGCCTCCAGGACCACCGGGAACCGCTCGTACTTCGCCGCCACCGACAGCAGCTGCGCCGAGCGTTGCCGCTGCTGCCACAACGGGGTGCGCCGTTTCGGATCGCGGCGGGGGAGCAGCAGCGAGCGGGCCGCGCACTCGCGGAACCGGGCCGCGAACAACGCCGAGCCGCCGACCTCGGCCACCACGATCTGCTCGACCTCGTCGGGATCGAGCAGCACGTCCTCGGCGCTCGCCGTGATCTCCACGCCCTCGAAGTCGAGCGCGTCGGGCAACCGCAGCACGATGCCGTCGTCGGAGTGCGCCGCCTGCACCTCGACGCCACGGCGTTCGCGCAGCCGTGCCGCGATCGCCAGCGCCCACGGCGCGTTGACCTGGGCGCCGAACGGGGAGTGCACCACGAGCCGCCAGTCGCCCAGCTCGTCGCGGAACCGTTCCACCAGAACGGTTCTGTCGTGCGGGACGTGCCGCGTCGCCTCCCGCTGCTCGCTCAGGTACGCCAGCAGGTTGTCCGTCGCCCACTTGTCCAGCCCGGCGGAGGCGGCCCGTTCGCGAGCGGCCGAATCCTCCATCGTGGACACTTCGCGGAGGAACTTGCCCATCGCGCGGCCGAGTTCCAGCGGACGGCCCGGTGCGTCGCCCTTCCAGAACGGCATCCGCGCGGGCTGACCCGGCGCGGGCACCACGATCACCCGGTCGTGGGTGATGTCCTCGACCCGCCACGACGACGTGCCCAGCAGGAACGTGTCGCCGACCCGCGACTCGTAGACCATCTCCTCGTCGAGCTCGCCGACCCGTGAACCGGGACCGTTCTCCGACGGTGGTGTCATCACCGCGAACAGCCCGCGGTCGGGGATCGTGCCGCCGGACGTGACCGCGAGCCGTTGCGAGCCGGGCCGCCCGCGCAGCTCGGAGTTCACCCGGTCCCACGTGATCCGCGGCCGCAGCTCGCCGAACTCCTCGGACGGGTACCGGCCCGACAGCATGTCCAGCACCGCGTGCAGCGCCGAGTCCGGCAGCCCGGCGAACGGCGCCGCCCGCCGCACCAGCGCGGTCAGCTCCTCGACCGTCCACGTCTCCATCGCCACCATCGCGACGATGTGCTGTGCCAGCACGTCCAGCGGGTTGCGCGGGAACTTCACGGCCTCGATCGCGCCGTTCTGCATCCGCTCCGCCACCACCGCGCACGACACCAGGTCGCCGCGGAACTTCGGAAACATCACGCCCCGCGACACCGCGCCCACCTGGTGCCCGGCGCGGCCGACGCGCTGCAGCCCCGAGGCGACCGACGGCGGCGCCTCGACCTGCACCACCAGGTCGACCGAGCCCATGTCGATGCCGAGCTCCAGCGACGACGTCGCCACCACGCACGGCAGCCGCCCGGACTTGAGGTCTTCCTCCACCGCCGTGCGCTGCTCGCGTGACATCGACCCGTGGTGCGCGCGGGCCACGGACGCGGTCTTCTGGACCGTGAGCCCCGACTGACCGATCGCCTCGGCCGGGAAGGACTCCAGCTCGGTGGCTTCCTCCGCGAGCTCGTTCAGGCGCGCGGTCAGCCGTTCGGCGAGCCGCCGCGAGTTCGCGAAGACGATCGTCGACCGGTGTGCCCGCACCAGTTCGAGCACCCGTGCCTCGACCGACGGCCAGATCGAGGCGCGCTGCTCGGCTCCCGCCGCCGAGCCCGAGACCTCACCCGTCGGCTGGCCGAGCAGCGACATGTCCTCGACCGGCACCTCCACCTCGACCTGGATGGTCTTGGGAGTCTTCGGCTGCACCACCGACACCGGGCGGCCGCCGGAGAGGAACGTGCTGATCTCCTCGACCGGCCGCACCGTCGCCGACAGCCCGATCCGCTGCGCCGGCCGTTCGAGCAGCGCGTCCAGCCGTTCCAGCGACAACGCGAGGTGTGCGCCGCGTTTGGTGCCGGCCACCGCGTGCACCTCGTCGACGATCACCGTCTCCACGCCGCGCAACGACTCGCGCGCCGACGAGGTCAGCAGCAGGAACAACGACTCCGGCGTCGTCACCAGCACGTCCGGCGGAGTGCGCCCGAACGCCCGCCGTTCCTCCGGAGACGTGTCGCCCGTCCTCATTCCGACCGTGATCGACGGCTCCGCCAGTCCCAGCCGGTGCGCGGCCTGCCGGATCCCGGCCAGCGGCGCGCGCAGATTTCGTTCGACGTCCACCGCCAGCGCTTTCAACGGCGAGACGTAAAGGACCCGGCACCGTTTTTTCGGCTCCGCGGGTGCGCCGGAAGCAGCCAGCCGGTCGAGTGCCCACAGGAACGCGGCCAGCGTCTTGCCGGAGCCCGTCGGGGCGATGACCAGCGCGTGCTCGCCCGCCGCCGCGGCCGCCCACGCGCCGGTCTGCGCCTGGGTGGGCGCGGCGAAAGCCCCGGCGAACCACTGCCTGGTCGCCGGTGAGAAAGCCTCCATCACGTCCATGGGCACCATCATGACGGCGGGGTCTGACAATTTCTGATTACGCAGGTCCGAGCACCTGCCGGAGGCCGCTGTGGCACGATCACCGAAGTACGTCCTGCGAGGGGAGCACGGTGCGCGTCCTGTCCGTCGACCTGGGCACCGCCAACACGGTTGCGGTGCTGTCCGACCACGGTGTGGTGGATCTGGACGGAGGGCCGACCATGCCCTCGTCCGTCTACCTCGACGAGGACGGCACCCTTCGCGTCGGCAGGGAAGCGGAGCGGCGTTCGCGCCAGGACCCGTCGCGCTACGAGCCGAACCCGAAGCGCCACATCGACGAGGCGACGATCAAGCTCGGCGAGACGAACCTGCCGGTCAACGACGCGCTCGCGGCCATCTACGCGCGCGTGATGGAGTCCGTGACCCCGTTGCTCGGCGGCGGTCAGCTCGACGAGATCCGCCTCACGCACCCCGCCGAATGGGGCCCGACCAGGCGCAACAAGCTGCTGTCCTCGGCGAGGCTCGCGGGCATGACCGGCCAGCTCGTGCCGGTCCCCGAGGCCATCGCGGTCGCGTCGCTCGGTGGCGGCCGCCCGCTCGCCGTCTACGACTTCGGCGCCGACACGTTCGACGTCTCCGTGCTCGACTCCGAGCACCGCATCCTCGCCGACGGCAGCCTCAGCGACGTCGGCGGTCTCGACGTCGACCAGGCGCTGCTGGAACACATCGGCCGCGCGGTCTCCCACAAGGACCCGGCCGGCTGGCAGCGGTTGCTGCGCCCGGTCACCGTGGACGACCACCGCGCCCGCCTCGGCCTGCGCGAGGAGCTGCGCCTCGCCAAGGAGGACCTCTCCGAGCTGCCTCAGGTCGAGGTGATGATGCCGGAGCCGTTCGAGAAGGTCGTCGTCACGCGCGCCGAGCTGGAGGCGCTGATCCGGCCGAGCCTGATCCGCAGCGCCGAGCTCCTCATCGCCACCGTGCAGAAGGCCGGTGTCACGCCGGAGCACGTCTACCTCGTCGGCGGCTCCTGCCGGATGCCGCTGGTCGCCCAGGTCATCGCGGAGAAGGTCGGCATCGTCCCGACCAACCCCGACCACCCGGAGACGATCGTCGCGTCCGGCGCGCAGGTCGTGGACCGCGCGACGATCACGTTGAAGGCAGAGGACGACAAGCCCAAGTTCGTCGAACCGCCCACGGTCGTCACCACGCCGGTCAGCCCCTCCGTCAGCGGCTCGTACCCGGTCAGCCCGACGACCAGCGGCTCGTACCCGGTCGGCCCGACCGCGAGCGGCTCGTACCCGGTCAACCCGAACGTGAGCGGGCCGTACTCGGCGAGCGGCACGTACCCGGTCACCGCGCCGTACCAGGTGAACCCGTCGGTCAGCGGCAGCTACCCGATGAACTTCCCGCAGCAGGCGCCGAAGAAGGACAACAAGAAGGTCCTCCTCGGCATCGGTGGCGCGGTCGTGGCGCTGGCCGTCGTGATCGGCGCTGTGTTCGCGTTCTCCGGTCCGGACCTGCCCAGCGCGGACGAGTGCAAGGACGACACCGCCCAGGACGGCCAGGGCTTCACGAAGTGCCTGCGCCAGCTCGCGGGCCACGTGCCCGACGGCGGAGGCTGCGAGAAGGCCGGCTCCGCGCAGATCACCGGCATGGAGGAGATCAAGGGCACGGTCGTGAGCTGCACGATCCGCGACGGCTACGAGGTCCAGTACATCCTCACCGACAGCGTCACCGGTGCCGAGAACAACGCCGACGCCATCGCGAAGTCGTTCCAGACCGACCGCGTCGAGGCCGACTGGACCGGCAACGGCCTGGAGGGCACCTACCGCGCGGCCACCTCGACCGGCACCGGTGTGCTGGTGTTCACGGCCAAGGGGCGCCCCATGTTCGGCATCCTCACCAAGCACGCCGAGGAGAACGCCGACGAGCTCAAGCCGGACGAAATCGCCGATTTCTTCGAGAACTCCGTTCAACCGGGTGAGTAAGCGCCCCTGATGGACCTGTCGGCGCGCGGCTGAGCGTGCCACCATCGCGATCATGGTGACGGTCGCGCCGCAGGTCGAACGCGTGCAGCGCAAGGTCGTCCGCGTGCTGACCGGCACCCAGGTCCTGGGGTCGGCCGCGGTGACGATCGGGCTCGCGATCAGCACGTTGATCGCCGCGTCGCTGTCCGGATCCGATGCCGTCGGCGGGCTCGCGCAGACCGCGGCCGTCGCCGGAGCCGCGTTGCTCGCCCTGCCCGGTGCCCGTCTGGCGCAACGGCGTGGGCGTCGGCCCGCGCTCCTCCTCGGCTACGGGGTGGGCGCGCTCGGTGCGTTGGTGGCCGCTGTCGCCGTGAGCGCCGGGCTGTGGCAAGTGCTGCTGGTGGGGCTCCTCCTGTTCGGAGGGGCGTCCAGCGCGAACTACGCGGCTCGTTATGCCGCAACGGACCTGGCGGATCCGCAACGCCGCGCGCGCGAGCTGTCCCGTGTGGTGTGGGCGGCCATGATCGGGGCGATCATCGGGCCGAACCTCGCCGATCCCGCCGGGCGGACGGCTGCTTCGCTGGGGCTGCCGGTGGGCGCGGGACCGTTCCTGCTCGCCGCTCTCGTGCTCGGCGCCGCGGCGCTGGTGATCCAGCTCGGGTTGCGGCCGGACCCGTTGGTCGTCGTGAAAAGCACTCGACCGGTTGAATCTCCGCACTGCTCTGGCGGAGGCACACCCGGTGGTCTGAGGATCTGGGGATCGCTCGGGCCGATGGCGCGGCTTGCACTCGTTGGAGTGATGTTGTGCCACACCGCGATGGTCGGGCTGATGTCGATGACGCCGGTGCACATGAACCACTCCGGGTCGTCGTTGCGCGTGGTCGGCATCGTGATCAGCCTGCACGTCGCCGCGATGTACGCCGCGAGCCCGTTGTTCGGGTGGATGGCGGACCGGCTCGGGCGCGTGCCGGTGCTCGCGATCGGCGCGTCGCTGGTGGTGGCGGCGTCCGGGATCGCGGGGATGGCGCCGTCGCACGACGCTCCGCAGCTCGCCGCGGGACTGGCGCTGCTCGGGTTCGGCTGGTCGGCGGGGCTGGTGTCGGGATCCGCACTGCTGACCGAGTCCGTGCGGGTGGAGGACCGGCCGGCCGCGCAGGGACTGTCCGATCTGGTGATGAACGTCGGTGGCGCCGTTGGTGGCGCCGTGTCCGGGATCGTCGTCACCGCGTGGTCGTACGCGGCGCTCGGGCTGATCGTGGGGTTCACCGCGCTGCCGCTGCTGATCGTGTGCCTCTTCGCATCGCTGCACAGACCCGTTCGTTAGTGTCTGCAGGTGCGCATCACCATGTTCCGCAAGCTCATGGCAGGGGAGTTCGGCCAGGTCAGGGCCGAGATGATCGCCCGTGACCACGTCCTGTCGTCGCTCGGCGGACGCACCGCCGACGAGGCTCTGGAGGCGGGGATCGGGGCCAAGGAAGTCTGGCTCGCGGTCTGCGACGCGTTCGAAATTCCCGAAAATCGTCGCTGAGCTGGCCCTTCGGAGTGTCGCGTGTGCTCGAACACGTGTTCGGCTAGAGTGGCCCCGACCCCGGCTTCGCGAAATTGTCAGACCCCGCCAGTAGCGTCAGGTCCAACATGACGAAGCAACGGCAGACGACAAGAGGTGGACCCAAGATGGCACCCGCAGCACCCGACCGGGACAAGGCGCTCGAGCTGGCCCTGGCGCAGATCGACAAGCAGTTCGGCAAGGGCTCCGTGATGCGCCTCGGCGAAGAGGGCCGCGCCCCGATCGAGGTGATCCCGACCGGTGCGATCGCGCTGGACGTGGCGCTGGGCATCGGCGGTCTGCCGAAGGGCCGCGTCGTCGAGATCTACGGTCCTGAGTCCTCCGGTAAGACCACCGTCGCCCTGCACGCCGTCGCGAACGCCCAGAAGGCCGGCGGCATCGCGGCGTTCATCGACGCGGAGCACGCGCTCGACCCCGAGTACGCGAAGAAGCTGGGCGTCGACACCGACGCGCTGCTGGTCTCCCAGCCCGACACCGGTGAGCAGGCGCTCGAGATCGCGGACATGCTGGTCCGCTCCGGCGCGCTCGACATCCTGGTCATCGACTCGGTCGCCGCGCTCGTGCCGCGCGCCGAGATCGAGGGCGAGATGGGCGACAACCACGTCGGTCTGCAGGCCCGCCTGATGAGCCAGGCGCTGCGCAAGATCACCGGTGCGCTCAGCGCGTCCAACACGACCGCGATCTTCATCAACCAGCTGCGCGAGAAGATCGGCGTGATGTTCGGCTCCCCGGAGACCACGACCGGTGGTAAGGCGCTGAAGTTCTACGCCTCCGTGCGCCTGGACGTCCGCCGCATCGAGACCCTGAAGGACGGCGGCGAGCCCGTCGGCAACCGCACCAGGGTCAAGGTCGTGAAGAACAAGGTCGCGCCGCCGTTCAAGCAGGCCGAGTTCGACATCCTCTACGGCCAGGGCATCTCGCGCGAGGGCTCGCTCATCGACATGGGCGTCGACCAGGGCATCCTGCGCAAGTCCGGTGCCTGGTACACCTACGAGGGCGACCAGCTCGGCCAGGGCAAGGAGAACGCGCGGAAGTTCCTGCGCGACAACCCGGACATCGCCAACGAGATCGAGAAGCGCATCAAGGACAAGCTCGGCATCGGCGCCACCCTCGACGCCGAAGAAGCGGCTCCCGCCGCGCCGGTCGAGTTCTAAGAGGTAGCAGAAGGTTGGACGAGGCTGAGGAGCAGCGCAAAGCGCGCGACATCTGCTACGCGCTGCTCACCGCTCGCGCCCGATCCCGGCAGGAGCTTCACGACGCGTTGCTGCGCAAGGGGATCAGTGCCGGTGTGGCCGAGGTCGTGCTCGGCAAGTTCGACCGCGCCGGCCTGATCGACGACGCCCAGTTCGCCGAGATGTGGGTCCGTTCCCGCCACACCTACAACGGTCTGGGCCGCCGTGCCCTCGCCATGGAACTGCGCCGCAAGGGCGTGGCCGACGAGGTGGTGGCCGAGGCCGTGGCCGCGGTGGACGGTGAGGCGGAGGAGGAACGGGCCCGCGAACTGGTCCGCAAACGCCTGCGCACGATGTCCGGTGTGGACGAGACAGCGAAGATCCGCCGTCTCGTGGGGGCGTTGGCGCGCAAGGGTTACGCGGAAGGGCTCGCGTACCGGGTGGTGCGCGACGAACTGCGCGCCGCCGGTGACGAGGCGTCGGCTCTGGACGAGCCCTGGCCGTGAGACCGGTGCCGTGCTGATCGGTCGGCTTCCCGTGGACGAACAGGTCGACGCACTTCGTGCGGCACTCGCCCGCAACGAGGTGCTGATGGAGGTCCTGGCCCGTGCCGCGAAGCTCGGCCTGCCTGGGTGGTACCTGACGGCCGGGTGCGTGTTCCAGACCGTGTGGAACGTGGTCACCGGCCGCCCACCGGCCGAGGGCATCAGGGACTACGACCTGTTCTACTTCGACGACTCCGACCTCGGCTGGGATGCGGAGAACGAGGTCATCCAGGCAGGCGCGCACGTTTTCCGCGACCTGCCGGCCGTCGTCGAGATCCGCAACGAGGCACGCGTGCACCTCTGGTACGAGGACCACTTCGGCGTTCCGTGCGAGCCGTACACGTCCACCGAGGCGGCCATCGACTCGTTCGCGGCCACGACCTGTTGTCTCGGCATCCGTGTCGACCGTGACGATCGGTGGCGGATCTACGCGCCGCACGGCCTCGCCGACGTGTTCAACCTCGTCGTCCGCCCGAATCCCGTGCTCGCTCCCCGCAGCGTCTACGAGGCGAAAGCCCGGCGATGGCGCGAACAGTGGCCAGAACTCACGGTGCTGCCCTGGCCCGAACACGCTGGCGACGTCCCGTAACCGATCTCGCCGCTTGGCCGTTTCGTCCCGAGTAGCCTGAAACCCGTGAGCACCACTCCCGACACGTCCGCCGCCACTCCCACCGTCGCGGACCTGCTCTGCTTCGACCTGTACACGACGTCGCGAGCGGTCACGGGCTTCTACCGCCCGATCTTGGACAAGGCGGGCATCACCTACCCGCAGTTCCTCGTGATGCTCCTGCTGTGGGAGCGGGACTCGCGGCCGATCCGGGAACTCGTCCAGGAGCTCGACCTCGAGTACAGCACGCTGTCGCCGTTGATCAAGCGGCTGGAGAAGAGCGGGCTGCTGGTGCGCGTCACGCACCCCGACGACGAGCGGTCCGTGCTCGTGCAGCTCACCGACAAGGGCCGTGACCTGCGGTGGATCGGTGCCGAGATGACCAACCGCCTCGGCGAGGCGCTCGGCATGACCAGCGATGAGATCACCGTCCTGAGGAAGGCGTTGAACCGGGTCAAGCACGGCGCCGAGCGCTAGTGGCCTGAAACACATCGCGCACGAGGTATCTCGTCCGGTAACTTACATCGTGCACGACCTAATTGAGCACGATGCACCGTCACCGCGGTGCCGACGAGAGAGTGAGAGAGCAATGCGAGTTCGTAAGGTGTTCGCCGTTCTTGGGACGCTGCTGGCCCTGGCTGCTTCTGTTCCGTCGGGTGCCGGTGCCGCGGAGGACGCCGGGAAGTCCGGCGCCAAGAAGCCGACCATCGTGCTGGTGCACGGCGCGTTCGCCGACGCGTCCAGCTGGAACGGTGTAGTGGAACGCCTACAGCGCAAGGGATTCCCGGTAGTCGCGGTCGCGAACCCGTTGCGCGGCCTCAGCTACGACGCGAACTACCTGCGCGAGGTGCTCGCCTCGATCGACGGTCCGATCGTTCTCGCCGGACACTCCTACGGCGGCATGGTCCAGTCCCAGGCCGCGCTCGGGAACCCGAACGTGAAGTCGCTCGTCTACGTCGCGGCGTTCGCGCCGGAGAAGGGCGAGAGCGCACTCGAGCTGTCGAACAAGTTCCCCGGCAGCACACTGGGCGACACACTGCAGATCATCGACCTCGGTGACGGCACCAAGGACTTCGCGATCCAGCAGGACAAGTACTGGCAGCAGTTCGCGGCCGACGTGTCCCGCCGGGACGCGACCATCGCGGCGGCGACGCAGCGGCCGGTCAACGACAGCGCGCTGATCGAAGGCGCCGGCGAGCCCGCGTGGCACACCGTCCCGTCCTACTTCGTGGTCGCGGGCAAGGACAAGAACATCCCGATCGTGGCGCAGAAGTGGATGGCCGAGCGCGCCCACGCCCGCGCCGTCGTCGAGGTCGGCAACGCCTCGCACTCGGTGGCCGTATCCCACCCGGAGACCGTGGCCGACCTGATCGTCCGCGCGGCGCGGTAGTGAAAGCGGAAAGCCGGGGCGCTGCAGGGGCGTCCCGGCTTTCGTCATGCGCGGTGTTCGCTCATCAGGGCTTCGCGACCTTGCACCCCGGCAGTGACAAGTCCAGCGTCGTGCCAGGACCGAAGCAGGACACGAAGTCGAACGTCTGCTGGCCGTAGTTGGTGCCCTTGCGGACGGTGACCCTGCCGGCGGCGTTGACCTCGCACGGGTTGTTCATCGTGCAGCGTCGGCCGCTCTCGTTGCCGGTGTTGTTGACACCGACGACCTTGCCGCTCACGTTGTCGATGATCGGCGAACCCGAAGTGCCGCCGATGGTGTTGCACGACGACGTGTAGCGCAGCGAGTCACGCCAGGTCCAGTCGGCTTCCTTGAGCTGGTACACGAAGCCGTCGATCTGGCAGGGGTAGATCTTCTTCCAGTAGCCGGAGACGACGCGGATCTGCGTTTTCGCCACGGGATGCGAGGCCGACAGCTCCAGCGCGCGGCTGCCGTACTGCTGCTGGATCTGCCCGTACGTCGTGTCGAGCTGGTAGAACGCGGCGTCGGTGCCGGTCATCGTCGCGTAGAGGAGTTTCGTCGAGCTCAGGTTCGCGATCTTCGAGCCGGAGGCACCGAGCAGATCGAACCTGCGCTCCTTCACCGTCGTGTTGACGAACACCTGGCCGGGCTTCATGAGTTCGACGCAGTGTCCGTTGGTGAGAACGAGCGCCTCGTCCGCGGCGGTCGAGGTCGGTAGCCGGACCAGCGAACCGGAGCAGTTGTCGAGTTTCACGGCGCCGGTGAAATCGACGGCGGCCTGTGCGGGCGCTGTCGTGACGCCGAGTGCGGCGATCGCCGCGAGCAGGGATCCGACGAGTCGTCGTGCCATGTGCAAGTTTCCTTTCACGGATGGCATCCAGCACCAAGCCTCTACGGATCGTAGCCATTGCGCTACCTTCGGAAGTCGGCTGGCGGGCCGCGAGTAACTCGATCGAGTGAGGATGCAATACCCGGCTAACGGGTGAAGCAGATCAATCGACGTCGTGGTCACACTCGCAACCGCCAGGAGCCGTGATGACCTATTCGACGCAGCCCGCCTACGCCCCTCCTCCGGTCGCACCGCAGAAGCCCGCGAGGTTCGGTGCGCTCGCGTGGACCGCGTTGATCCTCGGGATCGTCGGTGTTGTCTGCTCGTGGGTCATCTTCCTCAACAACCTCACCGCGATCGCCGCGTTCATCGGGATCGTGCTCGGCGTCATCGCGTTGTTCGGCACGCGCAAGATCCTGGCGGCCATCGGCGTCGTTCTTTGTGTCACGGCGATCGCCTTCACCGTGGTGGCGCAGCAGTCCGCGGTCAAAGAGCTCGACAATGTCCTCGACCAGGGCGTCGTGAGCGAGACTCCGAACCAGGAAGCGCTTGCCGAACCTCTGACCTGGGGCACGCGCTACACGTGGGCGAACGGCCTCTCGGTCGACGTCGCCGCGCCCGTCGCGTGCACGCCTGGCGAGTACGCGGCACCGCAGGGCATCGTCCGCGGGACGAAGTTCAAGGTCACGATCACCAACGGCACGAGCGCCGCGTTCGAGACCGCGCTGCTGTCGCTGGGCAACGACGCCCAGTTCAACGAGCAGAAGGCTCCGAAGGTGTTCGACACCAGCGGGGGTTGTAACAGCACTGTCGACAACGCGACTGTGCTGCCCGGCAAGACCTACACCTACGAGGTCTCGTACTCGGTGGGCGCGCAGCCCGGTGAGATGCAGCTCGTGTTCGAGCCGAGCTTCAACTCCGAGAAGGCGGTGTTCGTCGGTCAGGCGTAAGCCGTTCGCGAGCGGGCGCTCGGACGGGTTACAAGACGGGTGCCGTTCCGCGTGATCGCGGGACGGCACCTCGTCATCAACCATCGGTCCGGCGTAAACCGTTAGCGACCGGGTACTCGGACGGGATACAAATTGAGGCATGTTGCGCAAGTACCCGCGAACGCCCCACCTCGAGGGCTCGCGCCTGCAACCGGGCGACGAGGACCTCGACCAGGTGCCGTTCCGTGCGATCGCGGGACGGCACCTCGTCGTCGAGGAGAAGCTCGACGGCGCCAACGCGGGCATCAGCTTCGACTCCTCCGGCGTGCTGAAGTTGCAGTCACGCGGCCATTTTCTGACGGGTGGACCGAGAGAGCGGCAGTTCGCGCCGTTGAAGGCGTGGGCCGCGACGCACCAGGGCGTGCTGTGGGAGAGGCTCGGCACACGCTACGTCCTTTAGAGGTCCTAACAAATGATCGCTTGTTTGCATGCCAGTTCTTGATCGTTGATCATGGTGCGGTGAGGAAGGGTGAGCAGCCACCATGGATCGTGTCCGACGACCTGTGGGAACGAATCGAGCCGT